>CAYVYN010000004.1:0-284416 GCA_964455905.1 uncultured bacterium
GGGTACTCTATCCATTGAGCCATCGGTGCAAAAAAGAAAATTAAACCAAAAGAATACCTATTCACCTTCAAAAAAGCAACACAAAGAAATTTTTACTAACCAAAATACTTGCTATCCACGGTTAGATTGAGTTAAGATCTCAAACCATCAAACATAAAAAAAGATCTTTCTAATGTTTTTTTTCATATTAGGTGCTGGTTATGTAGGAAAGGCTCTTTTACAAAAGGGGTTAGGCCCTAATGTTAGCTTTTTGACTTCGACTACAACCCCTTCCAAAATAAAAGAATTAACAGAATTAGGTAGTAATGCTTTCCTTTTAACCACAGAAAACAAAGAAGACCTCAAAAAAATCATAGACAAATCTGACGTTTTAGGCATTTTTATAGCCCCTCATCAGGGAACGTCCTACGAAGAAACTTACCTAAAAACAGCACAAAACATTGCTAAGATACTAGAAACAAGACAAAAACCTCTTTATCTTATCTATACAAGTAGTACTTTTGTCTACAAAGACGCCTCGGAGTTCTTTGTGACAGAGGAGGCCGCTTTGGACATAAAAACAGAAAAAGCCAAAACGCTAGTTGAAACGGAAAAAACCTACCTAGAAATCTCTAATCCTTTTGTAGCAGTTTGCATCTTAAGACTAGGCGGGATTTTTGGTCCGGGAAGAAGCCTGGAAAATCGCGCTAGAAATATGAGCGGAAAATTTTTAGACGGGAACGGAACAGAACCTACCAACAACACCGACCTAGAAGATATTTTAAACGCTATACAATTTTGTATCACAAAAAAACTCACAGGTATTTTCAACTTGGTAAATGATAATCATTCTACTCGAAAAGACTTATATGATAATCTGTGTAATAAAATGCATATCCCCCCCCCAACTTGGACAGGAGTCGAAGCTGTAAATAAAGAGCATGGATGCGGCAAAATTGTTAGCAATCAAAAAATCAAAAATATCGGCTTTGTTTTTAAATTAACTGAACCAAACGATTGAGTAAGAGAATCTTCTCCTGTATAAAACAGCCAAACTTGAACTCTTCACCAAAAATATGATATACCATTATCCAGAACCAAGATAATCATTTTTTCCACCACAAGGATTTTTATGAAGCAATTCAAGTACTCCGTATTTTCGTTGATTCTTCTGACTGCTAGTTTCATGTATGGAGAACAATTAAAGCAGCCTAACAATACGGCCTGTGAAGCTAAAGAAGCATTTTCTGAGACAGAACACGAAATCATGATTGGAAACAATCTTATCGCCTATAAAGCTACCGTAGGATCTTTAATCTTAAAAAAAGAGTGCAAAGAAAAAGCTAACATATTCTTTACAAGCTACACAAAAAAAGGAACTGACTTAGGAACTCGCCCTATCACTTTTTGCTTTAATGGTGGCCCTGGTTCTTCCTCTGTATGGCTTCACTTAGGTTTTGTAGGACCAAAAAAAGTTTTCTTTGATGAAAACATAGAAGCCCTTCCTCCGTATAAACTTGTAGACAATAGTTCTTCTTTACTTGATATCACAGACCTTGTTTTTATAGACCCAGTATCTACCGGCTATAGCAGAGCAATTCCTCAAAAAGACGCAAAAGATTTTCATGGCGTTGAATCTGATATTGCCTCGATTGGAGAATTTATTAGGCTCTACCTATCTCGTTTTAATCGATGGGAATCTCCAAAATTTTTAATGGGAGAAAGCTATGGGACAACAAGAGCAGCGGGACTAGCGGGCTATTTACACGATCAAGAATTCATTTACATTAACGGTCTTGTTCTGATTTCATCAGTATTAAACTTCCAATCGGTAGATTTTAAGAGCAACAATGATTTACCTTATCTTCTTTTTCTTCCAACTTATACAGCAACAGCCTATCACCATAAAAAACTAGAAGAGGGACTACAAAAAAATTTCGAAGAAACACTGCGCCAAGCTAAAAACTTTGTAATCACAGATTACTCGCAAGCTCTTTTTAAAGGAGACCTTCTCTCTTCCGAAGAAAAACACAAAATCATAAAAGATCTGTCCAAGTTCACTGGTATTTCTGCCGATTATATTGATAAAAGCAACCTTCGCGTAGACATCTTTAGCTTCACTAAAGAGCTTCTTAGAAACGACAAAGAAACAATTGGAATTTTTGATAGCTGTATGAAAGGAAAAGATAAACTAGCCATAGGCTCTTCCATAGAATATGACCCTAGCTTCTCTTTAGTGGGAGCTTTTACGGCAACCTTAAACCACTATTTACAAAACGACCTAAAATGGATAACAGACGAACATTACAAAGTCATGACGAACGTCTTCCCTTGGGATTATGGCTGCTCAAATAGTTATCTAGATGTTTCAGAAACCCTAAGAAGTACCATGACCAAAAATACAAGCATCGAAGTATTTGTTGGTAGTGGCTACTTTGATCTAGCCACACCGTTTTTTGGTACAGAATACACCTTCCATCACCTTGGATTAGATTCTTCTTTAAAAGACCATATAACAATCAAGAACTATCAAGGAGGTCATATGATGTATCTATACCCTCAAACACTGATTGAACTAAAAAAAGATCTGGTTAATTACTATCAAAAAACGCTTTCTAAAAGTAAAAAATAACAAATGCCCATCCCCTTAATCTTAGGGGATGGGCTTACCTAGTGAGACAATGCAAATTCAATCGACAAAAGCAATTGTAATAAAAGCAACACCCTTTCAAGACAATCAAAAAATTCTTTCCATTTTTTCTGAGGAGCTTGGATTAGCTTCGATAATTATTAAAGGTCTTTCCTCTAAAGCATCCCAAAAGATCTCTTTAAGTACACCCCTATGTGAAGCTGAATTCTTTTTTTCGAAAGGCAGATCTGATTTATTAGTTTTTCAAGAAGGATCAATTTTAAACCTCCACCTTCCGCTAAGAGCAAAATTATCGTATTTGGAAACTGCTTTTTCGCTATGCAATATCTTAATGCCTTTACAGATGCCAGGAAAACCATCTCCACACCTATATGCTCTTTTATCTTCTTTTTTAAAGCAAATCCCTCAATTTCTCTGTCCGAAAATCCTAATCAGCTGTTTTAAATTAAAAATACTTTTCCATGAAGGACTCTACCATCCACAAGAACAAGAAGACACACTCTCTACTTTAGAAAAAAGCACCCTCGAAAAAATAGCATTATCTCGAAATTTTTCGATTCTAAAAGAAATAGACCTTCCAGAAGAACTTTTCCTAAAGCTAGAAAACCTTTTTATAGAAAGAACTCATGGTATTTAACTAACGCTAGAAAAGCGAGCTGTAATATCCTTTCCAAGAGAAAAAAAACTAAATTCCCCGTCAATTCCCTTTTGTATTTTACAAAAGACATTCACTTTTTTTATAGGGGCGATGACTGTAACAATACTGCCCATAGCTCGATGAAACTGTTTAGCAAAGTCTATCCCCGTAGAGCAAGAATGTAATACAACAGTCGGATTTAAAGAAAAGCACCTTGAATGAAAAACAGCAGCTAAATCCCTCGGGAAAACATCCTGTCTCCCTATTTTAAGAGAATACCTATTGCCGTGAGCTACAATCCAAACGTGAGAAATGTTTCTTTCGACTCTACATAATTGTTTTATTTGAGAAATGGAGTCAACCCTTCGAAAAACAAACCTTTTAGGTTCCCCTTGAGATAAAAAATTACGTATATTTCTATGCAAAATAAAAGGGAGAGAAACGATTTCCGCTGAGACAACATATAAAACAGTTTTTTCTCCAAAGCTTCCTTTTTCTTGTCCTTTCAAAAAAACCTCATCTACAATACACGCTATGGATAGCAGTGTTGAAGCAACCAAAACCTTAAAAAAAGGCCTTAAAAGACAGCCCGGTAAAGAAGCCCCATCTAATTTAGAACTCAAAACCTGATAAAAAATCTCAGAAATAAAAACAGAGGGAACTGACAAACAGACAGCTGCATAGACGATATTTTTTACCTCCTGAGAAAAAAATATACCTTCTTTTTGAGGTAGCCTAGCTAGCTGCATAAACACTCCGGTTAGGATTTTTTGAAAAAAGCAAGTCGATTACAACTAATTTCAGAAAAAAAACACATAATTAATACAAGAAGGCTTTCTTTTCTATCGTTATCCTACGAAAAAAGAGACTTTGTAAAAAATCAAGACAATCTATCGTAAAATAACATATTCCCGGAGATTCATGTTAGGACGAATTGCAGGGTAATCTGAAGAGACCGAAGAAGCCGAGCAAAAACCAGCTAGCGGATTTAAATTGAGACAGACAACAATACTGACAACAAAACTTGTAACAGCATTTGCTAAATAGGTCCCCTAAACAGCTTAAATTTAGTGGCTTCTTATAAAAACCCAGCCTCTTCCTTAAACAAAAGACCCTTTAGGATAACAACTACCAATCATTTCCGGGACAAAAAAACACGAGCATCTCTTAGGTTACAATTATAAAGCACGAGCTATCTCAAAATTTGATCTAGCTCGTTTTAAACAGCATCTTTACAATTAAACAGAAGAGGCTCCCTGCGGATAAAACATTTAACCTTATAGGGTTCCTGGATTCATAGGATAAGGATATGGCAAAATATGATATTGTCCAGGAGTGTTTACTGGATGATGAACTGCGTGACGAGCTGCATGCCCTGTATAAGCCGCTACGTGACTCATAAAAACACCAAAAGCAGCACCAAGAGCAATTCCCCCAACGGCATATTTTACCCCGAGAAGCAGAGCTTCCTTGCGCTGGTCGTCACTTCCCTCTGCTATCGTATATGTTCGTAAAAGAGAAAAACACAAAGCAACCGCACTAAGAGCGCCAGCAACAACAGGAAAAGAAACTACCCCCGCGCCAACTAACAAAGCCTGTGTGGCCGTTACTCCCACCCCTACCCCCAAAAGGAAAGAAATACCATTCAAATCACCCAACGCGACTCGTGTATCTAATTGCATAAAGTCTCCTTAATGTTAAGGATTAGATTGTCTACAAATAAAATTATCACATAAAACCAAATTTAAAATCAACAAAAGAAAGATATATAATTAAAAAAGAAAATATTAAAGATAAAAAACAAAACAAACAAAAATTATGATACAATTGATAAAAAGGGGGGTAATATGACAAATCCAATTAGCGCAGCTGAGACAATTCATAATTTAAATTTGTTAGGAGATCAGTTAAAAACAGACCTAAGACAAAACATCCAAGTTCTAAATATGGATGACTACAAGAGTTTTTTTAGCATTTTTACCCAAGATTTTGAAAATATAGCTTCTGCTAAAGCCTCTGGTCAAATAACGCTAACCGATCATGACTGGTCAAAACTTGAAGCCTCTTACCAAGAAACACTCGAACTTATCAATGCTGTTGCTATTAAATACCTCAAAGACGTAGACATTCCATTAATTACTGACCCGGTCCCTCCATCGGAATTTACAGCACGAATGGCTTTTGCTAAAGAAAATACACACATAAAAACCAACATAGAAATGTTAGAAAATTGCGATATTTTAAAAGTAAAAGGAGATGGGCATTGCCTTTTTAGATCTTTAGGAGCCGCAATCGCTTCCTCCCCGGAAACAACCGCCCACTTTAAAAAAACATTTTCATCTTTAATAATGAAAAAAGACGCGCCCCCACTTAACAAAGAAGAAATTAAAGCATGCAAAGAGCTTAGCATAGACACTTTAAAAACTCACCCGACATCAAACCACCTCGTTTCAGCTCTAAGAAAATTAGCGTGTTATTATAATAGCAAAGACGTTGAGTTTCAAAACTTCTTAACCGAGCCAACAGCTGACTACCTTAGGAAGATGACCGACATGGATCTAGCAGAATATGGTGGAGAAGAAGAAAGTCTAGCTCTAGCAAATCTGCTAGAGATCCAAATCCACGTAATAAATGTCACAACAAAAGAAATCTCAGAAAAAACACACGGAAGCGATTCAGATCAGAATTTGTATCTTTTATTTTCACCAGGACACTATGACGTTTTAGTCCCCAAAAGACGCTAAAAAAGAAAAGGCCTCCTGCTCGGGGGCCTTTTCAAAAGACTAGTGATGTCTAGCTTTACTATGCTTAATGCTGTAAGTAAAATAGACGATACAACCAAGTAATAACCAACCTATAAATTGAATCCAAGTTACAAGTGGCAATAGAAGCATCTGCCCTACACAAACAAGAGTTCCAATAATAGACACCCAAGGCATAAATGGCGTTTTAAAGGGTCTTTCAAGTTCTGGTTGCTTATAACGAAGTAAAAGCACCCCAAAACAAACAACAGCAAAAGCCATCAAAGTAGAAATGTTCACCAAATTCGCTAAAATACCTACTGGAAAAATACCCGCAATAACCATTCCTATTAAGGTAATAAGAATTGTTGTAAACAAGGGAATATGATTTTTATCTTCAATTTTGCCTAATCTCTTTGGTAAAAGGCCATCATGAGCCATTGTGTAAAAAATACGACTTTGCCCTAAAAGCATAACCATAATCACAGAAGTAAAGCTAGCCAAAATAGCACCTTTGACGAACAACCGAAGCCATAAAAATTTAGGGCCCAAGACGTTTACAGCCACTGCAATCGGGTCAGCTACTCCAAGAAACTTATAGCTTACAAGACCAAGAAGAACAACCGCAAAAACAATATATATCAGGGTACAAAGAGAAATAGAACCTATCATCCCCCTTGGCATATCTTTTTGTGGGTTTTTTGCTTCTTGAGTAAGGGTTGATAACGCATCAAATCCAATAAAAGCGAAAAAGAGCATCCCAGCGCCTCTTAAAATACCACTCCAGCCGTATTCTCCAAATACACCCGTATTTGCAGGAATAAATGGGACAAAATTATCAGCTTGAATAAAAGCAACTCCACAACCAATAAATAAAACAACAACGGAAAGCTTAAGAACAACCATGACATTATTAAAACTAGCAGCTGCTTTAATACCAGTAGAGATCAACAGACCCATAAATCCCAAAATGAGCATAGCAGGTAAATTAAACCAAGAACCACTTAAATGCCAACCTTGCGCATCATAAAGCAAAGGCGCGCCTGTTAAGCTAGCCGGAAATTTAAGGCCAAAATCACCTAAAAGACTAGTGAAATACGAAGACCATCCAACAGAAACAGTACAAGCCGAGAGAAGATACTGCGTAGTCATACCCCATCCTAAAATCCAAGCAGGAAACTCCCCCATTGTAACGTAGGCATAGGAATAAGCACTTCCAGAAACAGGGATTAATGCAGCAAACTCAGCATAACAAAGAGCTGCAAGCAGAGAAATAAAACCCGCTATCATAAAAGAAAAAATAACACCAGGACCTGCGTGCTCAGCAGCAACCTGTCCGGTTATCACAAAAAGTCCGGCGCCAATAATTGCTCCAATACCAATTGCGGTAAGATTGAGCGCTCCTAAAGAGCGACTAAATGTATGCCGCTTTGCAGCAGCTTCGTTCATTAAAGTTTGAACTGACTTTTTTATAAATAAATTTCTAGCCATATTCCACGTGTAATTAATTACCCTAAAAAAGGATAATTTTCCCTAAGATTAAAAAAAAGAAAAAAAAATCGGTGCTATTTGTTAATTTCAGCTTCCCAAGATTTAATAAAAGTCAAAAGGGCTTCTTTTCCGGGCTTTGTTCTCAAAAATTCTTGAGCTTGTATTTGAGAAGAAAGATGAGCCACTCTTGAAAGGAGCTGTAAATGATTCTTATCCTGTGAGGAAAAAAGAAAAAACAACGTATGAACAGGCATCCCGTCTAAAGCACCAAAATCAACAGGTTTTTGAGGAAATGCTACTACAATACGATCAACTTGACCTTTTAAAATAAATTCTCTTGGATGAGGAACAGCTATTCCGTAATTAAGAGCAGTAGACATTAATCTCTCTCTGTCTAAAAGAAGCTCGGCGACCAATTCAGAATCAAGCCCTAATGTAGAAGAAACCATTTTTGCGCTATTTTGAATAACTTCTTCTTTTGTATTACCTGGAACGTTGAGAAGAACATCTCCTTGATGAACTGCGCGAAAAAGACTAAACTGCCTAGAGCCTGACTTAGGAAAGTCTGGACTTAAATCCTGCTCAGAAGACTCTAAAACAGTAAAATCCTTATCTTTTTTAAGCTTACAACTCATCATCCAATTTTCAATTTCTAAACGACTAAACCGATACTGATGATTCAACCTGTAAGCGGGAATTTGGCCTCCGGCAATCCAACGACGAATCGTAATCTCTGAAACATGTAAAAGCTCAGCTACATCTTTAATTTTAAGATCCATACTTCCATCCTATACTGAAATGCTGCAAATGCTGCAGTTTTTTTAAGAGTGCGCCAAAGAGAACAATTTTTTCAAACACTCTTTTTATTTTCAAAAAGAAAATAAAAAAAGCAAAAACGTCATCAACAACCAGCAAAAAGCTCGATAACCTCTTCTTCGGTTTTAGCCTGAAGAAGCTTTTTCCTTCTGCCCTCATCTTTAATAGCTTGAGTAAGGCTAGATAGGATCCTCAAATATTCTGTCTGTTTATTATCAGGCCCCCCTACAAGAAAAATTAATCGGACCAAGGAACCGTCAAGAGCATTCCAATCAATTCCTTTCGTTTTTTGAATACCGAAAGCAATAAAGAAGTTTTCACAAGAGTACATTTTTGCATGAGGAATAGCGACACCTATCCCAATTCCAGTAGAAACAATTTTCTCTCTTTCTAAAATAGCTAAATAAAATTCTTTTTCATTCTCAACATATCCCTTCTTTCCCAAAGCAGTCACAAGATGCTGTATAGCAGCATCTCTCTGATCTTCTTCTAGAAAAACTACAAGATCTTTATTTAAATATTTAGAAATACCCATATCTTCTTTTGTCGAATAAGTTAGAGAACGCCTGTATGACCAAAACCACCACTGCCCCGGACTGTGGAGCTTAATTCTTCTTCTCTTATAAAAATAGCCTGAGGAGCTGCCGCTAAAACAAGTTGAGCAATTCTCATTCCAGGAACAACTTTAAACGGATCTTTTCCATGGTTAATCAAAATAACACCGACTTCGCCCCTGTAGTCAGCATCAATAGTTCCGGGTGTGTTTAAAACAGTCACCTGATGTTTAAGAGCCAATCCACTACGAGGACGCACCTGCAATTCATACCCTGCAGGGATAGCGACTTTTATCCCCGTTGGAATCAAACTAGATTCCCCTGGAAGGACCCAAAGTTCTTCTGAAATACAAGCTCTTATGTCAGCTCCAGCTGCCAAAGCTGAACTATAAGAAGGCATAAAATCTTCTTTTGCACAAACAGCAACTACAATTTCTTTTTCCATAAAAACCTTTTTCTTTACGACTAAACTGTTGCTTTCTTTTGGCGAATTAAGCCTTCTAATTTCAAGGCTAACGAAGGCAATGAATTTTCTTCAACGACCCTCTCGTTATCTAACAAAAAGCTTAAAAAGCGCGCTGTCATCTCTTTTAATTCATGCCGATTTACAATGCAATCAATCATTCCCTTTTCTAGTAAAAACTCTGACTTCTGAGCCCCTTCCGGCAATTTCTGTTTAATCACCTGCTCAACCACTCGAGGACCTGCAAAACAAATAAGAGCATCGGGTTCTGCTATAATTAAATCCCCTAAAGACGCAAAAGAAGCCGTGACCCCACCAGTCGTAGGATTCGTAAGTATGGATATATACGGCAACTTAGCCTCATGTAATTTAGCCAAAGCAGCTGAAGTTTTCGCCATTTGCATAAGAGAAAAAATAGACTCTTGCATTCTTGCTCCACCAGAAGCAGAAACAATCACAAGAGGAAGCTTTTGTTCAGTTGCATACTCAATAATTTTAGTCAGTCTCTCTCCTACAACAGACCCCATTGATCCTGCCATGAACGAAAAGTCCATCACGCCTAGAGCAACCTTTCGACCTTCTATAAGACCAACACCGACTATAGCGCCTTCATCACGACCAGAAGACTCTTTAGCTCTCGCAATTCTTTGCGTATAAGGCTCTGTGTCAATAAAGTTTAAAGGATCTGTGGCCTGAAATGAAGAAAACAACTCGGAAAAACTACCTTGATCAATAAGAGTTTCTACTCTCTGAGACCCTGAAAGTCTGTAATGGTAATTACATTTGGGGCAGCAGTGCATATTTTGTTGCAATTCATTAGCATGAATCATCTCATGACAATGGGTACATTTAATCCACCCACTGTACCCATCCTTTTTAGTCGTTTGAATCTTTATTTTAGGCTTACTTCTAGAAAAGAGACCCATAATTTTCCTTACAATTCAAAATAATATAATACTACCATACCATAAAGACACAAAAACAATCAAGGAATCTATTTAATTTATTGTCTTTTTTTAATTAAAGACTTCTCTGAGCGACATTCAAAAGAAAAAAGAGTTAAACAAGAAAAGATAGGCAAGAAAGCCCTCTAGCCAAGGGCTTTCTTCAGAAAAAGAGATTAAATAAGAGCAGCCTCATATCTCTCAGAGACATTCTTCCAATTCACAATTTTCCATATATTTTTAACATAATCGGCACGAACATTCTTATACTGAAGATAATACGCATGCTCCCAGACATCAATCCCTAACAAAGGAACTAAACCTTGCATGCTTAACGGATCTTGATTACCACAAGTGACAATACGAAGCTCTTGCATACCCTTATGGTAGCCTAACCAACCCCAACCAGACCCCTGAATCGCAACCGTCTCAGCACTCATTTTATCCATAAAAGCTTCCATTGAACCAAATTTTGCTCTAATAGCCTCTTCGAAAGAATTTTTAAGAATTACGCCTCCTCCACTAGAAATCGGAGCTAAATTAGTCCAAAAAATAGAATGATTGACGTGTCCACCACCGTTAAAACAAATAGCTTTTTGCAAAGAAATCATCGCACCAATATCAGCTTTACTTTCGGCCTCATGATACTTTTCTAATGCAACATTTAAATTAGTTACATACGCCTTATGATGCTTCGAATAATGAAGCTCCATGATTTCAGCTGAAATCACAGGCTCTAAGGCACTGAAGTCATAAGAAAGGTCTGGAATCTGATATGAACCGTTAGCAAACATAGAATACCCCTGTTTAGTTAAAGTGAAAAAACGAACATAACAGATTAAGCATAAAAAACACCAGCCTACTTAAAAAGAGAGCCGGCTATCATATGATAATTTTTAAATCTATCCAAGCCATGTTAGACAAACCGTTCGGCTTTTGAGAGGAGAGGCTCTTCTGTTTTTTTGCAGTTAAATTGGTAATTTTTCTTTTTTTCGAAAAGTACACTCCAGATTTGCCCCCAAAACGCAACTTTTTGAAAATAAAAAAATACTCCCTCACCTGCTGATGCATTACTCTAGAACTCAACTGATCCGAAAAAGACCCCCATCTTCGAGCCTCAAAAAAACGCGAGGTCAGCTCACAAAAGATCCCGGGATTAAATTCAGAATTAGACATACACACCTCCTTATACTCTTATCGTATTTAAAAGAAAGTATAAAGACAAGGTAAAGATTTAACGCAAAAAAACACAAAACAAAGAGAACAAGCACACTAAAAACAAAACAAAACAAACAAAAATCATTTTAATGATAATTAAAAATTATATTGACATCAGTTAATTTAATTGATACTTATAAAGTATAAACAAAAATAAGAGGCGTTATGGTAGCGAGAACAATCGATAATCTAGGTTACGATGCATCACAACGATACGCTTTCGATCAAAAGCAACTAGACGAAACCGATAAAATTCATAAAGACATCCGAGTCCCAATAACCCACACCCAAATCGATGTCACCACACCTTCATTCAATTCTGAGATAGACCTTTTATTTCAAACAGACAAAAAGCATCTAGCATGGGCCGAATTCACCGCACCCCATGGATTCTCCACTTTAAAAAATCGTTTTTTCACCTACGAAATACTTCCGTCCCTAGGAATTCCAGAAGAAAACGAAAACTACACGCAAAAAATCCTAGCCTTAACAGGCGAAAACGAAGAAAATAGTGAAAACAAACCCGAATGGGAACGCATCAAAGAAGCGGAAGATAAAGCAAAAGAGAAATCTGCATTACTAAATCTCTTTGATTGCATTTTGAAGCTAAACAGCTGTATGATCTACCTAAACAATAAAAGAACACAATACCACAAAGGTTAATCAAATGAGCCAAATTGACTGGTTGGAAATACTTAATTGGAATGTAGACGAACTAGAAGATCTTAGATTTGTAGGATACTCCTACATTAAACAAGGACACTATTCAACAGCCCTAACTTTTTTCGAAGCGCTAATTGTTTTATCTAAAGATAACGTTTATGACTTTCAAACATTAGGAGCCCTTTACTTACAAACAGGAAACAATTTAATGGCTTTAAACTACCTAGAAAAAGCTGTAAAATTAGATCCATCTCATGGACCCACTCTACTAAATAGAGCTAAGGCCCTTCTAGCTTTGGGATATAAAAAACAAGGACTTATGCAAGCTAAAGCCCTCGAGTCTCACACCGAATCCAACATAAGCAGCCAAGCGCATGCCTTAGCACTCGCATTTCCTTAAGCCTAAATGATTGAAAAGAAGTTTCAGAGTTAAAAATATTTTTTGCTGTGATTTTTATTGCATGCTTTCCGACTGAATGGTAACTTGGCAGTGTAAAGCAGTTGAGCTGTCTCTCACTGTGGAAAACCTGTTTATAACTACCGGAACAAAACTATGATCACTACGCAATTATATGACGCATGGACCCTTTTCTTAGATTGTGCTGAAGAGAAATGTTCTACGACAGAATTTGCCAATTGGCTAGAACCAATCCGAAAAATATCCCTAGATGACGACAAAATCGTTTTAGAAGTTCCTAATATTTTTGTTCAAGAATACCTTTTGGATAACTACAAAAAAGATCTAATTTGCTTTCTTCCTCTAACAAAAGAAGGAGAACCCTCTATAGAGTTCATTATAGCAGAACCTGTTAAGCAAAAATTAGAACCAACCTTTCTTCCTCCTAGTCAGACAGAAAAACCTAGCAACACAGAAAATCAGGGATCTTTTCAACTCAACCCTCTTTACAAATTTGAAAACTTCATAGAAGGCCCCTCCAATCAATTTGTAAAGTCTGCAGCTCTTGGAGTGGCAATGCGTCCTGGAAAATCATACAACCCTCTTTTTATTCACGGGGGCGTTGGCCTTGGAAAAACGCACCTTCTTCACGCTATCGGACACTACATCAAACAGCACCACCCTAAACTAAAAATTTACTGCATTACTACTGAGGGCTTTATTAATGACCTTGTAGACAATTTAAGAAACAAAACTCTCGATAAAATGAAACGTTTTTATCGAAACCTAGACGTTCTTCTTGTTGACGACATTCAATTTTTACAAAACCGAATGAATTTCGAAGAAGAATTTTGCAACATGTTTGAAGCTCTTATCCACCAAAACAAACAAATTGTAATCGCTAGCGATAAACCTCCAGGCCAACTAAACCTATCCGAAAGATTAATTGCCCGCATGGAATGGGGACTTGTAGCAAATGTTGATATCCCAGACCTTGAAACAAGAGTTGCTATTTTGCAATACAAAGCAGAACAAAAAGGAGTTCGTCTTCCTCAAAAAATTGCCTTTTTTATTGCAGAACACATTTACAATAACGTAAGACAGCTCGAAGGAGCAATCAACCGTTTATGCGCCTATTCTAAAATGATGAGCCTAGATATCAACGAAGAAACAGTAGAAAACTCCTTAGGAGAACTCTTTCAGCTCTCCCCATCTAAAAAGGTATCTGTCGAAAACATACTCAAAAGTGTTTCTACAATTTTTGACGTAAAAATTAGCGATCTTACCGGTGATTCTAGAAGTAAAAACATAGCGCTTCCAAGGCAAGTAGCCATGTATATGGCCAAAGAACTAATGAACGACTCCCTTATGAAACTAGCTTCTTCTTTTGGAGGTAAAACACACTCTACGCTTCTGCATGCTTGGAAAAAAATCTCTGGTCAACTTTCCAAAGATGACACACTACGAAGACAAATTGATCTAGCAAAAAGAAATTTAGAGGTCTAAATTTCTTTCAAGAAAAAAAACACTTGGAAAGAATCCCTTTTTTAGGGGCAACGAACAAAGAAAGCAAATAGACACAAAATAAAATGCTAACAGTAAGAGCTCCTGTGGAAACAGGAGCTCTATAGACTGTTAGAATATGCCTAGACAAAGCAACAGAAACAATAGAACACGTCGAACTAACAAAAAAACCTAAAAACATCTGTTTTTTAAACGTTTCCACATAAAGCCTAGCAACCAAAACAGGCCCTACAAGAAAAGATAAAAAGAGAATTACTCCAACGGCTCTAAAAGAAGCGATAGCACCACCCGCTGTTAAAATCATTAGCAGATAATTTAATGTTTTTGTTGGATAAGAAATACTCTTGGCGAAAATCGGATCAAAAGCAGAAACCAAAAAACCCCTAAAAAAAAGAAAATAGAATAAAAAGACCACCAAAGCAACGCCACCAACCGTTTTCAGATCTGCTACATGAAGAGCATCTATATTTCCAGTAATCGCCTCCACTCCTAGATGTAAATTCCTTGTAAAAAGCGTAACAAAAAGAATTCCCAAAGCAAAGAGGGTTGTAAATACAAGCCCTATACTTGCATCTTCTTGCACTTTCAACTTATGACGCAATAACTCTGTAAGAGCCGTCGTTAATACGCCCGTCACAAGAGCAGCAACCCAAAGAACTTTCATTGATGTAAAGGGAGATAACAACGTCTCTCCTCCTCCGAATACCTTAAATAGAAAAAACGCAGAAACAATCCCTAAAAGCAAAGTATGACTAAGAGCATTGGCAAGCATTGTCATTTGCCTTGCAACAAGGAATGAACCTAAAAAAGACAAAGAAAACGCGAGAAAAATTAAAACCAAACACTGTATTTCATCAGATACCAAACCTTGACAACCCCTACCTAAAAAAAACGAAAAGACCCTTTGCACTAAGACAGAAAAAAAACCAAAAAAAGTTTCTCCAGAATATGGATTAACTGCTCCCAATAAAAGGCTCATATTTTTTTCCTTAAAAACCGTTTAGGTGAAAGTAAAAGAGACAATAAACACAAGCAAGAACTCGTAAGAACAATCATAGGCCCGGTCGGTAAAAATAAATGGCCATCTAAAAACCACTTCGAAAACTGTACTGAAAAATAATTTCCAAAAAAACCACTAAAAGCGCCCACTAAAGAAGCCAAAACAAAAACAACAGATAACTTGTGACTAAACTGCCTTGCCGTTAAAGCTGGAGCTATAAGCATTCCTGACAAAAGAACGATTCCTACACTTTTCATTGCAACTACCACAGCAAGTGCTAAAAAAACAGAAAAAAAAGCCTCAAAAATTCTAGTAGAAACCCCAAGCACTTTAGCAAACTGACGATCAAAATATACGAGTTGAATAGAGTGATAAAACAAAAACACAAAACAAATAATACTCAAGACAAAGACACTATAAAGTCCAACATGCTTATCCGTCATTGTAGCAACTTGCCCATATAGAAAGGTTTGGACTTGCCTATAATATAAAGGGGTTGTTGTCTGCATGCGCGCAGCAAAAAGAACTCCAAATCCAAAAAAAGAAGAAAGCATAAAACAAAGAGCTGAATCCCCTTTTACCTTAAATTTTTTTTGTAAGAGCTCTAAAAAATAGAGGCCAAGCAAGGACGAAAAAAAAGCGCCCAGTAAAAAAAAAGCAAAATACTTCTCATCTAAAACAGGAACAAAAAAAGAAACAAAAAGAGCGCTTAGCACCAAGCCAGGATAAGCCGCATGAGAAAGAGCCTCTCCAACTAAAGACTTTCTACGAATGAAAACAATTACACCTATTAAAGAACTAGCAGCGCACATCAAAATGCTGCCAATGGTAGGAGCTCTTAGAAGAGGGTCTGTAAAAAAATCTAAAAATCCATACTCCATCTACTCTTATCCTATTTCCAATAAGTGAGAAAGACCACTATACGCCTTGCTCAAATTTTCCTTATTAAAAACTTGAGCTACAGGCCCTGCTGCAATTAATTTATGATTTAAAAGAATCACATAATCAAAATAAGAGCGGACAGAAGCTAGATCATGGTGGACAACCAAAGTTGTCTTACCCTGTTTTTGAAGATCTTTCAACACATGAATAAGTAACTTTTCAGTTGCCATATCAACGCCAGCAAATGGTTCGTCCATCAAATACATTTCCGATTGTTGCAGCAACGCTCTTGCAATAAAAACCTTTTGTTGCTGTCCTCCAGAAAGCTCGCTAATTTGCCTATGGGCAAGTGTTCCAAGACCAACTTCCCCCAACGCCTTTTCAGCCAATACTTTATCCTGAAGCGTTACTCTCTTAAACAATCCTCTTCGTATATAAGAACCCATCAAAACAACATCTAAAACACTGACAGGGAAATCCCAATCAATAAGAGATCTTTGAGGAACATATCCAATAGATCGTCTTTTTTTTTTATAAGAACTTCCCCAAAAAGAGACCTCACCAGAAACTGGCTTTACAATTTCTAAAAGAGCTTTTAACAGACTACTCTTACCAGCTCCGTTTGGTCCTAGAATACCAACTAACGAACCCTTAGGAATAGAAAAACTGACATCGGATAAAACACTTGATTTATCATAATTCACATTAAGATGATCTACCTGCAGGGCTATTTCTTTTTCCATATTGTCTCCAGTTTACGACTCATCTTGTGTACCAGATGACAGCCATTCCTTTAGAAGAATATCCACGTTGTGCTCAAGCATTCCTAAGTAGGTACCACCAGGAGAACCCGACTCACCCATGCAATCGCCATAAAGCACATCTGTAGAAAAATGAATCATCGCTTTTTTTTCCTTACAAGCAAGAACTATTTTACGCAAAGCGTCGCGGCTCACATTAGATTCAGGAAAAACCACTTCAATCTTATACTTGATTAGATGATCTACAATTTCTTGTAAATGCATTACACTAAGTTGTCCATCTGGAGCAAGCCCTTCTGGAGCCACCACACGTTTCCTCCAATCCCCTTGTTGTAAGTCTCGATCAGAAGAAAGATATGCCCTTGCAAAATAACCAAATGCATCATGACTTGTTACAAGATACCTTTTCTCTTCAGGAACACTAGCCAATCTACTTTTTAACAAATTATGAAAACTCATCATTTCTTCTTTAAGTAGAGAGCCTCTTGACTCATAATACAACTTTCCTTCTGGATCTTTTTCTGAAAGAGCCTCAACGATTGGATCTATGGTCAAAGCCCACAAAGAAATATCCATCCAAATATGCGGATCAAATTGTCCTTTTTCGAAGAGAATCAATTCTGAATGTTCAGAAAAAAGCCTATCGCCTAAACTTACAAAATGAGAATGACTAAAAATTTTAGACTGCAAACTAGCTCCATGCTCTAAATTTAAGCCATTTAAAAAAACAACATCAGCATTCTCAATTTTCTCATCGTCTCCTTTAACGAGCTCATAACTATGAGGGTCAATTTCCCCAATAATTAAGACGCTATGATCAATTCTGTCTCCTCCAATCTGAGATACCAAATCACCCACCATAGCAATAGTAGATAACACCTTGATGCGATGGTCTGATTTTTCATGAAGTTGCTTCGTTTCAATACTATTACACCCAGACAAAACCAATAAAAAAAACGAAAAAAAACGAAAAGCTTTTTTCATCACATCCCCCGTAAAAGTTTTCTTAAAAAAGAAAAAGTAAAAATTCCCTTAGAACACCCTGAAGTAAAATGAATGCGTAAAGCATAAGTGCCAACACTAGTAATACGAAAAGCTCTAACTTCTTTATTTAAATTAGGTCTCTCTTTCAAGCAAGAAACGCAAGGGCATACTTTCTGTAAATCAGCAAGAAAAAAAACTCCCACAACTCCATCAGTCCAAGAAATTTCAAAAGAATAATCATCAACCTGTCTTAACGAAGTAGCGAACACCAAAGAATTTTCCATCTAACCCATATCCTCCCAGACCAAATCAAAACTCTTCAAATACTTACCTTCTAACTGGTCCAAAAGAAGTAGTCGATCAGATATTTCTTTGATAACTTTTCGAAGTAAAACTACAGAAGAAGCCTCTGGAAATTCTTTAACTACATTTTTCCCTAAATCAGCAGACAAACAAATACTTGGGTCTATGGGAATTTGCCCAAGCAAAGGAACCCCAAGAAACTCCCCTAACCTTTCTCCTCCGCCCTCACCAAAAACAAAATGTCTTTTCCCATTTTCAGGATCCTCAAAATAAGACATATTCTCTATAATCCCTAATACAGGAACTCCCATTTGATGAAACATTTGTGCTGCTTTTTTAACATCAATAACAGCGACTTCCTGAGGCGTTGTAACTAAAACAGCGCCTGAAAACAACATTTCCTGCATAAGCGTTAGTTGAATATCTCCAGTACCAGGAGGGAAGTCCACAAAAAGAAAATCCAACTCGCCCCAAAAGACATCTTTAATACACTGAAGGATTAAACCATTTACAATAGGAGCCCTCACTATCATAGCTTCATCTTCGGTTTTTAAATGAGCAAGAGAAAAAGCCTTTACCCCATGAAATTCACCAGGAAGAAGAAACTCCCCATCATCGCTTCTACTTATAGACTTTTCAAGAGGAAGCATTTTACCCAAAGAAGGACCATATAAATCAGCATCTAATATACCAACGGAATAACCAGCTTCTTCTAAAGCCAAAGCCAATCCGACACTTAAAGAAGACTTGCCTACACCACCTTTTCCAGCAGCCACAGCTAAAATATAACGAACAGAAGACTTACCCTCTTTAAAATTCGAATTATATCGCATGCCCTTCCTCTATTTTTATAACAGCTATTCTATCTTTTTTTCACTTAGAACTCAAAAGAATTTACCTAGACAAAATTCAATCGAAGGAACTCAATAACAAAAAAAATGAATTTTTCTTTCATAATTGTTGCATAAAAACCGCAAGGTTAATAGAATTCAGCGAAAGTTAGAAACAACAAAAAGCAAGAAATCCTAAACGAGATTGATTTAAGTAAAATAGAAGCAAATCGTTTCTGATAGACTGATTAGAACTACAAAATAACTGGAGATTAACTATGGACACAAAAACAAAAAACTTTAAAGAAATCGAAGATGTCATCGGGAAAGCAATCGCTAAAGTAAAAGGAAGAACAGAAAACGACCTTTGCAAATATATTCCAGTAAATACAGGCGGATACATCCATCATTTCACTTTAAAAAAAATGAAAACAAAACAACCAACAGAACTTAGCTCTTTAATCGAAAAATTCATCATCAACTCCGAAAAACCATCTACTGTAGCGCCTAAACAAAGAGCAGCTAGAGGCTCTAGAAAGAAAAAAGATCCATACACTGTATCCAGAACACAACTCGAAAAAGTAATGCACATAGCTAGATCAACTGGAAACAAAGAAATCCTAACTCTCCTTTCCCCTAAAAAATCTCTTGCTACATACAAAAGAGAACTAATTTCTTCTATTAAACAAGGAAAAGTTGAAGTAGAAAGCTGGAATTCTTATGTTGAAGCAATTCTAAACTCTCAATCTGACTCCATCGAAAGCCAACAAACACCAGCTCTTTCCAATAGATAATCTCCCCAAGCAGCGATAGAGTAAAAATAAACTTTACAAAGTCGCTGCTTAAAACAAAAAATTCCATCTTTTTTCATTTTTTCCTTGAATTTAAAGCAAAAACAAATAAACTAGTATTGTTTTTAGAGATAAAAAGACTACAATTAAAGCTATTTTATTTTTATAGCAACCTGACTCGAAAAACAATTCGAACTGTTGCTAACATTATTAATTTTTGTCTAAAGGATACAAACCATGTCAGAAACAAAAAAACAAGAATTCGGAAAATGGCGCTCTTTTTTTTGGCCAGTCCATAATTTCGAGCTCAAAAAGCTCCTTCCAATGTTTTTTCTATTTTTCTTTATCAGCTTCAACTACACAATTTTAAGAGATACAAAGGACGCTTTAATTGTTACTGCTCCAGGATCAGGTGCTGAAGCGATTCCATTCTTAAAAGTTTGGGGAGTTCTTCCGTTCGCAGTTCTTTTCATGATAGCTTACGCTAAATTAAGCAACATCATGAGCAAAACAAAATTGTTCTACGCAACAATTGGGACGTTTATTGGTTTTTTTGCTCTTTTTGCACTTGTTCTTTATCCTTGCAGAGAATCCTTACACCCAACCGTTCTAGCTGACCAACTAGCAAACATACTCCCAAAAGGATTCGCTGGACTCATCGCTCTTTTCCGCAACTGGACTTACGCTCTTTTCTACATCATGTCTGAACTTTGGGGAAGCGTTGCTATTTCCCTTCTATTCTGGGGATTTGCCAACGACATCACTCGAGTCAACGAATCAAAAAGATTTTATGCAATGTTTGGACTTGGAGCTAACCTAGCTCTTCTTGTTTCTGGACCAATAATTATTTATTTTTCTAACATCCACACAAGACTTCCTGCTGGAGTTGATCCTTGGGGCGTAAGCTTAAACTACCTCATGAGCTTTGTTGTTCTATCTGGCGTTATAAGTGTTGCTATCTACCATTGGATTCATAAAAACGTTCTAACAGATGCTAGATTTTTTGATCCTACCGAAGTAAAAAAAGCAAAGAAAGAAAAACCAAAAATGTCTTTAAAAGACAGCTTCTTATTCTTAGCTCGTTCTAAATACATCGGCTGCCTTGCTATCATAGTAATCGGCTACGGCGTTGCTATTAACTTAGTTGAAGTTACATGGAAAGGACAAATTAAACTACAATTTCCAACACCTAACGAATACAGTGCGTTTATGGGATACTTCTCCACAATTACAGGAGCTGTAACAGTTCTTATGATGCTTTTCGTAGGAGGAAACACTATCCGCCGTTGGGGATGGACTGTAGCTGCTTTAATTACACCGGTTGTTCTTCTTGCTACAGGGGCTGGATTCTTTAGCTTCGTTATTTTCAGAGACAATCTATCAGGTTTCATCAGCATGTTAGGAACAACTCCTCTTATGCTAGCGGTTATCTTTGGTACAGCACAAAACATCATGAGTAAGTCTTCTAAATACTCTTTGTTTGATCCGACAAAAGAAATGGCATACATTCCTTTAGACCAAGAGTCTAAAACAAAAGGAAAAGCTGCAATTGACGTTGTAGGAGCTCGTCTTGGAAAATCAGGTGGAGCATTTGTTCAACAAGGGCTTATTGTAAGCCTTGGATCACTTGCTGCGATTACTCCTTACGTAGCGGCTATTTTATTCGCTATCATTTTCGCATGGATTTGGGCTGCTAGATCTTTAGGTAAGCAGTTCTCTTCCTTAAACCAAGAAAAAGATGGAATTAAAGCACCAGAAGCTGTTGCTGCAAAAACAGAGACACAACCTGCTACAAGCTAATTAAAAAATCATTAGATTGTATAGGCAAAAACCCTCCCCTTCGGGAGGGTTTTTTTGTTTCTTGAGTTCTAAGCGTAAATAAGGTACATTTCTTCCTATATACAGGATGAGCAAATGTTTAAATACGACATAAAAAAAATAAGAAATTTTTCCATTATCGCCCACATAGACCACGGGAAATCTACTCTAGCCGACAGGCTTTTAGAAATCACAGGAACGATCCCTTCCAGGCAAATGCAAGAACAAGTCCTAGATGCCATGGATTTAGAAAGAGAGCGCGGAATAACCATCAAAGCTCACCCCGTTACCATGTTATATAAAGCCCACGACGGAGAAGTCTATCAAATTAACTTCATCGACACTCCAGGGCACGTTGATTTCTCCTATGAAGTATCCAGATCTTTAGCAGCGTGCGAAGGCGCATTGCTTGTTGTTGATGCAGTTCAAGGCGTTCAAGCGCAAAGCCTTGCAAACGTACACCTAGCACTAGAACGAGATCTTGAAATCGTTCCAGTCCTTAACAAAGTAGACCTCCCCTCGGCAGATCCAGAAGCAATCAAACAACAAATCGAAGATGTCATAGGACTAGACACCTCAAACACTGTTCTTTGTTCGGCTAAAACAGGACTAGGAATCAACGAAGTACTTGAGAGAATCCTAATTGACTTCCCATGCCCCAAGGAACCTACAGAAACTTGCCTAAAAGCTCTTGTTTTCGACTCACACTACGATCCTTATAGAGGTGTTCTTGTTTGTATCCGTGTCATGAGCGGAGAAATCTCTAAAAAAACAAACATTAAATTCATGGTGTCTGGAAAAATATTTGAAGTATTAGAAGTCGGTATTTTTTCTCCTCATGAAAAACCAACAGAAAAATTGAGAGCAGGCGAAGTGGGATACATGTTTGCAAACATCAAAAACACGGCCGACGTAAAAATTGGAGACACCATTACAACCGTTTTACATCCAGCAACCGAACCACTTCCTGGGTTCAAAGTGATCGCTCCAGTAGTTTTTGCTGGAATTTACCCCGTTGATTCTTCCGATTTTGAAACAGTTCGCGATGCTCTAATAAAACTACAACTCAATGACTCCGCTTTACATGTAGAACAAGAAAGCAGCTTAGCTTTAGGCTTTGGATTTCGCTGCGGATTCCTTGGGCTTCTACACTTAGAAATTGTCTTCGAAAGGCTCCAAAGAG
Organism: uncultured bacterium; assembly: GCA_964455905.1. Classification (GTDB taxonomy): domain Bacteria; phylum Chlamydiota; class Chlamydiia; order Chlamydiales; family Rhabdochlamydiaceae; genus CAIJXB01. The sequence goes on from CAYVYN010000004.1 coordinate 22,630, forward strand.
AATTTGATCTAGACATCATCACCACAGCTCCTAGTGTTGTATATAAGTTCACACTCTCAGATGGAAAAACTTTAGAAATTGATAACGTAGCCCACTACCCAGACCCAACTCTCATAGAAGAGATCGAAGAACCCTGGGTTGTTTGTCACATAATGGCTCCTTCTGAGTACCTAGGGTCTTTAATGAGCCTTGGAATGGAGAAGAGAGGATTTCTTACCAAAACAGAAAACATTGACAGCAAACGACTACTTTTAACTTATCGATTCCCTCTTAATGAAATCATTACAGATTTTAACGACAAGCTAAAATCGATTACAAAAGGGTACGGTTCTTTCGACTATGAATTTGAGTGCTATGAAAAAAGTGACATCATTAAACTAGAAATCAGAGTTAACGAAGAACCCGTCGATGCATTCTCCTGCTTAGTACATAGATCAAAGGCAGAAGGTAAAGGTCGTGCTATTTGCAAAAAATTAGAAGAAGTGATCCCTATGCAACAATTTAAAGTACCAATCCAAGCAGCAATTGGGGGAAAGATTGTAGCAAGAGAAACGATTAGAGCTATCACCAAGAACGTAACTGCAAAATGCTACGGTGGAGATATAACTCGCAAACGAAAACTCTGGGAAAAACAAAAGAAAGGAAAGAAAAAAATGAAGGAGATTGGAAAAGTCAATATACCTCAATCAGCCTTCATGGAAGTTTTAAAAGCAGAAGAAGGCTCTTCCTAGGAGAGCCCCTCAAATCAAACAGGGCTTTTATTTTTTCCAAAAGCCCTGTCCTATTCCCCCCCATTCCATCAAAAAAAACACCTAAGATACTTTAAACACGCACCCCAAAAAAAACACAAGTAACTAAATAATTTATAAATAAACAAGGGTTATTAAAAAAAAATACAAACAAAATAAAAATAGACATTTAATGCATTTTAAGTAATAATTTTTGATAAATTTAATTAAAAAAAGGACTTACGATGCCAGGAATTTCATTTAGAATAGGAAGATCCCGATTGCCACAGCAATTCAAACCTATATCACCAAAAGTGACTGAGCAAACGCTCAACAAACCAATAGCCTCAGCTATAAGTGTTATCAATCAAGCTCCAGAGATTCCTAAAGAGACTATTTTTAACGAAGAACCAAATCCCCTCAAAAAATTCAACATTATAAGCATTGTAAACATAATAACTCTTGGGATTGAAGAAATTTACCAAAGCCTTTCCTGTCTAGTGAACAAAATCAAAGACCTATTGATAAATTTTATTAATTCATTCCAAAAGACCACGCCAAACGAAGGTATTGAGGCCTCGCAAAATGCAAACAGCACCAATACCCAAAAGTCAAAAGTAGAGCCCCATACAGTTCCCCCAGAGGAGTTCTTTAGTTTACTAAAAAACAAAGAAACCACAGACGAACAGGTGGTAGCTATGCTAGAAAACTTCATAGCAAACAAAGAGGGAGCTCTACAAAAAATCAAAGATCACAAGATTTTTATGGGTTATCTTAAGAAAGATGAAAGATTTGCACGCTTAGCTCCTTAAAACGCATAAAAGAAAATAACAAACAAAAGCCTTCATAGAAAACTCTAGAAGGCTTTTCAATCACAATTAAAGCCTTCTTTAGAGACTAGCAGCAAACTGCAATAAGAAAAGCATATCACTCGCAACACAAAACTCTAAAAAAGAAGTAAAAAAGGTGATAAATTCCATATCCAGCAGTCACATCTTTCTTAGCTGCATCAAAAAAACAGGCTAAAACATTTTGATTCGCTTTTCCCACTAAAACCATAACAAACAAAATCAAAACAAAAAACAGATAACCACTCTCACTTAAGCTGTAATTTAAAAAATTAACTAAAAATAACATCGAAGATTTATAATGATATTGATTTTATTAATTCATTCCAAAAGATTCCAATGACACAGGCTTCAGTCCCAAAAACGGAAGTTTCTAACAAGCTATATGCCCCAAAAGTAGAACCTTCGTAGTTTCACTGAAAGACTTCGTCAACTTTAATGCCCCCAGCGCTCAAAAAAAGACCTAAAAGCTATCTTAGAAACGGTATTTGAAATCAACAACAAAATACGAACAAAAATCAGGGACCAAGAACATCTTTCTTTAGGCTCCTTCAACATCAGCAATATAGTAACTTTGGGGATTGTGGGACTGTGTACTTTTATTTATAGAAAATTATTTTTCGATTCGAAATCTAAGCCTATGCTTAATACTGAAGCTCTCAAAGAAGTACATAAGAAAAAAAGATTAAAATCTCGCTTTGAAAAAGCACACTATCCGCCATTTCAGCCTAGTTTAAGACTCGCTAAAGCAAAAAAAATCAAGAATAGTGGAATATAGATGATACAGGAGAGAAGATGCACATCAAAATTTCTATTGCAGTTACGATAGTAGCGCCCCGAAAACATCCTGATCTCTTTAACTATTTTAGCAAAGAAGTTCAAAATCACGATAATATACAAACTTTAAGGATCGAAAGCTATCTCTACCACAGAAAAGCCTTTCTAAAATTTTGAAAGGCTTTTTCTTACACTAAAGCCAATCAGCTTTCCCCTCTCTAGGAACGTCGATATAAGAAATAGAGTTTTGCTTACACCAATCAATTGCCATCTCTGCTAATCTATCTTGGACAAAAGCAAACCAATCTTCTTCTAACTGATAAAAGTGCACCTTTGTGTTAAACATTGTAAAGGCCTCTTCCTCTTCAACCCCTTGCAAAAGGGCTTTTTGCATTTCTGCATCCTCAATAAACGAACAAAACTCTTCTATTAAGGCTCTTTTATTTAACTCTGGAAGTTCTACAAACTGATCTGATGAAATCACCTCTTTCGCAAAACCTAATTCCCCGACAGCCTCGCCTTTTTCTATAGCATCAATTTCTTCTCCGGTCAAAGGAATTACTTCTCCGGTATTTTTATCTAAAAAAAAGACTAAAAATGCAGACTGAAGATCAAATGCATCTACCAAATCATTAATATTAACAGCTTTTACCATACAGCCTCGATGAGATTTTATAAATAGACAGAATAAAACAAAACATCTTTACATTCTACTAGATTTTTTAAAATGAACTTTGACTAATTTCTATCAAGCAAGTATCTTATCAAATTAAAATTAGGAGTTCAAAATGAATCTTATCAGATGGAGCTCTACTTCCCTGAGCTCTATTCCTTTTTCTGGAGTAGATAAAACAATTCAATGCCTTATTGTTGAAATCAACCAAGGAGAACTCGAGCTAGATAGAATTATACCTAAACGAGAACTCGAGAGCTTTTTAACCTATTACGGGAACAGAATAACTCACTTTAAAATTTCTTCAGATGCATTCTCTAATGAAGATCTGCTTTCTTTTGTCAGACTTTGTCTTAACATTTCTAAACTTTCACTACAAAGCTGTAAAATTAGAGACTGTTTTCTGGAAAGGCTTCCCATTTTACCTCTTACAAAACTAGATCTTGCAGACAATCAAATTACCCATCTTGGACTTAGAGCTTTAATTAGAAGAAACCTTCTCCCATACTCTTTAAAAACTCTTACTTTGGATGAAAATCCTATAGGAAAGGAAGGTGCTTTGGCTCTTATCGAGCACCCTTTAATGGAATTAGAAGAACTTTATTTAGCAGAATGCGAAATAGGCAACGAAGGCGTCGAAGCACTCGCATCATCACCCACACTTAAACCTAAAAAACTCGACATTTCAGCCTGTAAGATCAATAAAATAGCTGTCGCGATTTTAATTAAAAGCCCGATTTTTATAAGGGTAGAATATCTTTATCTTAGAGACAATAAAAACCTGGGTAATGGCTCTATACAAACTATTACCCAAGGGAACTTTCCTAAACTGCGGTTTTTAAGCATGACAAACACACAAGCAGATCAAACCGCGAAAAAATATGTAGAAGGCAGACGATTTACTCTGCAAATCTAGATATTATAAGATCCTGCGGTAATATTTCCTCCACTTCCCGTCCAATTGGTATGAAAAAACTTACCTCTAGGCTGGTCCACTCTTTCATAAGTGTGCGCTCCAAAAAAATCTCGCAAAGCTTGGAGTACATTCGCAGGAAGTTTTTCACTTCTATATCCATCAAAATAAGCAAGCGCTGTACTAAAACATGGAGTTGGGATACCCGAACTAATAGAAAATATAACAGCTCTTCGCCAGCCAGCTTCAGCTGTAAGAATAGCTTCTTTAAAAAAGTCTGCAAATAGCAAATTATCTAAATTAGGATTTTTTACAAAAGCCACCTTAATATCATTTAAAAATCGACTACGGATAATGCATCCTGCGCGCCAAATCAAAGCGATAGAACCATAATCTAAATGCCAATTGTTTTCTTTTGCTGCTGCACGAATTAGCATAAAGCCCTGTGCGTAGCTAATAATTTTAGAAGCATAAAGAGCTTGCATCACATCTTCAATCAGTTGTTTTTTATCAGAAACAATCGAAGATTTCCTTGAAGGAAAAGCCTTAGAAGCCGCAACCCTCTCTTCTTTTAAAGAAGATAAACATCTTGCAAAAACAGCCTCTCCAATTAAAGTAACAGGAAGACCGAGCTCTAGAGCACTAACCCCAGTCCACTTTCCTGTGCCTTTTTGTCCTGCAACATCTAAAATTTTGTCAACCAAAGGAGATCCATCAATGTCTTTATGTCCAAAAACAATGCCGGCAATTTCTATTAAATAGCTGCTTAGAACCCCTTGATTCCAAGATAAGAAAATTTCTTTAATTTCATCAATAGAACAACCGATACCGTCTTTAAGGATCTGATACGCTTCACAAATAAGCTGCATATCTCCATATTCAATCCCGTTATGGACCATTTTCACATAATGTCCGGCTCCACCTTCTCCAATCCACTCACAACAAGCTAGACCATCCTCAGAAGCTTTCGCTGAAATAGTTTGAAATATGTCTTTAATAAAAGGCCAAGCTTTAGCATTTCCTCCAGGCATAATAGAAGGCCCATGTCTAGCTCCTTCTTCCCCTCCTGAAATCCCAGAACCAACAAAAAGAATTCCTTTAGCTTCTAGAGACTGCATACGACGTTCGCTATCTGGGTAATGACTGTTTCCACCGTCTATGATAATATCGCCTTTTTCTAAAAAAGGAAGACACTCTTCAATCAAATCATCAACAGCCTGGCCTGCTTTTACCATCATCATCACTTTTCTAGGCCGCTTCAATGCCGAAAAAAATTCTTTTAGGTTATGAGTCCCAATCACGTTTGTTCCTTTAGCCGTATCCTGTAAAAAAGCATCGACTTTTTCAACAGTCCTATTAAAAACAGCTACTGTGTACCCATGATCGTTCATATTTAGCACGAGATTTTGTCCCATGACTGCTAGTCCAATTAGCCCTATATCTGCTTGATTTTGAGTCATTTTTTGTTTCCTCTTGTTTTTTTTAGTATTTTTCTTGAGACAAAGCCCCTTAAAATAGTAAACTGGCCCTGTTTACTGCGTCCTCGTAGCTCAGGTGGATAGAGCGGTTGCCTCCTAAGCAACAGGCCGTGCGTTCAACTCGCGCCGAGGACGTTTCTTTTTAAGATTTAAGATACAAATCAACCCCTAAAGAAATCCCTTTCGCAATTTTTTCAAGATACGATTTTTTTCTTAAGGAAGTCCACTCTGTATAGTTAGTCATAAAACCAGCCTCTACAATCACAGCAGGCATAGAGGTCTCTCGAATCACATGAAAATTACCCCACTTTACTCCTCTTGAGACTGCTGCTGTCTCTTCTAGAATACCGTTTAATATACTTCCTGCAAGGTTTTTCGAAGAAGTCATCCTTTGCATATCTTTTTCTTTATAATAAAATATCTCAATCCCTTCAGCCAGTGTGTTCTTGGCTGAATTGAAATGAACGCTTACAAAAAGAGCTCCTTTTGTTTTATTAGCAATCTCAACCCTTTTTGGTAAAGAAATATAAATATCCTTACTTCTAGTCAAAAGAACCCTATACCCTTTTTCTTCTAAAAATTTTTTGGCGTATAAAGTAGTCAGTAAAGCAATTCTTTTTTCTTGTAATTGACGAACTTTAGCACCCTCATCGCTACCGCCATGACCTGCATCTAAAATAATTAAAGGCGCAGTAGCCTTTACAGTGGTTTTAGAAGAGGACTGCGAAGCTAAAGAAGCAAGTCCATGAGGCGTTGAAGAATGAGAAAAAACAGAAATAGGTATAAAGAAAAAAAAAGCAGCAAGTATTCTATACAAAAAAGCACTCAACATAACAAATTTTCTCTTTTCCAGCGTATAAGCAATTTCTACTTACAATACTCTTTTGCGACGATTCTGTCATCAAAATGAATCGAATGGTCCATAAAAATCTGCGTATTTTCATGTCCCTTGCCTGCAATAAGTAAAACATCTTTTGGACCCAAAGACTTAATTGCTTCACAAATAGCAACCCTTCTGTCAATTTCAACTCTAACATGATCTAACTTCGGTATCCCAGAAAGAATTTCTCGAATAATCTCTTCAGGGGATTCATCTCTAGGGTTATCTGATGTAACAAAAACTTCATCTGCCACCTCTACGGCTACAGCACCCATTTTAGGCCGTTTGCCCTTGTCTCTGTTACCCCCACAACCAAAAACACAAAGTAATCTACCTTGCGATATTTCTCTTAACGTATTTAAGGTGTTTTTAAGAGCATCTTCAGTGTGCGCGTAATCAACAAAAATATTTTTACCAAAGGTATTTTGAACTCTTTCTAAGCGTCCGGAAACAGCAGTAAATGATGATAAAACACGTAAAATTTCAACAAGGTCTAGCTGGGCTACAATGCCTACACAAACTGCAGCAAGCATATTATACATATTAAATTTTCCAACCAAAGGACTCTTAAAAAAAAGCTTGTCGTTTTTGTAACAAATAAAACAGCTAGAACCATCAGCTGAAAGCGTTAAATCTTCTACTCTAACATCTGCATCTAAAGAAAAACCATATGTCAAAACCTTACAAGAACTATTTTCCAACATTCTTTCGGTCCAAGGAGAATCTTTATTTACAACAGCAACACTCGTTGGAGAAAGAGCCCTAAAGAGCTTAGATTTCGCTTCCGCGTACTCTTCCATACTTTTATGATAGTCTAGATGATCTTGTGTTAAATTCGTAAAAACAGCCACTGAAAAATGCAACCCCTCGACACGTTTTTGATCTAGTCCATGGGAAGAAACCTCCATAACAGCCGCTTTACACCCTGCTTCTAACATGTCATGAAGCAATCTATGGTTAGTCAGAATATCTGGTGTTGTGTGAGTTGACGGGAATACTGAATCTTTTATAATCCATTCAATAGTACCAATCAAACCACAAGGCTTTTTTAAAGAATCTAATAAGTGCTTTATCAAATACGAACAAGTAGTTTTACCATTAGTTCCAGTAACTCCCACTAAAAACATTTTTTCGGAAGAACTTCCATAAAATCTTTCGGCTAAAAGGGATTCTAACTTAGAAACATTATTACAAACAATTTGGACTACACCTTGTAAAAAAGGATCATAAAAGTCAGTTACAACAGCGACTGCTCCAGATAAAATGGCTTCCTTAGTAAAGCGAGCTCCGTCTTGAGTAAAACCTTTTTTAGCAAAAAACAAATAACCCGGCGCGGCTAATTTAGAATTATTACAAAGTCCTCTAATCTCTATCTCTTTGGAACCCTTGACCTCAAGACCTGGAATTTCAATCAGTAGCTTTTTTAATTTCATGAGCTGTTCCATTTTTGATATAACTCGCCTAATGCCTTAGATTCTTTTAACCAAACAGCCTTATCGGGGTCTCTTCTAGGATCTCCCTGTGGATATCCAAATGGATCATCTTGAGGAACTCCAAGATATTCTAAAGTCCTCTTTCCTATAAGCGCAAAAGCAGGGGCTGCACAATTTCCACCGTACTGATTTTTTCCTATACCGGGAATAAATTTAGATTCAGGCTCATCTATGACAATCATCAAAACAAAACGAGGAGATTCCGCAGGAGCCCATCCAATAAATGTAGAAATATGATCTTTTTTAGAGTACACTCCCCCTACAATTTTTTCTGCTGTCCCTGTTTTTCCAACTTCAGTATATCCAAAAATATCGCCTTTAGCAGCTCCGCCTCCAGGTTTTGTCACATACATAATCGCTTTACGAATTTCGTCTAAGGCACTTTTACTAAAAATAAAATTCTTTTTTTTCTCTGATAAATTTGTATTGTCTAAAAGAACTGCTTCTTTGCCGTCCCTATGTTTTTTTACAATTTTTCGAACAAGTGTAGGCTTAACCTGATACCCACCGTTGGCAATAGAAGCATAAGCCTTCACCATTTGCAAACTATTTACTAAAATATTATGTCCAAACGAAATAGAATAAGGCGTTGGCTTAGACCACTCCATGGTCCCATTACTATTTTTTTTACCTGGCGAAGGAAGCACTCCTGGAGTTTCAGAAGCAAGTTCTACCCCTGTTTTTGTCCCAAAACCAAAATCATTGGCTAAACAATCGCGATACCAGCGATCTCCTAGTCTTTCAATTACACGCTGTATCATCCTTGCCATATAAATATTCGAAGACTTCTGTAAAGCCATATTCATATTTAAATATTTATGAAGCCTAGTGTCATGAATAGGTTTCGATCTTCCTGGAAAATACCCGTTCGACGTGGCCACCTTTTCTTCTGGCGAAAATAAAGGAGCCTCCCCTCTTTTTTTTAATTCTTCATTTGCTTTCAAACAAATCAACATAGTAATCGGCTTAAAAATAGAGCCAGGTTCGAAAGGATCAGTAATCCCTTTACATTTTGTTTCTTCTTGTAATTTAGGATTATTAAAAAAACTTCTACACTTGCTGAGATCAAATTCTGGATATTGAGCCCAAGATAAAATTTCTCCAGAATAAGGATCCATCATAATAGCCCACCCACTTTTCGCATTAGCGTTCTTCACAGCTTTAGCAATCTCTTCTTCTGAAATTGCTTGCAGATAGTGGTTTATGGTTAAATAAACATCAGCACCATCTTCCGGCTGCTTAATTACACTTCCTACATCAAGAGAGTTTCTTGGTGACCTCAAAAGAATGCGACGACCTTCATGCCCCTTAAGGTATGAATTCATCACAAGCTCTAGCCCTCCTGTAGGAATATGGTCATGGGTAACAGGATCCCTATCTTCCCTTACTGTGTGAAGTATTTGACCTAGCATTTTGCCATAAGGATATGAGCGCTTAAAATCTTGAACAAAAAAAAGAGCGTTCCTTGGAATTTTATGTTTTCTTGCAAAAGGAAACCACCAAACCTCTATTTCTTTACGCTTTTCGCTAGCAAGCCAAGGAATCAACTTTCTGCCCCTAGACTTTGTTTGCAACTGATCCTGTAAATGTTTTTGCTCCCCTTTTCCTAAAGAAAGGGTTTTAGAAATTCTTTCAAACACTTCTTTTTTTAACTCTGGAGAAAAAACAGTAACATCTGCATAAAGATGGAATTTGGAAACATCAGCAACAAAAGCAAGAGGAGGCTCTAAATGGCCCTCTTTAATTGCCGTATTAGAATAAAAAGTACCCCTTTTATAAGGTTCAATTACAGTCAGTTGATGCTGCGCCCTTGCCTTTTTACTCCACTTCTCTCCCTCTATAATTTGAATCCTGTAAAACTGAATCAACAAGAGAGAAAAAAGAAAAAGCATTCCCAAAGACAAAAAAACAAGCCGCTTACGATTTTCTAAAGGAAGAAAACCGCGGAAGTTTTTATCTTTCATTTTTTTATTTAGCTCCTAACAAAAGCAATTCTTCTTCTATTTCATTTGAGAAAGATTGTAAACTAGAAGCATCTTGAAGCACAAGGATTTCCTTGCAAGATGGGTGTTTTAAATGACTGTATTCAGAAGCTCCAGCAAGTTCCATCAAATGCTCGGGGCTCTCGAATGCCTGAACCTGATACCTAAGACGTGTATTTTCTTCTTGAATCCCTTTAACTTCTTGTTGCAACTTAGGAACACAAAGACGCAACTCGGTAAGCTCATTTTGTTTTTCTAAATAAGCAATTAAAGAACCACTAAAACAAGTCAATGCTATAGTAGCCTGTAAAATATAAGAAAATCTTTTTCCCATACACATTTTCCTTAATTTTTCTCTGCAAAGCGTAATTTTGCACTTCTTGATCTAGGATTAAACCGAACCTCCGACAAGGAAGCTACTAACGGTTTTTTAGTTAATAACTCCATAACTGGAATAAGTTTTTTTCCCTTTTCTCTTAAAGGTCTCGCAGCTTCTCTAAATATATTTTTGACTATGCGATCTTCAAAACTTTGAAAACTCATCACTCCCACAACGCCCTTCGGAGCTAAGAAAGTAATTACTTTCGCTAAAGTCTTTTCTAAGACTTCTAATTCTTTATTCACAAAGACTCTTAAAGCTTGGAATACTAATGTAGCCGGATGAAGTCTTCCTCTAATTTTCGTCCGAAGCTCTCTAGATAAAAGATCTGCTAACTGTGTTGTCGTCTCGATCGAGCCTTTCCTTCTTTCATCAACAATGATTCGTGCAGCAGCTTTCCATCTAGGATCCTCTCCGTATTCTTTAAAGATCTCTCCGAGATCTTTTTCAGACCACTCGTTGACAACCTCTTTAGCGCTAAGCTCATTCAAAGGATTCATTCTCATATCCAAAGGCCCCTCTTTTAAAAAACTAAACCCCTTATAATCATTATCTAACTGCATCGAAGACACACCTAGGTCAAAAAAAAACCCGTCGACCGCCTCAATCCCATGATTTTTTAACACTCGATCAAATTCCACAAAGTTTGCATGCACTAGCTGAACTTTATCTTTCCATGGCTCTAAGGTCTTCGCTGCAATAGCTAGCGCCTCAGGATCCTGATCAAAGCCAAAAAATATTTCAATTTCCGGGTGCTCTTCTAAAATTTTCTTAGCGTGGCCACCAGCTCCCAAGGTGCCATCCACAAATACTTTTAGGGTCTTGCCTGCAAAGAAACTCGCCATTTCTTCTTCCATGATCGAAATATGCGGTCTCTTATTCATTTCCCTCTTCTTCTTGATCTTCTTCATCTAAAAGCGCAAAAGCATCTTCACTCATTTTAGCTAAATCCATTTCAGGATCCGTACCTTTTAAAAGAGCATTTAGTTGTGCTTCGTATTTATCTTTCGGCCAAATTTCAATTTTGTTTAAAACACCAGCGATAACCATCTCAGAATCAATCCCCACAGCATTTTTGAGAACTGCAGGAAGAATAACCCTACCAATTTTATCACAGGTTGTTTGATGTAAAGTAGAAAAGAAGAGAGTAAAAAACTTCTGAAACTTCCCAACGTGTTGCTTTGCCTTAAATTTCTCGACAATTTTTTGAATATCGCTTTGGCGATAAATAGCCAAACAGCCGCCAAGACCTAAAGCGATACTAAATTCCATTTCCCCGTCTTCTACAAGTCCAAGACGCATAGACTGCGGTAAAACAAAACGATTCTTATCGTCTAGCTTTGCCTCCGTACACCCGCTGAAAAAGAACTTGCCCATAATTCTCCACTCTTTCCCACAATTTACCACTCTTTCCCATGAAAAATCAATAACTATCCCACTTTCCTTTAAAATATTTTTCAAAAAACAGCAAACAGCTCAGTTCCAATGAGATAAAAACAACAAGAAAAGTGGGAATAAAAATAAGATAAAACAAAAAAAACGTAAATTTATTATCGATTTTAAGAATTGACTTGAAAAAGATTGCTAAATTTGTGTCTCTGGGCCTAAAAAATTCGAGATCATCTTCTAAAGACAAACTGTCCAACAAAAAAACTTTTGGACATTTATTACGACTGCTTAATTATTCTAAAGGAATAAGCTCAAAGGAACTCAACCTATCATTTGAAGAGAAAAAACAGCAAAACAAATCCAAACCCTTTACGTCTCAAAGATCAAAAAAGACTAATTTTTTGTGAAATACCATTTTTGGACTAAGAATAAAAATATCACGTTGTTAGCCTTTTGCCGGCAATCAAGCTTTTATTAAAAAAAAGCTTCCTGTGGACTATTCTAAGATGCTCTATAAAATAATTTTAGTTTTAACCATTATTTCTTTTGTGATTTCACCTCATATAGAAACTTTCGCAACTCTTACTCAAGCAGAAAATCCGGCAGATCCTAAAAGAGCAGGAATCATCAACACTTTCTTATGATGACAGCTGGATTTCTTGCAAAAGATAGAGGATGAGGATCATGTAGGGAACTTACTAAGTTAAACATGAACACTTATAAATATTTACCAACTTGCTTTTATGACAAAATAAATATAGTTCTTTGTAAAAGCTAGTTTAAAAAACTTCCACCCACTTTTCTAAGTTTGTGAAAAAACACAAGAAGCAATAATTATAGGTGCTGTTGTTGTTGCTGCTTCTTCTGTAGCTGTAGCAGGAGCCGCGAGTGCGGCAAAGTCAGGCTCTATTGGAGGAAATAGTAGCCATTCTCATAAAAAAGAAGAAGTCCCCCTCTCTTTTAAAAATGATGCTTCTATTACGGTACAAGCTATCCAAGGAGAAATCCTATTTTTTGAATCTATCATCGCTTATTGCAAAGCAGGAATTCGTTAAAATTATTTACAACTTTTGCTTTCTAAGATCAAGGTAATTGGCCCGTCGTTAACCAAAGAAACCTTCATATGAGCGCCGAATCTACCTGAAGCCACCTCTAGGTTTGTTCTTTTTAATGCCGCAAGAAACTGTTCATATAAAGGTTCCGCTTTTGAGGCTGGCGCTGCAGAAAAAAAGTCAGGCCTTCTTCCCTTGGAACAATCGCCGTATAAAGTAAACTGAGAGACAAGTAAAATTGCACCCTTCACATCCAGAAGAGAAAGATCTTTTTTGTCCTGATCATTTGAGAAAATTCGCAGATTGACTAACTTTGAGACAAGAGGCTCAATACAAGAAGCAGTATCTTCTTGATGAATACCCAAAAAAACAAGAAGTCCCTTGGGAATAGAACCAACGACAGCTTGATTCACCAACACCTCTGCTTTTTCAACCCTTTGAACAAGCAGCTTCACGAAGTCTCCTTTCTAAACTATCTAATTCAACTTTCATTTCTAAAGGAAAGTGCTCTGCAAAAAAAGCAAAATAAGATCGCATTTCCTCAACCTCTTTTATCCAATCTTCCAAAGAAACATGAAAGAGTAAAGAAAAGTCCACTTTTGATAGTCCTGTCAAATCTAAGGAAGCTGGCATCAATCCTATCGGAGTACTAACGGAGACAGCCGAACCTTCAGACCTTTCAAAAATCCATTTAAGTACACGGATATTGTCGCCAAAACCTGGCCAAATAAAATTGCCCTGAGCATCCTTTTGAAACCAGTTCACATAAAATACAAGAGGTCTATTAGAAGATTTCTTTCCCATTTCAATCCAATGAGAAAAATAATCACCCATATGATAGCCACAAAATGGAAGCATCGCAAAAGGATCGTGCCTTAATTTACCCACTACCCCGGTAGCCGCAGAAGTAGTCTCTGATGAAATGCTAGCCCCCAAAAAAACACCATGCTGCCAAGAAAACGACTCAAAGACAAGAGGCATTGTAGAAGACCTTCTCCCTCCAAAAATAATAGCAGAAAGAGGCACTCCTTTTGGGTCTTCATAAAAAGGATCTATAATAGGACACTGCGAAGCTTTCACCGTAAAACGAGAATTAGGATGGGCTGCTGGTTTTTCTTTATAAGGATTCCCTTTCCAATCTATAAGGCGCAAAGGAGGCTCCTCAGTCAAGCCTTCCCACCACACATCCTGATCTTGAGTAAGAGCCACGTTTGTAAAAATAGTATTTTTAGCAATTGTCTGCATAGCATAAGGATTGGAACGATAGGAAGTACCAGGGGCAACTCCAAAAAAACCAGCCTCTGGATTTACAGCATAAAATCGGCCATCTTCCCCGATTCGAATCCAAGCAATGTCATCACCAACGCATTCAACTTTCCATCCAGGAAGAGTAGATTTCAAAAGAGCTAAATTTGTTTTACCACACTGGCTTGGAAAAGCTGCAGCCATGTACTGCTTCTTACCTTCTGGATTGGTAACGCCAATAATTAACATATGCTCTGCGAGCCATCCTCGATCCCTACCTAAACAAGAAGCTATGCGTAAAGCTACACTCTTTTTTCCTAATAAGGCATTGCCTCCATAACCACTTCCGAAAGACCAAACACTCTTTTCTTCTGGAAAATGCACTATATACTTATTTTCAGAATTACAAGGCCAAATAACATCAACCTCTCCAGGACTAAGAGGCTTTCCTACAGAATGCATACAAGGAATAAACGACCCGTTAGGTCCAAGCATTTCTAAAACGGATGAACCCATACGAGCCATAAGATTCATATTACAAACAACATAAGGAGAATCTGTAATCTCTACACCTAAAAGGGAAAATGGAGAATGTAATGGCCCCATGCAAAAAGGCACTACGTAAAGAGTTCGCCCTTCCATACACCCTGAAAAAAGGGATAAGAGCTTTTCTTTCATTTCTTTGGGATCTTTCCAATTATTCGTGGGACCTGCATCTTCTTTTTTCAACGAGCAAATAAAAGTAGACTCTTCGACACGAGCTACATCAGAAGGATCGGATCGACACCAAAAACTACCTGGTCTTTTTTGAGGATTCAAGGGAGTAAAAACTCCCTTGTCTACCAGTTTTTGACAAAGAGAATCAAATTCTTCTTTTGAACCATCGCAGAAATAAACATCTTTTGGCTTACAAAGAGAGACCATCTCCTCAATCCAAGAAACTAAAGCCAGATTCTGCATCCAAAGATCCTGCTCTGGCATAAAGCTCCGTTAAAGAGATTTTCTTTTTTTAAATTTATCTAAATACTCTAAAGCCTTTCCTGTCCCCATGCAAACAGCAAGAAGAGGATTTACTGCAACAATAACAGGAAGTCCTGTTGCTTTAATGAGAGCCTTATCAAGCCCTTTAATTAAAGCTCCGCCGCCTGCTAAAACCATTCCCCTTTCCACGAGATCCGCAGCAAGCTCAGGAGGACATTTTTCCAAGGTCAATTTGACATTCTCTACGATCTGTTGAATCGGTTCAGCTAAGCACTCTCTAATTTCGACCGAGTTTATTCTTTTAGTAATAGGAAGGCCTGCTACTTGATCTCTCCCTCTTACTTCCATTTCAAGCTCATTATCTCCTAGAGGATAAGCGGAACCTATACTCATTTTAATCTCTTCAGCTGTCCTAGGACCAATCATTAAATTATAAGTTCTTCTCATATAATTAACGATACACTCATCGAATTCATCTCCTGCAATACGCAAAGATCTCGCTTCTACGATACCACCTAAAGAAATAATTGCAATCTCTGTAGTTCCACCACCAATGTCTATGATCATATTGGCAGAAGGTTCATGAACAGGCAGGTCTACTCCTATAGCTGCTGCCATAGGTTCTTCGATCAAAATCACCTCTTGAGCACCTGCTCTTAAAGCAGAATCTTCAACCGCTCTTTTCTCCACACCTGTAATACCAGAAGGTACTGCTATAAGAATTTTAGGACGAATCAGGCTTCTTGTCGGTGTTGCCCTTTTAATCAGAGCTTTTAACATTCCCTCTGCAATTTCAAAGTCTGCAATTACACCATCTTTCATAGGGCGCACCGCGTGAATTTTACGAGGAGTCTTTCCCAACATAGCTTTAGCCTTATGCCCTACAGCTAAAACCTCACCTGTTAAAGAATCTACTGCAACAACAGAAGGCTCAGCTAATACAATCCCCTTGCCTCGCACATAAACAAGAGTGTTGGCTGTCCCTAGATCAATACCTATATCGTTAGAAAGCAATCCAGAGAATTGTCCCATTTTACCAATGAGCGGATTTGAAAGTTTTCGAAATAGGTCTCCAAATTTTACCGGATGTTTTATCGCCATCAATTTCTACACTTACGTTAAAGCGCACTCCCAATTAATTGTTATGTTTTAAGAAGTTCTAATACATCTTCCCAAGTTAACTTCTCTATTGCTTCATCATCGCAGCTTATCACTTTCTTGACCAACCCTTTTTTTCTGTTCTGCATTTCTGCAATTTTTTCTTCAATGGTTCCAAGGGTAATTAATTTATAGGAAGAAACCGAGCTTTTCTGCCCCATACGATGCACTCGATCGGTCGCCTGACTTTCTACAGCCGGATTCCACCACATATCATAATGTATAACCGTATCAGCTCCGACTAAATTAAGACCCGTGCCCCCTGCTTTTAAAGAAACTAGAAACACAGAAAGACTCTCATCTTCATTAAATTGTTTTACAGCAGCTAATCGATCCTTTGTAGACCCGTCTAGATAGGCAAATCGAATGCCCATTTGCTCAAAATCACCTTTCATAATTTGTAGCATTTTAGTGTACTGAGAGAAGATAACAGTTTTATGCTTTCCTTCCACAAGAGTTTGCAAAAGGTCTAATAGCATGTCATATTTAGCTGAATCCCCGGGCTCTGCCTTTTCCTTAGCAAAAATAGCAGGGTGACAACAAATTTGTTTAAGCCTTGTTAAAGTAGCTAGAACATGAATTTGGACTCTATCAAATCCATCCCTTTGAACTAACTTAACAAGCTCATCTCTAGCTGATTCTGCATACGATTTATAAAGTTGTTTTTGAGTCTCGCTAAGTTGGCAATGATATACAATTTCTGAAATAGGAGGTAAATCATCAAGCACATCACTTTTCATTCTACGCAAAATAAAAGGCGATACTTTTTTCTTCAAAAACTCTAAATTTTTAGACTGCTCGACTCCAGAGATGCGTACATATTTTTCTATAAAGCGATCGTATGTACTCAAAAATCCAGGCATTAAAAAGTCAAATAAGCTCCACAGCTCTTCTAAAGAATTTTCTATAGGAGTTCCAGATAAAATCAATCTATGATCAGCCTGAACCATTTTCACAGACTTAGCATTTCTAGTTCCTCTATTTTTAATATGCTGAGCTTCATCCAAGATCACATAAGAAAAAGGAATTTCTTTATAAGATTCAATGTCTTTCTGAAGTAACGTGTAAGACGTAATTACTACATCATACCCTGTGATACCCTCTAACAACTTCTTTCTTCCAGATGGAATGCCATCAACGACAGCCGCCTTAAGCTCGCCGTTAAATTTAGAAAACTCTTCTTTCCAGTTGTATAAAAGAGAGGTCGGACAAACAATTAAAGCTGGACCAGAAGAAATCTCCCTATTTTGGGAAATAGTGACGATTGCTTGGAGTGTTTTACCAAGACCCATATCATCAGCTAATATTCCATTTAAATACATACTACGAAGTCTTTCCAGCCATCTAACCCCTTCCATTTGATACGAACGCAAAGTAGCATTAATAACCTGAGGCACCTGAGAAAAAACAGGCTGACTTTCACCAAGCATTTGAGAACGAATAACTTTAAGCCTATCTGTCATTGAAAAATGAATAGGAAGACCTTCAAAATGAGAAGCATCAACACTGACCAAACTCCAAAGAGGTCTTCGTAACACATGAGAATCCAAAACTTCTATACCTAGTTCATCGAAAATCTTAACAATCCCGCTAATTCTCTCTAAATCGAGAACTAAAATTTTAGGCATTCTGGATCCCTCTTGAACTTTTCTAGTTTTTCCTCTAGAAAATTCCATTTCAATAAAAGCTTTTTTAGTAGCCATACACTCCCATAGAGTATCTACTCTGACCCCTTTTAAAGAACCGGTTACTTCAAGCTCAATCTCGTAAGTGTCTACACGATCTATATCCCTAAGAGTTAGAACAAACTCCGTTTGGTCGTAAACAAACTGATCAAGCAAGTTCTGAGGACAATTAAATTGAATTCTGCCTTGATTTCTAGGAACTATTTCAGTCATAAACTCTACAATTTTCTTTTCAGATTTAGAAACGTATGCTCCTTGCTCGGGCAAATACGTGAAATCCAAAAATAAATCTTCTATAATTCGTCTTTCTTCCACTAAATCTCTAGCCAAAACCCCTTCTTTTTTTATAAAAGAAGTCAGTTCTGAATAAGAAAGAAGCCCACTAGCTGCCGGAATTTTATTTCCTTCATACTTGAAGTATAATACAGCCTCAAGCTCACCATCCAAATAGGATAAATTACAAACAGCTTCCACCTGTCCAATAAATGGAATTGTCACAAAATCCTCAATAGCCTGTTGGTTCGCTATCTCTGCATACTTGGACAGTTCTGGAATCGCATTTTCAACAAACGCACCAAAAAGGGGCTCTGGAATAGTTATATCTCGAATTTGTTTTATGCTTTTAAGATGCAACCTTGTAATGTTTTCTCTAAATCTATAAAAAGTATTTTTATAAAGCATCCCAGGTTTAGAGCAAGTAAAAAACCGAACATCTTCTAAAGACACCGTTTCTCCATCTACGACCAAAAGAGGATTCACTAAAATTTTCGAAGTTGGGGGGGGGATATACTCTAAAATGAATCGAATTCCAGCTGCTGCAGAAGAAAAACGCAAAGACTGCTCTAAAGTCCCCTCATAAAGACCTGGTAAAACAGGTAAATCATCTTCTTGTTGAACATATCCAGTCTTTCTTAACTGGGAAGAAACGGTTTCACAAACTTTAGCAATAACACCACCCAAAACTTCCAAGTCTAAAAAACCACTTCTCATTGCTTTTTCAGAGTTATTTACATCAGAAAATCGAATATGGTCCATTAATGTTTTTAACACTTCTTTTTGAGAAGGTTCAAAAGACTGCATTGAAAAACAATATTTTTTACCGCTTATAAACAATGGTTCTTCATAACGAATAGAATCAAAAAACTGCTTTAAAACAGGAATATGCAAAGGCTTTGACCGATAAGGCAACCTAAGAGCAATCTGTAATTCTACGTGATTTTTAACTTCACTATCTTGAGGAAAAGAAAAAACAACATGCATATCTGCTTTATCAAATTCAGGTAAAACAGCCGCCCTAAAGAATGGAGAATACGCTAAAATATGAGAAGACACGACATATTCTTGCAGGACTTGTTTTTGATACAATTCTTCTTGTCTAAGAATCTCTTTACTTTCTGCTTCTCTTAACTTTTCAAAAAGATCATTCTTGGCGACCTCGTCAATATCGTTTTTTTCTGCCATTTCTTCAAAGTCTGATTCCTTAGAGTACTCAACGAGTATTTTATCAAGATTTTCTTCCAAGAAAAAAAGAAGAGCCGCAATATGCTGACAATCGTAATTATAAGGACAGTCACAGTTCGAGTCTGTTGTTTCACACTCCAAACGATCTATCTCAATCTCACTTTCATAATAATTATCATATTGCCCTAAGACCCGACCCGCAATTTTCATGCTCTTTCCGTCTAACTGAACCAGTTTCGCAGAAACAACTTTTTGCTTATCGTAAAGTTCTTTTCCTTCCTTCGTAATGTTAGAAGAAAAATCTTGTCTTAATTTTCGAAAGTTAATCATAAACGGCTTCCCCTATTGTCTTTCTTACGACCTAAAAACCTTTAAGGACAAGACTTCCCCCCAAAAGGATCTTCTTCTAAAAATGCTTGTAACTTGATGCTTTTTACCCTTTTTTGTCAACGTTCGCAAGAAAAAAAAAACTTCAGAAAAAAAACCAGGAAACAAAAAAATCAATATCCCATAGAAGAAACGACTTGTTTTTTCTGTTTTTTTTACCACGGATTTTAGATAAAATTTCTTTTTTTTGAAAAAATTGATGAAAAAAAGAACAGAACCCGATATTCTGCTTCCCATGATACCATTTGCGGGTGTAGCTCAGTGGTAGAGCGTCACGTTGCCAACGTGAAAGTCGTGAGTTCGAGCCTCATCACCCGCTTTTCTTATAACCATAACCCCTGCGGGTGTAGCTCAGTGGTAGAGCGTCACGTTGCCAACGTGAAAGTCGTGAGTTCGAGCCTCATCACCCGCTTTTCTATACTTCCTACTTTAAAGGAGAATAATCATGACAGCAACATTAGTCGAAGCAGAAAAAGAATTCAGCAATGACCTTATCCATGTTAAAGTGCAAAAAAAACCTTTAAGCCGAGTAGAATGCACAATTGACATCAATGAAGCGCTTATTTCTCAAGCTAAAAACAAAGCAATCCCTGCAGTAAAAAAGTTAGCAGTGCTACCTGGATTCCGAAAAGGAAAAGCTCCAACCGATAAAATCCTACAACTTTTCCCAAGAGAAATAGAACAATCAACAAAAGATTTTCTTCTAAGACTCGCTGCAATTGAATGCCTAAACCTCACAGAAATTCCAGCTCTTGAAAGAGATTCTTTCAAAAGCAACCAAGAAGTAAATTTACCAGGAAAATGGAACTTTTTTTCTCCTTCGAAAGCCAACTTATCCATATCTTTTGAAGTACCTCCTACAGTTCCTACAATAGATGCTTCCTTATTTAACTTAAAAGCTACACGCCCAGAAGTAACGGAAGAACAAATTCAAGAAGGGGTTCGCCAAACACTATTTTTCTACGCTGAGTGGACTCCTGTAACAGATCGAGCTATACAAGAAAATGATTTTGTCATTTTAGATGCAGATCTTCTCGAAACAGACACCCCTTCATCTTTGTTTAAAAACACACGTTTTGAAGTTTCTGATAAATCTATGGCTTCCTGGATGAAACCTTATGTTTTAGGAAAAAGTCTAGGTGAGTCAATTGAAGGAATGACTGGACCTGAAGACAGCATGACAGAAGAAGAGAAAAAACTATTTTCTCCTAAAAAAGTACGCATTACCATCAAAAAAATAGAAACTCCAATCCTTCCAGAGTGGAATGACGATCTTCTTGCTAAACTACGTATAGAATCTAAAGAAGCCCTAAATGAACACATAAAATCCATTCTAAATAAAGAAGCCGATCACGCTTTCAAAATAAAGTCTGCTGAAGAAGTTGTAGACTTTCTCCTAAGCACTTATCCGGTAGAACTTCCTCTTTCTATGATCAGAACAGAAATAGACTTCCGATGGCAACAACTAGGTAAAGACCCAGCTTTTGTCAAAGAATGGGATGCTTTTGATGACAAAGAAAGAAAAGAATTAGTCGACCTTTTAACGACACAATCCGCAAAAAGTTTACAGCTTTTCTATCTAGCAAGACGTCTGATACAAGATGCAAATCTTTCTATCTCCAAAGAAGAAAGTACAGCGCCTAATTTTTCTAGCCTTGTCATGGAAAAAGCAATAGACTATATACTGTCTTATGAGAAAAGCAAGACTACAACTGAGTAACCTTGCAAAAAAATAAACCCCATTTTACACAGGGAGCCTGATTCATGTATACAATACCTTACGTGATTGAAGACACTGGGCGCGGAGAGCGCGCTATGGATATTTTTTCGCGCCTACTGAAAGATCGCATTATTTTCATAGGGACGGAAATCAACGACCAAGTTGCTAATACAGTGATTGCTCAACTTCTTTTTTTACGAGCAGAAGATCCTAAAAAAGACATCAATCTCTATATTAACTCTCCCGGGGGACTTATAACTTCTGCGTTAGCTATCTATGATACTATGCAGTTTATGAGTTATGATATTAATACCTATTGCTTAGGACACAGCGCATCAATGGCAGCTTTACTATTAGCCGCCGGAACAAAAGGGAAGCGCTTTGCCTTACCAAATAGCCGAATTATGATTCACCAACCAAGTGGTGGTGTCACTGGAACATCTGCGGATATCGCATTGCAAGCACAAGAAATTCTCATTCTAAAACAGATGTGTGCTTCGATTATGGGTAATTTAACAGGTAAAACCGTAGAACAAATCCTCGAAGATTCCGAAAGAGACCTCTTCATGAGTCCCGAAGAAGCTCTAAAATACGGAATTATTGACAAAATCACAACTCAACATGCTGCACCGGCAGACCAAAAACAATAAAAAAAATAAATCAGATGGAAGAAATCTTCTTCCATCTTTAACAACTTTATAGGGAGCAACGTTGTCTGCTAAACAAGCAAATAACTTGCTGTGAAATAAATGACAAAAAAAGATAAAACGACACCTCCTATCTGCTCTTTCTGCAGTAGAACAGAAGAATCCGTGGAGAAGCTAATTTCTGGCCCACACTCTTTTATTTGTGATAAATGCGTCCATCTTTGCATGGAAATCATCGAGAAAAAACCGATACACCATGAACTCAAGCTATTAAAACCGAAAGAAATTAAAACTGCTTTAGATGAGTATGTCATAGGTCAAGATAGAGCCAAAAGAACTATTGCCGTAGCAGTGTACAACCATTACAAAAGAGTCAGATCCCTTTCCAAAGGATCAGGAATTGAATACAGCAAATCAAATGTGATGCTTTTAGGGCCAACAGGGTCTGGAAAAACTCTAATGGCAAGAACGCTAGCAAAGCTTCTAGATGTACCGTTTGCTATTGCAGATGCTACTACACTTACCGAAGCTGGTTATGTTGGTGAAGACGTGGAAAACATCATCCTAAGACTTGTTCAAGCTGCGGATTACGACATAGCAAGAGCAGAAACTGGAATTATTTACGTTGATGAAATCGACAAAATCCGTAAGACGACAAGCAATGTATCAATCACAAGAGATGTTTCTGGTGAAGGAGTCCAACAAGCCCTTCTAAAAATTGTCGAGGGAACTATTTCTAATGTTCCACCTAAAGGTGGAAGAAAACACCCAAACCAAGAATACATCAAAGTAAACACTGAAAACATTCTATTTATTGTTGGCGGCGCTTTTGTCCATCTAGATAAAATGATCGCAAAAAGACTTGGAAAAACAACAATCGGCTTTGATACGAAAGACGCAAGAACTTTTGACACAAACGAAACAAACTATCTACTTTCTAAAGTTGAACCAGAAGATCTTATAGAATTTGGTATGATCCCGGAGTTTGTAGGGAGATTTAACAGTATAGCAAACTGCAATGAATTAGGATTAAATGACCTAGTCGACATTCTTACAAAACCAAAAAATGCTATTATCAAGCAGTATGAGCAGTTATTTCAAGAAGAGGGCGTAAAACTCTCATTTACCCCAGACTCTTTAGAAGCAATGGCTGAAAAAGCAAAGCAGACAGGTACCGGAGCCCGAGCTCTTCGAATGATTGTAGAAGGACTTCTTGTGGATCTCATGTTTGAAGTGCCCTCAGACCCCACTATTGAAGAAATTTTAGTGGAAAAAGAGTGTATCACAACAAAAAAGAAACCCACAATTATTCACAAAAAGTAAAAAAACTCTAAGCCTTCATATGGCTTTTCTTTAGAGCTTTTTTAGCAATGGCCTTAGAAGCTCCCTTTTTCTTGAGAGAAGGGGAGTTACTTTCCTCTGGCGAAGTTATTTTTTGTAAAATAGATCGAATCTCACTAGATTGCTGTCCCATTTTGCTTTTAACTTCTTTCATAAGAGCCCACTGTTCTCTCGAAAAATTATCGGGATTTTCTGCGAATCTAAGCATTTGCTCTTCTGAAATTCCGGAATTATCTGCAAGTCTTTTATTTTCAGACATTAAAAAAGAATGCAACTGCCTCATTGCAGAGAATATATTACTTCTTTCCTCTTCATCGGTAGAAGCTAGTCCCGCTTTTACACGCTCAAATAATTTCACGATCTCTCTTAGCATAAAAACTAAATCAATAGCACCTTTAGCATCAACGCTCTTTTGTAATTCGGCCATTACTTTTTGCACATCTTCACTAATTTTCATAATCCCCTCTTAGTATTCCATAATTCAAATTGTATCAAATTATTTTTTAAATTAAATAACAAAATAAAATTAAATATGCAACTAACTAGAAAACAGAATCATAAAAACATAATAAAAAACAAAAGCACTCGACCTACGCTAGAAAAACTATCATTTACTTGATAGCTCACCTTCTGAAAATAGTCTTAAAGACAGGAGAAACTTTCCCATATCCCCTGCCCAATGCACTACTTTTACATCAGAAGGGATTTCGTAAATAGAGCCATACCAATTATAAGTAGGATCTAAAATTTCTACGGGCCAATTAAGATTAAAAATCAAACGGGATAAAATATTTTGGTCTCCAAAATAAGAGTTTTGATTTTCCAAAGTAAATAGAGCCCACTCCAAAATATAAAAAGAACCTTTTCTAAAACCAATAACCCCAGAATTAAAAAAAATCTCCCCCTTCAAAAGAGTTCCTTCACTACTCAACCGTTTTTGTAAAGACTCATGTTCTGGACAAATTAAGAGAAATTCTTTAGAGGCTATCTGAACAAACAAAGGCAACAAAGAAGCTCTGACTTCACAATCCACGTCAAGCCAAAGAGAATATAAATAAGGGGTTTGTAACATTGCCAAGGGTTTTTTATGCCAACACCTTCTTTTTCTAAAAGAGTCCTCATGGAAGCTTTGGCTATCCTGTTCTAGTTCCTGACTCTGAAAATCAGAATTTCTAGCGTGCGCATTCAAAGGAAGTTCGACTAGATTGCCTTTTTCTCTGCAAAACTCTCTAGCCTTAATAGAAAGCCCTAAATCTACAAAAGTCACAGGAAAACGATTATACTTACTATAATTTTCCCACCACCAAGGAAGAAGCCACTCTTGATTTTCATCAATTGCTACGATAACACCTTCCTTTTGTTCAGAAAAAAAAGGACTCCACTCTAACATTTTTGACCTCATTAAAAAACACACACGATGCACACTCTAAATATACGATCTCAGGTTAATCCTCAATGGCATTTGATAAAAAAACAGCAAAAGAAAAACGCGGCTTTGCTGACATTATTTTTTTTAAAATTACACTTGCATTTAAGAACAAGAAAAGTTACACACTGGTATTCACCTAAAAAGAGTAGGAAACTCTTATGTTAGAAAACCACATCACTCAACTTGCTGAAGAATTATATCTTCCCCCACCTGCCGAGCAAGATGCCGACGGATTCTTTCACATCTGCATTCCAAATACGATTACTATTGCTATAAAAAGCCTAAACCCAGGATTATTTCTTACAGCTCCCGTTGGTTTTATTCCAAACAAAAAAAAAGAAGATAGCTTTATCTATTTTATGAAAGCTAATTTCCTTTTTCAAGGAACTGGAGGAAGAGTGCTTGGGGTTGATAGTGAGGCAAAAAATCTCACTCTTTCTCAAAAAACCAATCAAGACGAAAGCTATAAACAGTTTAAAGAACTGATTGAAGATTTTACAAATTATTTAAGCTATTGGCAAAAAGAACTAGAAAAACTGCAACAAGACACAACAGAAGGCATCATCTAAACATGGCAGGATATTTAATTGCAGAAGAAGGTCCTCTAACAGGACTCATTATAAGTTTCGAAGAAGGCACTGAGTGGATTTTAGGACGCGATCCGGATGAATCTACCACTATATTAGAAGATCCTAAAGTTTCCAGAAAACACATCATTTGTAGGAAGGTCAATGAGGATGGATTAGATGGATTTCTTTTAGAAAACTTAAGCTCCATCAACCCCACCACGCACAACGGTCAAATCATTACAGAGCCTGTTTTATTAGAAGAAGGCGATATTTTACAAATCGGAAATTCTTTTTTTCGTTTTACAGAAAACAAACCAGAAGAAAAACAGATCACAGACAACTTTATACAAGAAAATCTAGACGAACTTGAAGAAGAAAACCTAAATGAGCTCGAAGAAGAAATTGCTCCAAATATAGAAGAAGATCCCTTATCTGCTATCAGCTTTGATATGCCAAAATCAGGAAGATGGCTTCTCAAAGTTATTTCGGGACCAAATGCAGGAGCTGAATTTTCTCTACAAACCTCATCTTCTTATATCCTTGGAAGAGATTCTGATGTAAGTGAAGTTGTGTTTCATGATTTAAGTGTTTCAAGGCAACACGCAAAGATTACCGTAGATTCTGAAGACAAACTTTTCATCGAAGACCTCCAAACAAGAAACGGAGTCATTGTCAATGGAGAGCTTATTACAGCGCCGAAAGAACTTTCCTCTCAAGATCTTATAGCAGTCGGCACTACATCCTTTTTAGTCATTGATCGAGAACAAATTCACGAAACTATTATTTCGCCTCCTTCGGGGCCTATATTTAAGCCTGAAGAAATCGCAGATAAAGAATCTCCAAGTTCAGAAATCCCTAAAATAGAGCAAACTCCCCCTTTAGAGCCTGAAGAAACAAAATCCTGGAAAGATTTAATTATATCCACAAAACATCTTGCAGCTGCAGGACTTTTCACTATTTTGCTCCTCATACTAATTACAGCATCCTTTTCTTTATTTCGCTCTGAACCGATTACAACTCCAGAGTACCCGGAAGCAGCCCTACTCCAAGACGCACTAAAACCATTTCCTTCTATCCATTATTCATTTAGTGATTCGACAGGAAAGCTGTTTTTAATTGGGCACGTTTTAACGAGTATAGAAAAACAAGAACTCTCCTACACTCTTTCAACTCTTCCTTTTCTAAGGTCGGTAGAAGACACTGTAATTATTGATGAACTTGTATGGCAAAACATGAATGCGCTTTTTCTTTCCTACCCCGAGTGGCAAGCAATCACTGTTCACTCTCCGGCTCCTGGGAAGTTTGTATTGAGAGGATACGTACAAACACTAGAGCAAGCACAACTGCTTTCTGAATACGTTAACGCAAACTTTCCGTACCCAGACTTATTAGACAATCAAGTTGTCATAGGAAACAACCTAACAATGCAAATTCAAAGCCGGTTAATCGAGCAAGGATTTGGAAGTATCACTTTTCAAGTAACAAATGGGGAACTAGTGTTAACAGGACGAATTGCAGAAGACCGCGCTAGTGATTTTTCTCATCTTACAAAGCAATTACAAACACTACCAGGCATTCGTCTTATACAAAATTATGTAATCTATTCCAAAGAAGACACCTCTCGCATCGATCTTTCCTCTCAATATAATGTGACCGGGTTTTCTACAGGAAATAACAACGAACAATTTGTGGTAATCAACCAAAAAATCTTCGCAACCGGAGACTTTTTACAAGGCATGAAAATCACAGAAATTACCCCTGATGTTATTTTTTTAGAAAAAGATGGCATAAAATTTAAAATTAACTACAATCTGCAGTAACTTACTTAACAGGAGGAATTGTCCATGTTTGGACTAGAGAAAAAAAACAAAGAGCTTTTCGAGTTTGAATTGGAACAAGAGCTCAAAAGCAATCCAGAAAAAAAGAAAGCTCTACTCAAAGAGTTAGAAGAGATGATTCAAGGAATCAAAGCTCAGCTTAGAAGCGGTACAGAAACAGAAAACTTCGATCAATATGGAGTACTGCTCCACGGGTATAGCGCCCTATTAAAAGTATTAAATAAAATCCCCCAAAAATAGAGGTACTACTATGCCAGGTCAATTTAGCGGTCCTAGTTTAAGGCCAGAAACTGTATGGGCTACAATCTCGTTTATTACGCTCATCAAAGTGTATATCAACTTACAAAGTCAGGTCGTTTCTCAGGTTAGAAACGTAGCTAGCAGCATTTCTGCAGCAACACCTGGTAAGTTCTTATTACTCCAATTTTCCATGAGCCAAGTAACACAAATCGGTGAAACCATCTCGAACCTTGTTGCTCAGGTAAACAGTGTTATTAAAAATATGGTTTCAAACCTAAGTAGAGGCTAATCTCTAATTTAACATATAAAGGAAGGCGATAGCCATGGATTTCACCAAATACAAACCACATTTTGCTACAATGATAGAAGCCGGCTTTATCGCCGTAAATCAAGCAGACGAAGACTCTGCGGTCAAATTATTTAAAACTGCTGCTATGATGGACCCAGAAGAGCTCCTACCTAGAGTAGGATTTGGATATTTACACCTCTGTAAGCTGGAATTAAAAAAAGCAGCAGAAATCTTTTCTGATATACTTGAAAAAGATCCGTATAACGAAATGGCTAAAACCTTCTTAGGCCTTTCCCTTTCGTTAAATCCTAGCGAAGTTGCTAAAGGAGAAAAACTACTTACTGAAGCTACTGAGACGGCAAAAGATCCTCTCATCAAAAATTTAGCGATCGACTCTTTAAAATTTGTAGAGAAATTCGTTAAAAAAGCGCCTTCTCCAGTTCAAAGCTCTCCCGTTAAGTAGCAACCTTTCTAAGGCCATTTTTCGACTAGAAATGGCCTTTTTTTTTCAAACACCCCCCGCAGGAAACAAGACTCATGACAAAAAAAACTTTTTGTGAAATGACCTTCTCTAAAGATCAAGATGGCAAAGAAATCTTGCTTAAAGACGGAATCTTCCAAGTAATGATGGAGTGGGAAAAACCCTATATGGAAGCCTGCATTGATGCTTTACATCCTCAGGGAGACGTTCTCGAAATAGGATTTGGATGTGGTTATGCTTCAACGCATATCCAAAAATACAATCCTACAAAACATACCATCATCGAATACCACCCCATGATAGCAGAAAAAGCAAGGCTCTGGGCAAAAAACTATAGTAACGTAGAGATCATAGAAGACACCTGGCAAAATGCATTAAATCGGCTAGGGTCGTACAACGCGATCTTTTTTGACGACTACCCCATTGATACAGAAAAAAACCACCACGAAGAAAAAATTCGGATAGGATCTTTAGTTTTAGAAAAAGGGCAAGAAACTTTAGCTAAAGTACATGAAAAAATCCCGGAGTTAAAAAGCTTTGTCTATCAAATAAAGGACCTCGAAGAGTTTTTCGATACGATTTCAAAAGAAAAACACACCCACACAACTATGCTACGATTTCTTTTTGACCTAAAAAAAACAGAAAATATAACAGAAGAAACTCTACAAAGCTCACTAAAACTCTTAATTGAAAAAAAAATTGCCACCCAAAATCAAATCGAAGAGTACATTCCAAACACAAATATAACCCTTCCTCAGCAAGAAGAGGATCGATTCCTTCCTTTTTTAGAGCTATGTCTAAAAAGCCATCTTAAAAAAGAAGGCGTAATCTCTTGCTACCTAGCTAAATCTTGCTCTAAATTCCAAGACGATCGATTTTTTCAAAAAGTGATTTTAAATCCTTCTTTAGAATATCAAGAAAAGACAATTTCTATAGATGTGCCTAAGCATTGTAACTATTATAGTGATAGAGAAGCTCTTGTAATTACTATCAAAAAAATGACAGATGAATAAAGGAATTATTGTTGGAGCCAATTTAGATATAGAGTGGCTTTTGCCTTGGTGGTGGTATAACTACCAAGCACATAATAG
Source organism: uncultured bacterium (assembly GCA_964455905.1). GTDB lineage: Bacteria > Chlamydiota > Chlamydiia > Chlamydiales > Rhabdochlamydiaceae > CAIJXB01. The sequence continues at coordinate 51,784 of CAYVYN010000004.1, forward strand.
CCTACCTGTTACATTTTTTGATTTTGGCATGTCCGAGAAAGGCCGTAACTGGTGTAAAGCTAAAGGCCAAGTAATCGAGTGCATAACCTCACTTACTCTTGAAAAAACTAAAGTAGAACCCTCTTTAGCAAAAAAATGGGAAACCATTATTGGTTCTGGGGTATGGGATGTACGAACTCATTGGTTTAAAAAAACCTTTGCTTTTGCAAAAACACCTTACGATAAAACCATTTGGATAGATCTTGACTGTGAGGTACGATCTAATGTAGATGCTATTTTTTCATATTTAACTGATGATATCGAGTTAGCGTTAGCGCCCGAGCCTGAGCTTATACAAAAAGGGTTTAGATCTCTTGGATTTATACTGCCAACCGAAATTACTTATAATAGCGGAGTTGTTGCCTACCATAAAAATAAGCCGTTTTTAAAAAGTTGGGAAAACGAAGTGATTTATAAAAGTCACCTTCACATCGGAGATCAAGATGCTCTTTCCAGAGTGTTGTTTGAAAATAAAACAAGGCTCAAGGAGCTTCCTTCAACGTGGAATTGGGATAGAGGACTTGGTGTCAACCCAGATGCTGCAATTTTTCACTGGCAAGGACAAAAAGGAAAGCAGCTCATCCAAAAACAAATACAAGCAATTAGAGAACTAGGCTTAGAGGATTTTTTACTATGACATATACAATTACATTTACAAATGAAGAAATAAAAAATAAAAAACCACACAGCAACACTCTAAAAATAGCAAAACACCTTTTTTCGGTGCATGGCTTTTTAAAAATAGAAAATCTTTTCTCTCCGGAGTTTATCGATACTTTAGCTTTAGACTATCAAACACGTATTCCGCTCGAATCTGGAACAAAAGCAAGCAATGGGCGACATATAGTGCCTATTTCATTTAAAGGGCCTTTTAATGACCCTACTTTATATGCAAACACGATGCTACTACCGATTATAGAAACTCTTTTGGGCCCTAATTGCATTTTAAATACTCTAGGATGTATTTCAGCACTGCCGGGATGCACTGACCAACATTTACATGCAGACTACTTCCCTTTATTTGAAGAAGATCTTTCTACATCCAATCAAATTCCAGCGTTTGCAATTACAGTAGGAGTTCCGTTGCTAGACATAGACCTCTTAAATGGGCCTACAAAAATTTGGTCTGGTTCCCATCTTACCTATCCTATAGAGCAAACTATGTTAGCTTACCCTAAACACTTACTGCATGGAGTAAAAGGAAGTTGCTACTTTTGGGACTATAGAACATTTCATGCTGGGGGATCTAACCACTCTGAAGAAGTACGTTCGCTTCTTTATTTAGCCTATACACGCCGGTGGTTTAAAGATATTTTAAATCCAGATATGCTCAAAATAGAAAAAGAAGAATTCGATAAAGTTCCATCAGAATACAAAAAGCTTTTTGCACATAAGTTTAAAACAAACTAGCAAGAAACTTCTTCCCGAAGAGCCTTTACACAAGAACAAAAATCTTCTTCTAAACGCACAGTATCATACAGTGAGGTTTCAAGGAGCTGTCTCGCTTTTTCCTTAGAGTCCTCACTAAAATTAGAAGCTGTTAGCAACCAAGCGCCTGCATAGTAAGCATCTCCTAAACAAGCAAAAGCCTTAGAGTTAAGAATAGCCACCTCATAACAGGGCTTATACTGATAAATTTTTCTAGAATGTTCAGCTACTAGCTTGTAGTTTTTTTGTTGAAAAGCCAACTTACAAAGTAAAAACTTTCCTTCGTAAAGAGACTCTTGATCTGCCTGTAAAAGAAGCTCGTACGATTTTTTTTCTTTATTTTCTTGAAAGTATACTTTCGCTAAAGACTCTGCTGCTGCGTTTTTTATTTTTACATCCTTAGAATGGAGCAACTTTTTCAAAAGAGACTCAGCAAGTTTCAAATTGTTTTCTTCTATGGATCTAAGAGCTTTTTGATAGAGGCTAAACTGACTTTCTTTTTGAAACGAAGAAAAAACCTTCCAATTTTGCCAACCTAAAAACAGGATCGTTACAGCAAAGAAAAACAACTTATAATAGCAAAGAACAGGAATCAGAGTTATTGCGCAACAAACGCCAATTAAGGAGCTGATTTTTAAGCTCTCTGTTTTATATTTTTTTTCAAGTAAAAACCCTAAAAGACGCCCTCCATCCAAAGGTATAATAGGAACTAAATTCATAACACACCAAAGAATATTAAACTGCAAGGTAGCAACAAGAGCATATTGAAGATAGTAATTACCAGAAAAAACGCCTATCTTCAAAAGAAGATAGGGGATAAATATAAAAGAGCTTTGAAGTAACGGTCCATTTAATGTAATCCAAAATTGCTGCCTAGAAGAGATTCTATATGTATTATACTCTGATCTTCCCCCAAAAGCTTCAAGACTAATGGAAGGCTTAGCTCCAAAATAAGAAGCTGTTAAAGCATGCCCATATTCGTGAACAAGAAGACTAATAAAAAAGACAGCTGCTAAAATACCATTTTCAACCCGAAACTCAGCATAAAGCCTGCTAAAAAAAAGAACGAACAACAAAAACGTAGGACATATGCGAACTGGTATACGTAAAAATGTAAAGAACAAGCTCTCCTCCTTAGGAAATATTTCTCTCAATTTAATTATTTAAAAGCTTTTTTTAAACAAAAATCTACTTCAAACGCAAATTATTCCAATCCAAACTATTTAATCGAATAACAACTTCTTCCATAGAAATTCGATCTTGAGGATTTTTTCTGAGCATATCCCGAAGGAGCATATCAAAATCAGATGAAATTTTTTCAGGCGTTAAGGAGTCTATATTATTAAAAAAAATAAATTTTTGAGTATAAGCATCTACTACAGAATCGAAGCTGAGCCCAGCAACCCTGTCTGCAATTGTCCCAACAACATCTCCGTCAAATAAAGTAGCCAAAAAGACAGCAAAAGCCCAAACATCTAGCTTCTTCCAATCAACATCAAAACGAAAAAAGCTATCTCCAACTAAGTTTTGTAAAAAATTCATATCGTCTTCACTCAAAACATGCTCTACAGCCTCTGGTGCTGTATAATTAAGTGTCCCTATACATTTTAGTCTATTCGATTCTATTTCATCTATTTTACTAAAAGAGCCAAGATCTATAACTTTAACCTTACCTAAATCAGTAAACATAAAATTCTCTGGCTTTATGTCTCCGTGAATAATGTCTTGAGAATGCAGCTCGTGAACAATTCTAGCAATTTCCTTCACAACAAAAACCTTACTCTCAAAAGAGAAAACTCCCTGTTTGCAGATTTTATATGACAAACTACTTTTGAACTGAATATCTTCTATTATTAAATCACAAAGATCTTTCCCTTGAATTAACTCATAAATAATACGTGCTTTTGCTTTTCCTTCATGTTTTTTAGAAGGATACTCTACACACCCTTCCATCTTTATATAATCAGGATTATTTTTAAAATAATCAGCCCAAAAAAGCTCTTTTTCAAACATCGTTCTATTTTTAGCGTCCATTCCTGGCTTCTTATGGAAGCCTTCTAAACGAAAACTAGCAGAAGCAACAACCCTATCAGATTCTAAAATCCGCGCTTTCCTAATGGTTTTACTGCCTCCACGGCCTATAAAAAGATGCTCACCTGAAGTCATTTTATTAAAATGAAGAACTGTTTGATTTCCCATAAAAAGAAGAGATCCAGGCAAATATTTTCCGGCTTCTACTTCATCTCTTGTAGATAAATATATGTTATTTCTAGCTCCTTCAATTCTCTCTATTAGATTCGCTTTATTAAGGCAAATATATTCATAAACACCCTTGAAAGAACAATTCCCCAAATAGGAACGTCCTGGAGTCATAATAAATAAAGCATCAAAATCAATTTTACTACCTTCTAAAATAACAGCAACAGATTTGGTTGCAAACGAATACTTAAGACCAACCTCACCTTCTAAAAGATAATCGGAAGCTCCTGCTTCCCAAACTTCTTTTTGTTCTTGGACCAGCTTCAAAACACTGTATAACTGGCTTTCTAATTCGGCAGAAAGATGAACCATTTTTGAAACATTTTTTATAACTGCGTCTATGGCTGGATCTTTCGATAAACAACTCAGAGCATGGTCAAAATTAAAAGATGGAGCATTTTTTAAAATCCCATCGCCTATTTTTCGAATTTTTCGAGAGCGATCTCCCTCAACTTCTACAGAAATCAAATCCTCGTAATTAGACGAAACTCCACTCAAACCAAAAACAGAATTATTCATAATAAAATCCTCAATAAAAACATTGATTATATCAATAACTATAACTACACACAACAAAAAAACAAATTAATAGATTAAGATCGAAAACAAAAATGATATAATTTAAAATTTAAAAAAAGATTGCATCACGATGCGCATAGAGCAAAAATATCAAAAAATTATTTTAACAAATCAAAGCTATGATAAAAGAAACCGCGAAAAGGATTCCGAGGCAAACTGCCCAAATCCAAAAACTAACAAGTAAACACACTAAATACAAAGATTGAAAAGATTCTCCGCGTTAAAGAAAGCAGGCAGGTAACAAGTTCTTTAAACCTCCATGCTTTAAAATATACTTCTTGCCCCACTCCCCTTTCCAGTGAATTATCTTAGCATTGACAGGCACTCCTCTACACATACGCCAATTATACTCTTCAGGAAGAAAAGACACCGTCTCAAGAGACTCTGCAAGTAGTGTAGACAAAATACACTCATCGCCTAAATAACGATCAGACTCTTCTAGAGCAATCTTCTCCCATTTTTGGAGTAGCTGACTTCCTTTAGAAAAAAGAAAAACCCCGCTATTACAAACGGTACCAACAGCAGATGCTTTCTCCAGTACCTTAGGTAAATTTTCTGCATAGCCATAATTTACAGCTAATTCTCTTCCATGTTCTAAGAAAAGAAAAACAGAATCTAAACTAGATAACACTTCACAATCAAGATCTAGCCAAAGAGTCTTAGAAAAAGGGCTAAGCAAACAAGCTGAGGGTTTTTTAAACCATGCATTTCTGGCTTGGAAACAGCTTTTACCATAAATTTGCTCCGCCTCTATTCCAGCTTCTTTAGAAAGAGGTTTGCAAAAAGACGGCTTATCAAAAGGGATCACTTCTCCTTTTTCTCGACACCAAGCTAAAGATTCCGGTGTCATTCCAAAATCAACAAATACTACAGGAAGAGTATTACAACTCGAATATCTTTCCCACCACCAAGCTAAAAGCCATTCTATATTTGCATCTGCAGCAACTAAAATACCTTTTTCAATCATTGATATATTTCTCTCTATTTTTTGGAATTAATACAATTGACAAATTTCTCTAAGCAAAAAACATTGCAACTAAGAGCTCTTTTACACTAAACTTGCACAAAACTCTAGGTCTTTTTTAAATAATTTGATATTACTAAAAAACAAGAGAGGTTAACACCTCTTATTTGCACTTACCTAGTGACTTATTACTATAAGGAGAAATCTCATGAATCAACCAAGAATACCTAGTGACCTACAGCCCCGTAATCGAGTAGAAATTCCAAGTACTAATGAAGAACCTTTATCTACAAACTCTCAAAGTTTTTCTTCTTTCATGCAAAAAAGCGCATCTCCTATGGATGAAACACAAAATAAAATCTCTCCTTTTGATCTAGCGCAAGGTGAGATCAAAATGGCCTCTGCCACTCCTAACCCTCAAACGTTACTTTCTCAACTACAACTAACGCAAAATACTATGGCAAATATCCACGGGCATATGGGATATCCTAATTTGAAAATGAAAACCTCTCAAAAATACTTAGTAAAAAACAAGCTAGCTTCGGCATCTTCTCATTTATCTGCAATCAGTCAAAAAATAGGAAATCCGTTAGAAGGTCAAAATGATGACGCAGCGGGAGCTCCTTCCAAAGGAAAAGAATCTCTAGATAAGCCTAGCTCCAACACAACAGGGCCGATAGCGCAATTCTTAAGCTATGTAACTGATGGAATGAACCAAATCGAGTCCATCAAAAGTAATATCGGCGCCCTTGGCGCTAAAGGCGCTAACTTAAGCGCTGGAGACTTTCTATTCATGCAAATCAAATTAGCTAAGGCTCAGCAAGAACTTGAATTTACAAGCGCTATTTTAGCTAAATCCGTTGAAGACATTAAAACAATTATGAATATCCAAATATAACCTAGGAATCGAATGGACTCCCCTTCTGACTACGAAAAGCTGCTTTCTCATATTGATGAAATTGAGCTATCCACTGTGCATGGAAGAATTACAGAAGTTGTAGGAATGCTTATTAAAGCAGTGGTTCCGAAAGTAAAAATGGGAGATATCTGTCTTGTAAAAAGGGAAGGGGAACCTCTGCTTACTGAAGTAGTAGGATTTACTCAAGAAGAGGTGTATCTGTCTCCCATGGGAGAGATGACAGGTATTGGGCCTTTTTCAGAGGTAATTCCAACTAACGAACCCCTGCGCATCAAAGTAGGGAAAAACCTTTTAGGTCGAGTGATAGACTCTCTTGGGAATCCTTTAGATGAAGACACTAAGGGACCTCTTATTCTTGATGAAACCTTTCCCGTAATCAATGCACCACCAGACCCACTTACAAGACATAAAATTTCCGAGCCCCTTTCTGTTGGAGTTCGGTGTATTGATGGAGTACTTACTTGTGGAAGAGGGCAACGGGTTGGGATTTTTGCTGCAGCAGGCGGAGGAAAATCCACTCTTATATCTATGCTTGCTCGCTATGCCAAAGCAGATGTCAATGTCATTTCCTTAATTGGAGAAAGGGGTCGAGAGGTTCGAGAATTTATAGAAAACGATCTTGGAGAAGAGGGATTAAAAAAATCGGTAATCGTAGTTTCCACCTCAGATCAAGCTTCTCAGCTACGGGTAAACGCAGCTTACGTAGGAACTGCTATAGCTGAATACTTTAGAGATCAAGGCAAAACAGTTATTTTGATGATGGACTCCGTCACTCGTTTTGCTAGAGCGCTTAGAGAAATTGGACTTGCAGCAGGAGAGCCTCCTGCAAGAGCTGGATTTACCCCCTCGGTATTTTCTACGCTCCCCAAACTATTAGAAAGATCAGGGAATTCAGATAAAGGTTCTATTACAGCTTTTTACACAGTTCTTGTAGCCGGCGATGACATGAATGAACCTGTTGCTGACGAAGTACGCTCTATTTTAGACGGACATATTGTCCTATCTAGTGCGCTAGCTCAACAATACCACTACCCCGCCATTGAAGTCCTTTCCTCTGTAAGTAGAATTCTACCTCATATTGTAAACAAAGAACACCTACAACTGATAGGAAAAATAAGAGAAGTATTAGCAAACTACAAAAAAAACGAACTACTTATTCGAATTGGGGAATACAAACCAGGCTCCGATAAAAATGCCGATTTTGCCATTAAATACATCGACAAAGTAAATCAATTTTTAAAACAAAAAGTAGATGAGGCTTCTTCGTTTGAAGAAACCCTACAACAACTCAAAATCTTGTTTAGATAGCAGACTCTCTAAGGAGGTTATTTGCAAAAAATTCAATATCCCCTAGAACAAATCACTCTTATTAAGAAAAAAAAACTAGAGGAAGCTGAAAAAGTTCTTCAAGAAAAAAAGACGATTCTCGTAAAAGAAGAAAATAAGCTTTCTCAAGTAGAATCCGATAGAGACGAGGTAAAAGAACACAAAGATGATAAACTTACGCAACTAAGAGCTGAATTAGACCAAGGAACTACAAGCGTAAAAATACAACAGATGAAAAACTACCTAAAAGAGGTAGATGAAAAGTTAAAACAAAAAGAAGTAAAAGTTCGAGAGCAAAAAAAGCAAGTAGAAGCCGCTTCTAAAGCTGTTGAAGTAGCCAGAGAAGACATGCTACAAAAAAGACAGTCTGTAGAAAAAATGCGAATGCACAAAGAAGAATGGGTAAAGGAAAGACGACTAGAAGAAGAACAAATAGAAGCTGCCAACAACGATGAAATGGGATCCAACCTTTTTATAAGGAAACAAATGGAAAAAAAAAGGAATAGTTTATGACTACACCTCCACAAATACCCACTAATTTAGAAAATAGTCTTATCATTGTTCCTAATGCAGGGCTTCGAAAACCTCAAGATGAGGTTGATGGAGAAAAGTTTAAAAAAGCAATGAAAAATGAGCAGTTAAAAACAGCTGCAGATCAAAGAAACAAACAAAAACATGAGCTAGAAGACTCTGAGGGCAAAAAAAAAAGCTTAGAAGCCCCCTCTCAAAAAATAAAAGAAGGCACAACAACTTCCCCCTATTTCTCTACAGAACCGAGCCAAAAACCAAGAAAACATTTCAAAGCGCCTGTCTCACATACAGCCTCAACGCCGAGAAAAAGTTCTTCTCTTTCTTCTTTAGACCTTTCAAATATATCTGCTGAAGATGATTTCACTCTAAACATTCCTCCTGAAAAAAGACTACATCCTAATGATAAAACAGAAATCCAGCCCAAAAGCATATTCGATGCATCTAAGGAGCATCATTCTTCACTCCCCCTTGAAACCGCAAAAAAACCGATAGAAGAGCCCGTTCTGACGTATGAAAATCCGTCTGCTTACAATTTTCGCGACACGCCAGAACTCGATGAATTTTCTTTATTTCCACCTGTCTTCAAAGAAAATCACAACACCATTCAGCCTCCACCTTCTTCTTTAGAAGATACTCAAAAAGCTCTTCCGCCGAAAGAAGAAAAAACAAACGATAGTAAACTTAGAACAGAACAGCACATAAAAAACCCTTCCCTAAGTGCACCAGATCAAAAAGACCCCTTAAAAAAACCTGTCACTGAAAACAAAGTAGAAACTGGCTCTTTTGAAGTAAAAGAAAAATCCCATAGACCGATCCTACAACAAGTACAACAACAACAGCAAAACGCTTCACCTATTTCTCCTAAAGAGAAAAAAACAGAGCAAACAATCTCTATTCCACAGCAAGAACATCCGACAACCCTTATCCCAGCAAAGCAAATACTAGAAAAAGGATCCTTAGAATCTCAAAAACAACCACTTCCAATAAAAATAGAAAAAGAAACTGCTCCCAATACTTTAGAAGTGCATCCAAATCCAGACCTTAAAATAACGCCCCCTATACAAGCCGATGGAATAACGACCGAAGAACAAACTCTTTTTAAAAAGGCCCTGCCGGAAGAACCTTTAAAAATTAAACCTCTAGAACCTCCCAAGGAAGAAAGTCCCTCTTCTACAGCAAAGACTGCTCCAAGTCTTCCAACAGAAACAGCTATTCCAGAAGTTACTATAAACGCAGAAGAGGAACCCCCTGTTAAAGAATCTCTTCAAGAAGCTCCTATAGCAACTGAAACACCTAAAACAAACGATAACCCTGTACAAAAACCTAAAAACGCCCCATTTACAAAAGAAACTCAAAAACCAAAAGAAGAGATCCCTCTTGCTGACCCTCTAGAAGAAAAGCCATCGGTTGAGCAAGCAAAGCCTCAAGAAAAAACTGCAGCAACTATTGAAGCTGAAACGCTAAAATTAGCAGAAGCTCCTGTTGGAGCTCCTCCAGTGAAATCGACTAAAATAGAGCCAAAAGAATCTAAAAAAACAGAGGAAGAGGAAAGCGACGATCTGTCTACACAAAAAGCGTCTTTAAAAACTCCTGTTACAGAAACCTCTGACTTACAAAAAGAAAAAAACGAAGACGAAGAAAAAGAAAAGGAACCTGAAGTACCTCCGCCACCTTCTTTTTTTCCATTTCTTACTATTTCAGCAGCTGATACAGTCCTTCCTTCCTATGCTAATCTCCCCCCTGTTTTCGATGAGATATTTCATAAGATGGTTGGGATTATGACCGTACTAGAAAAAACCGACATGCAAAAAACCACCTTTGTTTTAAATGGACCTCAATTTAGTTCTTCTGTTTTTTTCGGATCTCAGATTACAATTATCGAGTGGAAGCAAGCTCCTAAAATTTTCAACATTGAATTTTCAGGATCGGAAGAAGCTGTTAAACTTTTCAATTCCCATAAAAAAACACTAGAAGACTCGTTACCCATGACAAATAAAAAACAAACAAAGTCTAAAGACTTTAGCTTCGAAGTAAATTCTCTCTCCATCAATCTTTTTCAAGAAGGAGATTCTTCTTTATGAATTCATCCATACCCTTAGCATCTAAAAAAGCCCCAATAGAAAAAGAGACCTCCTATATAAAGGAAAAATCAAAAGAACAACACACAACGCATTTCCCTAAAAAAAAGACAAAAGAAGTAAAACTTTTAGAAGAACTGCTAAGTATTTGTAAAAAAGGAGCTACGCAGCTTTTACTAAAAGAAAAGACTCAAAAAAAAGAGGAAATTCCACTTGGAATGACTCCTGAAATAATTGCGCCTCTTAGAAAAGTAGATCTTTTTCCGGAAACACCGACTTCTTCTTTAATGCCTATTGATGCGCTAGAATTAATTGATCAGGTGTGCTCTGAAATTCTTGTTATGGAAACAGAATCTTCCTCTCAAACTACTTTTATTCTGCAAGGAGAGCGCTTTTCAAACTCCTCATTTTATGGAGCCGAAATCACGATTGAAGAATTTAGCACTGCGCCAAAATTATTCAACATATCGATTAAAACAACAGACTCAGCTATAACTATTATCCAAACTCAAATAGCCGGATTCCTGAATCTTTTAGAAAAAAGAGACTTTTCTTTCGGCATCAATCGAATTGATACGTCTCTTCAAACAGAATCTCCCACGGGTAAAGAAAAAAGCGACCAAGACCGACAAAAAGATAAAAAGAGGGAACAATGAATACAGAAGCGCCCCTATACTGGATAAAGCAAATAGAAACAGAACTTACTGACTGTAAAAAAATACCTCTTTGGGGCAATAGTCCCTACTTTCCTTTCGAAGAATTTTCTTTGAAAATGCAAACTCTTTTACAGTGTCCTACTTTTAAAATATACCCTATTGCCCATGAGCCTCTTATTCCGGAAAACGCTCTTAGTTCTTTCGGCCTAAATCCTAAAATCCTTTCGTTCGAACTTGCACCTATAACAGGCCCCCTTTATTGGGTAATCTCTGCAGAATCCCTTAATGAAATTACTGCGCTACTTCTTTCTAAAGAATCGTCTCAAGGACTACTAGACCCAGAATTTCAACAAGGTTTTTATGATTTTTTACTACTTCAAGCATGTAAAGAAGTAGAAAATCTTAAGGTATATCCAGATCTTCATATTCAATGGGGAGAAGAAAAAAAGCCTACAAATATTTCTTTCCTTATTGATGTTTCTATTGCGATTGAAGAAAAGACGTTTCCAGGACGTTTATTACTTTCTTCCGAATTCCAAAAAGGATTCGCGACTCATTTCCTAAAAGCAGCCTTCAATCCTCTAACTTCACCAATCAGCCACAGTATGGATGTTTCTCTCCGACTAGAGGCTGGCAGCTGCCTTATTTCTTCTTTAGAATGGGACTCGGTTCAAGAGGGAGACTTTCTCATATTAGATAGATGCTCATATGATCCTGAAACAAAAAAAGGAACTCTTGATTTAACGTGGGATAAAACATCCCTTTTTAAAGTCAAAGTCAAAAAAACTAATCTTAAAATCCTAGACTATGCTGTCTATAACGGAGATGGAACTACGATGGATGAAGAAAAATCATTTGAAGATCAAGAATTATCAGAAGCTACTGAGCATCTTTGGGACGCTCCTTTAGATGAAGAGCTTACAGAAGACCTCAAAGAGGAAGCTCCTCTTTACGAAAACCCACCAGACATTCTAGCTTCTACTAAAGACATCCCTTTTCAAATTGTCGTTGAAGTAGATCGAATAAAAATCAGTCTAGAAAAACTGTTACAACTACAACCTGGAAACGTTCTAGAGCTAGAGGCTCGCCCAGAAAAAGGCGTGACTCTTACTGTGAACGGAAAAAAAATAGCTCGAGGAGAGCTTTTGAAACTGGGCGATGTCCTCGGAGTAAAAATCATCGAAGTGGGAGGTTCTACTACTCCATGAGTAAAGATGGTTTCCATAAACAATATACAGAACCCGGTTTACTTGATTTAAAAGAGGCCCCCCCTTTACCTGAAAAAATTGGGCCTTATAAAATTGAAGCCCTTCTTCACAGAGGGAGCATGAGCTGGCTCTATATGGGAATTCATCCTGACACAAAACAACCTATAGCGATTAAAGTCTTGCCTTCAAGTCATGTGAAAAATAAAGAAGCAGTAGACCTATTTCTTCAAGAATCGCGCACAATTGCTCTTACCAACCACCCAAACATAGTCAAACTTTATGGAGAAGGCCCCTGGGATGGGGGGCTATACATAGCCATGGAATGGGTCCACGGCATTTCTTTAAGACAATTTCTTTCTCAACAATCTTTTTCCTTAAAACGCTCTTTGGACATTATTTTACAAATAGCAAGAGCGTTAAAACACCTTCACTCTCATGGAATTATTCATAGAGATTTAAAACCGGAAAATATTTTAATTTCAGAAAATGGCCTTATCAAAGTCATTGACTTTGGGATTAGTCAAACAGTAAAAGATTCTCCATCGGAAGTACCTGGGAAAAAAATGGGAACCCCGAATTATATGAGTCCCGAGCAAAAACAACATCCTTTTGAAATCACCTACTCATCGGATATCTACTCACTTGGAGTTCTTGCCTATGAACTGATTTTAGGAAAACTAAGCTTCGGCGTTATTCAAACATCACTTTTACCAAAAAACCTAAGAAAAATCATCAGTAAAGCCCTAGCTATTTCAATCCAAGAACGATACCAAAAAATCGACGACTTCATGAACGCTATTACTGAATACCTAAACTCTAATACTGTCGAAAAAGAAAAACCTGACCAAGATCAAATCACTGAAATTTTAGAAATGTTTCAAAAAACAGCGTATGCTCTTTCTCCTTTCCCAATTCCTTCTTGGCCCTCTGCTGATATCGGAAGATCTCTATTTAAACCCTCTGTCAACATAGGGCTTTACTATGATGTGTTTATTTTTCCAAATAACACCTGCTTAATACTCATAGCAGATCCGATAGAACAAGAACTTAGCACCTTATTTTCTTCTGCAAACTTAAGAGGAATTATAAAAACTCTTATAAAACAATTCACACCGACAAACAGCTCTAATACATTCCCCTCTACTCTTTTTATTAAAACCTTACATGAAGTGATAAAATCGGACCCTTTACTTGGGCCCTTTGCAATCAGCTATATACTACTTGACCCTCAAACGCAAAAACTATCCTTTTTTAATGCTGGCTTAAGTCAACTCATTCGAATGCCCGCAGGAGAAGAAATCGTAATGATTATCAACAGCAATCCTCTTTTAGGAAAAGATGCTCCCTCAGAATTCCTAGAGACATCTTCCGATTGGAATATCGGGGATATACTTCTTTTCCATTCTTTCCTGATGGAAGGAAGAGACTCCTTCGAAAGAACTGAACAAACCGAAGTATTCTTTAAAGACTGTTTAAAAAAAGAAATGCTTCTCTCTGCACAAGTTCAAGCCGATGCAATTATTAAAACCACTTCCGCAAGCGCATTATTTGCCAAAAGAAAGCAAACCCATCTTTTGCTTACGATCCAAAGGATATCCTAAAAAGGTCCTTAGGCTTCCTTTCCAAAAAAAGGTTTTTTGCACTTTTTCTAAAATTCAACAAACTTCCATTTACAATAAACCAAGAAGTATCTTAGGATTCGAAGATATTTAGAGTGGTTTTCCCTAGACCAAGTAATACTAACAAGGCCTGTCGATCTATGAGAAGCTTTTTTTTAAAATCCCAAATAGCGCTATACTCTTCCTTAGCACCCTTTTTGGCTTCTGATTTATGCTATACGCAAAACATATACTCTCCTTTTCTTGGAGCAACAACACCTTCTAAGGCAGAAGACGTTGATGCGGCTAAATACACAGTAAACTTCAATAACACCTCAGTGATTGAAGTCATACGGTTTGTCAGTAAAATTACAGGGGCGAACTTTGTTTTTTCAGAACAAGATCTTCAGTTTAATGTAACGATTGTGTCTGAAGAGCCCATATCCAGCAAAAATTTCACCGCTGCTTTAATTCAGGTTCTCAGAGTCCATGGTCTTACCCTCTTAGAACAGGAAGGGAACTTTTTAATTACGACGAGTACTTCCGGCGTAAATCAAATCTCTACGATTGTTTCGGGAGAGCTTGCTAATTCTATACAAACTAATGCTCCTATTGTTACTAGAGTTTTTCGAATTAAAAATGCAAGCGTTTCTCACATAGCCTCTTTAATTAAACCGATGACTTCTCAAGCGTCGCAAATAGAGATTTCCGAGCAAACAAGCCAGTTAATTATTACAGATATCACAACAAACGTTGATAAAATAGCGCTACTTTTACTTTCGCTAGATACTCCACACTCTAATCTAGAAATCGAATCCTACACAGCAAAGCACGTTTATCCGATTGATATTATTACCTTATGCCAACAAATTTTAGCTCCATTTAGAGATACGAATGCTCTGCTTTTTGTTCCCCAGATAGAAAATAACAGCATTTTCATCATATCGACCCCCCATCTAATAGAAAGAGCTCTTTCTATTATGGAAGATATTGATGTACCTCCTTCTAGCACAAAAATCGGGACGGCCCCACTTCCGCCGGTCACTCAGAACGTTCACATTTACAAATTAACAGAACAATCTGCTGATACAGTTTTAGCTTCTTTACAAAATATCGGTAAGCAACTTCCCCAAGGGTCTTTTTCTAGATTATCTCAAGCAATTCAAACCGTAAAAAGCATTCAAGCAACCGGCTCTTTGGCTTTTGTGACTGATGCCGATACATGGAGTGAGTTAAAAGAAATTCTAGCAGGAATTGACGTCCCTACCTATTTCGGAGAAGCAGGTAAACCCGTGTTTTGGATTTATAAAATCCAAAATGGGACAGCTGAGCATATTATTTCCGCATTGAAACAGATGAATTCTTCCTTGCACGATAAAATGCTGCAAGAAACACTCTCGAATGTAAAATGGATCAAAGAAACCGATTCTCTTATCTTTACAGGTCCAGAATCGATCATCAAAAAAGCCCAAGAAATCGTTCCCTCCCTTGACACTTCAAAAGAAATTGCAGCTCCACAACTTCAACTTTATATCTACAAACTTACAAAAGCTTCAGACTCAGAAATATCGCATTCCTTAGACGAACTGGCTAAAAGCTTTCAAGATAAAGATCTTTCAGTAACTATTCAAAACAAAAAATGGATTCCTGAAAGCAACTCGTTTATTTTTAATGGATCTACTGAATCTATTGGCAAGCTTCGCTCCATTCTACCTGTTCTTGATGATTCGCAATCTGCTGATCATAAAACAGAGATTTACCTATATAAAATTCAAAATGCGCGAGCTGATCAGATAGAATCCTCACTAAAAAAAGTCTTTGCCTCTCTGCAAGATCCTTCTTATGCTAGTCTTTTAAAAAGCATGAGATGGCTAGAAGACAGCAACACTCTTTTGTTTAGCGGATCAGGTGAATCTATTGCTATGTTGAAAAATGTGCTCCCTTCTTTAGATAGTGTCTCGTTAAAGCCTATAGAACTTACTACTTATACGATAAAACACTCAACGGGAGATCGTATTCTTGCTAGTTTAAAAGAGCTATCTAAAACCACCCAAGATAAAAACCTACTTGATGTAATTCAAACTGTAAAGTGGATCGCAGAAAGCAATACATTAATTTTTAGCGGATCGAAAGAGTCTTGCGCGAAATTACAAAGCCTCCTACCTTCTTTAGATAGTGAAAAACAAAGCTTAGAAATTTATACTTATAAAATCATACAAGCGTCAGCTAAACAAATCACTGCAGCCCTAGAGCAGATTGCAAAAACTTCACAAGATCAAAGCTTGATTGACTGTATCCGCAAAGTAGAGTGGGTTCAAGCAAGCAATGCCCTTGTCTTCAATGGATCTGCTTCTACTATTGCAAAACTTAAAAGCATCCTTCCTACGCTTGATTCTATCGAAAAAACACAGCAAACCCAATTTTATCTATACCAGATTCAAACAGCTTCTCAAGAGCAAATTGCTGAATCTCTACATAAAATGTTAGGATCCATTCAAAATGCAGATCTTACTTCTACTATCCAAAGCATGAAATGGCTTCAAGACGTAAATACTCTTATTTTTACAGGAACTCCTGACTCGTTAGAAAAAATTAAGACCATACTCTCTTCTATTGATGTTGCGCCTGCATTTTTCAAAGAGTCTCAACTCTATACATATAAAATTCAATTTGCACCAGCCTCTCAAATTTCTCTTTCTTTAGAACAAATTGCAAAGAGCACCCAAGATAAAGGGCTGATGGAAGCTGTAAAATCGATGAAGTGGATCCAAGATAGCAATACTATTATCTTTAACTGTCCACAAGAAATTATAGTTAAACTACAAAAGATTTTGCCTTCTTTAGATGCTGAAAAACAAAGCGGAGAAATCTACACATATAAAATTACGCAAGCCTCAGCAAAACAAATCACTTCCGGGCTAGAACTGATTGCAAAAACATCCCAAGACCAATCACTCATTGATTGTATTCGAAAAGCTGAGTGGGTTCAAGCCAGTAATACTCTTGTATTTAACGGATCACCTTCTGCTATTGCAAAACTTAAAACCATCCTGCCTACCCTCGATTCTAGTGAAAAAACGCAACAAACCCAATTTTACCTATACAAAATCCAAACAGCTTCTCAAGAACAAATCACTGAATCTCTGCATAAGATGTTAGGGTCTATTCACGATGCAGACCTTACTTCTACAATCCAAAGCATGAAATGGATTCAAGATGTAAATACACTTATTTTTAGCGGCACTCCTGACTCTTTGGAAAAAATAAAAAACATCCTTGCTTCTATTGATGTCGCACCTGCGTTTTTTAAAGAATCGCAGCTTTACACGTATAAAATTCAATTTTCGCCAGCTTCGCAAATTTCCCTTTCTTTAGAACAAATTGCAAAAACGACAAATGATAAATCTCTCATTGAAGCAGTAAAATCGATGAAATGGATCCAAGATAGCAATACTCTTATTTTTAACTGTCCACAAGAAACCATCGCTAAACTACAAAAGATTTTACCTTCTTTGGATGCTGCTGTACCCGCAGATTCTGAAATGCAATTTTTCATGTATAAAATCCAACATGCAAAAGCTGAGCAGATAGACTCTTCCTTGAAAAAAATGGCAGGAACCATTCAAGACAAAGATTTTGCGAAAATGATTCAGAGCATGAAGTGGATTCAAGAAGTGAATACTTTAGTATTTAACGGCACTAAAAAAGCAATTGTTGAATTACAAAAAATGTTAGCTGATGTAGATGTTGCGCCTTCTGCGACAAAAGAACTCCAATTCTACATGTATAAAATTGCAAACACCTCAGGGCCTCAGATAGAAAATTCTTTAAAAGAAATGGCTAAAAATATTCAAGATAGCGATTTTATCGCTGCAGTGAACACGATGAAGTGGATGCAAGAAATTAACACTCTTCTTTTTAACGGAACAACATCGACAATTACAAAACTGCAAAATATTTTGCCGACCTTAGATGTTTCTGAATCACAGATACAACTTTTCACCTATAAAATCCAATCCTCCACAGGGGCGCAAATTATAGCTTCCTTGGAAAATACAGCAAAAACCATCCAAGATAAAGAGCTACTCAATGCTATAAAAAGTGTGAAATGGATCGAAGAAAGCAACACTTTATTATTTCATGCAACTTCCTCTGCGATTACAAAACTACAAAACCTACTCCCCTCTTTTGATTCATCTTCATTTCTTTCAAAAAACCAGTTTCTCATTTACAATCCACAAAATGCATCTGGCGAAAGTATTGCTAACCACATAAAAGAACTGAATCAAAACTTTAAGTCTTCTGGATTAGAGAATGGATCTTTCCTTGCTGCTTTAGACTCTATGAAGTGGGTCGCTTCTTCCCAATCCCTTGTTTTCACTGGAGATACAGCTTCTTTAGATCGAATCCAAACAATCGTAAAAAATTTAGATGTGACCTCTCCTCTAAATCTATCGGAAACTTTCTTATACAAACCTGTTTACGCTACCCAAGCGCAGCTACAAGATGGTCTATCGCGGTTTAGCGAAACTCTCAATCCAAGCAACACAAACGACCAAAAATTAGCTGAGACAATTTATAAAGCACAGTGGATTGAAGCTAGCGCCTCTTTCCTTTTCAAAGGAGATCCTGCTACATTAAACAGACTAAAAACTGCTTTAGCTAAAATAGACAGCCAAAAAGAACTCTCAGGCTCTTACGCAAACACCTTTTTCCTATACAAACTGCAATATGCTCCAGGAAATATCATCATTCAAAACCTCAAAGACCTAAGCGCGAGTATCCCTCCAGAAGACCCAAGTAATATTTCTGTAATCAAGTCAATACAAAGCCTTAAATGGGTAAAAGAAAATAATGCGATCTTAATTACAGGTTCGACAGCTACGATCGATCAGGTAAAATCTTTAATCGGAGAATTTGATACAAATTCTGGAGAAAAAATTACCACCGATTCTAAAGCCGACTTCTTTATCTATAAGCATCTGAATCAATCCCCAGAGCAACTGGCTAAAGCTCTAAAAGATCTTGCTAAAGACCTTTTAGAATCTAGCCTTGGTGATAAAGATTTAATACGCACATTAGAAACAGTAAAAGTTGTAGAATCTACAAAGTCTTTACTTTTTACAGGATCTCCTGATTCAATTGCGAAAATCAAAAACCTGCTGCCTTCGATCGACACTCTTACACCAAATACCAACACGATTAAAACAATTGGAAACTCTGTGTTTTTTATTTATAAAATAAAAAACACTTCTCCAGAAGAATTAATACGAATTGTAAAAAATTTTGCAGGACAATTAAGTAATACATCTATTGAAGACAAGAACCTAGAAAAAAGCTTAAATTCCGTACAATGGGTACAAGAAACAAACTCTCTGCTCTTTACAGGGCCAGAAGAGACCTTAAAAAAAGTAGAATCTCTTGTCACCAAATTTGACTTAGAAGCACAAGCACAAGCTAAGCCTGCTAGAGAGACTCCTGCAACATTTGTTGTATACACTCCTAAAAACCAAACAGGCAGCTCTCTAATTGCTATTTTGCATGAGTTCATGCAAAACTTGACTATGTCTGGGGTCGCTGATTCTCTTTTATTTGATGCAATCAACCACTTGAAATTTATTGATAAAACCAATTCTCTGATTATTTCAGGAGATCCTGGAGCCATTCAAAAAGTTCAAGAACTTCTTGTCAAATTTGATGTTAGCACAGAGACTGGCGAAGCTACGATGGGATCTACCGAGCTCGCGAATTTCCTTATTTATAAATTACAATATCATGCAGGTGCTGACCTTCAAGTAGCCTTAAAAAAAGTAGCAACTAGTTTAGATAAAACAGCCCCTGATGCAAATAAAGCGTTAATTGACGTGATTGATTCCTTGCAATGGATTGAAGTCACTAATTCCTTACTTGGAACAGGCTCCCCTGAAATTTTAGCAAAACTTAAAGAGCTTATTTTAAGTTTAGACGTCCCTCTTCGACAGGTATTTATTGAAGTACTCGTCGTCGAAACCTCTTTATTTAATTCTCAAAATTTTGGGTTGCAATGGGGGTCCCAACTTCAATACCTAAATAAAACGGTAGGAGCTCTTGGTAATTTTCCTGTAAAAGTGCAAAACACAGTCCTGGGAAGTAATGTAAACACAGGAACAGTAGATCTTAGCTCTCCGATTTCTTATGCGACGAATTTAAACACACCAGTACAAGGGAATGCGCTAAATAGCACAACCGCAGTTCCTTTTTCTACAGGGTTTGATCTTGGTGTAATAGGAGACATTTTATTCCATAAAGGACAATCGTTTATTTCTTTGGGTAGCTTACTCAATGCTCTACAGGTAGATAATGATACTACTGTTGTGATGAACCCCAAAATTATCACACAAGATGGCCACACCTCAAAAATTTTCGTAGGTCAAAATATCCCGTTTGTAGGGTCTTTTATTTCTAATACAGCATCTAACACTGTCCAGTCTTCGAACATTGAATATCGGGATGTTGGAGTTGACCTAACAATCACACCAACACTTGGAACCAACAATATTATTACACTAGATATCAAACAAGATATTAGTGAGCAAACTAATAATACAACACAAGTTCAGGGATCCCAAGTAACTGGTATCCAAACAAGTCATACCACAATGAACACAAGAGTTCACGTTCCAGACAGACACTTTTTAGTGTTAAGCGGTATGATTCAAGATACAAAAGTGCACTTCAAATCAAGTATCCCTTGTCTTGGAGGTCTGCCCGTGATTGGAGCTATTTTTGGTGAAAATAGTCGAATTGATACAAAATCTAACGTGATTATTTTCCTAAGACCGTTTATCATTGATACCGTAGAAGATTTTGCTAGAATCACAACAGCCGAAGAAACTCTCTATAAAGAGCAAGCTGGACCTCAAGATCTCAAAGAAGAACTCGATGCTGGATTTGAAATGATTAAAACTTTAAATAATGACTAAGATTTCACAAAAAATTTCTCTAGTGCTAAGCGCCTGTATGCTATGTACAGGCTCTTGCACAAGAGTTTCCGACCAAATAGAACCTAAAATTGATTATACTCTGCAAGACAGATACATCTTGCAGCTACCATCCCCTTTTGCTCCCCTATCTTCTGAAGAAGAAGTTTCTGACTGGGGAAAAGAATACAGAATAGCTATGGGCTTTGCTAAAGAACTCGACCTTTACCAAGCAATTACAGCCTTTAAAAGAGCTTTATTTCTAATTCCTCCCAAGGAACGAAGTAGAAAAATAGAATTAGACTATGAAACCCTCCTCTGTTATTACATGGGAAAAAAATATGATGAAGTAATCTACGTATTTGAAAATTCAGCTCTAGCGTTTGCTGACCCGTCTTTTCCAGCGTACCAAGACCTTCTCGTGATTTTGTTTGACTGCTATCTGCATAAAAAAGAAGTAGAAAAAGCAAAAAAAGTTTTAGAATACCTTCAAGCATACTTTCCTGCTGTAGGAGAAAAACTCGAACTATCTAAAAATCTTTTAGAAGGTAATCTTCCAGCAATTACAGCATGTTCCTCGAAGCCTGGCTACGAATACTTAAAAAAACTACTAAACAACTATGCCGAGGCAAAAAAATCTGTCACTAAAGCTCAAGCGCTTAATAGCATCATCCCTGGAGCGGGTTATTTATATTTAGGCCAAAAACAATCAGCTGTAACAGCCTTTTTACTTAACGGACTTTTTATAGGGGCCTCTTATTATTTTTTTGCTAACAACAACATCCCCGCAGGGATAATTTTCACAGGTTTTGAAGCAGGCTGGTATTTTGGAGGTATTTACGGAGCTGGGGAAGAAGCTAAATTTTATAACGAACGAACCTATGAAAGGTATGCGACACCAGTTATGAACCAACAAAAACTATTCCCGGCCTTAACGTTACAATATGCATTTTAAGCTGCTGCCCCTCCTCTTTTTCCCATTTTATCTAGGAGCTGTTCCGGGCTATCACGTGCCCTGGGGGAAAGATGCTTCTTTGTGTAGTAAACAAATAAAAAAAGAAACTTCGACAACAATAGACTCTCCCGCTGCTGTTGTGGCGAAAAAACTCATTTTATTTCATCAAAAGGTTCTTTCTCCTGTCGACGGGCCCCGAAGTCACTTTTATCCCTGTTCTTCACAATACATGAAACTAGCGATCTCAAAACACGGCTTTTGTCAAGGCTTTATTATGGGCTGTGACCGCCTGATAAGAGAAGATAGCGATCCTTGGATTTATCAAAATATTGTTATAAATGGGAAACTAATAAAATACGATCCACCAAATTAAAAAACAAACAGCAATACAAGATAGACAAATAATTACTTTTCGCGTTAAGATATTGTTAAATTATTTTAAACAAAGGTAATCATGCTAATTCCTTCTGGTTTTGATCAAATTTTTTCTTTTTTTCCTCAAAACTCCCAAGCAGCTGAGGAGACTAAAGAGGAGCAGTACACTCCAACATATTCTCAAGCAATTCAAAGCCAAACACTTACAAACAGCCTCGTCGCATTCGCGGAAGCAATTAGTAAAACACCTATCGACGCTGATACCCAACTAAGCGAAGAAATAGCGAACATTGATAAAGCAACAAGCCAACTTGAATGCGCCAAAGACGTCCTTTATGCCCTAGAAAGCCAGGAATCGGAAGAAAACATCCTCTCGTTAATAAAAAGCGAAATAACGAAAACTGGAGCGGTCCTTATTCCAGTGCTTGGAAAAGGCTCTGATGCTTTATTTATACATATTGCTCGCGAGGGTGTATTTCTTTTTAACGCCAGTGGCAAACCTACACACCATCCCAAATTGATCGAAAAAGAAATAGACAAAGTAACAAAAGACCCTAGAATAAAAACAAAAACCCAGCAAGTTCTTTTTCTTAGATCCCCTCACTCTGAAACACTCGAAAACAAGTCTTTTTTTGCAGCTCTCGTTACTATTTTAAGAGAAAGTAGAAAACAAGAACTTCCGGAAATAGCAGAAAATTTCGTATACAACGTACTACCTAATACCCTTAGAAGCTCTTGGGAGACTCCAACAGATAGCTCTTTTCACTACAAAAAAGACTCCGCAAGTATTTCCTCAGATAAAATAGTTGAACAACTATTTTATCACTTGCTTTTGGATGCTTCTCAAGACAAAATAAAAACTAAAAACTTATATAAAGTTTTAAAATTACAAATCCAAAACAACCTTCCTCTGATACATCCAAAAAACTTTTGCAAAAAAGCAATAAAACAAAAAGAGAGCCTAAGTCAAGAATCTCTTGGTGAGTATATTGAAAAAACAAATAAGACCTTAGAAAAAAACCTTTTCACCCCATACACCCCGACCTTAAAAAAACGTGGTATTTTACATCTAGACCTCAACCCAACACTTCCTGGACCTAAAGATTCCATCACCTCAAAAATAGGAATTTTCCAAGCTCCTGGACAACCTAGCCCATCCTATTTCTATAGCTTACAAGGAAGCAGTCTAGAGAAAGTGCCTGAAAATGCTTTTAGTCTTCCTGTAAACATCGTAAAAGACTTTTGTGACATGCTTGACTATTTAGATAGAAAAACAAATAACATTAGAAATTTCAACTTTGAGATTATCAATGGTATCGCTAACTACATTGTTAAACTCCCTTCTTTTTCAAGTCCTTACTGGGAAAAAATCCCGTTAGAGGTCCTTCCCGATCTATTTCATGTACTCATGAACCTCTGCGCCTTGCTTTCAACAAACTTTGCGTGTAATCGTCACTTTAATTCAGCCCTTCTAAAATGGACCCTATACGCTATCGGCGAAAAACTAGCGCTAAAACATCTTCCCCAAGACACGTTTAAAGACTACGTTATATCTCGAAAAAATTTGATTCCATTCCTAAGTGAGCCTAAAAACTTCACAACTAATCCGCTTCTAGTCCCAAAATATAGAGAACTTAAAAAAGAGCTCCTTAAAGAAGGCTTTCCAACAGACGGAACTCTATTTACTTTTGGTAGGCATATGAAAACAAGCCCCTCCACTGAAGTCTTATTTTTTAGCCAATACTTACCTCCAAAAAAACGTAATAAAGAAGATGAAATCAACTCTATTATGGAAGAAAGCTTGCAGTACGAAGGCACAAGAATACCTTTACCTCTTAAGTTATTGCAATATCTCAATATTGCAATACATAACCCAACCATCCTAGCCAGCTTAAAGCATTCAAGAAGCCAGGTATTATGGATAGCTCAATGGAAAAGCGTATGGGGCCGTTTGGAAACCCAAGGATTTAGGATCCATTTTAATAACTCTATAGTCACAGAAGATTACCTTTCACAGAATACCTCCCCCTTTTACAGCATAAGCTATTTTAAAGAGAGCCAAAAAAGTTTCGACTTATTAGAGCGCGGTAAAACGTCAGAAACAGCTAATACAGGGTATTTTATTAACCAAGTTTTACTACATGCTTCTCCTCCAAAAGAATCTTCGTTACCTATCGATAGTATTCCTACACCTCAGCTGGTACAGTATTACGTGACAAATCCTGATCTAAAAGAAAAGCTGAGAATGTTTACTGATCCCAAAGATGGCATCAATCGTTTTATTGGCTATTTTTTAGAACACTCTATCAATAAATATCCAAACTGGACCTATCTAGCGTATTCAACCTTTTTCCGTATTGAGATGCTTAGCGAACAGCTAGAAGACTCTCCTGAATTTGTTTCTCTAATCAATCGATTTATTACTTTAGGAATAGAGCAGTGCCAAAAAGAAAATCCCGAAAACAACAAAGCTCTAGAGGTCCTTACCCTTGGTCTTGCTATAAAGTATCACTTATATCTGGCAAACTCACCCTTATTTGATGAGCTTCTAGACTTCAGATCGTTAATAAAAAATACCCTTCTAGTTCAAGACTGTACGCACAATAAAAAAAGCGAACTTTTTGCACTACAATTTATCGCTGAAGCAATAGAAAACCCCGACGAGCTAGCGGTTTGTTCCTTTTTAGCTGGATCAATACCTCTAAGCAAGTGGGAAGATCAACCCAATAGAGAAATCCTTGAGAGTCTTTTTGTTTTAAAAAAAGAAAAAGAACTTCAAATAAAAAACTTCTTAAGTAAAACAACTAAACAGGAACTTGTAGCAATATTAAATGAGACGGTTGCTCTTTTTGAAATAGACTCTGCTCGTCTAGAATGGATCTACCTTGCAAAATTACATAAATATATTTCAATGTATGGAACCTTTGAAATAGCAAACACCGGTTTCAGCTTGAGCCCCCCTCAAAACGATCCTAAAGTCTTATTAAACAGTCTCTTAAAAAAAGGCACTATTGGAAAAGCTCTAAACATTCACGACTGCAGCCTTGGAGAACAAACGTCAGATAGCACTTTCGAACTTATATCTGATTCTTATGTAGGTTCTCTTTACGCAAGGTGGCAACTTGGGCGTTTTCAGATAAAAACACTGAAAAATGGAACTACTTACACATTACTTCCTGTTGCAGAGTTTTCTTCTTTTAAAGACCTTGCAAAGGTCAAAGAAAAGTACCCTACTATTGAAAAAGAAGCCTCTCGTATTTGGGCCTCCGAAGATCACCTTTTAATAGAAAGAAATGAAGAAGAAGATACTATTATTTCAATCGATGAGGCTCTAGACTTAGAACCTTCGATCTCGGTCCCACTAGGAAGTAAAACGCTTGAATTTAGATTACTAAACGAGAAGGCCTACTCGAAAGAAGATCCTGAGTTTTTTCTTACGATGGATCAATTCCCTGAAATCCTCTTCCCTCATCTTATTTTAGAATCAGAAACTGGTGAAAGAAAAGTGCAGATTTTAGGTATTATGGAAAAGTTCTACTCATTTAAGATTCTCTCTACCGGACAACTATCGCCCGGAGGTCTTCCTTCTACTCTTTTCTATATTTTCATGCTATCTACTACAAACAAAAATGAAGCAAATAAGCTAATTGAAAAAACAGCTAATTCTTTAACAAAAAGGTTCTCTGAGTCTGAAAAAGAACTGATACAGGCTATAGCTATGGCCTCTACAGAACCCTTAATAGGTTTAAAAACATTTACTCTTCTTTTAGAAGAGCTTCTTAAATTCCCTCCTCTAGGTGAAGAAGCCGTTTTCCATGAAAGGGTCATGGATCTAGTTCCTTTATTTGCTTTATTTACACCTATTTATCTTAAATGTCTCAATGAAGAAGGGCATCTAGATAAAAAGCACCTTATGCTTTCAAAAAATCAAGAAATTATCTTTCTACATTTTCTTACCAAAATCATCCCTGAGCCTCTTATAATAAGTCTCATCGAACACTTTAACGAAGAGCTAAAAAAACTAGGAAAACAACCAGTCTCTGAGCCTATGAAAAACTCTCTAAAAGACTTGGCCTTAAATGTTTTAAAAGGACTTCATCCTCTCGGATCTATTGAAATAAATCAAAAGACCATAATCCCGGAATTTCTTCTTTGCTTCCCGATTTTAAAAGATCGTTTAGACTCGTTAGAAAATGGCTCCTTACTAATGAATAACTACCACCCTAAGCCTTTTTCAGTTACTATCGGACCTTTAGGAAAGGGCGACTTAATAACGCACCTTAACGATTATAGAGAAGAAATAAGTCAAAAGAAAACGATTAAAAAGATGCTACAAGACGCGTATTCTTCTGACTGGGTTCGCTCTAACGATCTATTTCTTGGACCCTTATCTATAGAAAAAAACTTTGCAGCTTACTATGAAATCATCCAAGAAGCCTCTTTAGAAGAACTTGCTCAAATAAAAACCATTTTTGAAGTAAGTCTATCTTTAGAAAAAGATCCTTTGCCTGAAGCAAAGACTCTAGAGCTTCTTTTAAAATCCCCTAAATCCTATAGAACGATGAAGGATCTATGCTCTATTTTAAAAAGTTACGAGGAATGGACCACCTTTGCTGAAAATACAAAAGCTCGTTACAAAAGTTTTCATGTGGATTCCTTGGGGGTAATAGGCTTTTTTCCCTCTTTAGCATTTTCTTTTTACTTAAAGAGTCTATACAAATTCGCCGAAGCAAGAGCCTTTGTTTTGCAAACATCCCTCCATCCTTTTGGCCTTATGCAGACAATCAGCTCAGTTGCTCTGGCATCTATGCGTTTAGTAAGAGCTCTTTTTCAAGAAAACATCACAATCTATTTTAATAAGAAAGTCGTTCCCATCGAAACAAAACCTTTCCGAGGGGACACTTTGCTGTCGATCGATACCTCTCGTCTTGAAAAAGAAGATCAAGAACTAAATGCTCATTTAAAAAAGCTGGAAAAAACCTACACATCGATCTTTTCGCTGGATCAAATAGAAGCCCTATCTCTTGAGGGATCCATAGAAGATCCTCTAGAAAAAAAACGGCTTAAAGACTATATGTCACTACTAAATCAAAACTCTTACCAACCTAAGGGAAATTTACAAGAGCTTTTGGGAGCGTTAAAAACAAGGGTCCATCAAGAAGAAAACGATATAGCCTATTTAGAAGAAAAGATTGTAAAAATGCTCTCACCTTCTTTTGTCCATAAGTCTATAGAGGAAATTACCCAGGAGATCACAAAACAAGAACTCCACTTAGAATCTATTTTACTTCTTTTTTTAAAGGGCTCTAAAGAATCATTTCAAGAGTCTTTTACTCTTAGCGAAGAAGAAATTAGCTCATTTTTCAACAAAATAGCGCTCTATCTTACAAAAAAAACAAACCTAACAAGAGTTGTTACGATTGAAAAGAATCTAGAGCGTTATTTGGCAGGAGATCCTAGTGATCCGATAGAACAAAAAGCATTATTTGATCTTTTTATGGTAAGCTTACAAAAGAAAAGAGAGTATCCTCTTACAATAGAAAACAGATCGAAGCTACTGTTTGAAGCATGCCAAGGGATATCCCTACGTAAAGGACAAGTAGAAAAAGTATCTCTCATTTCCGAAACTCTTTTAAAAGCAAGTAAACAAGTCCTCTTCGAACTTTCAACTGGCGCTGGTAAAACACATGCTATATTACCTTGTTCTAATATAGAAACAGCTGATGGGGAAAGACTCACTATCAACATCTTCCCTCAGGCTATTGCTCAAGAAAACATTGAAAGTAATAAAATGGAACTTGAAAAGCTAGGCATACACATCGACACCTTAGAATTTCAAAGAACCACTTTTATGTCGAAAGAAACAATCGAGTACCTATATAGGCAACTGCTATCTGACGTAGAAAAAAGAAAACCTCTTAACTGCAACGCTGAATCCCTACAATCTTTAAAACTACACTTTTTATCTTTATTTGCCGATGGCATAAGCCAAAAATCTATCCATCCTAAAAATGAAGAGCTGGCTGAAATGCTAAGAAAAATACTTCATCTTATAAAAACAAAAGGAAGCGCTAATATTGATGAAGCAAGAAGCACCCTAGATCCATTTAGCCAGTTAATTTACACAAGAAAAGAAAAAGTAGCCCTCCCTTCGGAAGAAATAAACCTTTTTGAAAAAATGTTCAGCATCTTGTTTGAAGATAAACAATTCGCAGACATACTGATAGCAAATAAACAACATGAAAAAATTTCATCTGAAGAATATAAAGCACTGATTCAAAGAGGCCTTGCTGGCCATATGGAAGCTCTACTCGAAATCCCTCTAGAACACAGTATAGCTTTTAGAGAGTATGTTGTAGGAAACGCTCATCATATGGATGAATTTCTAAAAAAACACCCTAAGAAAGAATCCATCGATTTGATCAGAGGTCTTCTTGTCATCATTCTCCCTGAGGCTTTATCAGGTCAAGTCAATCAAAAATATGGATTTTCTAAAAAACACAGAAACGAAAAAAAATTCGTAATCCCTTTTCTTTCTAGTAATGAACCTAAAGAAACTAATGTAGCGCCTTCGGAATATCAAAATAGACATGAAACAGCTACTAAAACGCTTATAGCTCTTTTCCATGAAGGCCTGTCTTGCGATCAAGTAAACGAACTACTAGACAATCTTAAACAACTCTATCTCAAAGAGCTATCTTTAGGGGTCCCAGCATTTCAATCTCTAGCCCTGAAAACATTCCGTAGAGTTTTTGAAGTAGATGAGTCCATTGCTCCTAACTGCCTTCTGGAAGGATTTGTCGAAGACCAACAGCAAAAAATAAAGCATAAACCAGCTGCTGTTTTAGAATATTTCAAAACTCATATAGCTTCTGGAATTACAACCTACAAAGAGACGTTAACAAGTACAACCGCAGACTTTTTAAAGCAATTTTCTTCATCATCTTCAATGACAGCAACACCGCAACATCCTAAAGCGCATGGAAAAGTAACAGCTTTTGAAGAAACATTTGGCTCGAAAGGATTTATTCCTTACCACTATTTTAGCAATGGAAAAGCTATTCATCAAATTAACACAGAAAGCTTTGCAACACTCATTGAGAGCTGCTCTTCTCTTATTTTAAAAGAAAACCATAACGCGCTCATCGATGTTGGGGGATTATTCCGTGGTCACAAAAACAACAAAGTAGCGGAAAAACTTTGGAAAATCCTTCAAACACAAAGACCTAATCTAGAAGAGATAGTCTATTTCGATGAAGAAGCCAAAGAGTTTATGGCTATGAATAAAGTCGGAGGTAAAACCCGTCTAATCAACTCTAAGACGGCTCCTTCTAACCGCTTTACCTTTTTTGATATGGCAAGAACCGTTGGAAGCGATATAAAACAAGGGGCAACAGCTTCTGCTCTTGTACTTTTTGAATCTGACTCTATTCAAACAGATATGGGTCAAGGGATTGGGCGTATGAGGGAACTACAATACGGTCAAACGCTCTGCTATGCTCTACCTAAATCTTTGCATACAAAGCTTTTTGGAACTACCCCCTTATCTCTAAACGAAAAAACAAAAATTTTATACGACTACCTCTTGGAGCAAGAAAAAGATAATGCAGGACATTTCAACCTCGCTGCCATCAAACAACAAATAGATGCAGACATCCACGACCTAATCTTAAATGCAATTTATTCAGCACCTAGTTTGAAAGCTGCGTTAGAAATCTTTAAAAAAGATTCTAAAGAACTCGTTAAAGAAACCTGTATGAGTCCAAGCGACCTATATGGCTCTATTGTAGTAGGTGTACATACAACCGAAGAACTGGATAGATATCTAAAACTAGCGCAACATAGAATTCAAAAACTACACTGTTTATCAAAACAAGAAAAAATAAAGGAATGTGCAGCTCTTTTAGAATACGAAGCTCTTTGGAAAGGCGAAACCGCCATCCCTCTCCCAGAAAAAACAATCTCCACAAAACAAGATATTCATGGGGAAAGAGATGTTCTTGTCGATGTGGAAATTCAAGTCGAAAATGAAATACACGCCGAAAAACCAGCTCCCCCCTTAGATCCTAGAACCATTTCCAAGTGGTCCGATAAGATACATCTCTTTGAAAAAGGTTGGGACAAGGTAGAGGCAATACAAAAAACATCTTGGAATATCCTTCCCAAGTTACCAACGTTAAAGACTATCGGCAACACTATAGACGACTTTGAAAGAAAATCTCCAATAAAAGCTATCTTGCTTAAAAGTATGATTTTATCCTCAGCCTATTTTGTAATCTCCATGACTACGATTTTTCTTGTTGCTACCTCTTGGAAAGTAAAACTTGCTGTATCTGGCATTTTCTTTTTTATGAATAAAAACAAAATAAAAAACCAAGCCCAAGCGTTATTTTCGAAAGCTCCTCCGCTTTTTAAAGTCCGAGACCTTGCTGAAAAAGAATTTGGTAAAACAGTTGCTGACTCCCTCTTTGACCTTGAACTACTCGTAACAAATAATTTTTCAAATCAAAAACCTATTGATCTATTAGAAAGCCCTCAAGAACTTTTCACAAGTGAGCAAAAACCAGCATTTCAAATGCTTTTTGTATTAGATGAAGACACAAACAAACAGCAAGCTATTTTAGTTGATCAAAACGACACTAGGGCTCTAAGAAGAATTTTTGCTAAAGATAGAACAACGGAAGAAGAGACTGCTGCTTTACGAAAAAGAAAAGTTGTCCTTTACGACCTTTATACAGAAACCATTATTGCTCAAGGTAAAAATGCTATAACGAAAGAAATGTTGAAGCAAACACCACGTTTTCACGAGTATACAGCGCTTGCCAAAATCTGGGATCAAAGAAGCTCTTTTAAAGAAGAAGAGCTTAGAATCCTCAAACAAAAAACAGAACAAGTGACTAAACCCGTTATGCAAAACATCTTTAAAAAAATATTTAAAGAGGCATCACAAAAAACGCTGCAAAAATTCCAAATAGGAGAATTTGGTCAGTATCTGTATGCCCATTAAACGCAATTTAATGGGTTTTTATTCCCTAATCTTTTACTCTGAAAAGCCCTTAGATTCCAAGAGTAAAAGATTATGTTACGATTCATTACCAAAAACAATAAATATTTAATTCTAGGAAGTGTTGGATTCGCTATTTTTTTTGGCATTCTCACTCCAACTCTTTTTACCCCTATTAAATTTTTAGGAGACCTATTTATCAACCTCCTGAAACTTTTTGCGCTCCCCCTTATTTGTTCAGCCTTACTTGCAGCCCTTGGAAACCTGTCTGGAAAACTTTCCTCTTTAAAATCTTTAGCAAAAAAAACCGTTGGCTACATGGTTCTTAGCGAAGTCCTTGCCGTTTCTATTGCGATAGGACTATTTAACCTGTTTAAACCAGGAGCTGGCAGCAATCCTGATTTAATTTTAAATGGTCAGCCATACGTAAGTATGGAAGGAAGCTCTTTTGGGTTTTCAAACTTTCTCTTGTCGATTTTCCCTGACAATATTTTTTACTCACTCACCCACTTTGAACTACTTCCTGTTGTTATCTTTTCGATTATCTTCGGGCTTGGATGCTCTTTTGTTGGAGAGGTGACTAAACCAATTATCGATCTTGCTATAGCGATAAGAGAGGCTTCTTCCAAATGTTTACATGGTGTAATGCTTCTTGCCCCTATTGGAATTTTTACTCTTGTTGGAGCAGGAGTAGCGCAGTCTTACCTAAATGGAGACCTAAAAGCCAATCTTTCGGCTCTTGGAGCGTTTGTTACAGTTCTTGTATTAGGACTTTTTTTACATGGGCTTTGGCAACTTATAGCCGTAGCGATTGTTTCCAAACAAAAAATAGGCGTTATTTTACAACAAAGTCTTACAGTTTTTTCTACTGCATTTGGAACTTCTAGCTCTGTAGCGACGCTGCCAGTGGCGATGGTTACAGCTGAAAAACTAAAAGCCAAGCCTTTTGCTACAAAATTTATCTTACCACTATGTGCCTCTATTAATGTAGGAGGCATGATGATGTACGAAATGGGAGCTGCTTTGTTTTTTTCTCAAATGCTCGGAATAGATCTTTCTTTATCTGAGCAAATCCTTCTCGCAATTGCCTGTATCTTAGGAGGAATGGCAGAAGGGGGAATTCCTGAAACTAGTATGGTAAGCCTTGTCGTTGTTTTTAGAATTGTGAATATTCCCCTGTCTGCTATTTCTATTTTACTGCCCCTAGATCGAATTTTAGATAGGCTAAGAACCGTCGTCAATATTTTTGGAAATATGTGTGGCGCAATCATTATTAGCCACTTTATTATAGAACAAAAATCGAATCAAGAACCTCCTTAAATAAAAAATTTTATGGATTCGATTGAAAAATAATCAGGTTAGAGTATTTAAAAAAATAGGATTTTAATGATACAAAGAACTTTTAATTTTTTTTATACACCTCCCTCGGAGCAAACAGAATGCTCTATATGTTACAATCCAATTAGCCAAAATCTTACTAAAATCCCTGAAATCCCTATCCAACATGAAGGGCCTGATGGGGAAAAGCATCAACCTGTACACCTTAAGTGCTATTTAGAGTGGATCACTCAAAGTGACCTTTGTATCTTTTGTAAACAACCCATTAATGGACGTCAACTAACCCTTCTTTCTGATTTTTTGGTGACTAACGATTCTTTATCGTTAAGTCCAGAAACCCTAGCTAGTGCAATAGAAATCTGTAAAACTGAATCCTGTGAAGTACGAGGTAAGATATACTGTGAATTAAAAACTTTTGAAGCTGCGAAAAAACGCTTTACACCTCACATTGAGGACCTACAAGTAAAAGCCATCTCCTATAAATCTTGGATAGAAAGAGCCACAGAACAGCAGAAAAATCAAATAAAAGCTTCTTCTAAAGAAGAAGATGAAGTAGAGGAAACAAATTATTTACAAGTCGAAAACTTCTTACTACCTGATGCAGAATCAGCTTATGAAATTTCTCAAGTAGAGCATCTTAAAGCTAAAGAACCATTTTTGCATTCTGAATTAGAGCTAATCGGACTTTTTCGTGAAGCAACCATCCTTTCACAAAACGAAAAAATACTTAAAATCGAAAAGCTCCAACACGACTACCAACAAATCAAGGAAGAAGTCTCTCTCCTTTCACTAAAACTGAGTGAAACTCAAGATGAATTAAGCTCAGCTATAACAAGCTATGAAAAGAGCAAAAAACTCCTACACAAAAGAAGGCACTCAGCCAAGGAAACAACTTTTTTTTTACTGATAATCCCTCCTCTTATAGAAATTGTTCTAGCCTACTTCCGATCCGATCAAATAGAGTCTCTAGCAGGTCGTGCTACGCTATATTTAGCAACTAGCGCGTCTTTACTATTGCTAGCTTCAATCTCATGCATTAAGGCTCAAAATAACCCCATACACAATCATGTAGAAGAATTTATTCTATATAAAACGCAGTTGTTCCGAAAAGTTTAAAGTAAGTTACTGTAAGGCTATAAGGTCGAGTTTTTCTTTTCGACTCATTTTTTTAATAAAAGCCTCTTTTTTAGAAGCCTCTGAACGATTAGCAAAACTCTTCCTAAAAACAATTTTTAAGGGAGATGAAAATGAGAAAAACTTGGCTCCCCCCTTCCCTTTTTGATGCGCTAAAAAACGAGCCTCTAGATTATTCGAAATTCCTGTATATAAAGAGCCTGAAACAGTTTCTATAATATACACTTCCCAGCATTTTTCTGACGCATTCTGAGACATCCCATAATTCCTTTTTTACAGCTTACCCTATAAAGGTTTTACTTTTCCAAATGAATAAACGACATAAAAAAATTATCAGGAGAAGTTCATCTTATTGCTGACCAAGATATCCCCATTTTGATTTGTTCAAGAACCCAATCCATATTAGGTCGTAAAGAAGGATCTACTCTAGTCATGTGCCAAAGAACAAATTGGATAGAATTAGGATCTTTTGGTTCAACAGGTTCTTGATACTGTGCAATATCTCGTAGAGTTTCTGTCTTTCTTTTAAAAGAAGTTGAAACCATCTTTGAAAAGGTAGCCCCAAGAGACCAAACATCCATCTTTTCAGGACAAGAAAGATCAAAAGGCTGTTGAGTCAAAGTACGATAAGCGAGCTCTGGGGGAGCATAAGGCACAGATCCTATGTCCCTGTTAAGCTGCGTTACATCAGTCCGAAGACAAGAATAACCAAAATCTCCTAGATGCGCTTCCATCGTTCCATTTTTTTCAGTAAGAAAAATATTGTCAGGCTTTAGATCCCTATGAATCCAACCACATCTATGCATATAAGCAACGGCTTTCACAGTCTGAGCAAATATAGATATAATATCCCGAGGAAAAATTTTTCCAGCATCAATAGCACGAACTACATCAGCTAATTCATACATTTCAAATAATACACGAGATTTTCCTGACGGATGAGTTACTACAGCTTTCATCTGAGCAAACCCCTTCTTTCCTTGAAAAGTCTTTAAAGCCTCTAATTCTCTAAAATTAAGATGCCTTAAACCAGCAGAAACAAGCTTTTCCCCTGTTTCTAAGTTATAGGCCAAGGTAACAACTTTGCCTTCAGGATTTGCCTTATTCGTATTAGCTGAATACAAACAAATATCATTGCTTTTCTTTCTATTAAAACAAATAAACCGCTGTCCTGTCTCAGAAATCACTATCGATCTATCTAAAAACTTCTCATTTTCCTTACGGACTAAATATACTGAAGATTCTATTTGGCCCATTTTTTGTAAAGTAATCGATAAAAAAAGATGAACTTTCAAAAAAAACAAACGACTCATGGTTATTCTAAGGTCCAACATACGGGGATGAGACTTAAGATCTAACAAAGATAAAATAGCTCCATTCGTTAAGGCAGTATCAATGATCTGCGTTTTCATCCGTGTTGCAAAATTAAGAAAAATCGAGCCTAAGCGTAACGTAATGAGAGGCACTCCCTGTACCTCTTGAAAAAAGATATCTGCTATATCTAAGGACATCTTTTGTCGCAATCGAAGCTCTGAAATAGGCAACTCTAACACAAAACAAATAACCCCTCGAATCCTAGCCCTTAATGTAGGGTCATCTCTTAATCCACAGGCAATATTCATTTTATGATCCAACTCATACAAAGAAGCAAAACTTTTAATTTTATGTAAAAGATCACAAAAAAAACGCACCGAAAAAGACAAAGGATGTGTTTGCTTTGAAAAATGAAATTGGGAATGCTGTCTCTTAACTGAATATAAAACTAAATCCATGCGATCCTCTTAAAAGTTAAATCGCATGAATTATAACATAAATAAAACTTAATTAAAACTAGTTAATTCTTATGCA
The DNA here is from genome assembly GCA_964455905.1 of uncultured bacterium. Classification (GTDB taxonomy): domain Bacteria; phylum Chlamydiota; class Chlamydiia; order Chlamydiales; family Rhabdochlamydiaceae; genus CAIJXB01. Next base: position 86,982 of record CAYVYN010000004.1, read on the forward strand.
AAATAAGAAGAATCTAAGTTTTCTTGCAAATCAGGAAGATCATCAGGATCGACTTCTTCTGCAGCCGCTTTATTGTCTAGCCTAACTTTAGGAGCCGAGGCCTCATCTTCTTCTTGTCTTTGCCCCTTTCCTCGTAGATCAAATACAATAGGCACCCCTAAAAACTCGTACTGCTCACGGAACTGATTAATTAAATATTTCTTATAACTTTCCAACATAAGCTCTGGGCCATTTACAAACATAACAAAACGAGGTGGCGCTGTTTGCACTTGAGTCATGTAGTATACTCTAAGTCTTTTGCCTTGTAACATCGGAGGATGATATTTCTGGAATACCTGCTCGATAAACTTATTTAGCTGGCCTGTTGTAATACGCTGCTCCATCTGATCTTTGACCTTAGCAATGAGGGGAAATAAACCTTCTAGGTTACGTCCTGTCGCTGCAGAAACAAATAACGTTGGGCAATAGCTTAAAAAAGAAGCTTCTTGCTGAACTCCTTTTAAGCAGTGCTCCATACGAAATCCTTTAACAAGATCCCATTTATTAAATAACAAAATACAACCTTTACCTTGCTCTTCAATTTGATCTGCTATTCTTTTTTCTTGCGCAGTGATTCCTTCGTTAGAATCCATCACTAAGATACAAATATCTGCTCTTCCAATAGCTCTTTCCGTTCTAACAGCAGCAAATTTATCCACAACTTCGTGCTCAGCTTTTTTACGTCGAATCCCCGCAGTATCAATCAGTGTAAAGGATTTCCCTTCATGAGTTATTTTTGTATCAATACTATCTCTGGTAGTTCCTGCAATAGGACTTACAACGCACCGAGCTTCCTGTAAAAGATAATTCACTAAAGTAGATTTACCCACGTTAGGACGACCTATAATGGCGACCTTAATGGAAGGCTCTTCTTTAACCTCTTCTTGAGGCCATTCAATCCCTTTAAAACCACACTCTAATAATTCAGCTATCTGAAATCCTTGGATAGCAGACACAGGAACAACATCAGTAATTCCAAGACTATAAAAAGGATAAACGAGATCAAGATGTAAATGATCATCGATTTTATTAACAGCTAGGATAACTCTTTTTTTAGTTCTAAGAAGAGTTTTTGCTACAAGGTCATCTAAAAGAGTAACACCTACTTGGGCATCAACCACCATCACAAGAACATCGGCTTCCTCAATGGCAATTTGTGTCTGCATACGAACTTCTTCATGGAAGGGAATTTCAGAAATAGGATCAATCCCACCAGTATCGATGATTTCAAAAGGTTTACCAAAAAAATCAGCATCTGTATAGAGTCTGTCCCTGGTGATCCCCTCTGCCTCATCCACGATAGCAATTCGACGTTTACAAATACGATTAAAAAGGGCCGACTTTCCTACATTGGGACGGCCTATAAGAGCTAACTTTATTTTTTTCATAAAAAAACCTAATTTAAGAAAGGAAGATTGTAAAAGATCCCGGATTAAAAATAAATGTTTTTAATAATCCTTGCTTTTTCTAACAAAAAAAATCGATTTTTAAATAAAAAATATAGGAAATTTCAATTTTAAAGCTCTTTTTCTAAAGACAGGAATAGTTCGAAGACTTCTTTTTTCGTCAAACTTTTAACAAGCTCTTGATCATCAAATCCAATCACTTCTTCTAAAAGTCCTTTTTTCTTAAGAATAAGCTCGTGAATTTTTTCTTCTATAGTTTTTTTAGTGACAAGCTTAAACACCTGAACTCCACGACTTTGGCCCATACGATGAACCCTATCTGTTGCTTGATTTTCTTTAGCTGGATTCCACCATCTATCATAATGTATGACAACAGAAGCTGCCGTCAGATCGATCCCAACGCCCGCTGCCTGCAAAGAAGCAATAAAAACCTCACACTTTGGATCTTCTTGGAACCGTTTAAGAGGAGTCCTTCTATCTCTTGTAGAGCCACGAATTTCAGCAAAACCGATCCCCTTTTTCTCCATATACAATTTCATGATATCCATCATATGAAGATATTGAGTAAAAACAACTACTTTTTGACGACTTTCGCGAGCTTCATCTAAAAGTTCTACAAAAAGATCCCATTTACCTGAAGAGTGAGATTCAAAGTCTGCAAAGTCGCCTGTTGCTAAACAGGGATGATCACAAACCTGTTTTAGCTTAGAAAAAAGAGCAAACACATGGATGCTTCCACGGCCTTCTCCCATTTCTTTTTTCACCTGTTCTTTATAGGAGGTAAAAAATTCTTGATAAATTCCTTTTTGCTCTTCTGAAAGATCACAATACGCAATTTCTTCCGTTTTCTCTGGTAGCTCTAAAAGAACCTCTGTTTTTTTTCTTCGTAAAATAAAAGGATGTAAGATCTTAGAAAGGGTTTTACTTTTTTCTACATCTTTCTCTTTTTCTATTGGAATAACAAAATTCTCTTTAAAATAAGCATCTGAGGGAAGATACGTGGGCAATACTAAATCAAAAAGAGACTTTAACTCCATCAGCCTATTTTCAATAGGAGTTCCTGTCAGTCCTACGCTGACCTGAGGGTTTAAAGCCCGTAACGCTCTATAAATTTGAGATTGGGCATTTTTTGCATTTTGAATTTCGTCATATACAGCGACTCCAAATGAAATTTGAGAAAGGTTTTCCTTTTCAGCTCTTACAATTCCATAAGAAGTAAGCAGCACATCATAAGAAGAAACATCAACTGGCAACCTTCTTCCTGGTCCATAAAATACATGAACCCTAAAATCAGGTAAAAACCTTTTCAAAAGCTCTTCCCAGTGGTATATCACTGATGTGGGACAAACGACAAGAAAAGGCTTAAAGTCTTCTTTTTTCAAAGAAAAAGCGCCTGCCATAAGCCCCATGGCTTGATGTGTTTTTCCAAGGCCCATTTCATCACATAAAAGACCAGAAAGCCCATAACTATATAAAAACCAAAGCCACTTAAGTCCAGTTTGTTGATAAGCTCTGAGGGTGCTTTTAAGGGGACTCGCATCTAGGGGCAAGAAGCCTTCAAAAGAAGAGAAAGAATGAAAAGCTTCTCGAGTTTTTATCTGAGTCTCGCCGGAGCCTTCTGGGAGAATAATACTTTCAGATGCCTGAAGTCGAATCCACTCTAAAGCATTTAATCGAACTTTTTTATTGTCTAAATCCCATCTTTTACTAGAAAAAGATTTAAGCCACTGAAATCTTGCATTTGATAGATCTAAAAGGCCTGCTTTAGAAAATAAAAAACGTTTTCCATCCTGGATACCAGACCAAACATCAAAAACAGGAACAAAACCAGTCTCTGTCTGATAAGATAAGTCTAAAAGCCACTGTCCTGTCTTACCTTCTTCTAATCGTTCCATGTTAGAAAGACGTAATCCTAACTCTTTTGGCTGTACAAGACACGGGTCCATTTGAGAAATCCAAGGACCAAGGTCTTTCATATGAGAAAAAAATACAGCTTCTTCTTTAGATGATAGAACCTTTTCCTCCAAATATGTAACTAATGAAAGAGGAAATGATGGTATTTTACTAAAGCCCTCTCCCTTTACATAAACGTACTCTAAATACATTTTCACATCTTTGATTTCATAGGGCTCATGAAACAGAAACACCGGCTTGATGTGTACATTTCCTTCTTGTAAAAAGACATTAAAAGAAACCTTTTCAACAGGGCAATATGAACTAAAAAACTCAGGTAAAAATTCGAGCTCTTTTTGATGACGCCGTAAGAAGAGAGGCACATCTGATTTTTTTACAGAAAGACCCGACCAAATCGTTGGCATAACTCCATCTTGTCTTTTTGGGAAAAAGCCTCTTTCCAAAATAAAAACCCACCCTCCAAAATCCAAGATAGGCACATCATCCGCAATTTCCACTTCCGAAAAAAAGACAAGCCTACCATCTTTTTCAATCCTATGAGTGACATTGGACTCTAAGCTTACTCTGTGAACTTGAAACCCTTCGATCTCATTTAACCATCTTTTATGCGTTTCTATAAAATCAGAAACCTTCTCAAAAGGAATGGATCGTTTGACATCAGAAAACAAAGAGGAACGAATATAAAAAAAACCTAACTTTGGCAGATAAGCCCACTCTTTAAATAAAGAAGCTTCCGGCTCAAGCAAATCTCCTTTCCTAAAAAGAAATGTTTCAATTTCTAAATCTTTATGTTCATTAAAAGACAGATGATACTGCAAAGAAACAGCTTGTTCATGAATAGACTCTTTTAAATGTTTTTTCAAAAAAAAAGAGTATTTACTTAAAAAGAAATCTACATCAGATGATTGGATCTGCTCTTTTTGAAAAATAGGATCTAGTTCTTGGCTAAAAAAACCTTTTCCTGGGATAAAAAGCCAAAAACCCAAAAGAACACCCTGGTCGGACGCAGGCAGGCCCAAAGAGTCTTTTTTAGAAAAGCTAAGAGAAAAACTTCTAAGTTTTTGATTATAGCTTACATGTTCAACAGAAAACTCTTCCGCATCATACACCTTAAGAGGAGACTTTACTAGACGCAATGACGGAATAATGTACTCAAAATCCTCTTTCTCTATCGTAAAACTAAATTGAACATCGTCGAAAAAACAACGCACGAGAGAAGGCACTTCATTTTCAGGAAAAAACTCAAGACGGTACTGTCTTCCCTCTTCCTGTAAAGAAAAAAACCACTTAGCTAAATCGGCCCAAAAAGAAAGCTCATAAGACAGCCTTTCCCCAGGCTGTCCTTTTTTCCAATTACGGAGCTCTTCATCACTAAGATTAAAAAACTTTAATGAGGTCTCCTCTGTTTCTAAAATGCGCTCTTCTAAAAACTCTCTTACTTTAGACGTACCTACATCTGTTAGAGCTTCTATGATGACACAGACATCTCCTTGAAGAGAGTGAGCTTCCCACTTACTATTTCCTTCTTTATATAAAGTATCTCCTCGGTATCCATATTTTTTGCTAGCTAAAAAACAGATTACATTCCAAAAAGAATCTCTAAATCGTTGATGAAGAGGAATTCTATCGCCTTTAAAAAGAGATAGATAAGCGGCTGTAATATGAACACATGGCACTTTAGATGAACAAGTACAAAGAGCATCTACAATCCCCCCCTGGTCGTCTAACTGTAAAAAAGGCCAAAAGTTTACGCCATCAATAACGACTTCTAGCTGATAGGTTCCTTCTGAAAAAAGAGTCGATTTTACAGCTCCCTGAAGAACGTACTTTTTTCCTAGAGCAAGCTCTTTCTCATCGAACGAAATCTGTCGCATGAAAACTCTCTTTTAATTTAGGGAAAACAGCTTACTCTTTTTAAATAGCTTTATCAAGACTTAATTTACACTTAAAACAAGGGCCATAACCGAATCCTAATAAAATAAATTCATTTACACAAGAAAAAACCAAATATATTATTTGATAAAAAAACAAATGGTTGCTACTAACTCCCCCAGCTTGACCAGAAACTATAAAAAAATTAAAATATGTGAAAATAAAAAACACTAACGCTTTTAAGGATTAAACTATGACATCAGCCACCTCGCCTAATTCAGGAACAAATTTCTTAACCTCTCCTCATGCGTTTTACTCTACACTATTTGCAATAACTAATACATTTGCATGGGCTGGAGTAGGGAGTACTTTAAACTCTGAAGATCTAAAGGCTTCCGGTATTGCCCTCGGAGCTATCTTTGGCTCAACTATAGGGCTTGCCAGCATTGGCCTAAAATATGTCCAATATTCATCAACAGAACTGTTCCCTAGGAGAATAGTATCAACACTAACACCACATGAAGGTATGATACTTGGATTTGGCCTCGTTATAGCTCTATTTGGACCTTATGAAGACACACTAATAGGAAATACAACCCTGGCCGCAGGAGGAATTTTCGGAGCTGCACTATCGTGCTTACTCAATAAATACGCACCTATCGATAGAATAGAACAGAGGTTGAAAAGTGCGATTGATAAAGTGTAATTTCATTTAGGACTCCTAGTTTAAATATAAAACAAATAGAGAGAAAACCCTATGAGATACGAGTATTCAATTAATAAAACAACTTTTTATAAAGCTTAAAACATGATAAGAACTACACCCCCTAATTCCCAGCAAAGCTTTCTAGCATCGCCCCACGCAATTTCCGCAGCACTATTTGCAGGGGCTAATACATTTGTCTGGGCTGCCGTAGGAAACACGATAAGTCCTGAAAATGCAAAAGCTTCAGGCATTGCCCTCGGAGCACTGTTTGGTGGAGAGATCGGAACCCTCAGCTTTGCACTAAAATATCTCAGCTACAAATCCTCAATAGATAACTCTCACAGAAAAAAAATAGCAATACTAACGACAATTGAAGGTGGGATTCTTGGATTTGGCCTCGTTATAGCTCTGTTTGGACCTTTTGAAAACAAAACAATAGGAAACACAGCCATGCTTGCAGGAATGGTATTTGGGGCTATAGGATCCTACTTAATCAATAAATATGGCCCTAGCTGCGGCGAGGAAGTTCAAGAAAGAGACTCCCTAATCGAACACCTGCTATAATCTTACTTAGAATCCTCATCTCAATACAAAAAACTTAACTGTTCAAGTAATAAGAGTCTGCAACTCCAGAGAAAACAAACGCGGCCCTTCCTGATATTTCAAGACCTTTTAACGGATCTTCGCATCTTGAACAAATAAAAGCCTCGCCAGAACGAGGCAGTATTTTTAAAGAACCAAGATGTCCTGTTTGCTCAAAGAAAACAAATGCCGCAGCGATAGCACCTGTCCCACAAGCTAAAGTTTCTCCTTCAACACCTCTTTCATAGGTTCTAATACACAGATCTCCTTGTCTATCTATCTGAATAAAATTGACATTTACCCCCTCCGGAGCAAACACTGGATGCATTCTAACAAAGCGCCCCCAAGATTCCACACCAACAGTCTCTAAGTCTTTTACAAAAATAACAGCATGAGGAACCCCACTATCAACCACATGTATTGAGTGAGGAAAAAAACCTTTTAGATCCACTTCTTGATAAAGACTTTTGGGAATAGGAAATTCTACAACAACGTGATTATCAGCTTTCTTGGTACATAAGAAAACACCTGCAAAAGTCTCTATTTGAAAAAAATCTCGAACAATACCTATCTCATGCAAAAAAAGAACAAGGCAGCGAAGGGCATTCCCACACATAGAAGCTTCCGATCCATCTAAGTTAAAAATCCTCATTCGAAAATCTGCAGTAGAAGAGTGCTGTAAAAGAACAAGCCCATCTGCCCCAATTCCAAATCTACGGGAGCAAAGTTTTTGCACAAAACGAATGTTGCCTATAGGAAAGCTGCCGGCCCTATCATCTATTAAAATAAAATCATTGCCGGCACCCTGATACTTAGAAAAAAGCAAAGCTTAAACAAGCTCCTCATAACTATTAACAATTCTATCTAACAATCCAAAGGCTAAAGCCTCTTCAGCGCTCATCCAAGCATCTCTATCAACCGCTTTGTCGACTATTTTATAGTCTTTTCCTGTGGCATCCACATAAAGTTGAACAATAGCATGACGAGTCTTCATAATCTCTTTGGCCTGGATATCCAAATCTGTTGCTTGTCCACGAATAAGACCATGAATAGAAGGTTGGTGAATCATAATACGAGAATGTTTCGTAGCAAATCTTCTTCCTGGAGCTGCGGCTAAACTAAGAACAGATCCCATAGAAGCAGCAAGACCTGTAACTAGCGTAGTCACAGGAGAAGTGATCATTTTAATTTGATCCCAAATTGCAAAGCCAGAATCAACTGATCCCCCTGGAGAATTAATCACAAGGAGAATTGGTTTGCCTGGATCTACTATTTCCAGAAACCACAACTTTCTGATTACATCTTTTGCACTGTCGCTATCGACTGCATCGGAAAGAAAAATACGACGTGATTTTAAAAGGACCTCGTCTATTTTTTCATCAACACCAGTTTTCTTTTTTTCTTTTTCAGGCTCTTGTTCTTCTAAAAACATAAAAATTCCTTTTTTTTCTTATTTTTCATTCAATACTAATTCTGGATAAAGTGGGAACTGAGAAAGAAGATCATTACCTCTTCTCTTAACCTCTGCAAGAATCCCAGGCTCTATGGTAACTTTTGCGCGACTTACCTCGTTTTCCTTTTCCGAAAAAGCAGGGCGGCATGCTTTTAATAAACGGTAAATACAGTCAGCGATTTCTTCCATCTCTTTTTCTTTCATACCAAGGGTTGTTACGGCAGCAGTTCCAAGACGGACTCCAGATGTATACCAAGCGCCGTTCACATCAAAAGGAACAGCATTACGATTCGCAGTAAAACAGCACTCTGAAAGAGCTGTCTCTGCTTGTCTACCTGTGAGACCAAAACTTTTTGCTACATCGATTACAAGAAGATGATTATCCGTTCCGTCTGTTGTAAGTTTGACACCTTTTTGCATTAAAGAAGAAGCTAGGGTCTTAGCATTAAGGACGATCTGCTTCGCATAGTCTCTAAAGGAAGCTGTAGAAGCTTCTTTAAAAGCGATAGCTTTAGCAGCTATTACATGAGGAAGAGGACCACCTAAAACAAGAGGACACCCTTTATCCACAACATCTTTAAAAGTGCTTTTACAAAGAATAAAACCACCCCGAGGGCCTCTTAAAGTTTTATGCGTCGTTGAAGTCACTATATCTGCATAAGGAACAGGATTAAATTCTCCTTGCATAACTTTACCTGCAACAAGACCTGAAAAGTGAGCCATATCTACGAGTAAAACAGCACCTACGCTATCTGCGATTTCCTTCATTTTGGCAAAATTAATCAGTCTTGGATACGAAGAATATCCAGCAACAAGTATGAGGGGCCTTTCTTTTTTCACCTGGCCCTGAAGAGCTGCATAGTCAATTAATCCCGTAGCTCGATCCACTTCATAAGAAACAGACTGCATCATTTTAGAAGAAATATTATGGCGATACCCGTGAGTTAAATGTCCTCCAGAACCCAAAGCAAGGCCCATCATCTTCTGATTTACAAGAGACTGCCTAATTAGCTCATATTCTTCTGGCGAAAGCTCATCTACTGTCTTCCTAGACAACTTCTCAAGCTCTTTATTTTGTACTTTTTCAACTAAAATAGCCCAGAAAGCGAGTAAATTCGCATCAATACCAGAGTGCGGCTGCACATATGCATGCTCAGCACCGAAAAGATTTTTCAGCTCATTTACAGCGGAAAATTCTATAGCATCCACATTCTCACAGCCTGCATAAAATCTCTTACCAGGAAAGCCTTCACAGTACTTGTCAGTGAGCAAATTTCCCATGGCCAGTTGTACTGCTAAAGAACTATAATTTTCCGAAGCAATCAGTTTTACATGAGATCTTTGATCCCTTAATTCCTGTATAATTTTTTCAGCAATTAGAGGATTTTCCTCTTTAATATAGTCTAAAGCAGCCAAATACGCAACTGCAGCCTTGGATTGATTATCTTTAGAAACAGATAGAAAATATTTTTCCAAATAAGACATCAGGCCCCCCTCTTTTTTTTTCTCTATTGAGATCCCATTGTGTCATAAACACATTATCTCGTCGACTATTTAGCAAATAAGAACTAAACTTTCCTTTTTCTTTTAGGCTGAGGAAAACATCCAAACAACAATCCTGCTTTTTTTTTGCCCCTGTGACATCTCAACTGTTTCTACAAAAGAAGCTCCAACACTTTTTAACATAGAATATATAAAAGGAAGATTTTCACCTTTTGACACAAGCGTTGAAAAAAAGCGAATAGTTTTTTTAAATAAAAGACTCTCTTCAATCATACGCTGAATAAAGGCAATCTCTCCTCCAGGACACCAAAGCTCGGAACCCTTGCCTCCAAAATTCAAAACGTTCGTTTTCAAACGTAAATTTTTCCATTTTCTTTTAGTTCCTGAGGAGGCCTCTAGCAAAGACATATGAAAAGGGGGATTGCAAACAACTAAATCAAAATATTCTTCTTCTTGGACTACACTCTTAAAAATAAAAGAGCTATTTTTCTGAAATCGTATTTCAATCTGTGATTCCAGATGATTTAAAAAAACAATATTTTTAGCCGAGGTAACAGCACCCTCATCAATATCTACACCAACAAAGTTCCACCCATACTCCTTGCACCCAATTAGAGGATAAATACAATTAGCTCCTACGCCTATATCTAAGACTCGAAAAGATTCTCCCCTTGGAATTCCTTGAAGATTAAAAGAAGCAATCACATCTGCTACATAATGAATATAGTCAGCCCGTCCTGGGATAGGAGGACACAAATATCCATCGGGGATATCCCAAAACACTCCATAGGTATACAATAAAATTGCTCTATTTAAATCCTTAACAGCTTTAGGATTTGCAAAATCAATTGAAATTTCTTTTTTGGGATTTGAAATCAAATGCTTTTTTAAATCTGGAAATGCTTCACTAAGAGCTGGAAAATCATACCTAGCCCTATGTCTATTGCGCGGATGTAATGACTTTAACGTTTCCTTGGGCTGCATTTTAACCTCTATTCTTTTTTGTTAAGACTGTGGAACACCAAATTTTGCATAAAAAGCTTTCTCTGTAATAGGCCCTTGAAAAACAGGCCTAAGATCCTTGGGAAATTCCTTATACAAAGAAAAAAAACCTTCCACCGTTGACGGGCTTGTGAAAATAACCTCATCCACTTCTGATAAAGATGGATACGGTTTTTCTAAATGAATTACTGTATCGTACAAATCTAAAGTATTCACTCTAACTTTCCTCTTTTGTAAGTACAAAGAAAGTAAAGGCCTAGCTAAAGAAGATTTCGGATAAAAAATAAATTCCTCTTCTAAAAGCATACCGTCTAAAGCCCCTATTACGCCCTCTTGTGTATTTGGAAACACTTCCAAAAAAGGAATCACGCCCTTTTCCTTAAGAGCTCTTGTTGTAGAAGGCCCTATAGAAATACACTTATTTTGAAGCGTGGTTTCAAGATCAAGAGAAAATTCTTCAGCTAAAGAAAATAAAATACGCACTGCGTTTTTACTTGTTAAAAGAAAAAGCGAATAACAGGAAATCTCTAAGAAAGCATCTTTTAAAGCTAAATCCAAACTACTTTTAGGTATAAGACGAATGACAGGATAATGAAGTAAAGGTTTTTCATAACTAAAGAAAGAGGGATCTACCCCCAAATAAAGCGCTTTTTTCACATGCCGCTATTATTTATAGAAGCAAAAAGCTCTTTCATTTCGATATCATTACTTCTTGCTACAACAGCAAGCGAACCTTGTCTAAAAGCCTCTTTTCCAGGAAGCTCAATGCTCTCTCTTTCAATACCTAAGCGAATAAGAGCGGCTTTAGCAATTACAACAGCGTCAAATAGCCCCTCATCTAAAAGAGCAAGTCTTTTTTCTATACTCCCTCTTATATCAACAGGTACAAGATCTTCTCTAAACAGTTTCAAATTTTCTATTCGACGAAAAGAAGAAGTTCCAACCCTAGAACCTTTTGATAAAGCGGCTAACGATCCCCCTTTTGGGAACACAAGAACATCAGAAGGGTCGATCCCTTTAGTATAGGCAACAACAACAAGCCCTAAAGGAAGCTCTTGAGGCAAATCTTTTGAAGAATGGATCCCTATACGACAACGCCCCGATAAGACAGCGCGATCAATTTCTTGCGTAAAAAAATCAGTCCCCTCTTGCGTTAAAAGAGAGGTAGTTTGATCGATATCTCCTAGAGTTTTAAAAAACTGAGGAACAAATTCCACTTCAGGGTATATCTTCTGTATTTCTAGAAGAACCTCTAGAACTTGAACTTGAGATAACCTTGAATCCCTCGCGCCAACCTCAATGCTTTTAGTTGATAAGATCATGAATTGCCTCTTCTACAGTGTCTACGCCTTTTAATAAGATTTTTTGTTTTAAATCTAAAGAAAGCGATGCCATACACTTTTTAGGCAAAATACATCTTTTGAATCCAAGATGAACAGCCTCTTTAATTCTTGCTTCTGCCTTAGCTACACTTCGCACCTCTCCACCCAATCCTACTTCTCCAAAAATAACAGTATCAGGATCGATAACCCGATTACAAAAAGAAGAAATAATAGCGGCAGACAATCCTAAATCTACAGCGGGCTCATAAATTTTAACGCCCCCTGCTATAGAAACAAAAACATCACAATGATGAATTTGATACCCTACTTTTTTCTCTAAAACAGCGAGTAACAAAGAAAGTCTATTAGGATCTATCCCTGCAGACTTCCTTGTTGCTGTAGGAAATACAGAAGGAGCAACTAAAGACTGAGCCTCAATTAAAACAGCCCTAGACCCCTCTAAAGAAGGGATAATAACAGAGCCTGTAGACTCACGTCTTCTTTCTTGTAAAAAAAAATGGGAAGGATTCGCTACTTCAGTTAATCCCGTCGCCCCCATTTGAAATAAAACAATTTCATCGGTTGGACCGAATCTATTTTTAACCCCTCGCAAAATACGGTATCCCTGATGGCGGTCTCCTTCAAAGTCAAGAACCACGTCTACAATATGCTCTAAAACTCTAGGACCTGCAATCTCCCCTGATTTTGTCACATGACCGACTAAAAAAGCAGCCATACCAAGACGTTTGGATAAATGCATAAACTCCATAGCAAGCTCTCTGACCTGAGAAACGCTACCTGGAGAAGAAGAAATCTCCGCCTTATAAAGAATTTGTATTGAGTCTACAATTAGCACTTCTGGCTTTAGCTTTTCAATCTCTGCCTTAATCGCCGAAAAATTGGTGTCACTTAAAATAAAAAGTTTTTCACTTCTAACACCAAGTCGTCTGGCTCTAAGAGCTGTCTGCTCCACAGACTCTTCGCCTGCAACATAAAGAACAGTTTTACCTTGCCCTGCAATTGATTCAGCCATTTGCAAAAGAAGAGTAGACTTGCCAATTCCAGGATCGCCTGCAATCAAAGACAAGGCTCCAGGAACAACTCCCCCGCCAAGCAGTCTATCAAACTCCTGAATCCCCGTAGAAATTCGTTTTAAAGGAACCATTTCAACCTCGGAAACACGAAGAGGTCTTGGCCTCTCTTGACTCTCTACCGTAAACCTTGCTGTCGATTCATCAATTTGCACTTCCTCTTCAAACGTGTTCCACTTTTGACATGCTGAGCAGCTTCCTGACCATTTCGGCTGAATATGACCACACTCTCTGCAAGCCCAAAGGGTTTTGGTCTTAGCCATTTTTTTCCTCCTGGATCTTCTCTAAGGCTTTTTCTGCAGAACGTTGCTCTGCTTCTTTCTTAGAAGATCCAACTCCACTACCCAATAAAATTTCCTCTAAAAAAACACCAACTTCAAAAGTTTTATTATGATCTGGCCCTTGTTCGCTTAAGACTTTATAAAAAGGAAGTTTTTGATGTGTTTTTTGAAAGTAATCCTGTAATTCAGCCTTCCAGTTTCTTAACGGTTTATGTAGAGAATTTTCAACATCTTCCTTAAACCAATTCCAAAAAAACACCTTAACAGCATCTAGGCCACCGTCTAAATACATGGCCGCTAAAAGAGCCTCAAAAAGATCTGCCTGAATAGATTCCTTGCTATGTCCATCATGCATTCTTTCTCCTTTGCCTAGGAGAAGAAAGTCCACTAGTCCTATTTTTTTGATAAAGAGGGCGCACATGGTTGCATCTACTAGATTTGCCATTAAATAAGAAAGCTGTCCTTCTTGTTCCTCTGGAAGCCTTTCGTAAAGATACTCAGAAATAAGCAAACCTAAAACAGAGTCTCCTAAAAACTCTAACCGCTCATTGTGCTCTAAGACGATCGAACGATTTTCATTAAAAAAAGAACGATGGATAAACGCGAGTGCTAATTTTTTTTTGTCTTGAAAGACATACCCCAACTTTTCTTCGACAAAAGAGAGGTTTTCTAAAAGTTTTTGATACGGTTCTAACATAATAAGAAGATATCTCTTGGTAAATTCAAGCGCCAATGCTACTCTATTAAGAAAAAAAAAGCATTTTTTATTTCTTTATCATCGGTTGCGTATTTATGGTCAAAGGTAACTTTTATTTTAGCGAATTAAAAAGACCTTACATTTTCCCTATTATTGAGCAAAAACTGCTTGAAGTAAAGAGCTTATATCCTAATGTTGAAATTCTTAATATGGGAATAGGCGACATTGCACTTCCTCTTGCCCCCTCGATTAGTGCTGCAATTGCTGAAGCTGCCCAAGAAATGCAAAAACCAGCTCCCCTTTACGGTTATGGACCTTCGGAAGGATATTCTTTCCTAAGAGAGGCTATCCAAAAAAATTACTACTCTAATTTACCAATTACCGCTGAAGAGATTTTTATTTCTGACGGAATTAATACAGATATTGTAAATATTCTAGATCTTTTTGACACTTCTTGTTCTATCGCCGTGCCCAACCCAGCCTACCCAGCCTATCTTGACTCTAATATTTTGGCAGGCAGACAGCGTCATATTTACACAATGCCTTGCACGAAAGAAACAAGGTTTGTCCCGAAAGTTCCTTTAATCGACTGTGATCTTATCTACCTTTGCTCTCCGCACAATCCCACGGGCGTTGCAATGACTAGAAATGAGCTAAAAGAATTTGTAGACTATGCGATTGAAAAAAAAGCCATCATTCTTTTTGATCATGCCTACGATGCATTTGTCACTTCACCTGAGGTTCCCAACAGTATTTATGAAATTCCAGGGGCTGATGAAGTAGCGATTGAATTTAAAAGTTTCTCTAAATCAGCAGGATTTACAGGACTTAGATGTTCTTACCTGCTATTACCTAAAAAAGTAGAAGTAGAAATACAAAAAAAAAATACAAGCCTGCATTCTCTTTGGAAAAAAAGACAGTCTATTAAATTTAACGGCGTCTCCTACCCTATTCAAAAAGGAGCAGAAGCTTGCCTAACCGAAGTTGGTAAAAAAGAAACGGAAGAACAAGTGAAACTCTACCTTTCTCAAAGTAGACAACTGAAAGAAGGCCTTGAAAAAGCGGGACAGACCTGCTTTGGAGGGATCGACTCCCCGTATATTTGGTGGCAAACTCCAAACAACCTAGGTTCTTGGGAATTTTTTGACCTACTACTTCATAAATGTCAACTCATAGCAATCCCCGGATGTGGGTTTGGAGAACATGGCGAAGGATACGTAAGACTATCTGGATTCAGTACCCAAGAAAAAACTATAAAAGCGCTAAAACGCATTCAACAACTGGTATAAATCATGAAATTTTCTTTATCAGATTCCTTTAGAAATTTTTTTCTTAAAAACGGACTTTTAGAAATCGAAGACATCCTTTCGCAAGAAGAAGCAGACACCCTTCTCCAGTTGATTTCTGAAAAAGCACCTTCTACTTTATACCCAGAGCTTCAAGCGGCAGGAAAAGATCTTTGGAAAATAAATGACGAAGTAAAAAAACTATTAATCAAATCTAGAATTGGAGAAATCGCAGGATTTCTTTTCAAAAAAAGGCCTATTAGACTTGCCTTCACACAAACCTTTATTCCAAGAACAAGTCAATCACTTTCTTTTACAGAAAATTACTCTATAGAAGATATTAGCAGCGTAGACCCAGTATTAGGAGGCGTCTTTATTTGCTTAAATAATTCAGAAGAAACCATAAGTCAAGAGCTTCCTGACTTTAAAAATCAGACAAAAGGAAGCGCTATTTTCTTTTCTGCAAAATACCCAATACCATTTAAAGACCTTATCCTTCAACAAGGACTACAAGGAATCCTCGTATGCTTTTCGCCTGTAAAAATACGATATAAGCTACAACCGCTTGATAAAACCACACACTTTCTAAAAAAATTAGGCTACACATTTGGCGATTTGATTGAAGAAAAAGATGCTCCATTTCTTTATCATTAAATCAAGTTCGAGACCTGAAAAATAAAAAATTGAAAACAAATCCAAATTCAATATAGGATGAAAAAATCTTAAAAAAAGAATTTGGCATGACATTTTCCATCTATAATTTCAAAAGATTATGCATTGATTACGCGGCTGAAAAAAATGCACACCTTGTTTTTTTTAACGCTCGAGCATCGCTAACTTTTGCTGAAAAGATCTCACACCTACGACTCCTCAATAAACTTGAACCTTCGCTACAGCTAGATGAAAAAATCAGAGCCTTTAAAGAAAAAGCTTCTCTATTTAAAGAAGCATCAACTCATAGCTATCTAGAAAGCTTTCTAAAAGGCGTGCTTCTTAGCGCAATTACAGCACTATCTATTTTATGCGGCAAATTACCTATAAAATGCCTAAAGACAATTGTTATAGGCAGTTTTGCTATACCCTATATTTTATATGGACCCTTGGGGCTTTTTTTAAGCGGATGCGGTCTTATAACTAGACATATAGGAACCATTCCAAAATATACACTATACATACCTCCTACCGTTCTTATGGGAGGAGTTGCTTTTACTTTATTTAAAAGCTGCACCCATCCGATCTACTTATTAGATGCAGCCAAAGAAATAACCAAAGCAAAAAAGCACCTAGAAGGCCACTTAGAAACTCACAAAGATTATCTAAAGGATAGTTGTAAAAAATTCATAGCAGATACGAGTAAATGGAACGAACTATCTGTTAGAAAAGATCGTAAAGAAATTGATCTAGCCAGTGCCGAAAAAGCCCTTAATTTTCTTGGAACACTGACCTAAAAGAGCATTATAATTACTAACTAGTCAAAATAGAATGGGCCGTTTTTTTAGCTAACCTGATGCAGTCATTTACAGAAACCCCCTCTAAGTAATTACCTACAAGGTATATTTCCTGAGGAAGATTTTTTCGTATGACCTCTATTTTTTCAAAATGATTGAGTGCTGGCTGAGGAATAGCTCTAGCCATCCTTTTAAAAGAAATATCAGAAGGATCTTCTTGAATTTTTAAATGTCCCTTTATCGCTCTATCAACTAGATGCAAAATATCTTCATCTAGGGTAGAACCTTCTACTAGTAAGGTAAGCCTAGAATTACTCCCTTGAGAAGGGAATATATTTGAATCAAATAAACATCCTAAAATCGTCTCTTGTTCTTTTTGAGGAATAAGATAGCCAAAACCACAAGGCAATCCTACATTCTTAGAAAAGAGCACATTGACGCTAATAATTGATTGATATCTAATATCACATAAATTCTCTGAAAGCTTTTGAGAAAAAGGTTTTAATAACTCTCCAGCCACATAAGCTGGGAGAGCAACAATCACCTTATCTGCAAAAAAAACATTTCTTTCTGTTTTAATAGAAAAAAACTCCCCCTTTTTTTCTACAGCTACAACTTTCTCTTCGTAAAAAATGGAGGCATCCATTTTTTCTATAATTTTTTGAATAAAAGAGAAGAGTCCTTGCCGAAAAGAAAAAAGAGAATGCTCTAAAAAAATTCCCTGTTTTTTTTTGTTAAACAAAGAAGAAACGGCACCTAATAGCACGCTCCCTTTTTCTTTTTCCCATTTTTTCAACGTCGGAAAGCATGCTGAAACAGAAAGTTTTCGATAATCTCCCCCATAAACCCCAAGCGTAAGAGAGTCTAAAAGAGTTTCGGTAATGGCCTTTCCAAAGCGACGACAGCCAAATTCGAAAATAGTTTCATCCTCTTTTTTTATCGGAACGAACATTTCCTTGCATAAAGAAATACAAAAACTTAAAAGAAACAATCCGGGCATCTTATGCAATTTTCTCCGACTCCAAACATAGCGGCTAGTAGCCTTCTTATCTGATCCAATTAGCTCATGAAAAAAACCAAGCTCCTGTACGAGCTGTAAAAAATCTTGATTTCTAGAACTTTTAAAAATGTGAGGGCCTTTTTCTAAAATCTCTCCTTTTTTTTCTTCTGTCTGGATGTAACCTCCTGGCTCTTTTGACTCTTCTAGGATAGCACATTCCCAGTCTGGATTTTTTTGTAGAAAATACCAAGCCGCAGTAAGTCCTGAGATACCAGCACCTAAAATTACGATCCTTTTTTTTCTCATGATTTGCTATCCTCGCAGTAGACCATATCAGAAGGAGAGTATATGGAAAGAAGAGAAGAAATCATCCACTTTTTAAAAGGTCTAAGAGAAAAAATCATCTTATCGTTTGAAAGCCTTGAACCGACGCATAAATTCATCAAAAAACCTTGGAACCATGTAAATGGTGGAGGTGGCGAAATTTCAACTTTACGTGGCGATGTTTTTGAAAAAGCAGCCGTTAACTGGTCTGGAGTAGAAGGGGCAAACTTTCCGATGAAAGATGGATCTGGGCCATTTTTTGCTACTGGTGTTAGTCTTATTACACATATGAAAAATCCTCATATGCCAACTGTTCATATGAATGTTCGTTATATGGAAACAGAAGACTCTTGGTGGTTTGGGGGTGGATACGATCTAACGCCTATGGTCTTTCCTATAGACGAAGATACACAGCATTTTCATAAGATTGCCAAAGAAAGCCTCGATCCCTTTGGTCTAGATCTTTACCCTCGCTTTTTTCAAGAAGCTAGGGAATATTACTACATACCTCATAGAAAAAAAGAAAGAGGCGTTGGTGGAATTTTTTTTGACCATTATAATACAGGTGATTTTAAAACAGATTTTGCATTCTTACAAAGTGTTGGAGAATCGTTTATTCAGGCTATTCTTCCTATTTATCAAAAGCGAATAAACACTCCATATTCCTCTGAAGACAAAGAAATTCAGCTAGAAACAAGAGGCCACTATGCTGAATTCAATCTGATTTACGATCGAGGAACAAAATTTGGATTTCTATCAGGGGGCAATCCTGAAGCCATTTTATGCTCTATGCCTCCTTTAGTAAAGTGGTAAGACTAGAGTCTCTTTTAACGCAGAGACTCTATGAGTATTTCTACATTTTCAATTGGCGTCCTTGGCAGAACACCGTGACCTAAATTAAACACAATTCCTTTCTCTCCTTGAACAGACTCTTTTAAACGCAAAGCAGCCTCTCTTACCTCTTCTTTAGTCCCTATAGCCAAAAGATTAGGGCAAAAATTACCTTGGACAGCAATACCCTCCGGAACTCTTTTACGTAAAGAGTTCAATGAGGCATTTTCATCAAAACTAATTGCGCCAGGACGAATTGTAGAAATTAATTCTGGGTATAAACTCGTAGTACGACTAAAAAAAATAGAGGGAGCCCCTAACCCTTGAAGAGCATCTTGTATCTTTTTCCAATAAGGCAAAGCATATAAAGAAAACTCCTCTTTGGAAAGAAGATGTGTCCAAGAGTCAAAGATCTGAATAGCATCAACTCCAGAGGCAATTTGCAACTGAAGATAGTGAATACAGGCGTTACAAACTATATCAAGCAGGGTTTTAAATTCTTCTTTACGATGATCCATCCAAAAGCGGATAGACTCAAAACCTCCATTTTTCCCATCTAATAAATAGCAAAGCAAAGTAAAGGGGGCTCCAGAAAATCCCAATAAAGGAATATTCAAAGATGGCTTCAAAAGCTGTATAGTTTCAAAAACATATGACATTTTTTGTGCAACTTCTTCCTTAGTGACCTCAAATAAATCACCGACACCAAGAATCGTTCCCTCAATATGAACTCCACCAGATTCAGGGTAGCAAGCTTTTTTCCCCCAAACTTCTACTAGAACTAATAAATCAGAAAAAAGGATAGCCGCATCTAGAGGAAACCTGTCTAACGGCATCAGAGTTACTTCTTTAGCAAGCTCAGGGCTATGAAAAAGAGAAGACAAGGAATGCTTAAGTCTAAACGAGCGATATTCAGGTAAATATCGCCCAGCTTGACGCATAAGCCAAATTGGAGGCCTTACAACCTCCTTAGAATCTAATGCATCAAGTAAAAGAGTAGATCTCATCTTTTTAAAAGTCTATGTAAGATCGTATCAACAGTAAAGCCAAACTCTAAAGCAAGATCACTTTGAGGCGCTGAAGCTCCAAAGGTATCTAAAGCAATACTGATACCATCGATACCGATCCACTTAGTCCATCCAAAAGACACACCAGCCTCTATACTTACTCTTTGTCCAATATCTCCACCAACAATACTGTTTTTGTATTCTTGTGGTTGGCCCTCAAAGAGCTGCCAACAAGGCATAGAAACAACACGAGTCGCTTTACCTGTTTTTTCCAAAGCTGCAGCGACATCTAAAGCCAAAGAAACTTCAGATCCTGTCGCAAACAAGGTAAAATCCGGTTTTCTTTTAGGTTCTCTAAGAATATAAGCTCCTCTTCCTAGGCCTTCCTCATAGGATACTTTTGTATGTTCTAGTTCTGGAAGGGCTTGTCTCGATAAAACAAGAGCTGTGGGACCTCTATAACGAATGGCCGCGAGCCAAGCCATTTTCATTTCTGTATTATCAGCGGGACGAATTACATGTAAATGTGGCATAGCTCTAAGAGCAGCCAAATGCTCTACAGGTTGATGTGTTGGACCATCTTCCCCTAAAAAAATCGAATCATGTGTAAATTGATAAACAACTTGCACTTGAGAAAGAGCCGCCAATCTAATTGCATTTCTCATGTAATCAGAAAAAGTTAAGAAAGTCCCTACATAAGGAAATATCATATCCGTTTGACTGAGTCCTGCCGCAATACCTGCCATTGCGAATTCTCGGATGCCATACTTAATATTACGACCTTCAAATGATCCAGGAGCTATACAAGGAAACTTCTTCATCATAGTCATATCTGAAGAAGATAAATCAGCAGATCCGCCATAAATTTGAGGGAGCATATCTCCTAAAACGCCTAAAACAACCTGAGAAGCGCTTCTTGTAGCTATAGGAGATTTGATTTCAATTTTTCTTAGATCTTCTTCTATAGAATCTGGGACTTGCTTTTCCACCATCTGCATAAATGTTTTATAAAGATCTGGTTTCGCTGTTTTCCAATCTTTAAAAAGATCCTTCCATTTTTGCTCTAAAGCTGCATCCTTCGCTAACCTAGCTTCAAAATATGCGTAGACAGACTGTGGCACGTAAAAATCTTCTTCAGGTAAACCTAACACTTTTTTTGTTAACGCCACTTCTTCTATTCCAAGAGGTGATCCATGAACCTTGTGAGTCCCTTCTTTATTTGGAGAGCCTTTACCTATAATTGTATGAGCAATAACTAAAGTTGGCTTTCTTTGAGACTGTTGTAACTTAGAAAAAACCTCGTCCATTTGATCAAAATCATAGCCATCTATTTCAAAAACATCCCAGCCGTAAGCTGTATAACGCATTTTAATGTCTTCTGAGCTAGAATCTGACAGACATCCGTCTAAAGTAATTTTATTGGCATCATGGATTAAAACCAGGTTATCAAGCTGTAAATGTCCAGCAAAAGAAGAGGCCTCGGAAGAAACGCCTTCCATAAGGCAACCGTCGCCCGCTAAACAATAAACTTTTGCGTTAAAGATCGGATAGCCTGTACTATTAAATTTTCTGCCTAAGATTTTTAACCCGAGAGCTTGTCCTACAGCATTAGCAACTCCCTGCCCCAAAGGGCCCGTAGTTGCTTCAACACCTTCTGTCATATGAAATTCAGGATGTCCCGGTGTTTTAGAGTGCATCTGTCTAAACTTTTTAATGTCGTCCATTGAAAGAGCAAAACCTGAAAGGTGCAGTAAAGAGTAAAGCCACATAGAACCATGCCCTGCAGAAAGAACAAATCTATCTCGATTCAACCATTTAGAGTTCTTTGGGTTATGTCGTAATAATACGCCATATAAATACGCCCCCAATTCAGCACAACCCATAGGAAGTCCTGGATGACCAGAATCAGCCTTTTGAACGGCCTCTATGGACAATTCTCTTACTGTGTTTGCGATTTTACCTAAGATTTTCTTCAACTCCATGTCCATAGTACATTCTCCTAAATATCTGTTATGTCAACTATTATGTCCCCGATAGAAAAACAAGCAATAAAAAAAATCCAGAGCCTATTTTCTAACCAAGAAAAAAAGAAGACCCAAAACAAATTCCTAAGGAGATAATGAGTAAAGCCCCACTAAATAAAGTAAGGAAACGAGAAGGTTTTTTGCTTACTGGTTTATACAAAAACAAAAGCACCACCAACCCAATAAGACAACTAAAAAAAACAAAAATTGACCAAGTGTATAATCTGTAGGACAAAAAAACAAGAGGGTCTGCGACTTCATAACAAACGTTATAGGCGGCATGCCTCAAGCCCACAAATAATCCAAATACAATCCAAGCTAAAGCCATTGCATAATTTCGTATCTGGATACCTGTGATAAAATTAAACCAAAAAGCAACAGCCGTTCCTAACATAGCAGCTCTTTGTAAAAAGCAAAGAATACAAGGACGCTCCCCTCCAAAAAACTCAATAAAAAAGCTACAAAATAAAACAACAATAACAGCAAAAATACCAAAAGCATTAAAAAAATACTGCAAGTTAGCTCTCATATGTGAATCCCCCAAGAAAAAGAGTTATGAGATAAAAAAACACCAACAGCAACAACAAAAGAAGAAGCAAAACATATAAGCCCTAATTTATGTAATTTAGCTTTCGAGCTCAAAGATAGTAACACAGCTAAAATCAGTAAAAAATAAACACAAAACAAAGCTCCCTCCTTTTCTTTTGATTTTTTTTGTAGGTATAATGGTTCTAATCCCTGCTATGAAATCATAAATCTATATTTTCCCTAAAAAAACACTTCATTCCTTTATAGATCTTTTAAAACACCACAGGATAAGTATCAAGGTAATTTTGCAAAAAAATAAATTCAAAGAAGAAGCAAATTAGAATATAATTAAAAAAAACAAAAAGAACAAATTAAAACAATCTAGATTTAAAGCAAATAGGGACCTTCAAACCGATTTCCAAAGAAAAAAAAGTAAAGAAATGGAATTAAATCTTCTGCATACTAAAACTTAAAGTCTTAATGCAAGTCTCTTTTTGAGAGCTTTTTACCTTTAAATTACTATCACAGTTCCAAATTCGATTAATGAAGTAACAAATGTTAGCATCTAATTTTTCAATTTAGAACAAAATCTTATTACTACTTCTTACCTTGTCGCTATTAGAATGTGATGATCAGAAATAGCCCATTTACCTAAGTCGTCATAAGCTTTTTCAAGCACCACTTTGATCTTATCTACACTCTTTGAAAGAACATAATCTATTGAGAAATCAATAGGTGTCCCTATAAAACGATCTGTTGCAGTAATCATTTCGGGATCATTTAGATTGTGATAAATTGGAAGTAACGAACCAGAGGAAAGCTTCTCATTCATATCCCCAAGTAAAAAACGAGGTGACTTTTTCAAAATTTCAACTAGCTGTTGCTCACGTATTGCGAAAGAAGCCTCCCCTAGACCTGCTTCTAAATGAGTTACTCCAAATGTATCCTCGCCAATTTCAAATGAAAATAGGGCTCTATGCAACATCCCGAGCCTTGTTAATGGAGTAACTGTCGGATTTGCAAGGGGCATTTTAGATACTACAAAAAGTCCACTATCCAAAGTAAGTAAAGGATCAGGATCAATTCTCGTATAAAAATGCCTATATTCTCCTTTTAATTCCCTATAAAGCAATTGAGCAGCCGGCGGAGAAACTTCCTGTAAACAAACCAAATCCGCTTGTGTATCAAGGATGTTTTGTGCAATGTCCTGCATACGCTCTTCCACAGGAGCAACACCTCCAAACGGTATAGGCAACCCTCCAAAAAGTGCACATACATTCCATGTAATAAAAACGCGCGGCGTTCCGGTCTTTTCTTTCCCAGCTCCCTCTAAATACTCAAAATGGTTCAGATTAAATTTCCATCTCACCGCATCAATTATACTAGCAAGTCCAAACAATCCAAGGCTCAATGGAATCGCGGGAATCAAAAGAGCAGTCGTTGCCACAAATCGCACCCGATCCAATAAGCTGCAGGTTTTTGACTCTTTAGATGGCGTATGAGGCAGTGTTAGCCGAATCGCACTTTCCATTGTTTTGTCAAATGGCATTCTTAAATAATAAAGAAGCTCATCGATTCGTATTTTCTCTAGGCAAATTCCAAGAGCGCTGAGAACACTCAACATTTGATAACCCCTGGCTGCAGCCATTCCCAAATGGCCTGCCGCTTCAAGATAACGCTTTTTTGCATATTCTTCTCTTGCCTTATACAATGAATTAAGAACCTGTAACACTAGCGAGTAAGCAAGTAGTTGAGGACCTCCCGCTGTCATAAGCCCTAAATAAGTAATGCTGTTTGCAAGTTGAATGAAGGATCCGATTGCCTGCTTGTACTGTCCAAACCTTATCTCTCTTGCAAGATCAGAGCCCTCAATCACAATGTCATGTGCTGTTGAAACCACAAGTCCAAGAGGATGCGCGAAAATAGTAGAAGCAAGGGCTCCGACGCTTAGCGCTGTCTCTAGAAAAGAGAGCTCTCCAACCCAATATTTCGAAAGATTTGCCACGACCCTGCAGCTACCCATCGTAGCGCTTAATAAAAAGCTCGCAGGTTGATACAAACTCATATAAGGCAAAGCAACAAGGACCAGCCTTTTAATAGAAAAATCGTTGGATTTTATTCCAGGAAGGTCATGATCAAATTCCCTATAATAGCAATTTGAAGATTCTTGTTGATTACAATGCAATAAATTATTCATTCGTAGAATGATACTTTAGAATTCCGTTTTTTAGCCATAAGTTTTCCATTTATTAATTCAATAAAGTACTTGTCTTTTAATTAATGCAATCCCTAATCAAAAAACGATCTTTCATTCGGCTATCCAGCTCATATATTGACTCCACCTACCCGTGGATTTTAACTGCGATATTTTTACATTTAGATAAATCATTTATTTTCAGAGACTTGAATACAAAAAAAACAAAACACAACAAGCGTACTAAGAAGCAACAAAGGAAGTAAATCCTTTGTTTTCATCCAATTAGGAAGCATCCCCTAAGAGAGAGCTTTCCTATATTTTGACTTTTCTTTTTTCATTTGATACACTATGCAAAACTTTTAACCTACGGCGGTATCTTCTATGATTTCTCAAGAAATTCGACGCAACTTCCTTGAATTTTTTAAAAAGCAAGGTCATTCCATTATCTCTTCTTCTTCAGTGGTTCCTCATGAAGATCCCACCCTTCTTTTTATTAACGCAGGGATGAACCAATTTAAAGATGTTTTTCTAGGAAAAAGCACAAGAGACTATACCAAAGCTGCCACATCACAAAAGTGTATCCGCGTGGGGGGAAAACATAATGATCTAGAAAACGTTGGACATACGACAAGGCACCTTACTTTTTTTGAAATGCTTGGCAACTTTTCTTTTGGCGATTATTTTAAAAAAGAAGCTATTGAATATGCTTGGAAAGTATCTACTGAGGTTTTTGCTCTTCCTGAAGAAAAAATATGGATCACTGTTTTCCAAGACGATGATGAAGCCTTTGAACTTTGGAAAAAGTTTGTGCCAGAGTCCCGTATAGTGAGAATGGGAGAAAAAGATAATTTTTGGGCAATGGGAGACACAGGACCTTGCGGACCTTGCTCTGAGCTGCTATTTGATAGGGGCAATAGATATGGAAATGCTAGAAGCCCATCAGAAGACCCTGCAGGAGAACGTTTCTTTGAATTTTGGAATCTTGTATTTATGCAATTTAATAGGGATATTGGAGGAAAATTGCTTTCTCTTCCTAAACAATCGATCGATACAGGAGCTGGCCTAGAAAGAGTTGTTTCCTTAAAAGAGGGCGTAAATACTGTTTTTGAAACAGACATTTTTAGAAGCCTTATCGCTCAAATTGAAAACGTATCAGGTGTTGCTTATAATTTCAATAACCCATCAGCTCCTGCTTTTCATGTGATTGCTGACCATATTCGATCTCTTGCTTTTGCAATTGGAGACGGAGCGCAGCCAAGCAATATAGAAAGAGGATATGTCCTTCGTAAAATCCTAAGAAGAGCAGTCCGTTATGGCAGAAATTTAGGGATGCAAGAGCCTTTTTTAGCCAAAATTTTGCCAAGGCTCGTCGAAATCATGGGGCCGGACTATCCAGAGCTTTATTCTTCTTTAGGAAGAACCTCTGAATTACTCACCTTAGAAGAGGAAAGCTTTTTCCGCACCTTAAAAAGAGGCGGAAATATTCTCAATCAAATCATTGAAAAAGCAGAAAAAAGCCCTCTTAAACAAATTGAAGGAGAAGATGCTTTTAAATTAAAAGACACCTATGGACTACCCCTAGAAGAAATATTACTTATCGCTAAAGATACCGGAGTAAACGTTAACCTAGAGTCTTATCAAATTTTAGAAGAACAGGCTAAAGAAAAATCACGAGCTGTTGAAGGCAAGATAACACAAACAGCCGAAACTTCTCTTTTTAAAGATTTCACTGCGACCCATGGGAAAACAGTATTTAAAGGATACGAAAAAACAAGCTGTGAGTCTTCTGTTTTAGCAATCATTCAAAATGGAGCATTCGTCAATAGCCTTAAAGAGGGAGAGGAAGGCTCCATCATATTAAACGAAACGCCTTTTTATCCAGAAAAAGGGGGGCAAATATTCGATACTGGGACAGTAAAAAATTCCCATTTAGTTTTAGACATCACCTCCTGCCAAACTCCCTATGCGGATGTGATCGTTCATACGGGAAAAGTAGTAACTGGGTCCGTTCAAGTGGGTGATTCTGTTACCGCTTCTATAGATGTGGATAGAAGACAAAAAATAGCTAACAATCATACAGCAACACACCTACTACATGCAGCGTTACAGCACGTATTAGGGCCACATATCCGCCAAGCCGGATCTGTCGTTGAGCCTTCTCGTCTACGTTTTGACTTCAACCATCATAAAGCTATTACTCCAAAAGAGCTAAAAGAAATCGAAATGTGGGTAAACGCAAAAATAAGAACTAACGCAAAAGTTTCTTCGTATGAACTTTCCTATGAAGAAGCGCAAAAAAAACAAGACATCAAGCAGTTTTTTGGAGAAAAATACGGAGCCACCGTTCGTGTTATCGATGCAGAGTGCTCTAAAGAGCTTTGTGGAGGGACACATACTTCTACTCTTGGAACAATTGGTTTTTGCCTTATTACTAAAGAAAGCAGCATTGCTGCCGGAGTGCGCAGAATTGAAGCTTTAACAGGTCAAGAGGCTGAACTCTTCTTGTATGATGAGCAGACTATCTTGGATAACGTCTGCCAGCTTTGTAAGACAACAACACCCCTTATCGAAGAAAAAGTCAAGGAACTAATAGAGGAAAACAAAGCAAAAGCTATAGAGTTAAAATCCCTAAAAAAAACAGCGATCAAAACTCTAGCTAAAGAGCTGATTGCAGGAAGTTCTACCCTTGGAGAAATTTGCTATATAGGCAAGCTCGTCGCTTTAGAAATCGACGAACTTCCTTTACTTGCGGAATCTCTCTCTGAAATAAAAACTCCTTACCTCTTTGTTTTAGCTGCAAAAGAAAGCGATGTAAAATGTCAGGTCCTAATTAAAGTTAGCAAAGACCTTCAAGCTAAAGGATTGCAAGCCGGGACCTTAATTAAAGAACTTGCTCCTCTTATCGAAGGAAGTGGTGGAGGAAAGGCTGATTCAGCCCAAGCAGGAGGAAAAAATCCAAAAGGCCTCGAACAACTATTTTCAATAGCACAAAACAAACTAGAGGCACTTTGTTAAAAAAGGTTTTAGAAAGCCCTTCCTTACAAGAATTTCTTGAAGGAGTCGCAAAGACTCCTTCTTTTTTAATTGAACATCTTTGGGATACTCCCAAAGCAATCCTAGCTGTTTCGCTACAAGAATTCACAAAAAAAAACATATTAATTTTGTCAGGAAAAAAAGAAGACCGTTTTTTAGATGCCTTTTCTTTTTTTAACAAAGAAGTTCTCGACTTTCTCCCTTGGGAAACTCTACCCGGAGAAGACATCCCTCCAAGTATCGATATCTCAGGAAAAAGGATTGAAATTCTATACAAGTTAGCAACACAAAAAGAGCCTTGTATTTTGCACTGTCCAATACAAAGTCTTATGCAAAAAACACTGCAACCTAAATCCATCACGTCGTTATGTCAACTTTTACAAACAGGCCAAAAGGCAAGCTTTAAGGATCTTCCTGAAATGCTTTTACGCTTAGGCTATAAAAGATGCCCAATTGCTGCGGATAAAGGAGAGTTTGCAATACGAGGAGGTCTTGTTGATATTTTTCCTATTTCATCCAAAGACCCTTATAGAATTGATTTTTTTGGTGATGTAATTGAAAGTATTCGAATTTATGACCCGATCGGACAAAAGTCGATTCAAAAGGTAGACTCTATTTTTCTTTCTCCTGCGTCAGAATGGAACCTTCTTAAAGAAGAAAAAAAAGCAGCAACCATACTAGATTATTTAGGTCCTAATACTCTTATTTTATTTGATGACTTACTTGCTATTGAAGATTCGTATGTAGCATTAAAATCTCTGATTAAATCTCAAGACAAACTCCTTTTTCCCCTAGAAAAACTCATCGAAAAACTACCCGACTTTTCTCACGTCTTCTTTATAAAAGAGACCTTAGAATCTCTTTCTGAAGTAACCTTAGAAAGTAAAACAGGACGGAAATTTCACTCTGGAAAAAAGCGATTCCAGCCTCTTTCTTTTCAGTTTTTCAATCAACCAATTACTTCCTCTAGATGGAATCATCCTTTTTTAGAAGTGTCTACTTTCTTTAGTCGATTTGAAAATAAAGCTTCGTCTACAACCCAAGAAATCCTCCAAGGGATTAGTGAACACACAAAAAAAAATCTAAATCTCCACTTTATCGTCAGCGGCCCGCCTGAAGAAAAGATGATTCATGATAAATTGAAAGAACTTCATCTTGAAATTCCTAAAAATGCAGCTTTCGATACGGGATATCTTGCTGGAGGTTTTGTTTTAGAAGATGCACACCTAGCTTGCATACCAACTGCCGAACTCACCCACCGATATAAAGTAAGAAG
Organism: uncultured bacterium; assembly: GCA_964455905.1. Taxonomy (GTDB): domain Bacteria; phylum Chlamydiota; class Chlamydiia; order Chlamydiales; family Rhabdochlamydiaceae; genus CAIJXB01. The sequence goes on from CAYVYN010000004.1 coordinate 115,804, forward strand.
GGAAGGCTGGAGAAACAGCTACCACACCCCTTCCTCAGAGTTTCATCAACTTGGCCCAGGTGATATTGTCGTTCATATGCATAACGGCATTGGTAAATTCTTAGGAACAACGCATAAGAAAAATCACCTAGGAGAGGAAACTGAATATCTTCAAATTGAGTACGCAGAAAACAGTAACCTCTATGTCCCCGTTGCAGACTCTCATCTTGTCAATAGATACATAGGCTCAAAAGAAGAAAAACCTTCTTTTAGTGTATTAGGATCTAAAAAATGGCATAAAACTTGTATAGACGCACAAAACTCTATCGTAGGATATGCTAAAGAGCTTTTACAAAAAATGGCAGAACGTGTAGCTGCGACAGGATTTCGCTATCCAGAAGACTCTATCGATGTCCAATTGTTTGAAGAAGAATTTCCTTTTTTTGAAACAGAAGACCAACTAAAAGCAATAGACGCCATCAAAAAAGATATGTGCTCAGAAAAAATCATGGACCGATTAATCTGTGGAGATGTCGGGTACGGAAAAACTGAAGTAGCCATGAGAGCGGCTTTTAAAGCTGTAGTGGATGGGGGTAAACAGGTGGCCGTACTAGTCCCCACAACAGTCTTAGCCATGCAGCACTATGAAACATTCAAAGAAAGAATGGGAAATTTCCCAGTTGAGATAGGAGTCCTCTCCCGCTTTTCTTCTGCAAAAAAAGTGAAAGAAACACTAAAAAAACTAGAAGAAGGCAGTATTGACATCGTTGTAGGCACCCACAGGTTGATTAGCAAAGATATTCATTTTAAAAACCTGGGCCTTCTTATCATAGATGAAGAACAAAGATTTGGAGTAAAAGCTAAAGAGCACATCAAAGGTTTAAAATCAGCTATAGATTGCCTAACCCTTTCAGCGACTCCAATTCCACGAACACTCTACATGTCTTTGGTTGGAGCTAGAGACCTTTCAGAAATTAATACACCCCCACAAGACCGCCTTCCAATTAAAAGTATTGTCGTAGAAAAAAACAACACTCTAATTAAAACAGGATTACTAAGAGAATTTTCACGCGATGGACAAGCTATTTTTATTCACAATCGAGTAGAAACAATTTATAAAGTTGCAGAAGAGCTACAAAAAATGGTCCCCCAAGCTAAAATAGCTATAGGGCATGGGCAAATGTCCGCAGATGAAATTGATTCCGTGTTCCATTCTTTTAAAACAGGCGAGTCTGATCTTTTAGTCGCAACAACTATTATAGAAAACGGCATCGATATTCCTAATGCCAACACGATTTTTATTGATAGATCCGATCTTTTTGGAATGGCAGATCTTTATCAATTAAGGGGGCGTGTTGGAAGATGGAACAGGCCAGCCTACGCCTACTTTCTCACCCCCGCTAACAAAAGCCTTCCTGAACTTTCAAGCCAAAGACTCCAGTCTTTAGCCGAAAGCTCAGGCTATGGAGCTGGAATGAAACTAGCATTGCGCGATTTAGAGATGCGTGGGGCTGGTGATATTTTAGGAGTTCAACAGTCTGGGCAAATTTCTGCGATCGGTTTCCACTTCTACTGTAAATTACTCAAAAAAGCAGTGGATTCTTTAAAAAAGCAAAAACCAGTCCAGTTTATCGAAACAAAAATGGAATTCTCTGTCGACGCCAGATTCCCAGCCGAGTACATCAACGAATCTAGTTTACGGATGGAGCTTTACTATAGATTAGGGAATGCCTCTTCTTTAGAAGATATCGAGGAAATCTTTAAAGAAGTCGAAGATCGCTTTGGACCTCCTCCTAAAGAAGTGCAATTGCTCATTCTCTTTTCTCGCATTCGAGTAACAGCCTCGTCCCTTCTAATCCTTAAGCTTAAATTCGATAAATTTACATTCCAGGCTGAAAAACAAATCCTGCAGAAAACAGTGAAGGAAATCTTCCCATGTCCTCCTTTAAAAGACCTCTCTATCTTTGAGCAAAAGGTGATCGAATCTCTCAAAAAATGGACTCCTAGAGTTTCAGCATAAAAAAAACTCTCCGTTAAAACACCCCTCAATAAAAACTCTTGTTCAAAAGATATCCGTCGATTACTATGAAATCTTTACAAAATATTTACAACTAAGGCGTTATGATATCATCTTTTTATGATGAACGATTAAGACCTGCTACTATAGAACAAAGAGACTCTCGCTCTCAAGCTATTATTTATGGTTGTCCAGCGCAAAGTAGAGATGAAGTGGAACTCTTCTTAAAAACTCTTAACGAAGAAATCAATAGCATCCCCCTTCATCTACTTGATATTTTTTTCAACCAAAGGAGCAGATGTTCCCTACGTGACATTCTTGAATTTTCTAAAGTAGAGAACCTAAACCCGTTAGCTTTTTTTCTCCTTCCAATTAGCGCTAAAAACTCATGGGAAACACTTGCAACAGCGTTTATTAGCCTATTAAATACTCAACGAATCTTATTGCCCAAAAACCCTCCACTACTACAACAAAACAAAAATGAGTTTTTACTTCTAGCTTGCTATTATAAACAACCCAAAGCAGCAGAACTTGCTCTACTTCTAGAATCTGACGCCTACTTTATCATTAACCAAAGAGCTTCTTTAGACACAATTAAATTACTTACTGAATCGATTCCTGAAAGAAGGCGCGATATTAAAATGCACTTACTTCTCAAATGCACCATAGAATACCACCAAGATCCGAAGATTCTTGAATATCTGATAAAAAAAGCCCTAGAAGAAAATCCTTATGTTCTTAATACCCAAGGAATCCTTGGTCATGCGGCTATTTTCGGGTCAAAAGAAAGCGCTAAATTATTACTTAAATACGGGGCATCTGTAAATTTAGAAAACCAATCCACATACACACCTCTACTGCTAGCAATACTCAACGATAATACTGAGACGGCATTACTTTTTTTAGATCCAAAATATGGCGCAAATTTAGAAAACCTTACTAGAGCCTTAAATATTGCTAAAAAGAAAAAAAACAACGCTCTAATAAGAGAACTAGACACAATTATTACAAGCCTAACGTCTTTGAAGATAAAAATCCCTGACAACATAATACCCCAGTTCATCGAAATACCTTCAATGAGCGCCTTAGATTCACCTGATAATGAAATTTCATCTCTTACTGAGTGGGAACTATTAGACAATCCCGACGAAGATTTTGCAGAATTCTAATACACCTAACTTAAGCAGTAGGCTCCTCCTCGGGGACTACTTCTTTAGTTCTATAAGACCCCTTGACCTTATGAGCTTGAAGCTCTGCTGCTCTATGTAAAATAGCAATTCCCTTTTCCACATGATCTGGCATGTATTTATCATAGACGGATTCAGAACTTTTTTTAGTTTTAATTCCATCGTTATTTAAAGGAAGATCCGAAACTAAAAGCAAAGACCCTAGTGTGAATTTTCTTTTATAACTAGCTGCAAATAAGGTAGCACATTCCATTTCAATTGCTTGAGCTTTAGTAATTTTTAGCCTGTTTTTAAATTCTTCGTTAAACTCCCAAAAACGCATGTTTGTGGTGTAGGTAATACCAATATGATAAGTAGATTTCTCCGCTTCAAGAACATCGGTTACAGCTTTTTGCATTAAAAAATTAGCAAGGGCTGGAACCTCTGCTGGAAAGTAAAAATCGGAAGTCCCCTCACCTCTTACACTCGCTACCGGCACTAAATACTCTCCAACTGTATAACGTCTTCTAAGCCCCCCACACATACCAAGAAAAAGACTCACCTTGAACGGTAAAAAAGAACAAAGATCCACAACAAGAGCGGCCGCAGGAGATCCTATTTTAAAGTCAAGGATACTGACTCCCTCTGAAGGAGAATGCGCCACCTTAAAAACAGACCCCTCTAAAATGGGGACATTTCTAGAGCGAGAAAAATATTCCACATATCGTGGAAAGTTTGTTAAAATTAACTTAGGCTGAAATGCAGATGCGTCGCAACCTGAATACCTTTCTAGTGTCTCTTTAGCAAATAATTCTTCATGCATTGCAAATCCTATCTTTTCGCAAAAAAAAGTGTTTCGTTTTTTAGATTAAATACAGAACCAAAAAACACTTTTCTTCTTTTTTTTTCATATACAACAAAAAGCTCTTTATAAAAAACTACTATTTTTCTATTGTTCTTCGCTTAAAATCCAAGGAGTTTTTATGCTTAATTTTATTACGGTTCCTTTGTGCTTTTTTTCGTATCCAACAACCGAAAAAAAACAAACGCACTCCTATAATAACCTCTACCCTCTTTTTCAACGAGCCATTCTTTTCTTAAAAGCAACCTATAGTTCTTTAGAAAACAACCTTCCCTCTTATCTATACTCTTGCGCGATAGTTTTTTCTTTAATTGGGCTAGGTTGTAGCATTTTTTTACATGGCACGCTTACCCCCCTAATCTTCACAATACTCGCTATAATATGTTTTATTGCCAAACAGCTGCAAAAACACTTAGTTAAACAAAATTCAAGTCTAAAAAAAGACACGGACAATCAAAAACAAGTAATACTTAACTTAAGCGAAACTTTAGTTCAAAAAGAAATGCGTACAGAAGAGCTTGTTACTCTTTTTACAGACGCGAGAAAACAATTAAATGAGCTAACAGAGCGCTTGACTAACTCCTTGGCTCAATTTCAAAAAACTCTTCTCTCTGAAAGTCAAGAAACAAAAGACACAATAAAAAAATTTTTAAATGCTAGTTCCCCTCTTACTATTATAGATAAATTAGACCAACTTTTAAAATTAAGCACGGCGACTCCAGATATGCTTGCCTTAATCTTCAAACAAAATGCTGAGTCCTTAGAGCTACTAAAATCTATGCACAAAAAAGTGGTTGTAGACAAAGAAGATGTTGTTTAAAATGACTCAAAACACAATTCACTATATTAGGACATCCTATGGCACAACAAGTTAGTACGAATGAATTTAGAGCAGGACTTAAAGTAGAAGTAGAGGGCGATCCCTACACCATGGTAAGCAATGAATTTGTAAAACCTGGGAAAGGACAACCTTTTAACCGAGTAAAATTAAAGCATCTACTCACAAACCGCGTCGTAGAAAAAACATTTAAATCAGGCGAAAAACTTGAGATAGCTGACGTAGAAGAAAACAAAATGCGTATGCTTTATAAAGAAGCGGATCAATGCATTTTTATGGATGACAACACGTTTGATCAAATTTCTGTTCCTCTTAGCTCTTTACAAGAAACAGAACAGTGGCTTATGGAAGAGCTTCTATACACAATTATTTTTTACAAAGGCCAACCAATTGATGTCCAACCCCCTACATTTTTAGAAATGGTTATTGTAGAAACAGCTCCTGGAATTCGAGGAGATACCTCAGGTCGTGTTTTAAAACAAGCAACCACTAATACAGGGGCTAAAATTCAAGTGCCTATCTTTATTGAAGAAGGGACAAAAATTAAGGTCGACACGAGAACCGGAGAGTATGTCTCTCGCCTCTAAAAGATCGATTTTACAAGAGCGCGCACTTGCTTTTCAAAAAGTGCGCTCTTTTTTTTCTAAAAAAAATGTTCTAGAAGTTGACACCCCCCTCCTTAGTAAAACGGCCCCAATTGATGAACACATTGATATCATGACGGTCCAGATTGATCCCCATAGCCTAGGATACCTCCACTCTTCACCAGAATACGCCATGAAAAGATTGCTTTCCCTAGACTCGGGAGACATTTTTCAAATGAGCCACGTATTTCGGCAAGGAGAGCACAGTCCTCGACACAATCCAGAATTCACTATGGTTGAGTGGTATCGGATCCAAATGCCCTTCGTTTCTTTTATCGAAGAAACAGCAGATTTCATAGAACTTTTTTTAGGAAAAATGCCACGCACACTACTTTCTTATAGAAAAGCCTTTTTTCTTTACACCGGGATTGACTATCTCTACGCCTCTAAAGAAGACCTCATAAAAAGACTTCAAAAGGAAAATATCGAGATCTCAACAGCTTCTTCCTGGGATAAAGAAGGACTACTCCACCTTATAATGGGATGCCTAATAGAGCCCCATTTAGGCAAAAATGAGCTTTTAATACTTACGGACTACCCTGCATCCCAAGCTTCTTTAGCGCAAATAGAAAATAAAGAAGGAGAAATGGTAGCTAAAAGATTTGAAATCTACCATCAAGGAATAGAACTAGCCAATGGATATCTAGAACTCATCGATGCCGCTCAACAAAAAAAAAGGCTACTAGAAGCATCCTCTCAAAGAACTCTAGCAGGCAAAGATCCCTTACCAATTGATGAAAAATTTCTAGAAGCTCTTAAGGCAGGAATTCCTCCCTGCTGTGGTGTTGCCGTCGGATTTGATAGATTGCTTATGCTTCAAAGCAATAGCAAAGACATTAAACAAGTCCTCGCTTTTTCATGGGACGAGTTATAAAAATACAAATTCACACAAGATTATCAAGTAATTAACAGTGGTCTTGAAAGGCACTTACAACTGAAGACACCAATCTAACCGCAAGAAAACCACTTAAGGACTTCTTTGCATTCCTCTTTTTTACAATAGGGGCTACGCTCTATAGTAATTTTATAAAACCCTATGTTTGCGATTAAAAGCCCCAATTAACCCTAAGAACAAGTAAAAATATATTAAATAGGGGTCAACATGCCCAAAGCTTCTTTTGTAGCAGTTTTAACCACCCCGGACTTCTCAAGGGATGTTATATATCTTTGATCAAACTCAATAGCTTCTTTGATATAAGCTTTTCCTCTAATAGATCTTTTTAAGTTGTCTAAAGGTCCTGCACACTCGGACATAAATTGAAAATAGTGCAATGCCATTGAAGCTACTCGAGCCCCAGAAGTCACCAAACTTTTTCTTGAAGACAAAGACTCTTCTAACAAAATAGATAAAAGCCCTTCTTCAAAAAATTCCGCATCTTGAATAGTTTCTATATGTTGCATTTGTAACCTCTTCAAAGAGTCCTCTATTTCCCCTTCAACAAAAGTATCCACTTCAAATTGAACTCTTTTAGTTAGAATAGACTCCCGCGCAAACCGCTCAAGACTCTCTTTTTCACAAAACTGATTTGCTATTGTTATCTCTCCAAAAGACCCATCTTGTACAAACACAGGATTTCGAATCAACGCACCGGAAAAAGGACAAAAGAGGTGCCTTTCCTTCCATAAAGGATCTTCTTTTAAAACATGAACCCATCCCAAAGGAATTCGTTTAGCAGGTGCTATAATTGTTTTAAATAAAGCTCGAGCAAAAACACAAGCTCTTGCTATTTCCAAATAATTACGAGCTTGAACTGTACGTAAACTTTTAGAAGCTAAAAGATTTACCTTCGAGACCAAATCAAGTGCTTTTTCTGAAGAAAAAACTAATTCAAATATCTGAATAAGGTTCTCTTGCACTCCAAAAAAAACAGATTCTACCTTACTTTCTAAGGGACTTGCCCCTTCATTCCTTGTATAAAAAACATCCCGCGGCGGCGTTAAACCCAAAATCATCATAAAAAACCAACAGTTAAATATTTTTTTGAACGAAAGCATTTGTAACAAACTAGCAAGCGAATTAATAACAATTATCAAAATCAAAAATCAAGACAAAATAAATTAAAATTACATATTGACACAAAAAATGGAGCAAAGATATGCTTCATACGTTCATCTTAACCTATTTAATAAGGAAATATTTCTATGACAAAAGCTCAACTTAAGGTTCACACAGAGAACATTCTACCTATTATAAAGAAATGGCTCTACTCTGAAAAAGATATCTTTATTAGAGAACTTGTTTCAAACGCATGCGACGCTCTAGGCAAATGCCGCGTCTTACGGGATCAAGGAGAAATGGAGGTTCTCGACGAAGATTTAAAAATTGAAGTCAGAATCGACAAAGAAAAAAAACAACTCATTTTCTCGGATACAGGAATCGGGATGAATGCAGAAGAAGTAGAAAAGTACATAGCCCAGATTGCTTTTTCAGGTGCTGAAGACTTTTTAAATAAATACAAATCCGAAAATGAAAAAGACCAAATTATAGGACATTTCGGACTTGGTTTTTATTCTGCGTATATGGTGTCAAAAAAAGTGTCCCTGACAACTCTCTCCTATAGAAAAAATGAACAAGGTGTTTCTTGGTCTTGTGATGGAGGAACAGAATATGAAATCGAACAAGTAGAAAAATCTCAAAGAGGTACCGAGATCACTTTAGATATCGACAGCGATAGCGAAGAATTTTTAGAAGAAACAAAATTACGAGAGATTCTACAACAATATTGTTCATTTCTCCCCTTTCCTATCTTCTTAAATGGAACACACATTAACAGTAAAGACCCTCTTTGGCTGAAACCTGCGACAGCTTGTTCAGATGAAGAATACCTACAATTTTACCGTGCATTATACCCGATGGATCAAGACCCCATTTTCTGGATCCATCTTAACGTAGACTACCCATTCAACTTAAAAGGAATTCTCTACTTCCCCAAAGTACAAAAAAAATTCGACTGGGAAGATAGCAGGATAAAACTCTTTTGTAATAGAGTCTTCGTATCCGATAACTGCAAAGACTTAATCCCTGACTATTTGACAGCATTAAAAGGGGCGATCGACAGTCCAGACATTCCTCTTAACGTATCTAGAAGCTATCTTCAAATGGATAAAACAGTAAGACAGCTATCTACTCACATTGCTAAGAAAGTAGCCGATAAGCTCAGCTCTTTTTATCAATCGGACAAAGAAGCTTTTATTAAAATTTGGTCAGACATTGAATTTATTGTCAAACTAGGCATGATCCAAGACGAGAAGTTTCATGAAAAAGCTGGAGAATGTTTAATTTGGAAAAACACAAAAGGAGAGTGGACAACACTCGACGAGTACATAGTAAGAAATGGCGAAGCTCTCAAAAATAAAGTCCTGTATACTATGGATGACCAACAAAGCTCCCCTTTTCTAGATCTTTACAAAGAAAAAGGAATCGAGGTACTTCACATCAGCTCGCCTCTTGACACAACGTTAATGAGTGCGCTAGAGCGTAAAAAAACTGAAATCCAATTTCAAAGGATTGATGGCGATATCGATGACTCCATCTTAGATGAATCGAAATCAAATACAGATGTGGATGAAGATGGTAAAACTAAAGCAAGTAAACTCTCTGAACTAATACAAGAAAAACTAGGAACTGACAAAGTAAAAGTCGAAGCTAAAAGTCTGGCTTCAGAAACACTACCTGGGTTTATCGTGGTAAACGAAGATATGCGACGCATGAAAGAATACATGGCTCTTTCCAAGCAAACGATGCCTTTGGACTTCTTTGACAAGAAAAAGTTTGTAGTAAACACAAATAGCAAACTAATTAATTCATTACCTGAATTAAATGCGAAAGATCCTGAGCTAGCAAAAGATCTGATCACGCAAGTGTACGAACTTTCTCTTCTTTCACAAAGAGAACTTGATCCTTCCAAACTTTCTGAATTTATTCTTAGATCTAATCGAGTATTAGAAAAACTTGTGAAATAAAAAAAAAGACCCCTAAAAACTTAGGGGTCTTTTTTTAATTAAGAGGAAACTTCTTCAACTTTTACTTCTTTAGAAGAATCTTGAACATCTGTGATACAGGTTTTCAACATTTCAATTTTAGAACCATCGATCATTTTCAAAACGATAGTTTTTTCCTGAATGCTTACTAATGTCCCAATAATTCCCATAGCAGTAATTCTATCGCCTACTTTCATAGAATTTCGCTGAGCTTCAGCTTGTTTTCTTCTTTTTTGCTCTGGTCTCCACAAAATAAAGTAAAAAAACACTGCTGCCATACCCATAATTACAAGAGTTTGTGATGGGCCTGCTTGCTGAGCGGGAGCAGCATCATCTGCAAAAATCTGAGAAGAAAATAAAGAACAAAAACCTAAAACACTAAAAATATATTTTTTCATACTAAACCAACGCCTTATGCGCCGCTCCTTATTGTTTAAAAGATGACCTATATACTATCTGCCTTTCGAAAGTAAATCAACATATTTCTAAAATAGAACGGCTCTTCTTAGATTCATCAAAAACTTCTTCTAAGTGATTTTATTTATAAAACACGAAAACTGCTCTTATTTAAAGAAACAAGCATAACAACAAAAAAATTGACAAATTAAGAGGAACATTTTATCAAATAAGCTAAAAAAAACGATCCCTCTTATTAAAAAAAAGGAAAACCCATGAAAAAATCTTTCTGTTTTTTATTCGCTTTAGGAACCTGTCTTTCTCAATATGCGCTAGGAACGGAAATTCTTCTGGAGGCACAAGGAGCCTATTACCTACCAACAGATGCCTCATTCAAAAAAATTTACTATGAATCTGGAATATATGGCCTTGAAACCAGCATACAAACCTGGAAAAACTTATATACATGGATGAGTGCTAGCCTATTTACAAAATCAGGACAATCAATTGGGTTAGAAAATAACACCAACATAACTTTTATTCCTATAGGCGTTGGTCTTAAATACCTATGGAAAGTAAAGAGGGTAGATCTTTACGGGGGTCTAGGAGCACTTCCTACCTACTTAAATATTCACGATCAGTCTTCTTATGTTACACAAAAAACAAGAAAGTGGGGGTGTGGCGGCGTCGCTAAAATAGGAGCAATTATCAACCTTCCACAATCTTTTTTTATAGATCTATTCAGCAGCTATTCCTACATCAACATTTCAAATCATACGACCTATGAAAAAAAAGTATACGATCACTCTGCCAATCTAAGCGGTTATTCTTTTGGCTTAGGCATAGGCTACAGGTTTGGATCTAAGTAAACTTCAAAATACTGGCTAAGGGCTTCTTTTACAGGTAAGACCCTTAGTCCAAAGTCTTGAACTAGTTTTAACGTTTGTTCAAATTTTTTTGGGGAAACCGAAAGCATATGGTCCCTTTCATCGACTCGGTGATACACCAAAACAAGCCAAGCCTTTTCCTTAATAGTTTTTCGAATTAACGCTTCAATCTCAATAAGAGATGTCGAAGAAAAAATAACATTCCCATAAATAAAAAATGGATTTATATTTTTTATTCTGTTTAAGCCAGGAACAATCGAACGAGACGAACTATACGTATTTTTAAGAAAAAAAAAAGCATCACGTCCATACACTCCAAAAGGAGGGGCAAAACTCACTACACTCCCAGCAATTAAGATTTCCAAAAGCAGTTTTGACTCCATCAATTCCTTCTTTACTTGGGAACGCGAAATTTGTTTTAAATTTTTATGAGTTAAAGAATGAGACCCTATTTCATGCCCTTTTCTAAAAATTTCAATCACCTCTTTGGAGGTTACGTATCCAGGTTTATCCAAAAAGTCATTCGTAAAATAGAATGTGCTGGAAAAATCGTATTTTTCAAGTAAAGGAATGACAGTTTCATACTGACAAGCATATCCATCATCAAATGTAAAAGAAATTAAAGCCTCCTCTAACGAAAACAAAGACTCTGCTAACAAAATTAGACCAAAAAAAATCTTATACATACACCCTCTCATCATAAACTCTTTCAGATACCGATCTAATCGATCAAATATATTTTCCCAGTTCTTCGTTGAAGTATAAAAAGACAACGCCTTTACAAAATACAACATTTTCTTTAGGATCGCTTCAAAAGAAAAAAAGGATAGTTATTTTATGAATCTTATCACCAAATACACTCAAAAATGGATCATTGCTTTACTTTGCATAGCCTCCTCCCTCTTTGCCGATTGGAGTATGCCTCAAGAACTTATCTACCCAAAAGCAGGACCTGCAACAGCAACAAATCCATCCATAGCCAGTGACCCACAAGGAAATGCAGTAGCTGTTTGGATAGATGTTTCCGATACAGGATCTTTTCAGGCGGCGCGGCTTACTGCTGGCGATGTAAATAGTTTAGGACAACCAAACTGGATCCTCACAAATCCCATAAGCACATCTAATGTCCAAGCAACACCTGATTTTTACTCTCAAATGGTAGGAATGGATAGGGACGGCAACGCCTTAGCTGTTTGGACAGATGGAATACACATATACGTCTCAAGGCTAGCCCCACTCCAAAATACATGGTCAGAACCCACTACCATTAATACTCAAATTGGCATAGAGCGTGTCTCTAGTCCTTTTATAGCCGTTGCTAAAAACGGAAATGTAATTGTGTCTTGGAACAGTTCTCCCCATATTTACGAATATTCTGTTTTTTGTAACGTATTTGATGCCTCTTCAAATTCCTGGCTTGGACAAACTGCTATTCTTGCTGAAGGGGCCTATGAAGGGTATAGCGGAATCAATCAAATTTGTATAGATCCTAAAGGAAACGGTGTTATTGTCCTTTCTATTACATCGAATCAGATGCAATTAGCAAGCTACAATGTAACTTCTAATACATGGACTCCCATTTTTTACGAGGGTTCTTCTTTTATTTTTACTACCTATAGCTCAATCGATTCAGAAGGTAACGCATTAATTGTTTGGGTAGACGAAACACTTCAACTCCAAGCTGCTACTCTTCTTTTAAATGCCACCTCCTTAACAAATCAGCACACTCTTTCTAATGAAATAACCAACCAATTTCCTTTTGCTTTCGTTACCTCAGATAGCAAAGGTAATGGAATAGCCGCATGGAGTAATCCATCAGGCAACTTTTCTTCAGCAAGATATTCCCCTATCTTAAAGACCTGGGAAGAACTTCCTATTTTGGATTTGGGAGGTATCACACCTATTGAAATCATGCTTTCTAGCGATTCTTTAGGCAATACACTTGCCTGCTGGACGGTTTTGTCTGATCCTCTCGGGCAAGTTCAAACTACTTCATTAAATGCAGGAGATTCCTTATGGAAACCTGTAACAACCTTGTCTGCACCGGGCACACAAAATATAAACCCCCTGATAGAGTTAACCAGCACTGGAGATGGTCTTGCATTATGGCAAACCATCAGTGAAGAAGAATTTTCAGGCTCGATCAATGCTTCCATTTCATTAAATATGTTTCTTCCCCTTCCCCCTAGCTACTTTAAAGGCTCTATTATAAGTAATAAATTCCTAACGCAAACAGATAGAATTCATGATCTAACCTGGGGAAAAAGCTCTGATCCATCGGTAGTCAAATACAACCTTTATCGAAATAACAAATTAATAACCTCTTTACCTTCGGAAGGCAATGTATATTTTTATAAAGATCACAACAGAAACAAAAAGAAAAAAGACATTTATAAAATAACTTCTGTTAATCAAGAAGGAGCGGAAAGCTTAGGACTTTATGTAACGTTGCAATGAAAAAATTATACCTTTTTTTATTTGCATGCAGCTCGTTTTTAGAGGGCAGGGAGAATTCATATTCAATTGTATATGTTCACATAGGACAAACCCTCCCCTCTTATCTAAAAGTATCTCTAATTCAAACAAGACTTTTTAATCCCGAAGCTAAGCTCGTTCTTATTGCAAATAGGACAACTCTAAATAATTTTGATCCCTCCCTAAACCTTACCTTAATTCCTCTTGAAGACTTACCTAAAACGATAGAACACTCCACCTTTGAAAAAAGAACTAAGCTAGATACTGACTTTGAACACGGCTACCATAAATATACAAGCGAGCGATTTCTTGTTCTTTTTGACTACATGGTAAAATACCATGCCGAAAACGTATTCCATATCGAAAATGACGTATTGCTTTACAAAAATCTACAAGAGCTTCTTCCTGTCTTTCAAAAATATTATCCTGCAATAGCATCAACCTTCGAAAGTGAATTCAAGTGCATTCCTGGGTTTCTCTTTATTAAAAATGATAAAAGCATGAAGCAGCTAGCTAATTATTTTGCAATAAAGGCTCACCTAGCCCTTTCTGACATGAAACTGCTAGCGCTATTTTGGAAAGATCACGAGGAAGCAATCGATTGTCTGCCAATGATCATGGAAAACTACCTCTTAGAAAAAAGTCCAACCCGCTTCAACACTAACGCATGGAAAAAAAAACAAAGGCACTGCCAACACATTGAAGAATTTGGAGCTATTTTTGATGGAGCCGCTATTGGAGTTTACTTCGACGGGCTCTCCCCTGACAAAGGAAATTTCCCTCCGGGCCATCTAATGAAAATGCTTTTTAACCCTTCTGAAATTGATTTCTTTTGGAGTTTAGACGAATACAGCAGAAAAATTCCATTTGCAAGATATAAAGAAAAAACATATCCAATTGTTAATCTTCACATAGCTTCAAAACGGTTAGAAAATTTCACATCTACACCCAAGTAAACGTAAAAACTTCGTTTATTTCTTTTGTAAAAGAGCTATATTTTCAACATGTACTGTATGAGGAAACTGATCAACGGGCTGAACAGATAAAACATGGTAGCCTGCTTCTTTAAATAAAAGGCAATCTCTAGCTTGTGTAGCTGGAGAACAAGAAATGTAAATAATTTCCTTAGGATCAAGCGCGACTACGATCGATAGAGCATCAGGGGAAAGACCCGTTCTAGGGGGATCTAACAACACTAAATCAGGTTTTTCCCAAGAAGAATCCTGCTTCCGAATCGTCTTTAAAACTTCGGCAACATCTCCTTTACAGATATCTAGATTCTCTATGCCATTGATCTCTTTATTCATCTCTGCATCAAAAACTGCATAAGGATTAATTTCTATGGAGATGACTTTTTCAGCAAAAGAGGCAAATATCATTCCGAGGGTCGCTGTCCCTGCATATAAATCTAAAACTCTTTTTCGCGGTTTTGCTCCAGCTAATAATAAAGCGTGAGAATAAATTTTTTCTGCTTGGACTGTGTTAGGTTGAAAAAAGGCTGTCGGACTTATTTTAAACTGATATTTTTTAGAAAAAGATCCAACTGAAATTTCTATTTCTTCTAAGATATGCGCAGGTCCAAAAAGTTGCATTTCATAAAACTGCGTTACCTGGCCTGCAAAAGCTTGTTGCACACGTAAAAAGACGCTTAAATCTCCCTCTGCTACAGAAGGAAGATTTTCTTTAACTACGCGAGTAAAGCTTTCTAAATCACTTTTCTTTAACGCAAACTCAGGAACCCCAGACACTGTCAAAATAACCATTTTCTGACCTGTGCGTCTACCTTCTCTAAGAGTTAAAGTTCTTAAGCTTCCCGTATCTTTATAGCCATTATACGCTAACAAAGAAGAGCTCTCCCACCAAACACTTACCCCTTTTAAAACTTCTACAAACCAAGGAGGCGATAAGTGACACTCGCCTAAAGACTCTACGCGTCCTTTTGATCCCGCAATAACAAGACCTAGAAACTTAGAGCCTTCCTTATTTTGAGAAAAAGTATATTCCATTTTATTTCTATAATACCAAATATCGCTGGCCGGTAAAATAGAAGAAATACCACCTTCAAAAACAGAAGCAAATAAACCTTTAATAAGCTGCTCTTTATAAAGAAGCTGCTTACTATAGTCCATCTGTTGTAAAGAACAGCCTCCACAAGAACCTGCATGAACACACCTAGGCTCCACTCTATCTAAAGAAGGAGTTTTAATTTCAAGCAATTTTCCATGATATACCCCCTGCCTTTTAGGGCCTATATCCCCTACCACTTCATCACCTGGAATAGTATGAGGAATAACCACTTTAGAAAGAGGTGAGGATTCTGTTTTTCGTAAAAAACCAAGGCCAAAGCCTTTTTGGGAAATTTTTTCTATTAAAACAGAGGATTGGAAATAAGGAGATTTTTTCATGTAAACTACGATAACAAGAATAAGAAAAAAGGAGAACAAAATTGTTCGCCTTTTTTCCTAGCATTTTTATTTTTTCTTTTTAGGGACTTTTGCAGTAGCTTTCTTAGCTGGAGTCTTAGATGGGGCTTTTGCTGGAGCTTTTTTTGCAGCACCTTTCTTTTCAGCTTTTTTCTCAGCTTGAACAGATTCTTTTCTATAAAGTTTTGCTACTTTCTCTAGTTCAATTGTTTGCACTCTTACTCTTTGTGCTGCAGCCTTGTTTCCTTTTTCAGCCTTCATTAAATCAGCTGAAATACCATCAATTAGGTCTTTCACTTTACTTACTGTGTCTTTGAGTCCCATAACTATCTCCTGATAGGGTTAAAAAATGCATTACTTTACCTATCTCCATACTAGATTCTTCAAATAATCTGCAACTTTTTTTTTCAAAATTACAATTTCAAAAAGAAGACCTTTTCATCCAACCTGTTTTTTTATCTCTAAAAATATCTCGCAATTTAATATCTGAAACTATTTTTTCCATATTCCATTCCTTCATCTTTTCTTTTGAAGGAAAAGATAAACAAATCACATACTTAGGACAGTCCCCTGCCAGCAAAGACTTAAAAACACACCACCCAAAAGAATCCTTCGCAAACTTGTCAGCAGAAACTGCTAACGCAGACTCAAAAATACTTTGATTTCCAGGAACTATATCATAGATAGCATAGAAAAAATATTGATCTGACGACTCAAAAACTAACTCCTCCTTTAAAGAGCAAGGCTTTAAAAATTTATGCAAAGAGAAAATTTGAAAATGCAAAGAGTTTTGCAAAAGAAGACTCTCTTCTCTTTCTTTCTGATTTAACGGCTCATGCAACTCTAAAGAGGACAAATTCTTCAATTCATTCAAAAAAACATATTGCGGGTTTTCTAGGTCTTCAAAACCGAATACTCCAACTAATTCCTTCTCCGATTTTAAAAAATCTCTCTTTTTAGAAAGAAAGTCCTTTTTCTGCTGCTCGTATAGATCCCTTTTTCCTAATTTAATAAAATCCTGCTCAATTAACCAATACTCAGATAAAGCAGCTCCAGCTACTCCAAAAAAACAAAAAATACTCAAAAAAAACAACCGTTTCATATGGAATCCCCTTCAAAAAAACGTATCCTGAACACATACACTATTTTTCATTTTCAGCAAATAACCATTTATTTCACCCCTCCACCCTTTCTTTATCGACAAATAAAATAGCAATTCGATAGAATGTATACGTTTAGTTAATCTTTTACTCTTTTCATCTGAAGACAACCTCCAGAAAACGCCTATCTACAAAGACAGGATCGACAACGATAAAAGATAACTAAAAACACATTGTGAATGCATTTATCAGGAGTTTGTATGTCCCAAAATAAGAAGCTGTATGTAGGAAGTCTTCCTTACAGTCTTACAGAAGAAGAACTAAGAGATTTTTTTGCTCCATTTGGAGAAGTTGTGTCTGCGCGAATCATTAACGATAAAATGACAGGAAAGTCCAAAGGTTTTGGCTTTGTTGAAATGGAATCTGAAGACGCAGCCTTAAAAGCGATTGACGCAACTCACGGAGCGGAACTACACGGCAGAACACTTATTGTAAACATCGCTCACCCAGAGCAAAAAAAGACAGGTTTTGCTCCTCGCTCTGATCGCAGAAGAGAAAACAACAACAGCTGGCAAAAAAGCTATTCTTAATAGCCCCACCACCAGGTGACTTGTTCTAGCCGCAGGAAGCAGATTCCTGTGGCTTTTTTTTTACCATTACCCCAAACACCATTAAGATATTTTAACGTCAGCGCGCATAAAAACAACCCTTCCATTTCCACCAAACAAAACCACTCATTAAAAATTAAATTCGCTCACCAACTAACGTCATTATTACAGCCAGACACAAAAAAATAATTATTTTAATTAAAAACACGCATGGTAGATTGAAATAAATAAAATGCGAACATTTACCATTAAGTTAAAAACAAAAAAAACACCGCATAATCCTTAGAGACTTACTCTTTTTCTTCAAAAAAAACGGTGATTATTTTTTAAATTACTGCTTTTTTAAAAGGACAACCTCCCCCTAAAAGATCAAAAACAACCTATTGACTTTCATATTTTCCTTGCTGTTTATTAAAAAACAGAGATAATGTTACCTAACTCTGTATTTTACATATTTTAAATCCAACTCGCGAGAAATCCATGCAAGAAGCACTGAAAGTCATCATTGACATCCAAGAGCTGGACATGAAAATGATCCGTCTCATGAGGCTCAAAAAAGAGCGTCTAAAAGAACTAGAACAAATTGATTTACTCCGCAAAGAGCTGCAGCAGCAATCGACCGATAAAGAACTAGAAATCAAAGAGCTAGGCCAAACAATAGAGCAGCAAGAGCAAAGACTCCAAGAAATCATTGCAAAAATCAAAAAATTTGAAACTCAACAGCTCAGCATAAAAAAAGCTGATGAATTCAATGCTCTAACTCTAGAAATGACCGCAGCCGAAAGAGAAAAAGTCACTCTAGAACAAAAAATATCCGACTTGGTAGATAAAAAAGTGGCTGAAGAAGAACTTTTGGATGCGATTAAAAAAAGCCTAATCTCTTCAGGAGAAACAAGCTCTACACTCGAGCAAGAGGTGAATTCTAGTATTGTCATGATCAACGAAGAAGGAACTCGACTACAAACAGAACGAAACGCTTTAGCTTTGTCAGCTTCCCCAGAATTGATTCGTGTCTACGAAAGATTACTTAAAAACAAAAAAGACAGAGTTGTTGTAGCCATAGAAAACAGAACTTGCAGCGGTTGTCACATTACTCTGACAGCACAGCACGAAAACCTAGTTCGAAAAGGTGACAATTTAACTTTCTGCGAACACTGCTCAAGAATACACTTCTGGCCTCACGAAAACGAAAGTGAAGATGGAGAAGGTTCTGCAAGCAAGAAACGAAGACGTAGAAAAATAGCTAACGCTTAAAAAAAATTCCTAAAAGGGAAAGCAGGCAATCGCTGCCTTTTACAAAAAAGGGAGAGGAAAGTCTGGACTTCATAGGAGCAGATACCGGTGAAAGACCGGGGGCCGTAAGGCTACGGAAAGTGTAACAGAAAACAAACCGCTTCTTAGATCTTGAAAAAGAAACAAGAAGACAGGATGAAAATAGAAGCTTTAAGAGCTTTTCCTGGTGTAGAGATACACCTTGCTACAAACCCTATCTGAAGCAAGAATACAAGAGCCAATCAATCCTGCTCCGGACGGCTCTTAAAAATCGCATGAGGAACTTGGCAACAAGTACCCTAGAAGAATGATTGCCAACTGCTTGCATAAAGCACGAACAAAATCCGGCTTACAGCTTCCCCTTTTATTTTTACACCTAGGACTCTTTTTCTAAGATAGCTCTTGGGTGGGCTTTTTGATAGACGTCTTTTTTTAGCCTAGACGACACATGCGTATAAATGGTCGTAGTCGCTAAAGAGCTATGACCTAAGATAAGCTGAATCGTCTTAAGATCCATTCCATTTTCCAACCAGTGCGTGGCTATAGTATGACGAATAGTATGAGGAGTAATCCTTTCAACAAGGCCACTTGCTACTAAATATTCTTTAAAATTCCTATCAATTGACCTGGCAGAAAGCCTTTTTCCCCACTTATTTAAAAAAACAGCATTAGAATCTTTTTCGGCTTCATGCTCCTTACTGTCTAAAAATCGATCCGGCCTTTCTAAATAAAGAGATATCCACTGGGAGGCCGTTTTTGTAATAGGAACCACTCTTTCTTTTTTTCCTTTTCCAAGAACCCTAACTCTACATTCTTTTAAATCAATACGAGATCTATCCAAAGAGACAAGCTCACTAATACGAAGACCGCTACTATAAAAAAGCTCCATAATACATCTATCACGCAGCCCCAAATAAGAATCTACATCAGGCTGAGAAAACAGCCTCTCGACCTGAGCATAAGCAATAGAAGTTGGTATACTTTTTTCAAGCTTAGGGCTCTCTACATCTTCAACAGGATTCACAGAAATCACACCCTGCTTTAAAAGATACAGAAAAAATGATCTTAAAGAAGATAGCCTCCTTAAAACTGTTCTTTTCTTTTTTACATTTACATGTAAATCTGCCAAATAGGCCCTAATTACTCTTTTATTTATATCTTTAAAAGACCAATTTTCTTTCTCAAAAAAACTGCTCGTAAATTCCGCAAATCGGTCTAAGTCTAATCCATAACTTCTTAAGGTATGCGTTGAAAAATTTTTAACGACCTTCAGGTGCTGTAAAAACGTCTCTTTTTGACAAATAAATTCTTCCATGCATTTCCTCTAAACTTTGCTTGCCGAGCTTTTCTTCTTATGGTAAAATCATCTGTAATTTTTCAAAAGAAGTAAAAATCATGATTACATTATCTAACGTTTCTAAAAAAATCGGATCACGCGTCTTATTTGACGGAGTACAAGCTACATTTAGCGCTGGTTGCCGCTACGGCCTTACAGGACCTAATGGAGCTGGAAAATCAACCCTTCTTAAAATTGTGATGGGATTAGAAGAGCCTACTAGCGGAACAGTAAGTCTACCCAATAAAGTAGGTTATCTTAGACAAAATATTGAAGACTTTAGAGAAAACAAACTAGTCGATGTAGTGATCATGGGAAATCCCCGTCTTTGGAATACCTTACTAGAAAGAGATGCTCTTTATGAACAAGAAATGACCGATGCCGTAGGTATTCGCCTCGGGGAAATGGAAGAAATCATCAGTGAAGAAGATGGATATAGCGCAGAATCTGACGCAGAAATGCTTTTATCTGGTATGGGTATCCCTGCAGAATTACACTATAGCCCGATGCACACAATCCCGACAGATAGACAATTTCGAGTTATGCTTTGCCAAGCTCTTTTTGGAAACCCCGACGCTCTTATTCTAGATGAACCTACAAACCACCTAGACCTTGAATCGATTCGCTGGCTAGAAACTTTTTTACATGAATATAAAGGAGTTCTTGTTGTCGTCAGCCATGATAGACACTTTTTAAATGCCGTAACAAATCGTATTGCCGATATTGACTATGAAACTCTTATTATCTATCCGGGCAACTACGATGAGATGTTAGTGACTAAAACCTCCATTAGAGAGCGCACGGAAGATGAAAATAAATCGAAAGAAAAAAAAGTTGCTCAGCTGAAGGAATTCGTTTCAAAGTTTGGAGCGGGAACACGTGCAAGCCAGGTACAATCTCGAATTAGAGAAATAGATAGACTTCAACCGCAAGAATTAAAACAATCTAACATCCAGCGTCCTTACATTCGCTTCTATCCCCCTGAAAAAGCTTCTGGGCAAATTGTATTTAAAGTAAACCAAGTGAATAAATCTTACGATTCAAATGCTGTTATCAAAAACCTTAATTTGGAAATTGCTCGAGGAGAAAAAGTAGCTGTCATAGGAAATAACGGGCAGGGAAAAACTACGCTACTCAAACTACTTGCTGGCGTTCTAACCCCAGATGGCGGAATCATTGAACCTGGACATCAAGTACAAATTGGATACTTCCCTCAAAACCACCAAGAGTGTATTGATAAAAAAAGCTCAGAAACAGCTTTTGAGTGGTTAAAAAAACAAAAACTAGGCACCTACGACCAAGAAGTACGAAGTATTTTAGGAAAAATGCTTTTTTCTGGAGATGATGCTTTTAAAGCAGTTTCCCATCTTTCTGGAGGAGAAACTGCAAGACTCCTTATTGGGAAAATGATGCTTTGTAACTATAATGTTCTTATCTTGGATGAACCAAACAACCACCTTGACCTAGAAGCCGTTTCAGCTCTTTCCTGGGCATTAGAAGACTTTAAAGGGACTGTCCTTTTTGCATCTCATGATAGGGATTTAATCCAAAAATCCTCGACAAGATTAATTGCTTTTGAAGAAAACAAGATACGTCTTTTTGATGGAAAACTAGATGAATACCTAGCTACAGTAAAAAAATAAGACATGAGCTTTACAAAAAGAAAGTTTTTAAGCTTACCTAGTAAAGCTCAATCTAAACAAGCTAGCTCGATTCTTAAAGCCATTTTCTTTGGGGATCGAGAAAAAATCCCTCTTTATAGAAACTTAGAACTGTGGCTTAATCTACCTCCTGTCGCCTTAGAAAGCCATGAAGATGTAAGCTACAGATTTCACATGCACCTAGAAAAAGCAGAGCTTTCTCAAAAAGAGCATTTTCTCCTGCATATAAAAAAACAAGATTCTCCGAGCTCCACCGCCTTTTTACCGATTGCCATCTACCTTTGTTCTCTACGCTCGGCCTTTAATGTAGGAAGTATTTTAAGAACTACAGAAGCATTTCGACTAGGCTCTGTCTATTTTTCAGAAAAAACACCCACTTCAGAAAATCCCAAGGTACAAAAAGCTTCGATGGGCACATACGCCCTAGTTCCTCAAATAAACAACGCCGACATCTCAACCTTGCCAAGACCCTGGATAGCCTTGGAAACAGCCACTCCATCTACACAGCTTTCTAATTTTACTTTTCCTACTTCGTTCACTCTTATTCTTGGGAATGAAGAATTTGGAATCCCTAAAGACTTACTAGAAAAATGTGATACGATTCTAGAAATACCTCTTCAAGGAGCTAAAAACTCTCTAAACGTGGCATCTGCGTTTGCTATTGTTGGAAATCAAATAAGAAACCAGCTCACGTCCTAAGAATTTTCCTAAGAAAAAATCCTATTGCACACCTCTATCAACAAAGACAACATTAAAAAAAACAAAAAAAACATTTAATCAAAACAAATAAAAAGGTACTTTAATATTAAAGCAAATTAAATAAGAAAAGCTATGACTACAGGACCTATTTCATCCAATCCCACATCTCTTGACGAGCAATCTTGCCTTGAAACGATAAAAAACAGTTCCGCTGAAATCATAAAAACGGCGCTTAAAGCCGTTACATCCATAGAAGACGGTGCTTTAGATGAAAAATCTCTTAATGGAAGAGTTCAACAAAAAACGCACTACCCCACTGTGATCGATACGCTCCTTCTTAAAATACACAGCTTTACGGAAATTGCAGCAGCCTCTGGATTTGAAGGTCCAAGTGAATATTGAGTCAAAGAATTAGAGCAGTCCTTATGGGATAACGTTCCTTTAGTTCTCGGAGAAAATACAGACTGGATTACTCGACTTACTAGTCCCACAACACTCCATAGTATAGATGAACCTTTAGATGTAAGCACCTTTTCTAATTTATCTACATTTATGAGCAACCGTTTGGAAGGAGCAGAAAATATAGAAAAAGCTATGGAACTTGGATATCTTCCAAACGATCAGGAAGGTGATAGCCAAAAAACCTTAGAAAAAAAAGCAGCGGATAGAAATGCGTGGCCAGAAAAATTTAATAGCTGGAAAGCTAATATTGAAAGGTTTATCCACGAACTCAAGCAAAATAAAGAAAGGCAACTATTTTCTAAAGACCCAGCAGAAAGAGCTAATCAGTACTTACGATTTGCTGACAATTTCCATAAAGCTCTTTTAGTCCTATCCAAAGAAGAGGGGGACTACGACTTTTATGATAAAGCAATCCCATACATGTTGGGCCACTGTAAAGCAGCTTGGGACGCAACCGCATCTCAGCTAGAAAACCGAACAAATCCCCAAGAAAGCAATGGTGACCTTTTCTCTACAGGAGCTCAAATCACTAAAAGGCTGCGCAAAGACGTTTTAATAAATAGAGTGTTACCTGCTGCCATACGATGCTTTAATCCCACTTTAAATGAAGATATGATTTCTGCACTCACTTCTGATGTTCATTACCAAAAAGTTTTAATACAATGGGCAAATGAAAAATATCATTTAGGTTTTTCCTCTTTTGAATTAGGAGAAAAGGAACCTTTACTAGACTTTCTTTCGCCTCATTTAGAAGCCGTTGCCCCAGCTCTTATGGCAAAATTTTACAATCCTACTGCGGTCATAGAAGAATTCAAACAATTTTATGGAACTTTGGATGAAGTAGGAAAACAAGCTATACTAGGCCCTCTACTAGAAATTTATCAAGATACTCTTTCAACTGATCCTACGCTTTATATAGATACAGGGGATGACTTACGAGCTCTTTATAAGTCGCTAGCAGAAACAGAAAATATAGATATTTTTGAGAAGTACTCGGCAAGACTTAAAGAGATACGTTATCAGTTTCTAGAAAAAGGAATTCCTCCCCCCTTCAACGCAAAAACAGCTAAAGAATCCTGCCTTGCTCAACTTAAAAGTTCGAGCCTTGCCCGTGCTTCAGGTAAAAACAACTGGAAAGAAGAATTAACTAAGCTTCTTTCGAAAAAAGCAATTACCCCTGCTCAAAAAAAAGACCTAGACGCTTTAATTCTTGCGTATGAGTCTTCAGATAGCGAAGAATCCAAAACAAATTGGATGCAGACTCAAAAGCTTAGAATCCAAGAAGTCTTAGCTAACTTAGATACTCGAATTGTTTTAGAAAATGTTCGCCTTTTAAAAAAGCACTGCGAAACACCAAAACAAACTCTGACTACATTTGGAGCAGCTTTTCTTGGATCTTTTAGCAAAGTGCTCAAACCTTTTTTAGATCAAGGCGCCGACGTTCCCTCTCGGATAATAAACCAAATGGCCGAGGCTCCTCTTCCTTGTAAACTTTTAAGTAATCTTTCAGAAAAACTGTTAAGAGACCCTGGTCTTTACCTTATTTTACCAGAGTCCCTAAAAAACTCTTCAGAAATACAAGATTTGGTTGCAAAGCAACCTTATATTGGATGTGGAGTCTCCCAAAAAGAATACGAAGAAGTTTTCATCAAAATCAATCAAGATCCATTAGTATTTGATCATTTAAGCAAAGCTTTTCTGAAAGATAGGACTATTGTTCTTGCTGGAGTAAAAAAAACTGGAATAGCTTTGAAGTATGCTGCAGAGCACTTAAAAAAAGATCGAGAAATTGTTTTAACTGCTGTGAGAAATTGCGGATCAGCTTTGCAGGATGTAGACGAATCACTTAAAAACGATCGAGAAATTGTTTTAGCTGCAGTTACTCAAAATCCTTCAGCTTTAAACTATGCTAGCGCTGAGTTTAAAAATGATCGAGAGCTTGTTTTACAAGCTGTAAGTCGGAATGGCAATGTTTTAGAATGTGTTAGTGAGCGCCTTAAAAATGATAAAGAAATTGTTTTAACTGCTATAAAACAAAATGGCAGCGCTTTGCGATATGCTAGTGCCTCTCTTAAAAACGACGAAGACGTTCTTTTAGCAGCTGTCAGTCAAAATGGCCTTGCATTACATCTTATTGATTTGCGTTATCCAGTTAAAAATTTGGCAAACTTCTTTTTTCCATTTTTATCTTCTAAAATTACTAAACGTATAGTTTTAGCTGCAGTTAGAGAAAATGGATTAGCTTTGCAATATGCAACCGATTCCCTTAAAAATGATAAAGAAATTGTTTTGGCTGCTGTAAGGCAAAAGGGAGGTAGTTTAAAATTCGCAAGGTACCAAAACGAAGAAATCGTTTTAGCTGCAGTTACTCAAAACGGACTCTCTTTAGAACATGCAAATTATTTTCTTAAAGACAATCGAAACATAGTACTTGCCGCAATAAAACAAAACAAACAAGCGATCAAGTATGCAAGCGAGTCGCTTCAAAAAAGCGTCTCTATTATCGCGGCAGCGGAAGAATAAATTAGTCTATCCCAACTCTTTTACACAGATATTCTCTTGGGGTAAGTCTCTCCTCTGGAGAAAACACAAACATTTTCTTTATTAATTCTTTTAACGGATTTTTACCAAGTATAGCATCTAACTTCTTAACTTTATTAGAAACTAAAAAAGACCTAGATTCCGAAACTCGCTGTTGAATGGGTAAGGCAGCACTACTAACCATCTTTTCAGATACACCATCACTAAGAACATATTCTTGTAAAGCCAACAATGAATACTCCTTGGTTTGAGGAAAAAGGACTTTACCTTGAATCATTTCGACTATAACACAAGCAAGACTCCACATATCAATAGCCTGTGTATAAACAAGTTCTAAGATCACTTCGGGACTTCTATACCAAACCGTTTGAATAGGATGCACAGTTCCGACATCTCCCCGAATTGCAAGACCAAAATCAGTAACTTTTACCAGCCTAGATCTATTAAAAAGAAGAATATTCTCAGGTTTAATGTCTCCGTGAATAATTCTTTTTTCTTTAAAAAAAAGAAGAGCTTCCACAATTTGATCCGTTATCTTTATTATCTTTGCTAAAGAAAGAGTACCTTTAATCCTGCAGTACTCTAAAAGATTCCTTTCTGCTAAACCAAAGGTCAATCCTAATAGATTTATCTCATCCCTAACAGGCCCAAAATACTCAACTACATTAGGATGTCCCCCACAAGATTTTATATAATTCAATACTAAATGTTCCGTAACAAACTCTATGCGAGGTCTATTCTTGAAAAGCTTGATCGCATAATCTCGATGAGACGACCTCACAGAATAAACTACTCCAAAGGATCCCTCTCCTAACATAAGGCTTATATGATCTGTAAATAAAGGAACATGCATACTAATTCTCCAAACAAAATAGGCTGTGAGCTAAAAGATATAACGATATTCAGAAGATAGCCAGTTCAAAAGTTAAAACACAAATACATCTTTTACAACAACTCATCGATAAAAGCGATTACTCGTTTTGAAAAGAGAACTATAAGGCGCTAGGGAATATTCTGCTTTCTACTACTAGAGAGCTATTTTTCATTTTAAACATCTTAAAATAAGAGAGTAAGTAAAAAAGACTCTTCATCCCTAACAACTTTTAAAAGATATTCTTCAATGTATGGATTTAGAAACTAAAAGAGCTGAAGTGCTTCCTATTAAAGATTTATAAGAAACACTTTTAATTTTAAGAATATCCATGACTGCATATAAAAATAAAGGATCGAGAACTTGAAAAGTTGTCGGTTCATTTCCTTTTAAATCTTCATCTGTTTTCGCAATAAGAGCATTCAAGAAAAGACGGACATCCTCTTTAGTAAAATCACTTTTACCAAGGCTGTTTTGTATACAAGGAAACATTCCCCCAAACCCAATTACTTTTCCCTCAAGAGACTCTAGCCCAAGAGAAAGCCAAGAAGGGATTGTTTGTAACTCAAAAGCTAGCCACTCGATGGCTTTATGAGCGTCTTCTTCACTAATAGGGTTAGGGCTTACTGCTAAATTTTTTTTCTTACGCTGAATATTTTCTATCACATGGTTTTTAAAAGGAATTTTTCCTATTTTTTTCATAAAACAAAAAACTTCTCGATCTACTTTACTTTGAGCCGTAATCTGAAGGCTTCCACCTCCATTTTCCCAAGCAATAAAATCCTCTTCCGGATGAAAATACCCTTCTACACAAAGAGCTTTTCGCCCCAACAAAGCTTCTTCTTCATGAGAAATACAGCGCAAAGAAATCCCTGTTTTCTTCTCTATCAACGCAAGAGCCTCCTTACCATTTTTAGCAAGACGAAAAGCCTCTGTAGCCACACCAAAGTACAAAGAAAAAACACCTTGTAAACAAGACTTCTTTTTTCCCTCGAGAAGAGCAAAAATAATCATTTCCAATACATCTTTGGAAATTTCTTTTTCTGGATGTTCTGCGATAAAATCACTAATAGGAAGCCAACAAGAAAAATTTCCTGTTTTTTCTAAAATGCGCGAAGAGGATTCATCGATCCAGGCCGATTGCATTTTGACGGTGCCGGAGCCTATATCAAATACAACACGATGTGAAATATGCGGACTTTTCATCTTGGGAAAGAGATCTGTTTTAAATCATCCGCTACCACCGTATTTGGGAATACGGCCTGCGCCTCTAATAAAAAGTCATCTAGTTCTTGGTACCGCGCAGAAAAATGTGTTAAAACAAGCTGCTTTACCCCAGCTTCTTTAGCAACAGTGGCAGACTGCTTTGCAGTCATATGAAAATGTTGTTTAGCAAGCTCTTTGTGCTCATCCAAATAAGTACTTTCTGCCAAAAAAAGCTTAGCACCTTGCGCTATTTTATATAGATTAGCGCAAGGAATTGTATCGATGCCAACAGCAAAAACATCGCCTACACGAAGAGTGCTCACATCATCTAAAAATACGACCTGACCGTTCACCTCAAGAGATCCTTTTTTTTCAAGCTCTTTGACAAGAGGGCCTCGAATCTTATATTGGTCTAGTTTTTTGGCATCGAATTTACGACTATCAGCTTCTTTGATACGCCAGCCTAAATTATCTACGCCGTGATGTAAAAAGTACGCCTCTATACGAAAATTACCGTCATCTTGAACAAGACCTTCTTTGTCTATAGGATGGGGAATTATTTTGATTACTTCGTGATAAATAGTTCCATAACGAAGCCTTCTAAAATATTCCTCTCCGCTTGCTGGATAGTAACAATGCACTTCATGTGGAACCTTATCCAAATTAAGCCGCATCAACATAGAAGAAAGACCAAGACAATGATCTCCATGAAAATGGCTTATAAAAATTTTAGTGACACAAGGAGGGGCGATATTTGCAAAAATAAACTGTCTTTGGGTTCCTTCTCCTGGATCAAAAAGAAAACCCTCTCCATTCCACCGAACAAGATACGCACCGTGATTTCTTTTACGTGTAGGTTGCTGGCTAGAACATCCTAAAATTGTCAAATCTCGTACGCTCATGCTATAACCCTCTTTCTAAAAAACTTCATTCTACCTAGCGCCATCCCAAAAATGCCACCAACCACATGAGCCGTATTTGCTATAGGAAAAGAAAACTGCGTGATGCCAAGTGCTTGGAGCGTTAAAAAAGCCCAGCCAAGCAACACCATCGACAACACAAAATAAAAAATAAGACGCAGTGTGCTTTTAGGCAAAGGATACCCCTCTTCAGGAGCGACTTTCTGCCTACTCCAAATAAATCCAGCAAGGCCTGTGATCACTCCCGAAAACCCTAAAAAATACGGTCCTCCAGTAAGATACTGCGCCACATTAGAAAAAATACCAAGTAAAAGAATCAAAAGAATCATTTTTTCCTTTTTAAGGCGAGCTTCAATCTGAAATCCTAAAAGCCCAAGCCACGCCATATTAAAAAGAATATGCAGTAAATCTCTATGTAAAAGAGAAGGGGTAAAAAGCCGCCAAATCTGACCTTCTCGAATTTTTTCAAATACAGGAGCGCTTGGCAGATGAAAAAGAGCCTGATTAACAATGCCTGCCCATATAGGCATAGAACTAATCTGATAAAATTTCTTCTGGACATCTAAAGGAGCTGCTTTTAGCTCCGACATAGAATGTACATCATATTCTTTGGCTAACTGATCTAATAAACTCATAGCTCTTGGATAATCAAAAAGCATCACTCTTTGTAAGGGAGTGATTTCCGCTGTCACTGGATAATCATCTATTCCTCTACGCGATTGGAAAGACTCTATTCCATCCCATATAAAAAAAATGGCACAAATAGCAATCAAATAAAAAGTAAGGGACTGAAAAACTTTTTTATCTAAGATGAACCGCATACACTCACTATTTTTTTAATAATTTCTGAAGTAGATAGACCTGGAACCAAAGAAACAATATGAACCCTGCCACCACACTCTAAAACAGTCGAAGCTTCTATACAGTTTTCTCCATACTCAGCGCCATTTACATGCACATCAGGACGAATCTTCCGTAAGACTTCCCTAGGATCTAATTCATCAAAATACGTAACATAGCCTACAAAAGAAAGCGAAGCCATCATTTCCATTCTTTGCCTTAGTGGAATAATTGGTCTTTTAGGACTCTTATACTCTTGAATGGATCTATCCGTATTCAGGGCTACAACTAATACATCTGCCTGCAAAGACGCTTGATAAATCATTTCCAAATGCCCTGCATGTAAAAGATCAAATGAGCCATTTAAAGTAGCTATTGTTTTTTTCTCCAAGCGAATCTTTTTAACAAGATCCTCGAGGGAATGTGGCTCAACTATTTTTTTTTCAATATACCCAGAAAAAAGACTTTTTTTTTCAGAAGGCAGCACGGAGAACCTCATCATAATGGCTGACAAAAAGAACTTTCATGCCTTTTTTAATATACGCAGGAAGCTCGTCATAGTCTCGTTGGTTGTCTTTAGGAAAAATAATAACCTTCAGGCCTGATCGTTTTCCTGCAATAAACTTTTCTCTAACTCCACCAATAGGAAGAACCTTTCCTGTTAAAGTCAGCTCTCCGGTCATTCCAATATTTTCTATAACAGGAACACCTCGTAAAAGAGAAAGTAAAGCCGTTACCATAGCAATGCCAGCAGAAGGACCATCTTTAGGCGTAGCTCCTTCCGGGATATGAAGATGAACCTGTGTTTTTTCAAAAAAAGGAATCCCTGGGGCGTACTCTTCTACTTTGCTATGGAGATAAGACCAGGCTATTTGAAAAGATTCCTTCATGACATCGCCAGCTTGCCCTGTCAGTTTCATGTCAGTTTTTTCTGAAGGCACTTTTAGCGTTTCGATATACAAAGTAGCGCCACCCATAGAAGTCCATGCAAGCCCCATACAAACTCCAATCGGGGTTCTATCGTAAAAACGGTCAGAGGTAAAAATGGGCTTACCCAAAAACTCAACCAAATTCGTATCTGCAACAGTAACTTTTTTAACAGCCTTCTTGGAGCTACTTTTCTCCATAGCTATAACAACTTTATGAGCTACTTTCCTTAGGATTTTTTTAATATAATTTTCCAAACTACGAACGCCCGCTTCCCTAGCGTAGCCATTAATAATTCCCTTAACAGCTGTTTTAGTAAAAACAATCTGCGAAGATTTCAGTCCCATTTCTTTGCGATTTCTAGGAATTAAGTAGTTTTCTGCAATAGCTAGTTTTTCCTCTAAAATATAACCGGAGAGACGAAGAATCTCCATCCTGTCTTGTAAAGGCTCTGGAATGGCATCTACAACATTAGCTGTCACCAAAAAAAGCACATGAGAAAGATCACACCGCACATCCAAGTAATGATCTAAGAAATCTTTATTTTGCTCAGGATCTAAGACTTCTAAAAGAGCTGCAGCAGGATCACCTTGATAACTAGAACCCATTTTATCTACTTCATCGAGTAAAATAACCGGATTCATAACTCCAGTATGTTTAAGCGCCTGAATCAGTTTGCCAGGCATAGAACCTATATACGTTCGACGATGCCCTTTTATCTCTGCCTCATCCCGCATTCCTCCGACAGAAAACCGGTAAAAAGGACGGCCTAAAGCCCTAGCGATACTTTTTCCAATACTAGTTTTTCCAACACCTGGAGGCCCTGAAAGACCAATAATATTTGACTTAACACCACCAGATAACTTACCAACGCTGATATACTCTAAAATTCTTTCTTTAATATCTTTTAAGCCATAATGATCTTCGTGCAAGACTTTTTCTGCTTCCGTAAGATCTAACGGTTCTTCACTATAAATCCCCCAAGGAATGACGGTAAGCCAATCAAGATAATTCCGACAAACTGCATATTCTGGTGATTGCATCTCTAAAGAGCTGAGCTTTTCCATTTCATCAGCAATCACACCCATGACATCATCTGGTATTTGTCTTTTTTTAATTCTAGCATCAAATTTTTCTATATCAGAAGCTTTCTCTTCTTTTTCTAAACCCAATTCTTTTTTAATTGCTTTGAGCTGCTCTTTTAAAAAAAACTCTCTTTGAACTTTAGAAAGCGTGGACTCCACTTTTAAGTTAATCGTATTTTGCAAACGACTTAGATCGAGTTCTTTCTTTAAAATGCCAAGAGCTTTATCAATCCTACCCTGGAGATCAAACGTTTCTAGCACATCCTGCAACTCTTCTCGTGTAGCTGTCGTTAAAGCAACAGCAAAGTCGGCGAGCTTGCCTGGTTCTGTGAAGTCAGAATGACCAAGAAAGATCTGTAATTCTTCTTTAAAAAGAGGGTTCAACTTAGTTAATTCTTTAATGGTCGTAATAATACTAATAGAATATGCTTTAAGTTCTTTAGATAAACTCTCAAAAGATTCTTTCCAGACATCAATCGAAGCTTTTAAAAGCCTCCCTTTTTTGGAAATTTTTTTTACACGAATTCGTTGTTCCATACTCAAAACAACTTGAGCCCCACCCTGCTCCATAGGAATAATTCTTAAAATACGAGCGAGCACTCCTACTGGATAAAGATCTTCAGGCTCTATTTTTAAAGGATTTACATCTTCTTTTTTAGCCAAAAAAAGACCAAAAGATTTTTTTGTTGATTTTGCTATTTGCTTTAAAGCTTCATAATAAGGACCTTTTTCAACCACAATAGGAGCGGCCATTCCAGGGAAAAAAGGTCTTTTCATAGTTGGGAAAACAAATACTTCTTGAGGAAATTCTTGCACAGTCTCTTCTTTTTCCATGTCCTCTCGAATAGAATCTTCTACAGTTTTCGCTAAAGCAGCTTCTTCCGGAATTTCATTCTGATTATCGTAAAGCAAAAGACACCTATAATAAAACTTGGTTATAAAACGGTAAAAGAGTAACAATTTAGCTAAAATGAAGCAAGCTTCGAAGACAAACAAAAAAAAGTATTTTTTCTTTGAAAAAAGAGAACTAAATTAAGGTTCGTTAAAAACTAATCTATATACCTAGTTTTTACCTGTTCTTTGATTGTATTTCATAGCTTTTAGCTCAAAATTACTACGTTGAGACTTTTCCCCGGACTGCGCTGCTTTTTGCCCATCTAGTTTTTTTTGAGTCGCCACAAAACTTTTTAAGACAGTCCCCATATCTTCTATTTTTTTATAGATCTGCAACATCACCGCCCAACTCTTCGTTGAATTTTTCTAACCTACTTATTACTTTGATCTCTTAATTCTTTCGCCTTTCTACGCAACTCGTCAATTAATTTTTGACAATAAACCTTATCCTCAAAAAGCAAAGAAATAACAACCTCAGCAACACATCTTATTTGTTGAGAGCTCTCCTTTATGCTTTTTTCTTGAATAAATTTCTCCACCCAACGCTTCAAGTTGTCTTTCGGAAACAACGCAAAAACATCTTTTAAAATATCAGACTGCCTTTTATCGATAATTTTCTCTAAAATCAAATCCAAAAATGAAACCTTTAAGGACGGATCCATCGACAACAAAGAAACCTCTTTAAAAATTCTTACGAGAAGATCCTTTTTATCTACACAAGGCGTTTCCCATATCAAAGCAATCAATGACGAAAAAATTTTTTGATCTTTTATAATAACAAGCTCTGTTAAAACATCAAAAAACCACTCTTCCTTAATGATTAAATGTAATAAAGAATCCTTATCACTTGGAACCGTATTGAGCAAATGCAAAGTGTCTTCGATACGTCCTTCTCGGACAAGACGACTAGCAAGCTGTAGCATGTCCACCGTTTTTAACTCTGAAAAATTTGGTTCAAGTAAAAAGGAATCGATTTCCTTTTGATTTACTTGCTTCTCATCATTCTTGGGCCGAACACTAAATAATTCCTTACACGAAAGGCCTTCCGGTAATTTTAATAAAACATGATCCATTTCTTTAAGGATGACTTCCGTTGGAAGAAGATTGTTTTTTTGCCAATTACTTACCCAATCTTTTAGAAAAGGCTTAGAATCTTTATTAGCAAGAATTTGATTTGCCAGATTCCACGGCTGTAAGGACAAAATAGAGGCCATTGATACAATGATTTGGTCGGCATCCCCTGTACTACGTATTTTATCTAATTCCAATTGTCTAACGAGCATGTCTGCAGTAATATGAACAAAAAAAGCTTGCTTTTCTTCTTTTTTTAGCGGCCAAAGAGTAAATAAGCTTTTAGCTTTCTGAGTTGCTAATGCGATCCCATCCTCCTTATCTAATAGACCTACACAAAGCTCTTGAACTTTCTCATAAATCCGTTCTTGCAGGTCTTCTCTTTGGGTAGCAAGAGCCTCAAAAGGCAATTTCGTTGAAAGCATCCCAAAGCACTCCTCTAAACGACCGTTATCGCATAGTGCATCAATAATATCTTTTAGAGCTTCCGTTTGTAGTATCAGCCCCCTTACGTCTTTCGCATTAGATAAAGCCTCTTCTAAAGAAAAATTAGGCTTGTCAATAACACGGAATACCTTGCCAACCCTAGCAGAGTCTTCATCTACCTTCTTTTGAAGACGCTCGCCAAATAAATCCCTTGGCTGACATTTATCGATAATTTCTGACATAAATGCATTTTCATCTACACCTTCCAAAAGAAGGTTCTTAAGAACGTCATCTATTTTAGAATCAAAATCAGGTTCTTTTTGCAGTATATTTAATAAAGCATACGCTAACTTAATGGACTCCTGATATTGTTTGTTAGTATCATCTCGAAAAGATACATGAATCCAAGAACCCGCCAAAACAATCAACTCTTTCCATTTTTTATCTTTTTTCAACTCTCTTGACATGTCTTTAAAAAAGTCATCCCGAATAGGAGCTCGGATAAACCACAAAACTTGCTTTAAACAATCGCTTGAAGCCCTGTTCTCTAATAATACCGTAGCAAACCTTATCAGAGTGTCATCTTTTACTTGTTGAGTCCATACGCCACCTTCCTCATTCAACCTTTGTAAAGCTACATGTCTTGCAATCTGAATGACTTCATCAAAACGCCCTTCCCCTGCCATTTGGGCAACTAAAGTCATAAAATAGGAAGATTGCGCTTTTAACCCATCATTTACTCCTAAAATTAAATCAGAAAGACCTAACGCAAAAGTTAAGGTATCTTTCTCTCTTGCTAAAAAAGTAATCACGGTTTGAAATTCTATAATTTGACCAGCCGCAAGCAGCCTCTCACAAATATTCGTATAAAGCTTTCCTCTTTCATCTTTACTATAAATTTCTTTTGTTTGATTTAAAATAGAATCTAAATTGCTAGAAAGAGATTCTTCGATCAATCTCTCAATTTCCTCTATTTTAGGATAGTCCAAACGATTAAATGCTTTTTGCAGTTTTGCATATACTTCATCTCTTTTCCTGACAACCTCTTCAAGATCTTTTTCAACAGGCAGTTTTTTTATATAAGAAATTTCGGAATCGACCTTATCAAACAACGCTTCTGCCTGCTCTAGATTTGACTCCAGATCTCCATCCTCCTCCATAATTTTAACGCAGCGATCTAAAAGAGCTAAAAGTCTCGGGTTGCCTTCTAAAACACCCTCGACAGCAAGCAACTCGACTTCTACAAGGCGATTCTTATTTTCTAAAAAACGTATAGCACCATGCCTACAGGACTCAATATCTTCTTTAGAAACCTTCGATTTTTTTAATAAGAGCCTAAAAGACTCAATAGGGTCTTCTCCAGCTTCAATCATTTTACCAAAAATTAAAATAGAACTAACCTCTTCTAGCGGATCTAAAAGACCTCCGCGATAGTCTCCAAAACCCTCTAATTCTTCATAATCCTTATCAAAAGAATAGAAAACTTCAAGAGCCTTCTCCCTAAGACCTCTACTAGTTAAACGTCTACAAATACTAAAAAGACTAGCCATTTGCTCATTCTTATCTTCATGGTCCCTTGCAACTAGAACAGCCTCGTCAATAGCATCCATCTCTATCAGATCAAAAATAATTCGATTTTTTAATGCAGTTCGATCTTTTATATCTGGAAGGTCTCCGATACATTTTAACGCTTCTTTCAATCCGGACTTATTATTTTGATAATTAGCCACTAACTCAAAAACACGATCTTGGATATCTTCTTTTTTTGGAAAATCACCAACATTCAATTCTATAGCAGGCTCGATGTCTTCTTCCTCTAATTTGTTAGGAGGGGGTATTTCACCTTCAAAAAGGCTTTTTAAGGAACTATTTTTCAGTCCACCAACTAACGGCTCTAACAAATCGGGAAACCCACTCTTCACCAATTTGGAGCACACTCCAAGAATGAAATTATCATCAACCCCTCCTACCCATAGAGGAAGTAACTCATCTCTAGAAAACTCTTTCGGCGGTTGTTCGTGTTTAAGTTTCCAGATAACCGTGCAGGCAAGTCTTTGCGCTAACGCAATTTGAAAATCAGGATTGACTGAAGCTTTGTTTATAAATTCTTTAGCATCCTCGAAAAATGCCTGTCCTTTACTTTTTGACAAGAGCCTTATAGTAGCTACAAGGATCTCCTCTTGAACTAAAGACCTAATCCGACCTTTAGACATAGTCCCCAAAATACTAATAGAAGCTTCAATGTTCTTAGATTCTAAAAACCGAGTAACTAGAATCCTTCCAGCTGCATTCCGTTCTGGACCACCGTCTTTCAACAAGCCCTGAATATACTCTATATCCGGAGAGTCGGAGATGCTCTGGGAAAAAGCTTCTTGAACTAATGAAGTAGAGTCTTTAAGCCACTGATCATATTCTCTTCTATACCCATCAGCGTTTCCAATACACGTATCTAACCACCCCTTTTCTTTTGACAAAAGCTCTAAATATCTAAAGCTTGCCCAGTCTTTTTCTCCCCAAACTAGCTTAGAAACATCGATTAAAAAACTTCTTCTTTTTCCCCCCTCAAAAGACTTCAACGCTTTTTCAACAGCACATAGGGCATCATCTCTTCTTCCCTGTTTCAATAGCTCAGAAAAATATCTAAGAACTAGTTTTTGTTGACGCTCTAAAACCTTAGAATCTCCTTTTATTTTTAACACGAGATCTAAAGACACCTCTTCTTGACCTAGATTAAATAGATCCTTTGCTGCTTTAATGAGTTTTTCAGCGTTAACCTTTTCAGCTCTCTGCACTAGAATTGCTTCTTTAAATGAAGAAAAACCCTCTACTTGCTTTTCTTCTTCACTAAAAGCATTTAATAACATCTCGGCCCTGCGCAAAAAACCCTTAGACATCAATTCGCTACAAACAAAAAGTTTCAACTCGACTTTGCCAAGTAAATCTCCATAGTTATTAGCCACCTCTAGAGCTTTTTCTACATCTAAGCTATCTAAAAGATGTCGCATAATATTTAGAGTGCTTTCTCGATCAGGCAACATCCGATCTACATAAATAGCCAAGTCTACACTCTCTTTTTGTAACAGCTTTTCTACCATAAAGCTACTTAGGGATTTTTTATCTTCCAGGCTAATTTCTGAATTCCCATTAATCAAATCACAGGCCACAGCAACAGCTTGCCGGCTTCCCTCAGCTACAAGGATAGAAATACGTCCTTTTAAGTTCATATCAAGAGGATATTTTAAAGGCCCGACAGCACTCTGCCTAGTTAGTTCCTTAAACCAGCACTCAAGCTCAACTCTTTCTTTTCCATTCGGAAGTTTTTGTACTAAAGTAATTGCAGCAGAGAGCTTTCCTTTACTAAATAATCGCTTAGCAACTTCGATGATAAGATTTATTTTATCCTTAGAAGAGTCTCTTTGCTCAAGAAAATTTCCACTTAATGAATCTAAAATTAAATCTTCGTTTAAAAAACCTATTTCATACTGTTCTTCGATTAACGCTGAAGCCAACCTAGGAACTAAACTAGTATCTTTAGGAAAAGACGCTATGAGCTCTTTCGCTTTAGCAATAGCATCTTCTAATTCACCTGTTTTTACAAGGTTTCTGCAGTCAAATTCAACCTTATTAAAAAGAAGACTCAGCACTCGGACTTTAAATTCTTTAGGTTTTTCTTGTATGCTCTTAGCAATCACCTCAAAATTAGATTCTCTCAAAAGAGCCAACACTTCTTTCTCTCTAATTCCTTCCATTCCTTTAGGATCGATCTCATACATAAGAGACTCTCGAATATCTCCGCTTTCGAGTTGAAGAGCAACGCTCATTGCCAAAGAGAGTTTTCCTAACTTAAGCAAGTTTCTTGCAATAGCCTCAACTAAATGAGCAACACCCTCTCCTTGGACAAGCCTTTTTACCTCTTTCATAAGAAATTGAACATTCTTTTCGCTTGCTGCACCTGAAGAAGGCTCTGCCAATAAAACAGTAGAAAAATCACTGAAAAAGGCAACCTGCGAATCTTTTTGAAGCATTCGAGTAAGCTCTCCTAATTCCTTGATGAGCGATTCAAAAGACGCTATTGCTAAAGAAGACTTCAATGCCGTTTTCAAACCTTCAAAAAGACTTTTTTCTAAATCAAAATCCGGTATCGATATTTGAAAAAAAGCCTGAAAAGCAGGACCAAACTGATTTAATTTTATTGCTTTTTTACATACTTCCTTAAAGAGAGTGTCTTTTATAGCATCTTCATGAACACCCTTTATAATAAGCAAAGCATCTTCTAACCTCCCCTCTTGAATAATGGAGAAGAGCTCTTGACGTATTCGCGCATCAAACTCTTGAAACAATTTGCTGAAGTTGTTTTCAACTCGCTCATAGTAATCTAAAACTTCATTATCTAAAGATAAGAGGTCTATTTTTTCAAACTCTAAGGCCGCACCCATTAAAGTCTTATACTCAGCACCCTCAGACCATTTTTCACAAACACCTAAAAGTGTGAGAACTTTAATCTCTGGATCTGTAATAGTTTTTGCAACATCACTAGCTAACTGAAATTTTCCTTCGCTAATTAAAAAATGAGAGATATTCCTACGTCTAGCATTTTTTACTAGCTCTGAGATACCCTTTGCATCGGTTAAGCTCTTTAATTGATCTTTACTAAATCCCCGTTCTGGATCGAAGTCCTCGATATCGGACGATTGCAGTTTTAATCCTTCTAACGTTAGATTTTCGTTAGGCGTAATTTGCTTGCTATTCTGTATTTCTGTAATGATTTCATTTCTAATCAAAGAAGGCTCCATAGCAAATGGTATCGAGAGACACTCTTCCACCTCTTTTAGAAGCAATAAACCAATAACTTTTCTATACTCCTTATAGCCGTATTCTTCTTT
The DNA here is from genome assembly GCA_964455905.1 of uncultured bacterium. Classification (GTDB taxonomy): domain Bacteria; phylum Chlamydiota; class Chlamydiia; order Chlamydiales; family Rhabdochlamydiaceae; genus CAIJXB01. The sequence goes on from CAYVYN010000004.1 coordinate 154,274, forward strand.
TCTAAAACGGTTAGAATCCACAGAAGAAATGCTACTAGACCCTGACCCACTCCGAGTCCGGCTACGAAGTCGGAACTCACGACCCGATGATCTATCAAGAGATTCCTCTTCCAAAATCTCGCTTGAAGGAGGGTTATATGAAAAATCTAATTCAGAAGAATTCCAAGAATCTTCGTCTGATTCCGATCCTCCCGACTGATCGTCTTCTATAAAATTTTGATGCAACCTAGTCGGATTCGTCCCTAACGACTGAACGATTAAACCTATTTGAGCAGAAGATTTTCCCTTAAGCTCTGAAATCCCTTTTAGATTTTTTTCTGTCGCCTTTTCTACCAACTTACTCCCTGCCTGTTTAGGGGTAAACGAGACACGAAAAAGATACTGGATTTTTCCAATAATTCCTAATTTTTCATAAGAGCTAACATGAAACTGATTTAATAAATTCTTTAGGTTGTCTAGCTTTGATTTCACATCATTTTCAGACACTCGAGGCAAGGCTCTAAGACATTCCCTAACATACTCATCTATTTGAGCAATAGAAGAGTATCCGTCGGTTTTTGTTACAGCTTCCATCCCTTTATTAGAAATCTTAACATAAAGGTGACCATCTTCAGATGCGCTCTTTTTATTTACCCGATTTAGAACGTCTATTATTCCCTCTATTTTCGAAGGTTCCGATGGCGGAATGGAAAAACTCATAGAAAACTCCCTTTTATTTTCATTTGAACAAATAAGAAACTAAAAATCAAATTAATACATTTAACTAAATACACAACAATTTTAAAATTAAACAAATACAAACAAATATTAATTTCATAAATAAAAAAAATCTAAATCTTATCCTTTCTTTTTTTGGAAAATCTTGCTAAAATCTTCCTACATGAAATACCAAGAAATAGACCTAACTCTCGACGCAAGTAAGGAAGACAACATTATCCTTCTATCTTCCTTAGGAACACCCATAGCAAAAAAAGTCTTCAACATAAAAAAAGAAAAAGAACGCTCGCTACTACTAACCGTTACAGAACTTTTAGAAGAAAATCAGATTACACCAGAAAATATCAGGGCTATCTTCGTGGGAATAGGCCCAGGATCTTACACAGGAGTACGTATTGCTGTTTCTATTGGAGAAGGACTTAGCTTAGGACTAAACATCCCCCTCTATTCTTTCCACTCCGCCCTAGCCTACCTACCTGACACGCTTCAAAACGGCCCGTTCACAGCCCTACTTAAAGCAAAACATAATCACTTTGTCTTAAAAGGACGATACGAAGACACACTTATCCCAGGCTCTTTCTCTTATGAAATCGTCTTAGAAGAAAAGTCTCCGGAAGATTTTCCGATAGAAAATCCATTACCTATTTCTATAGAAGAAGAATCTCCCTTAAATACAAAGATATTACTCCCCTATCTTAACAAACTAAAAAAAGAGCCTATCTCTCCACCGAAAATTATTTACCTACACGATTTTTAAATTTTATTTACGAGAGAAAACTTTTCGATCCGCCCCCTCTTGAATAATATCACCCCATTTAGTAAGATGGACCTGCATTATTTAAACATTAGGACCAAATACTCATGCCAAGCGTAAAAGTTCGTTCCGGAGAACCTCTAGACAAAGCTCTAAGAGCACTAAAAAAGAAATTAGACAAAGAAGGAATCATGAAATCTGCGAAAGCTCACAGATTCTATGACAAACCTTCCGTAAAAAGCCGCGCAAAATCTAAAGCAGCTTTAAAATACAAAAAAATAAAGAATTTCCGTCCTGCAGTATAAAAGAACCGCGTCAAATCTTTAATTTCATCATTAGCAAACCGCACCCTAGCGATTTGCTAATTTTTTTATCAGTTTTTTTTATTTGGAGGGATTTATGACAGATTACTATCAAGTGCTAGGCATTACCAAAGGCGCTACACAAGATGAGATAAAAAAGGCATATCGCAAATGCGCCATCAAATACCATCCCGACAAAAACCCCGGAGACCCTAAAGCTGAGAAGCAATTTAAAGAAATCTCTGAAGCCTACGAAGTCTTAAGTGACGAGAAAAAAAGAAGCATCTATGACCAATATGGAGCCGACGCCCTAAAAGGTGGAGCTGGCGGTGGTCATGCTGGTGGATTCTCTTCTATGGACGAAGCTCTCAGAACTTTTATGGGTGCATTCGGTGGTGGTGGCGGTGGCGGCCAAGACTCTATTTTTAATAGTTTCTTTGGTTTTGATTCCAGCGGACCAGACGAATCCTCAAGACAAGGCGCAAGCAAGCGCATGAACCTTTCTCTTTCTTTGGAAGAGGCTGTCCGAGGTGTTGAAAAAGAAGTTTCTTTAACAAACTACGTAGAGTGTGCTCCTTGTCATGGCAAAGGAACAACAAGTTCCGCCGGACAAAAAAAATGCACGACTTGTCAAGGTCGAGGCCAAGTACACCAAAATAGAGGCTTTTTCAGCATGGCGACAGAGTGCCATCAGTGTCACGGCAAGGGAACAATCATTACAGACCCTTGTAAACAGTGCCACGGTCAAGGCAGAGTCAAAGAAAAACAAAAAACCACTATTAAAATCCCTGCAGGGATTAATAGCGGCATGAGGTTGCGCCTCGCCGGCTACGGCGACGCAGGAGAAAATGGAGGTCCAGCCGGAGATCTTTATGCTTACATTACTGTTGAACCGCATAAAATCTTCCAAAGAGAAGGCGATGATTTGCTCATTGAGCTTCCTATTTCGTTTGTGGAAGCGGCTCTTGGCGTAAAGAAAGAAATACCAAAGCTTAACGACGGCGTTTGCAAGATACAGGTTCCCGAAGGGACACAAAATGGTAAAGTTCTTCGCGTCAAGCAAGAGGGATGCCCTAATGTCCATGGACAAGGTAAGGGAGATCTTCTTATTAAGATTCTCGTGGAAACACCTGTTGATCTAAACGAAAAACAAAAAAACCTTCTAAAAGAATTTGCTGAATTAGAAACAGAACATAATTCTCCTAGAAGAAAAACATTCCTAGATAAAATTAAAGTTTTCTTTTCTAAGCCGTAAGGAACAAAAGAGTACAGCCTAACGCTGTACTCTTTTTTCATCCACTTATAAATTAGTTGAAAGTTTTACTTTTATACAGTAAGATCCCCTATTTGCTTTATGTGGGTATTCTTATGAAAACATCTTTTTTTTTAACTTTAAGTATTGGTCTATTTTTTTCTATTCCCCCCCTGCTAGCCCTTGTAACGGTCCCTGGCGCATTAACCCATGAGCAAAAAATCCAAAAAAAAGACTCTATCCAGGGAACCATTCCGATTCATAATGAAGGCGACGAGGAAGCCATAGTAAAAATCACTCTGACTGACTACCTATTTACAGCAGAAGGCCAAAGCTCTTTTCCTCCGGCAGGTACCTCTTCAAGATCCAACGCCTCTTGGATTTCCTTTGGAGCATCCGAAGTAAAAATAGCACCCCATAGCATATACAATTTCACCTACTCTTTAAAAGTTCCTGATAAAGAAGAGTTAACAGGGACCTACTGGAGTATTTTTTTGATTGAACCAATCCAGGAAAAATTTAGCTCTTCTGATAAAAAGCAATCACTCGGAGTGCAAACAATCATTCGATATGGCATCCAAGTAATTAGCCACGCTGGTGAAACAGGGAGCTACAATTTAAAAATCTTAGACAAAAAACTCCTTAAAGAACAGGAAAGCAAGACATTCCTATTAGACGTAGAAAATAGTGGGACAAAAATGCAATCACCTAATTTAACCCTCGAAGTAATCGATAGCCAAGGGGTAAAAACAGGTCGTTTTACCGCGGAAAAACAAAGAATATTTCCTACTTGCTCCGTAAACTATCAAATAGATCTTTCCTCTATTGCTCCTGGTAAATACAAAGCGATGGCTATATTAGATCATGCTGAGACGGCTCTTTTTGGAGCCCAGTATGATCTTGACATCGACTAATTCCGTGAGCTATTTACTTGTTTTTTTATTCAGCCTCTTAGTCCCTTTATCTCTCCATGCCTCCTACGGAGTTGATGTATCTCTTAGCTCTCCACTTGAACAAGAAACCGATTCTGGAACAGTGGTTACAGGAGCGTTCTTCATCAAAAATACAACAAGTGAACACGCAAACTTTCTGATCAAGTTAGACTTACCCGAAGGGTGGATTTCTATCCCTTTTACAGAGCCATTCCTATCTTTAGAGCCCTGGGAGCAAAAACTAGAGCTTGTAGCCATAAAAATTCCTAAAAACACCCTAGGAGGAACCTATAAGGTCCGTTTGATAGCACAAGGTCAAACAAATGCCTCTCTTATCGGAGAAGAAAGCTTTTTAGTCCACATTTTAGAAAAAACAGACTGCAAAAGTTTTATTCAAAAAAAGCCCAATCACACCCTAGCAGGCGAAGTCTATAAAATAGAAGTAGTGGTCATAAATACAGGAAATGTGCCGACGGAATTATTTACAAAAGTCACAGAACACCTGGACTTTCCTTTTTCCATCGATAAAAAAGAATTCACCATTGCCCCTGGAGACTCTGAAACAGTTACTATTTCTGTAATACCCCCTAAAAACACAGCAACTTCCATCAAACACTTTCTTTCTATTTCTGTAGAAAATAGCTATGGAACCTCTATGTGCGATGCCCTATCAACTGAAGTAGAGATCTTCCCAATGACCCCACCACCTATCGAAAGATACACCTACCTTCCGTTAGAAACAACTTTCGGCTACGGGATGAAAAATAGCCAAAAACAATCTTTTGTAGAACTCAAAGGAGGAGGTTCTATCGATGAAAAAAAAAACATAGATCTCTTTATAAGAGCTCCTTTTATTCAACAAGCTAATATCGATAGAAATTTAGGAGGCCCTCCAGAAAATGGCTACGTACATTACTTTGATTCTTTTAGCGATCTTTATGCAGGAGATGGTATCTACGAAATCACACCTCTAACAATGTTAAATCGTTTTGGAAGGGGAGGGTCTGTTTCTTTTAAGCCGAGTCCTATCACATTAAAAGGCGTGTACGTTCACGATTCCTCCTCTATTCCCAAACAAGATCTAGGAGGAATACTTTCTTATAAGCCATTAGATTTTTTTTCTGTTTCTTTATCCTCCTTGCTTACACGATTAAATAAAAAATCAGAAAACATTCTACAAAACAAAAGACAAACTGCTACAAACTCTTTTTCTAGCGAATTCGAGCATGCTAAAATAGGAAATCTAACAACAGAGTACAGCACCTCAGGCAGTTTTTTTATCCCTAAAAAAAACCACCAAGGCTACTACATCTACTCTAAAGCAAATCCAGTCAGCAACGTATGGTATGCTGCACAAAAAATTTACGCAGGAAGCGATTTTGTGGGATACTACCAAGATACAAACCAGCTGTACACAAGCGTAGGATTTCCTATTATTAAACGACTGCAAGGAACCCTTTCATTCAATCAAATTGAATATAACCTAAAAAAAAATCGTAAAGAAAAATCAGCCCCAAGAAATATAACAGGAAGTGGAGGGCTTTCTTATTCTTTTCCCTTCGGGCTGTATACTTCTTTATACTACAACAACATTCATTTTAAAAATGCGCTAACAAATAAAGGATACAAAACAGAATTTCTAAGTGTCAATGGGGGGAAAACCTTTCAAAAGTGGACCTATCAAGGGATTGTTGAAACAGGTCATTATCAGGAAAAAACAAAAAAAACCCATTCGCATTTTTGGCAAAACTACCAACTTTACACCTACTACCAACCTACAGCAAGACAGCAATATGCTGTTTATACGAAAATAGGATACATACAACTTTCAGAAAACATCACCTGGGCTCGCGTATATGGAAGCTCTGCATCTATTAGTTTAAAAGAACTAACTGGACAACTTGTTTATGAGTTTTCTGGAGGAGAAAAAAAAAGACAATATCTAAGCACTAAACTACGTTATACATTTAAAAATAAAAACCAACTAGAGCTTCAAGGATATGCAAACAGTATGAAAAACCAAAAAAACACAGTTGAATTTCTTCTATCTTATACAATCCCTTGGAGAGTCCCTATTAGAAAAAATAGATCCATAGGACATATCAAAGGAAAAGTTTTTTATGAGCAAGATAAAGAAATTCCGGCCTCAAATTTAGTCATTCACTGCGCAGGAAAAAAAACAATCTCAGACAATAAAGGAGAATTCTCATTTTCCTCTTTAAAACCTGGACAGTACTCTCTTTTTGCAGAAGAAAAAGAGCTCGTAACCACAAGCCCATCTCCACTGCCTGTAGAGGTTGTTGGAGGAGAATCCTCCAATGTTCGCATCTGCTTTGAACACCCAGCCCTTCTATCTGGATCGATCCCAATCTACGATAAAGAAGACGAAACGCTATTACTCAAAGGACATCTTGACGGTGCTATTATTACACTAGAATCCGCTTTTCTAAAGGAAAGAAGAGTCACAACAACAGATTACCTAGGGGGCTTTAGATTTGAAAAGCTTCGACCTGGGCGATGGATTCTAAAAGTCCATCCAGAAAAAAAGCCACCTTATCATTACTTAGAAGAGGAAGAACTTCTTCTGGACATTTTTCCTGGAGAAGAAAAATCTATTACAATAAACATGCTGCCTATAAAAAGAGAAATACGTATGATTGACTCTGGAACAATTGAGTAAAAAATGCATAACTTTATTTCCCCTCTTGTACTTTGTATTCAAACGATTCATTTAGGTATCACCCCCATAGATGAACTCTATATAGATTCGGCCCCCTCTTTTATCGTTTCCGAAAAAACTATGTCTATGACAACAAGATGCTCTTATGCGATCACAACAAATGGGACAAAAAAAAGGATCATAGCCAGTATGCAAGGATCTTTACCTAAAAACACCACTCTTTTAATTACTATGGAAGCACCCAAAGAAGCTATTTCACGAGGAGCCGTCCTCCTTTCGAAGGAAAGCAAAGAACTCGTCTCTTCTATCAGTAAGGTAGCGGAAAAAAATCTTTCCATTTCATACACTTTATCTTGCGAAGAAGGCATCCCCGCAGGATCCTACCCTAATGCAGTTTTATTTCGTTTAGTGGATTAATTTTTTTTAACTGCTCGCAAAACAAAAGCACTTAAAGCAATATTTTCCGCTTATCCACCAGAAGCGTTTTGCTGATATTAAAAGCTTTTTCTTGGGCATAAGCAAAATCAGGAAAGATTTCTAAAGAGGTAAAAACAAAAAAATCCAAAGAATTATCTCTTTAGAAAAAACTATAAAAAATATAAGAAATCCTGATATGTCTAAATTTTAGTTTACCAATGGAGATGCTTTTATGAAAAAATTTTTCTGTTCTATTTTAATAAGTACAACACTACTAAGTCCAGGGCTTTTTGCAGCAACTACAGCTACACAAGCTGTGAATATGTCTATTGCTTCTTCTTCAAATATTACGACCTCAGGGAATCCAGCGACAATGGCCATTACTCTAAATGCAGCAGGAACAGGTAGCTCTTCGGATAATTCAACAACTTACACAGTTACATCAAATACTGGCGATAAAGGAACCTTAAAAGTAATCGGAGCAATTACAACTGGTGGTAATATGCCAACCAACACAGCTCTTACTATTTCTTTGGTATCTAATAGTGGAAACTCTCAAGGAGCGCAAAGTCTTTCCACAACACCTGTAGACCTTGTCACTAAACTACCAACGCTTCTTTCGGATACAGGAGCTATTACATATGGTTTTTCTGTAAATAATGGATGGACCATCCCTGCACAGAACATTACTAGAACAGTTACCCTAACACTAACATCTAGTTAATTCCTAAAGGGCATTTTCTAAATGCCCTGATCCTTGCCTTTTAAATTTTTTTATCTTAAGATGCGTAAATAAAAAAACCATTTCCTTTATATGAAAGCGCTCTTATCTTTTTTATTAAGCACGACCCCTTTTCTTATTGGGGCAGCATCGTTTATGCAGAATTTCAGCCTTACCATTCCACCATCCTCCAGTCTTTCTGTTTCAAAAAACCCAGATCCTCTCACCGTATTTTTAAATTCTAAAGGATCTGGAAATACAACAGATAGCTCATCGACGTATACAGTCTCTTCAAACACGGGAGTAGGAAAACTAAAAATAATAGGATCTATTACATCCGGTGGAAATATGCCAGCAAACACCACTCTTTCTATCTGGCTATCCTCAAATTCAGGCAAATCGGCAGGAACCGTAACTCTTTCTACTACAGCCGTTGACCTTGTTAAAAAAATCTCTTCTTTAGTGAATGAAACAGGAAAAATAAACTATACTTTTTCAGTACAAAATGGATGGACTATTCCAGCGCAAACAATTCAAAGAACAGTGACGTTAACTCTTGTTTCAACGGGCTCAATCTTTTGAAAAAATATTTCCAACTATACATTCTATTTATCTCTCTATTTTTAGAGGCAACAGAACTTACCTTATCTGGAAATCCACAACCCCTTACAATTTCTCAAGCTACGGCAGGAGAAAATCCGATAAGTGCTATAGATACTTCAACCACATTCTCTTTAAGAATTCCCTCAAATACAAAAATTTACATCCTAGGATCTCTAGACTCTACGATGCCTCCCCATACGAATCTAAAAATACGAATGAACGCCTCTAAAAGTAAGCCTTCTACTTCTTTGAATGTATCCCCTCAAAAACTTTCTTCTTTATTTAAAGAAGGCCAACACGACAATATCCCTATTACTTATGAATACTCTGCAACAGTAGCTGCAGGAGCGCTCCCTCCTACTGCCAAAATTGTTTTCTTCACGGTCGTAGAATCAACAGACTAGCCATCTGTCATAGTAAATGTGACCACCCTTGTATCACTCTCTATGACACCAACACCTGGGCTCGTCTCAAAATTGTAAATAAGAGCTAATCCTGTTTCTGAAACCCTAGAAATCTCAATCACAAGATCAACAGGCACTGTCGAAAGCATTTTAGGCCCCATGGTCCTAGCTCCACTAGGAGGAGCTAGATACACCTCCAAACAGGTATGTTTAGGCATATTGGCATCTAAAAAACCAATAATTTTCTTATTCTCCCCATTAGTAAAAACATCATAGGTATTTGAGCAACGAGACGCCCCAAGTCCTCTAAGATCTGAAAAAACAGGAGAAGGCCCTCCTATATTTCCGACCTGATTACAAGGAGGAACAGAAAAAACAATAGATTGCTGCACTGAAAAATCTTCAGCACAAGCAAAAACAGTAACAAGCAATAAACTAAACAACTTTACAAAATTCATAATATCACCTTATTACCATATTTTATTTTATAGTAATGAAATGAATAATTATTTTTAAACTAATTTTATTTGAAAATCAGGAATCGAAAATAACTTCTTTCACAATTAAATTAAACGAATCTTGAATCAAGTCCTTTTTCATTAAACATTTAAACCAAAGAGAAAATTGATACATAGCCTGTAAGGCGAACATCTCATAACCATACAAAGTAAGACATCCTCTTTTTTTAGCCTCTACTAAAAAAGGAGTTTCTTTTGGTTTTGTTCTAATATCCATCACAAGGACATCTTGTCTCATAAAGTCAAAAAAAGAAGTCATTTCTATAGAAGTCGTATTAATCAAGATTTCGAAGCTTTCTTCTAAAGCAGACAAACTCTCCAAGTCTTTATATAAGCAACCAAACTGTTCTGAGAGCGCTTTTGCTTTTTCTGTACTTCTATTAAAAATAGTAATAAAAGCGCCCCTTTTAACGGCCTCAAAAACAATAGCCCGAGAAGCTCCTCCAGCACCAAGGACTAAAACTCGTTTTCCTTTTATAGAACCTGTTTTCTCAATTGCATCTAAGGCGCCAATCCCATCTGTATTAAAACCTAGCAATTTCCCCTCTTCAACCACTAAGGTATTAGCTGCTTTTATTTTTTTCACCTCAGGGGCCTTTCCATCTAAAAAAGGAATAATAACTTCTTTAAGAGGCATCGTAATACTAAAACCTAGAAAGGGCAAACCGTGAAGAAGCGATAAAAAAGAAGTAAGCTCACAAGCTCTTACCCGTATTTTCACATAAACAGCATTGAGTCCGAAAGACGCAAAAAACCGGTTATGGGTTATATCACTAATACTTCCGTCTACAGGATCCCCCAATAAAGCATAAATCGCAGTGTTCTCAGTCAAAGAAGGAACCCTATACCTTGTCATAAGTGTTTTAATCGTAAATTGGCCTAACGAACACTCTTTTTCCTGTAAAGACCCATATGTAATCGCTGACCCTAGAATAGGAGCTATGATGCGGGTAAACTGGCCATATTCCCCCATGCTAACACCTATTAACTTTTTCGAAGCTTTTCTAACTAGCTGTAACAACCTAAGAGCATCAACCCCTGAGTGGGCCATAACAGCTATTTTATAAAAGTAGGCAGGAATTTTCTGCATATTTTCATAAACATAGTCTAAATCTTCAGGAGTCTCTTTAAAATTATGGTAAGAGATAATAAGTTTAACTTTGGGATGCCTGGATAAGATGCTCTCAATAAAATAAGCCGGAATAAAGCTTTCTAGATCCAAATACTCTGGCTCTAAGGAAGCCAATAGATGTATATTTTTAAGCCGAAGATCTTCACTTCCTTGATAACTTCCTCCTTCTAAAGAACTTCTTAAGGTAAAAATCATTGGAATGGCAAATAAAGAGCGTAACTTTTTAATGCTCGTAAGATCAAGCGTAAAAAAGCAATCTAGACGAAGCTCTATAAGATCCGCATATACAAGAGCCTCCTCAATTTGGACATGGGCTACTTCCCAAGTAGGGCCTTTAACAACAGCACAAATCATAAGACATCCAATCAAAAGCTTTGACAAGTAAAGATTCTGGGATAGGAGCGCAGAACTCAAAATCACAAGGTAAACAAAAACCTATTTCAGCAAGGATGACAAAGCGGATCTCTCCCTTTTTGGACTTTTTATCTAAGCTCATAACCTCGATCATCTTTTCCGCAGAAAAAAATGGCAACGAAAGAGGTACCCCGTAAGCTTGTAAAATCGCCTTAATTCGCAAGAAGGAAGCTAAACTTAAAACCCCCAGCTCTAAGGAAATATAACTTTCTACAAGTAACCCTATAGCAACAGCCTCTCCATGGGATATTTTATAAGAAGAAATCTTTTCTATCGCATGACCAATAGTATGACCAAAGTTTAGAAGACGCCTTTTTCCATTTTCTTTTTCATCTTGTTCTACTATCTGTTTTTTAATCAAACAACTAGTGAAAATTGCCCTCTCCATAGCTTCTGGATCTAGTGCTAAAAGCGCCAAAGAGTTTTTTTCCAAATAAGTAAAAAAAGCCCCATCTGAAATAAGCGCATGCTTAATCATTTCTATAATGCCATTTACTTTTTCTTTAAGGGGTAAACTTTTTAAAAAAGAACGATCTATGACCACTTTTTTAGGTTGATAAATAGCCCCTACAAGATTTTTTCCAAAGGAAACGTTTACACCAGTCTTACCTCCTATACTAGCATCAACCATAGCTAAAAGCGTGGTTGGAATCATAACAAGGGGAACGCCTCTACAATAGGTAGCAGCTATATAGCCTGCCATATCAGTGACAACACCACCACCTAAAGCAAGTACACAAGTATCTCGAGCAAACCCTTTTTGAAAAAGCAAATCTTCTAATAGCTCTTTGGTTTGTCTTGTTTTATATTCCTCTCCAGAAGGAAATGACAAAAGATCTACAGAAAGATGGTTGTGGCGTAAAAATTCAAGGAGCTTTGTTCCATAAAGAGCCTCTACTCGATCATCGGTGATAATCACAAACCTTGAACCCAAAGAGCGCAGATAGTCAGTTTGTGAAAAAACTAGCCCGTCACCAATTTGAATGAGATATTCGGTACTACCCTCTCGAATTTTACAAAGAAGATCCACGCTCATACCTTAACACACCGGTTACAAAGAACAGCATCAGCCAAAACTAAGGCCACCATCGCTTCCACAACAGGAACTGCGCGAATAGCGACACAAGGATCATGTCTTGACCCTTCAGGAAGAGCAAAAGAAATAGATTCTCCAGAACTAAGTAAAGTATTTTGCTTTTTCCGAATACTTGAAGCCGGTTTAAAAGCTACGCGTCCAACTAATGGCATCCCATTAGAAATACCGCCTAAAATTCCGCCTGCGTGATTTGTTTTAGTAATGATCCTTCCTTTTTCTTGAATAAAAAGGTCATTATGCTCGGACCCTTGCATACAACAAGAATCAAACCCCTCTCCTATTTCAAACCCTTTTGCGGCCGGAATGCTCATCATAGCATACGCTAAACTCGCTTCTAACTTTTGATAAACCGGGTCTCCTAATCCAACAGGTAAAGATAAGCCTATAAACTCCACGGTGCCACCGACAGAATCACCTTCTGCTATAATTTTTTCAAGCAGCGTTTGCATCAAGAAAGACGCCTCTTCATCTGGACAAAATAAAGGATTCTCTCTAATTTTTTTTCTTGAAACCTCTTCAATTTTAGCTTGTATATTCCCTATTTGTTTAATATAGGCGATAACCTCAATCCCCCTATAAGATAACAGTTTTTTAGCAACAGCTCCAGCTGCAACCCTACAAGCCGTTTCTCTAGCAGAAGCTCTTCCCGCTCCGCGATAATCGAAAATACCATATTTTTCCAAGTAAGTATAGTTTGCATGTCCGGGTCTTAATATTTCTTTAATACCTTCATATTTAGTCGAATCTGCATCTTGGTTATCTATGCTAATACAAATAGGAGCCCCCGTCGTTTTTCCTTCAAAAATACCAGAAAGAATCCTAGGATGATCACGTTCTTCTCGAGGTGATGTATAACGACTTTTACCAGGAGCTCTAAAGGCTAAAGCCTCCGAAATATCTTTTTCTTCTATCTCTACCCCAGCAGGACATCCGTCAATTACAACACCAACAGCAATTCCATGAGACTCTCCCCATGTTGTGATCTTAAAAACAGTACCAAACGAGTTACTTGCCATCAGTTTTTTCCTTCTCTGCATATCTAGAAAGTACTTCTAGTATATTTTCCCTATCTACGTCAAGGCAGTAATCAGCCATCTCTTCGTATAAAGGAATCCTTTTTTTTAGTAAGATCTCAAAAGAACCTTGTAAATCATCCTGATCCAGATACGATGGAATAGAGTTTTTACTCACTATCCTATCCAATAAAGAGGAAGAAGAAACCCGTAAATAAATAACCCATCCGAGACCCTTTAAAATCCTCCTATTTTCAAAGTGACAAATTGCCCCTCCACCTACAGCAATTACGGCATTACGAATATTTTCTAGTCCTTGAATCACTTTGTTTTCCAAAAGACGAAAAAAAAGATCCCCTTCTTGTAAAACAATCTGCCGACAGGTTACACGACTATGAGTTTGGTTAAAATATTCCTGTATGATAAGTAGGTCAGTATCAATAAAAACTCTATCTAGCTGTTTTGCTAAAAGAGCGCCAAAATGAGACTTACCAGCACTAGGCATACCACAAAGTATGATGTTCATAGAACTACTGAAGCTCCATCTTTGCGCCTAAACTGCGCATTTGCTCAAAAAAATCAGGAAACGTTTTGCCGACACACTCTATAGAAGAAATAGTTGTATCACCTTCTGCACCCAAAGCCGCTACAGCAAGAGACATAGCCATGCGATGATCCTGATGAGAATCCACTAGAGCTCCCTTCAATTTTGATTTTCTAATAAGAAGTCCATCTTCCGTTTCCTGAATATCTGCACCCATTTTAGAAAGCTCCTGAGAAATACAACGGATACGATTACACTCTTTTTGTTTAGCAATAACTCCATTATAAATACAGGTTTCTCCTTCCGCAAAGCAAGCCACGACAGCTAAAATAGTGATTGCATCTACAAAGTCATTGATATCAACACTAAGGCCTACAAGAGGTCCACTTTTTTTCACATATATCTTTTTATTAAATGGATCGACCTGAATAAGCGCCCCCATTCTTTGGAAGACACCAATTAAGAGCTTGTCTCCCTGAGTATCGGTCATATCTATGTTTGTAAGCGTCAATTCTGAACGAGTAATTAAAGCCGCGGCTACAGGAAATGCAGCTGAGCTAAAATCTCCTGGCACCTCATAAGAAAAACCAGAGTATCTGCTTCCTCCCTTAAGGTAGTATTGCCGATACTCTCTGTTTTCATATACAATACCGAGTTTATCAAACCAACTTAACGTCATATCTATCCAAGGTTTTTCTCCTGGATTTTCAACAACGAGTTCTATAGGCCCCCTAGAAAAAGCAGCTCCGATTAAAAGTGCTGAAACTGGTTGTGAATCTTCTCCTACAATAGAGGCGCTCCCAGAAGTTATAGGCCCTTGCAGGATAACAGGGGCATATCCATCCCCGCGCATTGTAGTAGTAAAAACCCCTAGCTGAGAAAGCCCTTTTAAAAGCTCTTTCATGGGTCTTTGATGTCTAATAGAATGATCTCCTGTAATAACTACAGGGTGTTTTGCTAAAGCCCCCACCGCAGAGCAAAATCTAAGAACAATCCCTGAATTACCCGCATCAATTACATTCTCTAGAAACTCTAGTGAACCATTAATCCCATCAATTTCGAGAAGCTCTTCACTGACTTTGATTATAGCCCCAAAAAGACGACACGCCCCTATCATAGCATCAGTATCTTTAGAAGAAAGATACTGATGAATAAAACTTTTTCCATTTGCTAAGGTTGCAAAAAGAATAGCACGAAGGGTATGAGACTTCGAAGAAGGAACTACGATCTGTCCTGAAAGAATCGATTTCTTAATCAGGCATCGCTCATCTAACTTCATTACTGTAACTTGACTCGTAACACTTCAACTAAATCCTTAATAGGAACTCGTTCTTGTAACATAGAGTCTCTATCTCTTAAGGTAACTGTATCTTGCTCTATCGTATCAAAATCAATCGTGATGCAAAAAGGAGTTCCAAGCTCATCTTGCCTTCTATATCTCTTGCCGATAGCTCCCGACTCATCGTACTCACAGTGCCAATGAGCCTGTAGCATTTTAAAAACTTCTTGAGCCTTGCTTCCTAGGGGTTCTTTTTTCATTAATGGGAAGACAGCCACTTTAACAGGAGCAATTCTTGGAGAAAAATGCAATACTGTACGAGTCTCTCCATTTTCCAAAAGCTGTTCTTCGTAAGCATCACAAAGAAGAGCTAGCAAGGTGCGCTCAACCCCAAAGGTAGGTTCAATCACGTGAGGGATAAATTTTTCTCTTGTTTCTAAATCTGTATATTCTAAATTTTGCCCTGAAAACTCTGCATGACGACGAAGATCAAAATCTGTACGATAGGCAAGACCGTAAAGCTCGCTTGTTCCAAACGGAAAGTCATAGACAAGATCAACAGTTCTTTTAGAATAATGAGAAAGCTTTTCTTTTGCGTGTTCTTTTTCATGCACATGTTCAGACTTAAGACCAATCAACTTACACCAAGAATGCATAGCAGCAAGCCAAGAAGAAAAAACCTCTTCCCATTCAGATTCCTTAATAAAATATTCAATTTCCATTTGTTCGAATTCAACAACCCTGAAAATAAAATTACCCGGAGTAATTTCATTACGAAACGCTTTGCCTATCTGAGCTGCCCCAAAAGGGATTTTCACCCGCATAGTGTCTACAATGTTTTTAAAATCAAGAAAAATAGCTTGAGCTGTTTCTGGTCGAAGATACGCAGCATCTCCATCTGATCCTGTTTTACTCATCTGGGTAGAAAACATCAAATTAAAGTGACGAACATCTGTGAAGTCATGGGCCTTACAACGTGGACAAGGAATCTTGTGTTGCTTAATCAAAGATGTCATCTCCTCGACACTCATACCATCTGCATCAATAGAAATCGCTTCTTCGATTAAATGATCACAACGGAATCTTCCTTTACAAGCCTTACAGTCAATAAGAGCATCATTAAATCCATCAAGATGTCCAGAAGCCTTCCACGCTTTGGGATGGAGTAAAATTGGACCATCGAGCCCAACCATATCTCTTCTTTCATGGACAAAATTCTTCCACCAAAGCTCTTTTACATTTTTTTTAAGCTCCACCCCATAAGGACCAAAAGAATACGTATTAGCAAACCCGCCATAAATTTCTGATCCTGGATAAATAAACCCTCTTCGTTTAGCTAAAGCCACAATTGGCTTCAAAGAGTCTTGTATAGATTTTTTTTTGCTCTCAGACATAGAATCATCCTATAAAAATATGAAAACTAAGGATACAGTCCTATCCTATAAAAAGGAAGAATACTTATCGATTTTTCCTTTGAAAACGCAAGAATAAACCGAGCCCAAAAAATACAATTCAATATTTTTGACGAACTAAAAACGGCGCTGATTCCTTAAGTACGACTGCCTTATCAAAAAGCTAGATAAAGCCCCCTGCTATTTCAAGTAAATACACTTATTTATTTAGAGAAGACTTTAGATCCTCAGTTTCAACAAAGAGCTCCAAAAAAACCTTCACAGATTCATTCGGAGACTTAGTTTTTGCTGACTCTAAAACTTTTTGTCTTTGCTCACCGGACAAGATATAACAAAAAGCTCTCCTATTTTCATCTGATAACTTAGAAGCAAAAACTATTTCTTCTACTTCTAAAGAAAACCCCTGAGACCTACTCCCTTGCGAAGCTTGTAAAAGAGAATCCGACATAAATAAAAAAATAAAAAGAATGCACAATTTCATAGAAGCCCTAAAAAAAAGGCCCACCATTCTTAAAATGATAGACCATATAACTTATTTAAAAACAAAATCCTTTATTGAGGAAATGGAACACTACTCGCCATGCTTTGTACAGCATCGTCTGAAGTCATTTGATTTCCATAATCATCCATTGTTTTTGTCATTTGCATACAAGCGGCTCTTTGCTCTTCTGTCATTTGACAGAAAATTGCTTTATTAGAGTCTGAAAGAGTCGCCATAAAAGCTTTTTCATCGTCAGTAGAAACAACACAAGAAGACGGGGTTCCGTCTGCATAAGAAGCCGTAAAACTTGCAAGACCCATTGTAAAAGCAATTAACAGAGAAAATTTTTTCATACAAATCCATTGAGGTTAAAATTTTTAATCCTACCCATCTTGTAATGTAATTACCTTTTTTTTACAAATTCTATTTTTTAGAAGAAACCTTTTCCTTTCAAAAAAGAGTAACTTGCTTTAAAATAACACCATTCATTTCGTATAAAAAAGAGGAATTCTTGGTTTCCACCTGGCGTCAAATTCAAATCCAAAATTTTGTTTCTTGGGAAAAACTTTCTCTCTTTTTACAACTTGATAAAAATGAGCAAGAAATTTTAGTAAAATCCTCTTTCCCTCTTAATCTCCCCTTACGTCTGGCCGAAAAAATACAAAAGCAATCTTTAGATGATCCTATTCTAAAGCAATTTCTCCCTCTTACTAAGGAACTATTAAAAGAGAGCGGATTTAAAGAAGATCCGGTGGGCGATGCCTCTTTTAAAAAAGAATCCAAACTGATTCAAAAATATCAAGGAAGAGCCCTTCTAGTAGTAAGCAGCGCTTGCGCGATGCATTGCCGTTACTGCTTTAGAAAAAATTTCTCCTACGAAGTCTCAAGAAAAGATTTCCTTCCCGAATTAGCTGTGATCGAAAAAGACGCATCACTTCATGAAATCATTCTAAGTGGAGGGGATCCTCTTTCTTTGGGAAATGAAGAACTAAAAAAACTTCTTGAGTCCCTAGATAAAATTCCGCATATAAAAAGGATCCGATTTCACACCCGTTTTCCTATAGGAATCCCTGAAAGAATAGATGAGCCTTTCTTAAAGATACTAGAAGAAATGACCAAACAAATCATCTTCGTTATCCACTCTAATCACCCAAAAGAACTAGACTCAACTATTTTCTCTTCTTTAAAAAAAATCCAAAAATTAGGAATTCCTATACTAAACCAATCTGTTTTACTCAAAGGAATCAACGACTCTCTAGATACACTAAAAGAACTTTTTGAAACCCTTTCTGATCATGGGATTCTACCGTACTACCTCCACCAACTAGATAAGGTTTCTGGAGCTGGCCACTTCGAAGTGGATGAATCTAAAGGCAAAAGCCTTATGAAAGAACTTTCTAAAGTTCTCTCAGGCTACAGCCTTCCTAAATATAGTAAAGAAGAGCAAGGTCACTTCTCCAAAACAATCATATTCCACGAAACATAGTATTAAAAAATATATTCCTATAAATTCCTTTTTTTAGTAAAAGAACTAAAAAAAAGAGAATGCTCATGAGTGAAAAACCCGCAGAGTGTCAACAGTGTCACAAAAAAATCGATATACTCTATGAAGAAACCTCCGAAAAAGGATCTTCTTGCTTAGGCATGTGTAGCGACTGCCCCTTTTTAGAAAAGAAATTAGAAAAATATCTAAACTCTAAAGAAAAAGATAAAGGCGAGCTAAAGTGTGCTAACTGTTTTACAACCCTAGAAGCTATTAAAGAAGGGAACCCCGTAGGATGTACTCACTGTCACGTAGCGTTTGGGGCAGCCCTTATTGACTTTTTACTTCCTGAAGAAACCCCAATAAATAAAGAAACCTCGAATCCTACATTTAGTTTAGGAAGCCTAAACGAAGCTCTTCATCGAGCTTTAACTAAAGAAAATTACGAACTCGCCGCTTCTTTAAGAGACCAAATCAAAGAACTCTTAAAATAAAATCACTCTCTAAAAATCGCCACTTTCCTATATTTATCATACAACTTTTGAGAAGTAGTCATAATATAATCTTTATGGATAGTGTCCTTATCTCCTAAGACAATCTTTTTAGGGCTAACTAAGCTTTTGTATAGGTCTTGTAATTCCTTATTTGAATAGTCATAATAAGAAGCCCACTTCCTAGCCTCTTCACTACAAGCAAGGTATTTTTGATAGTTTTCATATACGTCTTTAATTGCAGCAGCAGCTTCATCGACCTCGCAATTGAATCTATGACCAGAAATTAGCCTAAGTCCAAAATATCTAGCAGGCTCTAAAATTGCTGAAGAAACACTTTTCACAAGCTTACTTCGGCAAATGGTTTCTTGGGCTGTATTATTCGCTGCAATAACAGGAATCCCAAGGGCCATGGCTTCACGGGGTTGAATAGAAAATCCCTCGCCTTTTGCTAAACTCACATAACAATCTAGTGTTTTAAAAAATTTAAAATAGGCGTCTTTTCTAAGTTTAATTTCTGTATAACGAATATTGGAGCAGCCCTGTGCTAAAATTTCATCGACAATCGCTTCTCTAACTGGCTTGTCGCCTCCTCTAACATTGATATGCAACGCAGCATCTTCTACATTTCCAAGAGCTTTAGCGAAAGCTCGAATCAAAAGAACCTGGTTTTTTCTATCTAAAGCAGATCCGAGGTTCCCAAAAACCATTACAGGATGGCGCTCTTTTTTAATCGGATCTTTCAAATAATTATTCAAGTCCAAACCTAAAGGAATTGTAAAAATAGGAATATTTACACCAGATTTTTTATAGGCTTCTACTAAAAACTCATCAGGAACTGCAACAGCATCATAATACAAATTTAACTGCATAACCCACTCTTGAGGAATACGAGTCGACTCCAACATCGAGTAAGCTATTCTAATTTGGTTTTCATTTTCTACAGAGTCTAAAAAACGAGAAATGTCTTCTCCCGGAGCCCATAAACTCTCCTCAAAAATCACAATTTTCCCAAGTTGTTTATTTTTCTTACTCATCATCGTCTTAACTTTCTGAGGAACATCCATCCTATTATAGTGCTTCGTAACAATGTTCGTATCAAAATCGTCTAAAAACATATTTGCAAGCTCTGCAACTTGCCTTCCAATTCCATCGGCCATTTCAATAGGGCCAACAAGACTGATATAAGGTTTTTTCATGCGATCTTTCCATTTCTTAACCCGCACTCCACCCCAAATAATCGCAGTCAAACAAACAAGAAAACAGATTAAAAACATAATTTTTTTCAACACAGAAACACCTATTATTTATCGATCAAGACGAAGTAAAAAAACAAAAAACGACTTTAAAAAAAACCAAAAGAACAATCCTTGATTTTGAAAAGCAGACTAAGTATAAATAAAACCAGTTTAAATTCAATAGGAGAGAGTAAATTATGCCAAAACCTAAAATAGCCGCAATTCTTCTCATGGGAGGGATAAGCGTTCGTTTTAAAAGCTCTTTACCTAAACAACTCCACAAAATTGGAGGGAAACCTATTTTCATCCATACATTGGAACGATTTTTAAAAATGGAAGAAATTAGCCAAATAATACTTCCTATCCCTAAAGAATGGGAACCTGAAATCTCAAAAGAACTAGCTTCCATCGAAACCACTAAAAAAATAAAAATCATACACGGAGGCAGTCAGAGGCAAGAATCTTCTTACCTAGGGCTTTTAGCGTGTGACACTGACACTGATTACGTAATCATTCACGATGCTGTCCGTCCTTTCGTAAGTGTAGAGATCCTAAAACAAAATATAGAAGCCGTTATAGAACATAAAGCAGTAGACACTTGCATCCCCTCAACAGACACACTCATTCGATTTAAAGAACACAGTTTCATTGAAGAAATTCCCCCTAGAGAAGAATTTTTACGAGGCCAAACGCCTCAGACATTTTCTTTTTCTCTTATTTTAAAAGCGCACAAAAAAGCAACTGAAGACGGTGTTACAAATAGCTCTGACGACTGCAAATTAATCTTACGTTTAAATCACCCTGTAAAAATAGTAGAAGGAAGCGAACTGAATATTAAAATCACAACAGAACTAGACCTTTTTCTTGCGGAAAGGCTTTTATCAAGAGCCTTTGAAGAACCTACGTCATTTATGGAAGAAGAAAACTCTAGTTTAGAGGGAAAAACATTTGCGGTCACGGGAGCTACTGGAGATATTGGAAAAGCTATTTGCAAAAGACTGTTAGAACTTGGGGCTATGGCGATTCCAATTTCAAAATCAGCAGAAGGTTTTCCGGTAGATTTAACTAAACATAAAGAAACAAAAGCTGTTTTTGAAGCTATTTACATAAAACACGGTCCTTTAGATGGGATCATCAATAGCATTGGAACATTTTCAACAAAGGAATTCACGACACTTTCTCAAGAAGAAATCGATCAAACGATCTCCTCCAATTTAACAAGTATTATCTACTGTTGCCAAGCAATTCGACTCAAAAAAGGAGCTCATATAATAAATATTTCTTCTTCTTCTTATAGCAAAGGGAGAAAGGAATACCCTATCTACTCCGCTTCTAAAGCAGCCGTTGTAAACTTCACGCAAGGACTCGCAGAAGCAATGCCTGATCACTTTGTAAACGTAGTCGTCCCACAAAGAACAAATTCAACCCTACGGAAAAACAACTTTCCAGAAGAAGAGGTCTCCTCTTTAATAGAGCCCACCGAGATTGCTGAAAAAATCACAAAACTTCTTAGCTACCCACACCTAACAGGTACGATCATAGAAGTTCGAAAAAAACACACCTAAAGCCTATTGGAATAATAAAAAACACAAGTCACTAAATTGAAAATACTATGTAAAATAATAGGAACAAATAAACTTTTCGTCTTCTCCCTGTAATACCCGGCAAGCACTCCAAAAAAAAGAGCCGAAGCTATTGCAATAAGAACGAAAGGAATGCTCATCTCCATAAAAAAAAGATCCAACTGATCAAGAATAAACCATAAAGTAGATATAAGGACGGGGAAGCTAAGAAAAATTCCAGCTAATAAAAGGCCCCTTCGTTTTAAAGGCTCGACTATTTGCATCACCCACCCTCTAAAAAGAAGTTCCTGACTAATTGGAGAGCAAACTGTAAAAATAAATAGGATCTCCACGTCGGAATAGTTAGAAAATATCGGGTGCATCTGCCCTCTTGTAAAAGAACGTAAGCAAATATTAGTAATTACGGATAGTAATAAAACCCAAAAAACAGCAGAAAACCAACTTTCTTTATTTGGCAAACAAATACCAAATTTTTCCATGGAATTTTTGCTAAAAAAAGCCATATACACAGTCATAAGAGCAATCTGAAATACCATGAGAAGTGGAGCAGACCTTTCTATTTCTAAAAAATTTTCAAAAAGAAAGATTAAAAGAAAGTTAACAAAGAAGACTACAAAAAAAGACTTAATGAATAATTTCATAGATACCTGTTTAAAAAAGCATAAAACCCTTTTTCGCATCGTAACTAGAGATGCTCTTTTTGGAAAGTTTTTTAACTAGTTACCTCTTGCTCTAAAAAAAGAAATCGGCTAAAAAAAGCTCACACCTATAACAAGGAAGTGTATAATGAACTACGTGTTTTTAATTGGAAGAATTTTCTTTTCCTCGATTTTTTTAGTAAAATCTCTGGGACATTTTTCCCCAGCGATGATCGAGCACGCTACGCAAATGGGAGTGCCAGCAGCATCTATTTTAGTACCCCTTAGCGGACTTCTTGCGTTTTTAGGAGGCCTTAGCATACTCCTTGGATATAAAGTAAAAGTAGGATCGTTACTCCTCATACTCTTTCTATTGCCTACTACATTTATGATGCATAAGTTTTGGCTTACTGACGACTTTTTTGCTAATATGATGCACCAATACTGCTTCTTTAAAAATCTATCTTTACTAGGAGCTGTTTTAATGATTAGCTATTTTGGAACAGGTCCATTAAGTCTTGACCACAAAAAGTGCTGTAAATAAAAAATAAAAACATGTAACAGCTCTAATTGGCTGTTACATGCACCATCTTAAAAAGATGAGTATCTTGTTCTTGCAAACAAATCTGAAATAACGGCGAAAAATCTTTTTTCGCAATAAATGCTAAAAGCATTTTATAAGAGCCCGGAGGTAAAAGCAAATACTCTGGTGCTTTTTCTGCAAAATCCCTATATAAACGGGTATTCGACTTATAAGAACAAATCCCATCAACAACCGTAGGAATAATAAAAATAGGACTTAAAAATACAGTAGGAACCGCATAGCCCAGGACCCTTCCAGCTGTAGATGTTTTTACTTTTTTAGCGACTACTTCATATGAAGTAGTAGGCAAACTCAAACGATTAGAAAAAAACACATAAGATTGATTAGTTCTATTGTAAAAGGTAAACTCTACAGGCTGATATCCTTTTTTAAGAATATTTCTATCCAAATACGTAGAACATTCTGCAATAGAAAGACTTTTACATCCAATAGATAACCCTGGAATCTCAACAGACTCTTTCACACATTCAGGAGATAAAGCAGCAAGAGGAGCCGCTCTATAAGAAGCACATCCAGAACATAAAAAAACAAAAACCGAAAGCACAAGAACAACACATTTTCGCATAAAAATTCCTTATTTAGTAATCACAGATAGATACGCCGCCTCGAACA
Source organism: uncultured bacterium (assembly GCA_964455905.1). Taxonomy (GTDB): domain Bacteria; phylum Chlamydiota; class Chlamydiia; order Chlamydiales; family Rhabdochlamydiaceae; genus CAIJXB01. Next base: position 177,594 of record CAYVYN010000004.1, read on the forward strand.
ACTATTCCTCCCGAAAGAGTATAGCCCGGAAGGTACCCTGCTGTCTTGCCTCCTAGCTCTAAAAAAAGCTTTAAAGAAGAATATAGACGTACTTTATTAATGAGAGAAAAAGCAACCCCTGCGATCTTTCCTCCTGGCGCTGCTACAGAATATCCGTTATCAAAATCTTTTAAGGTTGCACTAGAGAGAAACTGACTTTGAATCCACCCATCAATATGACAGCCTAAAGACCAACGATCTTTATCTATGAGATGATCATAAAAAAGCCCTGTTCCAAAACTTCGCTTCCCTCCTTTAAGATAAAAATAAATAGGTCGAGAATTCAAACTAAAGAAATTTTCTAAATAGGCTTCAGGACCATAGGGAGCATATCCTATTTTTACATTAGGTAAGTAACGAAGATTTTCTGAAAGCTTAAAAGAAGGAATATCCCAGGCTCTTCCCTCGGCTATATAATAAAACCAACTAAAAAGAGAATAACACGTCATAGGGTCAAGCCAATTAAATGCAGACCAGAAGGTAAGCTCTCCTATCGTCATTTTGCTATTAGGATAGGTTGCATTTAAAAGCTCTAAGTACGCGTCAATATCATTTCCAGGGATATAATGATTTCCATGGAGCCTTCCTAAATGGGTAATCAATGTATAAAAGAAAAGCGACTGCTGAGCATTAAAATAGGTCATAGCAAGCCTTCCATCGATAGATCCTTTGCTCAGCCAATTCATTTTAGCTGTTTGAGCTAATATACTTTCAGCTTCAAGTCCTGCAACATCAACAGCTAGCATTTCTCCAACTAAAAAAGAAGAATCCACATTAAAATACGTAGCTCCTCCTCCATCTAAAGAAATCGTATATTTTTTTGGAGTAACGCCTAGTTCCCTAAGACGATATCCATGACCGAACACTTCATGCTGTACTGTGGAAGTCACTGAGTTTATGGTATACCAGCCAAGCTGCTCTAAACCCCTTCCCATAATATTTAAAGTCCCACCTTCATCCTGATTAGGATTAAGATAGTCCTCTAATTTTGTGAGTCCCCACTCCGCAGACAGAAGATCGTAAGCTCCCATATAAGGTGAATAATGCGGATCAACAATCAAGACCTGCTCTGAGAACACAGGAAGAGAAAACACAATTAATAAGATCCATTTACGCATGCTTACCTTATATATTTTAAGTATCTGTTCAAAAAAAACTGAAAGCATACATACGGATATAAAAAAAAAGCAAATCAAAAAAACTAATCTACAAATAAATAAAATGCCCAGAATCAAAAGTTTTTTGTCAGGGTCGTGATTTTTTTTGTTATAGAAATAAAAACAGCACGTTAGCAGTTTTCCTCAATAATTAAGTGCTTATTAAACAAGCCCCCTCCTGTGAGCTATTCTAAGATGGATTCTAAAATAGTGTTACTTTTAACGATTATTTCTTTTGTGATTTCACCTCATATAAAAATTTTCGCAGCGCTTATTCAAGTATAAAATCCGGCAGATCCTAAAGATCAAGAATTATCAGCGATTTGTTATGATGACATGCTGAATTTCTTACAAACGATAAAGAATGAAGATCGTGCAGGGAACTATAGCCCTGAAGAACTTCAGAAAGTTATTCAATTTGTGGTTTTTTTAGCAGAACAAGCTGTGACGCCCTGGGGAATGAACAAAAAGCTTTTTCTTTAAAAGAAGATGACTGGGAACTTACTAACCCCCCCCCGTTTTGCCTAAAAAGATTAAATAAAAACAATCTACTCAAAAACAAACACTTACCGATTTAAGCAGATTATAGCACTGGAAATAATAGATAAAAAAATAAAATATATAATAAAACAGGGCAAAAGGGAATCAATTATTATGATAAATATTTCAGAAGCAGCCTCAACCTTATTAACAGATATTAACAAAGCGATAAAACTTCTCCAGCAAGAAAGCAATCCAAAAGATATAAACGCAATAGGCAGAGCAATAACCCAAAAAGCCCTGGCCCTAGAAAAAGAGCTCGAGTCAACTCCAGGAGAGGCCTCCTCTTTATCAAGAGGCATAGTAATAGATTTAACAGACGCTTTAACTCACGGAAATATCGATTCAGCAACTAGAGCAGCAAGTAAAGCTGCCGAGCTCGCAAGAATTCTATCCCCCAGTCGATTAGACTCGCACGTAAGTTCTCTGATAACTCCTTTACACAGCTTTATAGATTCTGAATCACATTCTGTTAACACCCTTTTAAACGATTTTATAGGAGAAACAACACAAGAAGGCATCGTAAAGAATCTCAAACAACACGCCACTCAAATACAGGAATCAGGAAAAGTCTTTGCGATTGCCGCAGCGACTATAGCTCTTGGGCTACTAGAAGATGCGATAAAATTTCCCGAGAAATTTCAAGAAATAACAAAATTAACAACTCAAGCTCTCCGGGTTGCGGATGATCTAATAGCCACTGAGAACAGTTTAGAAAATTGCTACAAAGCCGCAGAAAAAGCTAAATCTAAGAGGAAACTTAAAACACAAAACAAATTAAAAGAAATCACTGCAGCAGCTAATAAATCATTCAACGATGCAATAATTTCAGTACAAAAATTAGAAAAATCTTTAGTTACATCTCTGCAATCCAAATCTAGAGATTCTAGTCAAAAAAGCCCCTCAATACTTGAAATTGGGGACGATTTTTTATCATCCGATGCAACAAAGACTATAGACATCAGCGAAATAGAAATCGCAAACATCCAAGAAATAGAACCTTCCGATGAAGAAAAAGCATACGAAAAATTCTTATATAGGGCATTCAATCAGACTGTCGATCTAAAAACCACGCTAAGAAACGTACAATTAGTCACCGAATCTAGTTTAAACGATGCAGCAAAAGTAACTCAAGAGGTAACACCACAAGACGCAGACCCGGATGACTCCTCAATTACAGGCATGATGAAAGACTACCTGTTAGATCCAGAGAAACCGTAAAAAATCCTTACAGAGCAAGTTTTCACTTAAAAAAAGACTTTCGTATAAATAAAAAAAGCACCTGAAAATCAGGTGCTTAAGTTTGAGACTTGATGGACTCGAACCATCGACCCTCTCATTAAAAGTGAGATGCTCTACCGACTGAGCTAAAGTCTCGTTTGACCCCAAGGGGATTCGAACCCCTGTTACCAGAATGAAAATCTGATGTCCTAGGCCGGGCTAGACGATGGGGCCATATTTATGGCTTTTTCAACAACACCTCGCATTCAGTCTCTTGTTTTAAGAACCATCTTGCGAAGTGGCTATATCTTAGCAATTTTCTGTTTTTTTTTGCAAGCTTAAATATTCATGATTTCTTTTTCTTTTGCATTTATCAACTCGTCAGCCTCTTTACAGCACTGATCTGTGAATTCTTGAATATTTTTTTCTAGCTTTTTCAACTGATCTTCTGGGATATCTCCGTCGGCTTTTTGCTTACGAACAAGCTCATTTTGCTTACGTCGAATCTCTCGAATAACAACCTTAGCATCCTCTGCCTTTTTCTTCCCTTGTTTGACCATCTCTTTACGAGTAGATGCATCCATAGGAGGAATAGGAATACGAATAACATGGCCGTCGATCATAGGCTGAAGATTTAAATTGGCTCTTTCAATACCCTTACTAATAGCACCAGTTGTTTGAGGATCAAATGGAGTCACAAGAAGTTGCCTAGGTTCTGGAGCAGTAACCCCAGCTAACTCTTTGAGTCTCATTTGAGAACCATAGACTTCTACTTGGACGTTATCTAAAACAGCAGGATTAGCCCTTCCCGTTCGTAAATTTTTCAATTCTTGCTTTAAATGGTCAATGGCTGCAGCCATTTTTTTCTTGGTATCTTCTATAATATTCATGATTAGTCTCCCTTCACCAACGTTCCGCCCTCTTGAAAACATAAAGCCTTTTTCAAAGAGCCTTCTTCGAACAAATTAAATACATAAATAGGAATTTGACTCTCTCGACAAAGAGCTATAGCAGCCGCATCCATAACGTTTAATCTTTTAGTTAAAGCATCTGTATAGGTTAAAGAAGAGAATTTAATTGCATCAGGATTTTTTTTAGGATCTTCACTATAAATTCCATCAACTTTGGTTGCTTTAAGAAGAATTTCAGCCCCCATCTCCGAGGCTCTTAAAGCAGCAGCCGTATCTGTAGTAAAATACGGATTACCCGTGCCCCCGACAAAAATAACGACGCAACCTTTTTCCATATAATGCCTAGCCTGACCCCAGACATATTTTTCAACAACCGAATCACCAAGAGCACTCATGACACGAGTCTCTATGCCCAAAGCGCTAAGAGATTGCTGTAGAACAAGTCCATTAATTGTAGTAGCTAGCATTCCGATATGATCTGCTGGAGTACGAGAAAACCCAAACTCTGTAGCTTGGGCTCCTCTAAAAATATTGCCACCACCGACAACGATTCCTATTTCCAGACCTAGAAGGTAAACCTCTTTGATAGATTGAGCTATTCGCTCGCAAGCTGCTCTCTCGACACCAAAAGACTGAGTCCCAGTAAGAGCCTCTCCTGATAATTTCAGAAGAACTTTCTTATAAAGAGATTTACCCATGAAGAATCCTTGTGTTAACCTCCCACCTTCCAGCGGATAAAGCTTTCTACGGAAAGAGGAGCTCCGGTTTTTTTCGCTTCTGCAGCCACAACATCGGCAATAGAAAGCGAATTATCTTTTACAAATTTTTGACCTAACAAACATACTTGATCATAAAAGGCTTTAATTTTACCAGCAACAATTTTATCAGTAATATCTGCAGGCTTGCCCTGAATTTGAGCTCTTGCAATCTCTTCTTCTCTAGCCTTAATTTCAGCAGGAACTTCTTCCGGCTTCAAATAATCTGGAGATTCAGCAGCTGTGTGCATCGCAATTTCACGAGCTAAAGCTTCATGACCTACTGCACCAGCAAGAACTACAGCAGTTACAATTTTGCCACCCATATGAGAGTATAATCCTACAGACTTAGAAGAAGATTTAGGAATAAGAGCTATTCTCTTTACCTGAATATTTTCTCCAAGACTTTGCATAATAATCGCTCTATGTTGATCAATAGTAACGCTAGCATCTTTAGCATATGGTTGTTTAAGCAATTCTTCTACAGAAGAAATTTGCGATTCAGCAGCTTGCAAACAAATGTCTTTAATGAATTGCTTAAAAGTCTCATTCTGAGCGACAAAATCAGTCTCAGAGTTCACTTCAATTACAGCAACAGCTTTATCAGACTCTGCAAAACCGATTAATCCTTCGTTAGCATCTCTACCCTCTTTTTTTACTGCAGAGGCTATTCCTGCTTTCCTTAGAAAATCAATCGCTTTTTCCTCATCTCCAGCTACTTGTTCAAGAGCTTCCTTGCACTTGCCCATACTAACTCCAGTACGGTCGCGAAGTCTTTTTACGCTTTCAGCAGTAACTTTCATAAACCTACTCCTTAGCTTCTACGATTTCTTGTTCTTCTTTAGCATCACCTTTATTCAAGGAAACGCGCATTTCACTCTTTTTCTCTAAAATTGCATGAGTTAAAGACTGAAGAATAAGCTTAATACTCTTAAGAGCATCATCGTTACAAGCTATAACGTAGTCGATAGGATCTGGATCGCAATTTGTATCAACAAGAGCCATAACAGGGATGCCTAATTTTCTAGCTTCCGCTACAGCGATATGCTCAGAACTAGGATCCACAACAACAACAAGACCAGGAGGTTTTCTCATAGCGCGAATACCAGAAAGGTTTTTGTCTAATTTAAACTGCTCTTTTCCAAGCATAGACATTTCTTTCTTTGTGAGGCCTTCACCACCTGACGCAATTTTCTTTTCAATTCTTTCTAATGTTTTAACTGACTGACGAATCGTTGTAAGATTTGTTAGAGTTCCACCGAGCCATCTTTCGCACATGTAGAATTCACCGCACTCTTCAGCGCACTCTTTAACAACAATTTTCGCTTGTTTTTTAGTTCCTACAAAAAGAATAGACTTTCTTTTTCCTACAAGCTCTCTCACAACATCCATAGCGTTGCGAATTTGCTGCATAGTTTTTGCAAGATCAATGATATAAATTCCGTTACGTTCTTCGAAAACGAATCTTTTCATTTTCGGATTCCAACGGTGTTTTTGATGCCCAAAATGCGCACCAGCTTCAAGTAAGTCTTTGACGGTAACTTCAGTATATTGAGTAGCCAAGCCTTGTCCCTTTATTTTGACGACGGCATCTCCCCCATTAATTTATTGAGGAGATTTCGGTCTTGGTTGATATTGATGGTTTATAACAAAAAGAAAAAGCGCCTGGTCAGAATCGAACTGACGCGAGTAGCTTGGAAGGCTACGGTTCTACCATTGAACTACAGGCGCTTACATTACCCTAGATTTATACTAAACGGCGTTTTTTTTTCCAAGAAAAATCTGAAAAAAGTTATTTTTTATATGTTTTTTCTGTTTTTACGACTCTTTTTCCTGGAAAATAAGCACACTTACGCCTAACCTTGAAAGTAGCAATAACCTAAAAGCGATCTATGAGATCTGATTTAAATATCCCCCACAAGGCAAGCAGAGTTCTCAACCTAGTCCTACTTGCATTTCTTATGATTTTGCTAAGAACCTGGTACTTGGGTTTTATCCAAGGAGACTATCATAGACAAGAAGCCAGGAAACCTCAACGAAAAACAACACTCGATAAGGTAGAAAGAGCTACTATTCGCGACAGATTCAATACTCCCTTATCTCAAAATAAAATTGACTACGCTATAGCTATTCGGTACGCAGACATCAGAGAAATTCCGTCCCACCGATGGGTTCTAAATCCGGAAGGAAAAAAAACCAAACAACTCATCAGAGCCCCCTACATTTCTTCTTTAGCTCACCTTTTGGCTGATTTACTTCAAATGAACTCTCAAGACATAGAAGATACGATTTACGCGAAGGCAACTCTTTTTCCGCATACCCCCTTTATCATTAAAGAGTCCCTCCCTGAAAATCTTTACTATAAAATACGTGGCATGCAAAAAGATTGGCCTGGGATTGAGGCTATAAGAAACCCAATAAGAATTTATCCAAAAGAGAAAATAGGATGCGACATCGTAGGATATATGGGAGCAATCAGCTCTTCTGAATACCTTCAAATAGCGGAAGAAATCAAGGAACTAGAAAACTACATAAAAAAAAGAGAAAACGGAGAGCTTGTGTTTCTGCCAGAAGGCCACGACTCCCCTCTTTCTGTAAGAACTAGACTTTCTTCATTAAAAGAAAAAGCATATACCATTAATGACTTTGTAGGAAAAACTGGGATAGAAGCTAGTTGCGACGAACTACTCCGCGGCGTCCACGGAAAAAAAACAGCAGAGATAGATCCTAAAGGAAACACATTAAGGATATTACCAGGCGCAAAAAAAGGAGTTCCGGGACAACGAATTTTCCTTTCGATTTCTGCTGAGCTCCAAGAATTTGCAGAATCCCTTCTTGCCGAAAACGAAAAAATTAGGGACCTTAAAGATTCTCACGGAAAAAGAATCCCTGGAGTTCCTTGGATTAAAGGAGGAGCTATCGTAGCGATGGATCCTAAAACCGGAGAAATACTAACCTTAGCATCGTATCCAAGACTAAACCCTAACGATTTTATCCCCTCACACTCTCCAGAAATTAAAATAAAAAAACAACAAAACGTAAGAAGATGGGTGGAAAACGAGGCGCACATAGGCGAGCTTTTTGAAGGAAAAATCAATTTATCCAAAGAAGTCTACTCGTTTAAAACTGGTTGGCAAGAAGAAACACAACCGATTACCTGGAATTACTTTCTTTCAACTATCATACCGCCTAAAAGTTCTCTATGGCCTGCTCTACAAAAAGTTGAAAACATACAAAATGCCCACTCTCTACAATCTCATTTTTTACAAATAATGGAAAAATTAGATTTTAAAGACCCTTCTTCCATTTTAGAAGCTATGTATCCAGCACCAGAACACATTCCTGGCAGGAAAAAAATTTCAAACGATTTGAAACAATTTCTCCAAAAAAAATTAGATTCTTTAAAAAACGAACTATCAGAGAGTCTTGCAGTTCTTGATAAATTCGTTGCCAATACACCTTACAATGACGACAAGCTTCTTTTACTAGACCTTACTCGTATTTTAGTTTTAGAAGATGCTTGGACACCTTCCCTTTTAGAAAAAATTGGACACATCTCTCTTTCTGATTTTTTTGAACTTTCCCAATCTTTAAATATTATCCAAGGGTCTTTAAAAGAAAAAACAGAAAAACTACACCATAACCTTGGCTTTCAAGAGTGGAGAGAAAAATACTTAAAAAAATTTCTAGTTCAAAAAAGGAAAGAAGAAAAAGCACAAAAAAAATATGCGAAACCTTACACAGAATACCTAGAAAAGGTAGAAAAAACACTATTTAAGTCTTTCTGGAACGCCTGTCGATATCTTTTTTTAGATGCCTTTATCTATGGCAAGCAACGTATTAGCTTAGAGGAGTATCCTCAATTACGCCCTTACGTAGAGGGAATCGAAAAAAGCCACACAGCTCTTTTAACTCCACATATACAAAAACTACAAAAAACACTATCTGGGCTTTCTACTTTAGAGTCTGTAACTTTTTTAAAAACAATTCGAAGCTTTGAAGAACTTGATCGCCCCCTATATGGAAAATATCGATTACTACGGAACACAAAAGGGGTTCAACTAGAAAAGCACCTTGCTGCGGCTTTTTACCCCTTAGCTGGTTTTGGATATGGAAGATCTCAGGCTTTTAGACAATCAAGCCCTCAGGGGTCTGTGTTCAAATTAGTAATCGCGTATGAAGCATTACGCGAAAAATATGAATACATAAAAGAAAACCTACTTTCTTTGAAGGATTTAAATCCTCTCACATTAATCGACGAACTCAAAACAGGGAGCAAGCAAGGTAGCCTAAAACAAGTTTTAGGATATACCCTCGAAGGACAACCCATTCACCGAATGTATAAAGGAGGGATTGTTCCTCGAAGTAGCCACGGAGGAATTGGAAAAGTAGACCTTATACAAGCTATAGAACAATCTAGCAACCTCTACTTTGCTCTTTTAGCAGGAGAACACGTGGAGTCTCCTTTACTTTTAGAAAAAGCAGCTAAAGATTTTGGATTTGGATCCAAAACTGGAATAGATCTACAAGGAGAAATCTCTGGATCAATTCCGAATGACCTTTCAGATAACAAAACCGGACTATATTCTTTTGCAATAGGACAGCACTCTTTAATCGGAACGCCCTTACAAGCAGCCCAGATGCTATCTGCCTTAGGTAATCAAGGGCACATCTTACGCCCTAAAGTGATCAAATTAACAGCAGGAAAAAACAGATCCGATACCCCCTTCTCTTTTAACCTTGAGAAGACATTTCCCTTCCAAGAAGCCCTCTCTCTTATCGGCATTCAATTTCCACTTTTTACAGAAGCACTTTCTTCATCTTTTAACCCCTGTATTCAACCCACAGAATCAGAGCTTGCTCGATCTATTTTTTATCCTCCCGAAATTCGAAAAATGCTATTAACAGGAATGGATAAGGTTATTACAGGAACCAAAGGAACAGCAAGAGCTCCTATCATCCGTTATCTAAAAACAAATCCAAAAGCGGCCAAGAACTATCACAGCCTTCAAGGAGAAATGGTAGGAAAAACAGGTACTGCAGAAATCCTTTTTAAACAATGGATTGACGCAGAATCTGAAGCTAGAATCCACAACCACATCTGGTTTGGAGGTCTTGTATTTCCTGAGGGCAGCCAATGGGAAGATACAGACGCAGAACTAGCTGTTGTAGTCTATCTAAGATTTAGTGAAGCCGGAGGAAAAGAAGCAGCCCCCCTTGCGGCAGAAATTGCAAAAAAGTGGAGAGAGATCCAAAAAAAGCACTCTCCCTCTACCCCATAAGCTTAGTCATCAAGAAAGAACAACTGCGAGAGGACTTGTCACAAAAGACTCTTCGTAAAATACATCTTCCCCATAAACGATTGAAATATCAGAAGCGCTTTTTAAACAGCTAGCTGCCATATCTAAAGGATTTGCTTCCATAGAAAGTAAAATCACATCATATATTTTTCTTTTTTCAGCAAGAAGCTCGTGAAAACTCTCCCTACAAAGAAGTTCAACAAAACAAGTATGATAGGCCCCTGGAGCAATTCGATCAATTTCATCTTTGGAAGTAACTGTTACAGAACCTTCTCCTAAAAGATACTCATATAAGCCTATACCCTGTTGAGTATACCTTTTAGGCGGAGTGCAATCTACAATAAGAACTTTAAGTCCTTGCAGATGCAAAAGAGCCCCTACATTCACAACAAGGCTATCAACAGGTTTTCCCAAGAAAGAAACACAAATACTTTTACTCTGATTTCTATGCAAATTAATAAACGAAGCTACCTTTCGTAAAGTTTCTCGAGCATCCCCTAAAACGTCTTCTATTTTAGAAGAAAAACCCTTCTCTAAAAAACCACAAAATGTGACACCTAAAGCTTTTGCAGTATCAGCTGTTATTGCTGTTCCTTTAAAAAGCCATCGCAAAAAATGCGCTCCAAAGAAAAAAAACACTAATAAAACACCAGCTAATAAAGATTGAGCAAACAACAACCGCTTGGATGCTTTTGGCGAAATAAAAGCCCAATCAATCGGTTTAGATTCGACCTGGAAAAGTTGATGATGAATATTTTTTGATTCGGTAAGCTGCGTTAATCCTTCTACAACACCAAGACTTAAATCTCTTTGCATTAAAAGTTGATTTTCTCTTTTCCATTTTTCTGGTAGAGATTCCATCTTTTCTTGTAAAGAACCGAGCTGTTTTTGAATTAATTCTTTTTCTAAACTCAAAAGATGGACCGTTGTATTTCCTAAAGAAGCTATCTTTTTTTCTACTAAAGAGCTCTTTAGGATATAGCTTTCTAAAAGTTGAGAAACATGCTTAGAAATAAACAACTTTTGCGTAACCATGCCCTTCTCAAATCTTTCGATATCTTTATCACTGTAGTTTATTCTATCTTGTATATCAAAAAGAGACTTAGACGCCTTTTGGATCATCTCTTGACTGATTGGATCTTCTAGAACAGCGCTTAAAGAAGCTATCTGAAAATCTTTTTCAACGATCTGCTTTTCAACAGCTTTTAATTGCTGAATTTTTAAACGAAGAGCATCTTGCTCTTTGTTATAGTCTTCAAGCAATCTCTGAGCTATTTCTAAACTTAAGCCCTCAGCTTCTTGAGAAAGAAAATCTTCTTCAAGAGAAACCTCGGAAATTTTCGTAGCAGCTAACTCTACATCCCTTCTTTTATGCTCTTTCTTAAGAAGTAGATTCTCTAGACCCTCTACCGAAGATTCTTTAATCGCCTGACGAGAACATACTTTCCACTGCTGCTCTTCTTCAAACTGTTTTTTATTTGGAAATCTACCTAATGCTAGGTCCACATCATACAGCCGGCTTAAACATTCTTCGTTAGGCTTTTCCAAAAGATCTATTTCTTGTTTAAAGCTTAAAAAACCACTAGTTCGCAAACTAGAAGATAAGAACGCTACATGTTCCTCTAAGGATTTTTCATATTTTTGCAAAAGTTCTTTTTGTCTTTTTTCTAAATATTCCATCTGAAGAGTAGCGATTTCTTCATTTTCTTTTTTTAGATATTCTTGATAACAAACCATAATAGCATTTAAAAAAGAGGCAGGAACTGCTTTCTTTTCATGAGAAAAAAACAAATTCAATACATTCTTATCTTTCTTACTAGACTTAACCTGAAAATTAGCCTGTACTTTTCTTAAAGCATCTATCCAAGGGATAATACGAAAAGAATAAAGATGATCTAGTTTGATAGACGCCACTGGCGCAACAAAAAATCTAGCATTTTTTAAAATAACAGTAGATCCAACAGAACCACTCCAAACCATCTCTTTTTTATCATTTAAAACTTCAAAAGATGCATCATCCAAAAATCGTATAAACCCTTTCAAAGGAGATACTCCCTCAAAAAAAACGTGAGAAAACGCAAGAACATCTCTATCTGGCAATACAGAATCGATTTCTGCCCATATGCGATCTTTAGCTCTTTGAAACCACCTGACGAAGATAGGGTCTTGTACCTCTACATTAAGAGCTAATTCTCCCAAAACCTTTTTTAAAAGAGTTCTAGACTGTAAAACAGATTGCACACCTGACTCTTTAAAAGAAAAACTAGATTTTTGAAGAAAAGAACGCAATAAATCTGACTCTCCGCCCTCTTGGGAAGCATACTTAAAAACAGCGTTTGCCTTGTAAATTGGGGGGAAACAAAGATTCAATATAAAAAGGGACAAAAAACCTATAAAAAATAAACGCTGATATAGTTTTTTTCGTCTTATGAATAAGCGCTTAACATCTTTTAATGTAAAAAAAAATTCCTTTTCCATATGAATCCCCTTATTATGGAACATTGACTCCGATTGATTTTACTCCCTTAGATACTAAATCAAGTCCAATCAACGTAGGAAGGACCTGCGTTACAAAACGATTCCACTCTGTAAGTGGTTTTGCAGCTACATAAACAATGTCACCTGGCATAAGAAGTAAACTATCGCTTGGCAAATGAATCACATGTTTCCAATTAATCGTATAAATTTTAGGATGCATAATATTTCCCCTAATAATTTGAATATACGATTTGTCGCCTGTATATGGAATGCCTCCCGCCTCAGCAAGAGCCGCTCTCAGAGTAATAAATCCGTTTGGAACAGGAATAGAACATTCACGACCAACCTCTCCTAGTACCATTAAAGAAGAATCTGCAGGATCTGCTATGTAGATCTTATCGCCCCCACGCATAACTACATTTTGGCTCATGTCTCCTTCTTTTACGAGTTTATAAAAATCAACAGCAAGCATCGACTGATCTCTTACTAAATAACTCCTAAAAAAATTAGCTTGGGACGGAACTTTAGCTAAGGCTAGTGTTTCAAAAAGACGAATTCTACCATCTACAGTAACAGTAGGAACCTGTACTAATCCAGCTAGCTCTACTTTCCTTTCTATGCGATCTTTAAATGATAAAAACACTTGCATATCTTGAATATGCTTTTGATATTCATTTTGAATTTTCTGCCTAGCTTCTTCCAAAGTAAGACCTTGTACATTCATCGGGGAAAGATCTGGCAGCACTACCTGGCCTGCTTGGACCCTAAATCCAACAGCCTGATTTAAAGCGGCAAACGAATTAACAAGATCTATTCTTGTTGGGTGAACAAGAAGTATTTGTAAAACATCTCCTTCATGAATTAAGTCAGGATATGTTTCTAAAAGTTCTTTAGTAATTGGAGCAAATTCTTTTCCTTGCATGATCTCTAAAATAGAAAATTTACCTTCTCTAATTTTATAAGAATCCATAACAAATTCATCTGCACCAAGAACATCTTTGCCTTTATAAGGAGCATTCGAACAGCTAGAAATAAGGAGTACTAAAAAGACATATGCATAGAAGTGACGAATCCAAGCCATGAAAAACCTCTTTCTAATTGAAAAACACGCATATTACAAGGAAGGGGCAATTTAAGATAGCCCCCTTCTTACAAGACTTTATTTTTCAAAAAAATCAAGAGCCTTTTTATGAGTTACAAAACCTTAATTTTCAGAAAGCACCGTTAAAACGCAAAAACACTGCAACCCTTCTCCACATCCAAAATCAGTAAGACCATCCCCTGAGGTGACCGTAATACCTACTTGCGCGGAATCAATTTTTAAAACATCAGCTACTCTTTGTCTCATCTCAAGGATCCTATCTTGAAGCCTTGGTCTTTTGCCTTCAATAGAAACGGCCACATGAACAATTTCCATATTCCGAAGAGTTTCTTTTGCTTTTTCTAAATACACCTGACTATCTGTAATTCCATCTTTATGACAAAGCTCTATAGCAACACCGCCTAAAATAGGGACACCCGAAAGAGATGTGATGGCGTTACAAATAGCATGAAAAACGACATCTCCATCAGAATCTGCAGCTAGTCCAGGAAGATCTTCAAAAATGAGCCCTCCAATTATACACGGTTTTGTAGACTCCGGAGGTAAAAATCGATGACTATCTTGTCCTATACCGACTTTTGAGATTCTCATAAGCTATTAATTCCTTTATTATATGAGGTTTGTATTTCTGACTCTTTACTTTTCCTTTCTAAGGCTAACTCTATGAGCTTATCTAACAAGTCTTTATAAGAAAGGCCACTTACCTGCCAGAGCTTAGGATACATGCTAATTTTCGTAAATCCAGGAATCGTATTAATCTCATTCACAAAAAACTTTCCCTCTGCTGTAAGAAAAAAATCAACACGAGCCATCCCTTCACAACAAAGAACTCTAAAAGCTGCAATAGCCAGTTCTTGGACTTGTTTAATGCTTTGGTCCGATAGATTAGCCGGGATCGCATAACTAGCGCCATTTTCATCTAAATACTTTGCTTCATAAGAATAAAATTCATGCCCAGGAATGACCTCTCCGGGTAAAGAAGCGATGGGGTAGTCGTTTCCTAAAATAGAACACTCTATCTCCCTTCCCTCTATGAACTCTTCCAAAATAATTTTTCTGTCGTAAAGGAAGGCTTCGTCTAATGCATGATGAAAATCTGTTTCGTTTTTAACTTTAGAAACTCCAACAGAAGATCCCGCATTAGCTGGCTTCACAAAAAAAGGAAGGCCCAACTCTTCAACAAAATAAGAAAATGAAAATTGATTCTTTTCAAAACTTCGTAAAACAATAAATTTTCCTATAGGAATACCAGCTTCTTTTAAAAGTCTTTTCATTACATCTTTATCCATGCCTATAGAAGAGCCAAGAACACCAGCCCCGACAAAAGGGATGTCTATTGTTTTTAATAAACCTTGTATAGTGCCATCTTCTCCATAAGGACCATGTAAAACAGGAAAAATCACATCAATTGGAGTCTCTACAGAAGATGTTAAATTAACTAAAGCATCCCCTTCGTCTTTAGGAACAATAGCCAGACTCTCTTTCTGCCCTTCTAGTCTAATTTCTTTAGGATTTTCTGCATGCATAAGATAACTAAGGGCGTCTCTTACATGCCAAGAACCTTTTTTATCTATACTAATTAAAACCGACTCATATTTTTCTTTGTCTAAAGCATCTATAACGCTTCTTGCCGAAAGAAGAGAAATTTCATGCTCAGAAGACTTTCCTCCAAATAAAACACCCACTCGTATTTTCTTCATAAAACCCCTCCTTGCAAAAGACTGTGCTCTTAGGTATACTCGTTTTCAGCAAAAAAAGTCCATCTTTACAGTGTATTACTCCATGCCAGAGCTTCTTTTCACAAACACCTTTTTCGAAGAAGAACTTATTCTCCCCTCTAATGCCTATTATTGTTTTTCAGATCTTTCACCTATCCACTTCCACCTTCACTACCTTTCCTGCTTGACTGCACAAAAAAACGAAGTGGCTCTTGTTTTGGACAAACCTGACAACCTTTATTTAGAATCTCTATACAAGCTTGGTATTACCCCCCCTCCTCTAGCTGTTTTAAGTGATATGCGCAAAAAAGCGGAGTTCACCAAACTAAATTCTTGGGGAAATTCTACACTTCTTACTTCTTGGGCAAAAGAAAAAGGTCTCACTTATGAAATGCCGGATATCTCTTTAACGAAACAGGTGCATTCCAAAGAATTTTCTTTTCAATCTGGGCCACCACTGCCGAATGGAGAACTCATTTTCTCGGAGAAGGAACTCTCTAGTTGGTGGAAAAAAATAAAAGGTCCTAAAGTACTTAAAACACCTCATGGATCATCAGGGAAAGGACACTTCATCTCAAAAAGAGAGCAAGAAGATTTTCCAATGGCTCTTGCCTTTTTTACAAAAAGCGAAAAACCTCTACTTGCAGAACCCTGGGTGGAAAGAGATCTTGATTTTAGCTCCCAATGGAAAATAGAAAAGGACGAATCTATTACCTATTTAGGCTCTACTATCTGTAAAAACTCACCAAGAGGAGTCTATAGAGGAACCGTTATTGGGCCTGACATAATTCTTTTTCAAAAACGACTAGATTTATTCGAAGAGCACCTTTTTTACAGCAAAAAAGCGTTAAAAAAAATGGCTTCTTTAGGCTTTTTCGGACATGTAGGAATTGATGCTATGCTATATAAATCTGAAAAAAACACAATAACAGTCCAACCTATTGTGGAAATCAATGCTCGAAAAACAATGGGGTGGGCAGCACTAACTATTTACAATAAAATACAAAAAGAAGAACTCCTTCAATTTACCTACACACTAAAGCCAGATACGGAAGCTCCAAGCTTTCTTCCTTGCCAAGTAGCGGGAAAAGAAAAGAAAAAAACCTTTCAAGCAAAACTACTTATTGAAAAATTACAAAGACCAAATCTTGTTTGCCTTTAATCCTTTTTCAGGATAAGACTACAAGTAGATGCCGGAGAAAAATTATGGAAGTATTAAAAATCAGAGGGGGCATTCCCCTAGAAGGAAAAGTAAAAGCTGCAGGAGCAAAAAATGCCGTCACAAAAATCCTGGTAGCTTCTCTTATTTCTGATAAACGCTGCACCTTGTACAACGTACCCAATATAGCCGAAGTAGAAATCACAGTCGACCTTTGCAGAGAAATCGGCTCAGATGTCCATTGGGACCGTAAAGAAGGCGTTATTGAAATTGTAACAAAAGACCTTAAATCCTTATATATTCCTCAACGATTTTCAGGATCTAATAGAATTCCAATTCTTATGATTGGAGCTCTTTTAGGAAGAACAGATGAAGACATTATAGTTCCTACAGCAGGCGGTTGTAAAATAGGCCGTAGACCCGTAGATTTTCACATTGAAGCCTTAGAAAAACTCGGCGCTGTAATAGAGTACAGAATGATGAAAAAAGAAGGCGCTTACTTTGCACGAGCTCATGAAGGATTAAAAGGGACTTTAATCCATCTAAATTATCCTTCTGTAGGGGCGACAGAAAACTCTATTTTAGCGGCTGTCAGAGCAAAAGGAACTACTGTAATTAAAAACGCAGCGATGGAGCCAGAAATATTAGACTTAATTTTATTTTTGCAAAAATTAGGAGCTCACATTTGCGTTGATGTAGATAGAACCATTCGCATCAAAGAAACAACGAAATTTTATGATGTAGAACACACTGTCATCACTGATCGAATTGAAGCAGCTTCGTTTGGAATGGCTGCAATTAGCACAAAAGGGAAAATTTTCGTAGAAGGTGCTCAACACCAACATATGATTACTTTTTTAAATAAGCTAAGAGAAGTAAACGCTGGCTTTCAAGTAAAAAATGATGGAATCGAATTTTTTTACCAAGGGCCTCTCCAGGGAGGTGTTCATATTGAAACAGATGTTCATCCAGGATTTGCAACAGACTGGCAACAACCTTTTGTGGTGCTGCTTACCCAAGCTCAAGGGGTTTCAATTATTCATGAAACAGTCTATGAAAACCGCTTTGGTTATACTGAAACGTTGAATGAAATGGGAGCTGATATTTCTTTATTTACTCACTGCCTTGGAGGAAAAAGCTGCCGATTTACAAACCAAGGACATAGACATAGCCTTAGCGTGAAAGGCCCAACCCCTCTTACCGCAAAAGAAATAGCTATTCCGGACCTAAGAGCAGGTTTTGCCTATGTAATGGCAGGTTTGTTAAGCCAAGAGCAAACTACAATATCAGGACTTCACTATCTAGATCGTGGATATGAAAACCTTGAAGGAAAGTTGCTTTCTCTCGGAGCCGACATCAGCAGAGAAAAAACAACTTCCGATGAAAAAGTAGCGTTACATACGCTCGACCGTCTTAAGACCGAGCAACTCTAATCCCTTCTTAAGAACTAACCCGGCAGCTTCACAAAGAAGCAGCCGGCTTTTTTCTTCTAGGGATCCCTCTACTCGACAATCTCGATAAAAAACATTAAATTTTTCAGCTAAAACATATAAATAATCCGCTAACCTATTAGGCAACAAATCTCTTGCCACTAGCTGTAAAATTTCTTCAAATTGGCAAAGATGTACCCCTAAGGAAACTTCTGAATCGTGTGAAAGTGTAATTACAGATTCTTGTATTAATTTTCCTATATCGCAGTTTCCTTTGCGCTTTATACCTTGAATTCGCACAAATGCATAAAGCAAGAAAGCAGCAGTATTACCTTCAAATTTAAGCATTTTCTCGTAACTAAAGATGTAATCTTTAATTCTATTACCAGAAAGATCCGCATATTTCACAGCTCCAATACCAAGAGCTCTAGATACTTGTTTTTTTTCTTCTAAAGAAGCATCTGGTAGTCTTTCTTCTAGAATAACCATTGATCTATCAACCGCTTCTTGCAATAAATCGATCAGTTTTTCCGTCTCGCCGCTACGCGTTTTAAATTTTTTGCCATCTGGACCTAACACAACACCAAAAGTCACATGATCTAACCTAGTCTTTTGGGGATCATAGTAGCCTGCTTTTTGCGCTGTTTCAAACACCATTTGAAAATGCAAAGCCTGACCAGCGTCAGTTAAAATAATAATACGGCTCGCTTTTTCTACATCTATTCGATGTCTTAAAGCTGCCATATCTGTTGTTTCATAGTTAAATCCACCATCTGATTTTTGAATAATCATCGGCAGAGGCTCTCCATCTCGACCTTTTATTCCAGGAAGGAAAACACACTTGGCTCCTTCTGAAATGGTAATAAGACCCTTTTTCTCTAAATCCGCAACAACGTCAGCTAAAAATGGATTGTAAAACGATTCGCCACGTTCTTCTATTTTTACATCCAATAGGTCATAAATCTCCTGAAAAGCGATACGAGAAATCTGACAAATCATTCTCCAAGCAGCCAAACTTTCTACATCACCACCTTGTAATTTTACGACTTCAAGCTGAGATTGCTTTTTAAATTGAGGATCTTCGTCGAATTTTCTTTTAGACTCTTTATACCACTGCATTAAATGCTGTAGATCAGTTGATTCAGTGCCCAACAAAACGCCAGAATGATAATTCTTTAAAAAAGAAATCAACATACCAAACTGCGTACCCCAATCCCCTATATGATTTAGACGCAGGACATCCATTCCCAAAAAAGCAAAAATGCGAGCCAAACAATCGCCAATGATTGTAGATCGTAAGTGGCCAACATGAAGCTCTTTAGCTACGTTAGGAGAAGAGAACTCAACAATAATTTTTTCTGGAGCTTCTGGTCTTGAAACCCCTAAAAAAGGATCCGTTAAAAGAAAATTAACTCTTTGAGAAATAAAGCTTGTCGAACACGTTAAATTGATAAAACCAGGACCCGCAACCTCAACTTTAGAAAAAAACAGAGAAAAGTCTGCGTCTTTTTGCAGGTTTTCAACTACAAAAGCAGCCACTTCTTTAGGATTTTTTTTAAGTTCCTTAGCGATCTTTAAACAAGAGTTACACTGATAATGCCCAAACTGCTCTTGAGTACTTTGCACAAGCTCCACCGTTCCGACAGGAAATGCCGGAAAAAAGAGCAAAATAGCCCTCTCTAGTTTTTCAGATAGTAAAAATTGAATTGTGGCCATAAGCTCCTACATTACAAAGCGTGATGAAAACAAGGAGCTTCAACCCTAGCTCCAATTTTATTCTCTATTCTATGATCTGCCATTTTTTTAGCCGCTAGATGGGTTGAACACTTTTTTTCCTCCGCTAAAGCAAAAATCATAGTAAGAGTATCATAAATTTCATTAACCTTATCGCGAACTCTTGCAGCATTATAACCATCTGGCATGATCTCATCTGTTACATTCATAAGACCTCCAGCGTTAATCACAAAATCTGGAGCATACAAAATCCCTCTTTCAACAAGAGCTTGTCCATCAGACTCTAAAAGAAGCTGATTATTAGCTGCTCCCGCAACAATTTTACATTTTAGGCCAGGAATTATATCGGCATTTATAACGCCACCAAGAGCGCACGGGGCAAATACATCACATGCCGCTGTAAAAATCTCTTGAGAAGGCACATAAGTTCCGCCGTACTTTCTAGCAAGATCTTGCGCTTTTTCTATGGAGACATCTGTCACAATCAAATTAGCCCCATTCCAAAAAAGCATCTCTGCTAGAAAAGCTCCGACGCTACCAACGCCTTGAATAGCAACAGTCTTTCCCTGAACAGAATCAGAACCATACACATGCTTTAAAGCGGATTGAATCCCTCTATAAACACCCCAAGCAGTAAATCCGGATGGGTTTCCACTACTTTTTTTATGAGGCAGTCCTGTCACATACTTAGTCGCTTTACTTATGGTTAAAATATCAGCAGGAGAACTGCCTACGTCTTCAGCTCCAATATATATGCCACCGAGAAGCTCAATAGCTCTTCCAAAACTCAATAAAAGCGCTTCAGTTTTCTCGTGAGGAGCTGCAATAATGACACTTTTTCCTCCTCCCAAAAAACAATCTGAAAGAGCAGCTTTGGAGCTCATTGCTTCCGCTAATCTTTTTACATCTGTTAAAGCTGCATCCCAGTTTGCATACGGATAAATCCGAATTCCTCCAAGGGCAGGTCCTAAAGCCAAACTATGGATACAAATAATAGCTTGTAACCCTACTGCAGGATCTTCTACCTTAACCACCTTCTCATATCCAACAACAGCAAGTTCTTCTATTTTAAGTGAGCCTTCCTGAATCAAAAACGCCATACTTATCCTTCCTTGTCAACGATTAGAAATTAATTTTACCCATGCTAACATACTGTTTAGTTCTTATCCTTACTTTTTTGATCTCCCTTGAAAAATAATCATCGATGCGCTACACTTTTTTTCTTGATATCCTTTGCGGAAATGGTTTCCCTTCGACTCCATACCTGAAAACCAAACAAAAAAATTAATATTACAACCAGAATTGAGGTAAAAATGGCAGCACTCGTCATCACAGATGCCCTTAAAGATGAGTTAGAAAAGTTTTTAGAAAAAAACAAAAGAGCCGATCTCATTACCACGTACCTTTTCTTTTTAGAAAAAAAATTCAACATAAAGCCGGTCCTTTACATTCGAGACAAGACAATATATCAAGGTGAAGAAGAGCTTCTACACAAGCTAGAAAGCCAAGGAAAACTCTGGAGAGAAACTGAAATCAAAATTCAAGTCGGGCCTCAATCTGTTAACGAAGCAACAAAAAAAGTTTATATATGCCCGTTCACTGGAAAAGTTTTCGGCGATAACACACACCCTAATCCTCAAGATGCGATTTACGACTGGGTTTCAAAATGCCCAGAAAATACCGAGCGCGTCGGAGGACTAAAGGTAAAAAGATTTTTCACATCTGAAGACCCTGAAATCATCAAAACTTACATCACAAAAAGAAAAGACCCTATTTCTAAAATAGTATTTTCCTCCGTAGCTACAGGCAAACTTTTCAACAGCAAACACGCAATTATCGAAGACTTAACACACAATCTTTTAAAACCTATTCCCCTAGTTGAAGTCCCGAATCAAAACAAATTTCAAATCGACGAATCACTCCTTAACTTCATCCAAACACACCTAGACGACAAATTAATTTCTTCTTTTGTGGAAGCTCTTTCGAAAATAGACGAATTTTCTAATTACCTAGACCAATGGCTCGATGAAGATAAAGAAGAAGATTAATGACCACCCAAAAAACAGAGAATACACACACAGAAAACTCTGTTTTCGTGACAAAATCAGCTGAAGAGACCCTTGAGGTCGGCAAAGCGATCGCAAACCTCCTAAAAGACGGAGATACCATCTTTCTTTTAGGAGATCTAGGCTCAGGAAAAACGACCCTAATGAAAGGTTTAATTGAAGAGTTAACAGGCACAACGCAAGCAGAAATCATCAGCCCAACTTTCACGTATTTACACACCTATACTGGAGAAAAAACCATCCACCATTTCGATCTATACAGACTATCTTCTCCAAAAGATTTTATAAACGCGGGCTTTCTTGATTTTTTATCAACTGATGAAATTTGCTGCATCGAGTGGCCAGACAGAGTCCCCTCTGAAGTAAAAGAAACTTTACGCATTGAAATAGATTACCTAAGCGAACAAACTAGAAAAATCACCCTATACCAAAGACACGCAAATGCAACCTGATTTTTCCAAAGCAACCTTCATCAAATCATGCTTAGAAGAAAAAGACTTCCCATCTCTTTACCTCCAAAGAAATGTATTTTTTCCTGAAATCGCCTTTATCGGGAGATCAAACTCCGGAAAGTCTTCTTTAATCAATCACCTTACCCAAAAAAAAGATCTCGTCTACACCTCTTCAACTCCTGGCAAAACTCAACTCATTAATTTTTTCAACATTGACGACCAACTCATCCTTGTTGACCTTCCTGGATACGGATTTGCAAAAGTGGACCACAAACTAAAAAAAACCTGGGGAAAAACACTAGGGAACTACTTAGAAAACAGACCTCAGCTAGAAATTCTCATCCTGCTCTTGGACATTCGAAGAACATTATCGGAAGACGATAAACAAATGATTCGCTGGGCCGAGCAACAGAATAAAAAGTTACTTTTTATTTTTTCTAAGGAAGATAAACTAAATAACACACAAAAACCCCTAGCCGTAAAAAAACTACTTACAGAACTTCAAACTTTCTGCGCAGACGACACTTTTAAATACGTATCGTATTCGATCAAAGAAAACCCCTGCAGACTAGTCTTAAAAAATATAATTCTTTCTTCTTTATACCCCGAATCCAAAGGAACTCATGGGACTTCTTAAAAATGACATTTTTATTTGCATCGATTGCGAGACAACAGGACTAGAACCAGCAACAGACCGTATTATAGAAGTAGCCGCTGTCATCTTTAGAGAAGAAGAAATTCTCGAAAAGTTTGAAACTTTAATAGATCCCCAAACAATAATCTCTCCGGAATCAACCTCTATTCACCACATCACAAACGACATGGTGGCAGGCAAACCTCTTATCGAAGAAGTTCTCCCCTCCCTTTTAAAAATGATAGCAAGACATATGATTGTTGGACACGGAATCCCCTTTGATATAGCTTTTTTAGACAATAGCGCCAAACGCGCCTCAATCCACTCCACTTTATCCACACACCCATACCTAGACACTCTTCGCTTAGCTAGACTATACGGACAAAGCCCCATAAACTCTTTAGAAAAACTAAGGGAGCATTTTAACATCCCATCTGAAGGCGCCCATAGAGCCATGAGCGATGTCCTTGTCAATATCGACGTATTTCGATTCCTTACCCAAAAC
Source organism: uncultured bacterium (assembly GCA_964455905.1). Lineage (GTDB taxonomy): Bacteria > Chlamydiota > Chlamydiia > Chlamydiales > Rhabdochlamydiaceae > CAIJXB01. The sequence goes on from CAYVYN010000004.1 coordinate 200,795, forward strand.
TACAAAACAACAGAACAACTGATTGACAAATTAAAAAAACCAATACTCTTAAAAACAATGCCTCTAGGTAAGCACAAAGGAAGACCTTTTGGAGAAATTCCGCAAGAATACCTTCAATGGGCATCTAATAAAGATTTCGACCAAGATCTTTTATTTTCGGTGCGCTCGGAGCTGAAAAAAAGAAAAAGCGGACCTTCTTTGTTTTCACAGTGTGGGAATCCATTCTCTTCTTTATAATTTTTTGTTTTTCGTTTAATTTTTTTTGTTATATAGAAAAAGAAAAATACTAAGGAAGAAACTTTTAATGGATCGTACTCCCCTCGAAAGCCTAGACTGTAAAAATAAAAAAGTCCTTCTTAGGGTCGACTTCAATGTCCCCTTTGACGAAAACAAATCCATCACGGATGCCACACGAATAGAAGAATCCATTCCATCGATTAAATTCATCCTAAAGCAAGGCGGCAGCGTCATCCTTCTTAGCCATAGAGGAAGACCTGACGGAAAACCAAACCCTAAATATTCCTTAAAAGAATGCGGAAAAAAACTATCAGAACTCCTCAAACTTCCCGTGTTATTTGCAGAAGACTGCATAGGACCTGAAACAAAAAGAAAAATAGTCGCGCTAAAACCTGGTCAGGTTTTATTGCTTGAAAATTTGAGATTTTATGCAGCAGAAGAAAAACCCGATCTAGATCCAACCTTCATCAGCACTTTAGCTTCTTACGGAGACCTTTACGTCAACGATGCTTTTGGAGCCGCTCATAGAGCACACGCATCTATTGTACCACTAGCTAAAGCCTTTTCAGGTAAAGCTGCTTCAGGAATGCTTTTAGAAAAGGAAATTAAAGCTCTAAGCCCACTCTGCAACTGTCCCCAAAAGCCTTTTCATGTAATTATAGGAGGAGCAAAAATTTCTTCTAAACTAGGAGTTTTACTGAAGCTAATCGAAAAAGCTGACGCTCTTTTTATTGGAGGAGCTATGGCTTTTACTTTTTTCAAAGCAAAAGGGATTGCTATCGGAGAATCCCTATACGAACCAAAACTCCTTGACGCAGCGATTGACATTATGCAACGCTGCATGCAAAAAAACATCCCGCTATTTCTTCCTACCGACGTTGTGATCAGTTCTGAATTTTCTCCAAATTCTTTATCTAAAGTAGTAGACATTGAATCAGGCATAGAAAAAGGCTGGCAAGGACTGGATATCGGACCCAAAACTATTTTTTTATGGGAAAAAGAACTACAAAAAGCACACTCCATTTTCTGGAATGGCCCTATGGGCGTTTTTGAATTCCCCTCTTTTGCGGAAGGCACCTTTCAGCTAGCGAAATTCCTCTCTTCGCTAAAATGCACTCGAATTATCGGAGGAGGAGACTCCGTCGCCGCTATAGACAAATTAAAGCTAGCCAAACAATTTTCGCATATCTCTACTGGAGGCGGCGCGTCTTTAGAGTTTTTAGAGCAAGGCTCCCTCCCCGGCATAGACGCTCTTTCGAAATAAATCTCAACTTCGACACTTCATTTTTTAAGACCCCTCTCTCCATCCCTGGAAAAGACAAACAAACCATTAACTATAAAAGGGTTATGGAATTCCCTGCCCCCTCAAGAAGAAGCTATCAAAACAAAGAAAACTACCCCAAAGAAGAACACTTCTATAGATAATTTAAAGCGCTCGACTTTTTAAAAAAAAGAATAATTCATTATTATATTGTTGTAAAATAAACAAAACCAAGTATAATAGATGCAAAGTTGAGCACCTTAACACCTATTTATGAAGGCCGTTCATATGTCGTCAGGTAAAGAGCTTGGAAAGTTAAGGTCATTTTTATGGCCTATCTACAGGAATGAGTTAAAAACTTTCATTCCTATGCTAGTTATATTTTTTCTAGTGGGATTCAACTACAACGTCTTGCGTGTAACAAAAGACGCACTAGTTGTTACCGCTCGAGATTCAGGAGCCGAAGCTTTGCCCTTTTTAAAGGTTTGGGCAATATTGCCGATGGCGCTTCTTTTCACATTTATCCTTACCCGCGTTTCCAATAAAGTAAGCAGAGAAAAAGTCTTTTATTACATGATAGGTCTTTTCATCTCTTTTTTCATTCTATTCACCTTTGTTTTGCACCCATATAGAGACTCTCTTCACCCACACGAACTAGCTGATAAAATCCAAGCATACTTGCCTCTTGGATGCAAAGGAATGATTGCAGTATTTAGAAATTGGACCTTCACAGCGTTTTACATTATGTCTGAGATGTGGAGCACAATCGTCATGACAATTCTAGCCTGGGGATTTGCTAACGAAGTAACTTCTGTAAAAGTAGCTAAAAGATTTTATGGCCTTTTAGGAATTGCGATTAACCTCTCAAGTATTGCCGCCGGCGTTGTAACAGCACACCTTTCGCAACACATTTTCAATGCTAGCATCCCGTTTGGATCAGATGCATGGGGACAATCTATTTTTCTAATCAACTGCGTAATTATCGCTGCCGGACTGATCACCATGGCGTGCTTTAGGTACATCCACAAATCAGGAAGCGGCTATAATTCAGTAACTTATAAAAAACACCACGAAGAAGTTAAAATCAAGATGGGCATGCGAAAAAATTTCGCCTACCTTGCAAAATCAAAATACCTCATTTACATCTCCGTCATTGTTGTTGCTTATAACATTTCAATCAATCTAGTAGAGGTTGTATGGAAAGATCAAATCAAACAACTATATCCTAACCCAAGTGACTTTAATGCATACATGAGCTCCGTCCTAACATGGACCGGAATAGTAGCTGCAGTAGTGAGCTTATTCGTCTCAACGATATTAAGAAAACTGTCTTGGACAAAAAGCGCTCTCATATCCCCACTCATACTACTAACAACCGGGATCGCATTTTTCTCATTCTTACTGCTAAAAGAAACAGGAATCACATCGATCGCTTCTTTTTTTGCATCAACCCCTCTCGCTATAGGCGTATTCTTTGGCTCAATGCAAAACTGCCTATCTAGATCTTCAAAATACACATTCTTTGACGCGACCAAAGAACTAGCATTTATCCCGCTTTCGAAAGAAAGCAAACTAAAAGGAAAAGCTGCTATTGATGGAGTCGGTTCAAGACTTGGCAAATCAGGAGGATCTGTAATCCACCAAGGACTTCTTGTCACATTAGGAACAGTTGCTCTCAGCACTCCTTTTGTTGCAATTATCTTATCTGGTGTTGTATTTGCGTGGATGCTAGCTGTTAAATCTCTAGGTAAACAATTCAACGAACTAACAGAAAACGACCAAACCCTATCCGTACCTGAAGATACGACACCGAAGGACCTAATTCCCGCAAAGATTATGTAAGCGGAGCTAAATGGAAACTATCCTTTTATTTCTTAAAGATCACGCCCTGCACGCCCACTGGTTTATACTAGCTGGACTTCTACTCGCAGGGCTAAACTTGCCGATCAGCATTGATGTTCTTTTGATTGTAGCGGCTATTTTATCATCCCAATTCATACCGGAAAACACCTACATCTTATACTTCACTCTTCTAGGGGGTTGCTACTTCTCCGGTTGGATCGCATATTTTCTGGGAAGAAAACTCGGGCCGAAACTACAAAAAGTACCACTTTTTAAACACCTGCTATCTCAAAAAAAAATCAAGAGCATGCAAATTTTCTATGAAAAAAAAGGAATCTGGGCTTTTATCATCGGAAGATTTATTCCTTTTGGAGTTAGAAACGCACTATTTATGACAAGCGGAGTTAGTAAAATGCCTTTCTTACGGTTTGCACTACTAGATGCCATCGCCTGTTTTATCTGGGTAACAGCTTTCTTTTCACTACTTTTCAACGTCGGCCAAAATTTTGAAACTATCTGGACACACGTTAAAACATTTAATCTCTTCATTTTTCTTATTTTCTCTATAGCTGTAATTGGAGGATTTTGGTATAAGAGAGTAAAAACCGCTCCTGCATCCCAAGACACAAACACAACCAATTAACCGGGACGAATGTTTACTTTATCCAATACTCTTTCTTTATTTAGAGCTCCACTAGCTTTTCTATTTCTAGTAGAAAACATACCAGTTCGCCTTTCCGCGCTCTTCCTTGCTATGCTCACGGATTTCGTAGACGGTTACATAGCGAGAAAAACAAAAACAACATCCCAACTGGGAGCTATTTTAGACCCTCTAATGGATAAGTTTTTTGTCTTCTTCGCCCTCACTGTTCTTTTTACAGAAAGTAAAATCGAGCTTTGGCAAGGAATGGCCATGCTGACAAGAGACTTTTCCCTTTGCTTATTTGCTTTATATTTAAGCCTTGCAAAGCTTTGGAATAACTATAAATACAAATCTATCCAGTGGGGTAAAATTAGCACCACTATGCAGTTTATCATTTTGATAGGGCTTACAGCTGGATACAAGTTTCCTGGCTACATTTATATCCTTTTTATACTAACAGGGTGCCTAGCCTTTATTCAGCTTTTTAAAGTCAGAACCTCAACTGAATAAAACCTTAATTCAACAAAAAAACCAACAAAGCTAAAGCTATTTTTAAATAATAAAATTCTAATTATTTAAACCAAAAAAACGTTGTTTTTAAAATAAATAAAGAGTACAATTATCCTTTAAATTAAAAAAAGGATATTATGATTTATAAATCTATATTTTCTGGAGTGTCTACTGGATTTTTAAATAATAGCATAAATAGAAACGAAGAAGTTTTTAGCTATGAAAAAAAAGACCACGCAACCGCATCTTATAGGTTTAACCAATATATAAATCTGACCGATACAATTTTATTAGCTTACCCTAACCCCTCAAGAGGCTTACAGGCATGTATAAAATTAGCCACGCGAATACCCGCCCTTTTTGCTTTACTACAACCAAAGTTCAAGTCAGAAATGCTACCTCCAAAAGACTACCCGTTAGCATTAAAAACATATCACATACTCCTAGATAACACAGGAACCATCGTAAAAATCGCCAGGGTCGTTACAGCGCTTGCTCTACTAACAATTAATCCCTACTATGGAGGAGCAGTGCTAGTTACGACGCTTTATGGTGAAGCTGAAAAACGCAACATGATCCCCCTGAAGGCAGGGCTGTTTATAGAAACCTATGCCACCCCATTCATTTTAACTGGCGGATTTTTATTCGGTGGATGGATTCAAAAAACAATAACTGTCTTTATCTTGGGAACTACTTGCTGGGACTCTTTTAATCAGGCCGTAACAAAGATTCACGATACGGCCCTAGAGTATTTAAAAACAAAATTTAACCTCTACAACAACCCTTTTGAAGACAACACAGAAATGCCTTATGCGGAAATTCTTCACATCCTTTCAAATGACGATAATGTAATTATAAATCACGCTCACTGCGAAAAACCAATTATAGATACACCTTCCTTAGAAACAGACTACGACTTCAATTTTCTATCTACTCTTTTTAAAAAAATTAACTGGAACTCCAAATACGATCTTTTACAAAAAAAACTATCAAAAGACCCTTTATTCATCGATTTTTTACAAACCGAATTTCCTGAAATACCGATTAGGACTCTAAAAGAAGACCTAGATGTGTTTAATCAATGCGTAAGTTCTCTAGCAGCAAAAAAAGAACTCTCAAAAGAAACATTTATTACAAATAAACTATCCGAATTGATGACCTCACTACTTTCCACTTTAGAAAGAAAAAATAGACCTATTGGATCCTTAAAAATGAGAGAGTACGCGATTTACAATACAGCTAAAGTGGTCTCACACCTCAAAAACATTGAATCGCAAGAAGAAACCTCCCTTCTAGAATCAACAGACATTTTATCAAGCTTGCTTATTGATGGTGCTGGCCACTCAGCAAATATATTAACTGTAACAGCAGGGCACCTTGCTAAAACAATTGAAACAAACATGTTAAATAAGAAAATCAGCGAACTAGATTTCTCTAAAAAAGAAAACTTTAGACTTTTGCTCGAAAAAAAATTAGAACAAACTAGAAAAGCTATTGTTTCAGGAGCTTATGACTCTTTTTTTTCTCAGTCCATAGAATCATTTAAGGGCATTATAAGCCCTGAGTTCAAAAGATTTTTAACCAAATCAATAGAAAAATGGATTTCTCCTGGATTTTTCTATATACCACAAACTGAAAAAAATCCCCTATTTCCAATAAACTATCTGTTAAATTTTGATTCTTTAAGACCCATTCATCAAAGTATAACCCGCGTCTACAAAGAAGACCTTTTAAACGTAGCAGAAAACACACGAAAAGCTCTCGGTAACAAAGAACAGTTCCTTTTAATCATTCAAGATCTTATTAATAAAAACACAAAACTTACTTCAACGGAAAAAACCACCCTTATCCAAAAAATCCAAGAAACAGAATTACCCTTAAAAAGGCTCGATATTTTCCTCATGACCACCTTAGGGATTTTAAAAAAACCAAACTTAAGTGAATAACCTAAAAGTTCAAGGCTCTTCTGAAAGAGAAACAGGGAATGCAATCTGAGCTCCCTGCTTTCCTACTAAAGAAAATGCTAACTGCAAAATTTGATCTTTTACAAGAACATAGTCTTTCCAAGAGGTCTCCATCGTATAACAATCAATAGTGCATTCAATAGCATACGACCCAATTTCGCTAACAAAAACTAAAATCGGACTTTTGCTATCTATAAAAGATAGCGACGCTAAAGTCTCTTTTATCTCAGCTATAAGAACAGGCACCTTAGAAAAATCAACGAATCGGACATGAAAAGTTTCTAATACTCTCCTTCCCGTTCTTCTCGAAGCATTCACAACGACCGTGTGAGGAAACAGTGAATTTGGAAGATAGAGTGCCTTTTTATCCTTATCTCGAAGAGCAGTTAAACACCAACCTATTTCCTCTACGTACCCCTCTATATTTCCTGAAGGAAGAGAAATCAAATCCCCAATAGAAAAAGGCCTTGTCATAGAAAGTAAAATACCCCCAAAAAAACTACTCATCACGTCTTTTGCAGCAAAGCCTAAAGCGGCAGCTCCAATTCCACTAAAAGCAAGTAAAGGAACAATATCCAAACTAAAAAGGCGCAAAATAATCAATCCTGTTAAAAGAAACAAAAAGATCGTGAGAATTTTACTAAAAGCAGGGAAAAGATCCTTTCCGCCGATTTCATAGGTTTTTAAAAGTTCTTGTTTTACTTTGTAAACCATCCAAGCAAAAGCCAAAACAACAAAAGAATCCTTGAATGGTTTCAAGCCTAAGGAAAGAGACTCAAAACCAAACCTTTCTCCAAGAATTTTAATCACATAATAAAAAGAAAGAACCCCTAAAAGAAATTTCAAAGTAGGGAACAACAATTTTTCTAGATTTGGAATACGTAAGAGAGCTCCTTTTTTTATTTTTTTTATGATTTTTGTACAAAAAAAATAAAGGACAAACAAAAAAACAAGACCAAAAGAAAGCTTAAAAAGCCAACCATAACTCTCTATACTTTGAAACTGCAAATAAAACTGCAAAATACCCCCCTTTTTACTTATCTAAAAATAAACCAAAAAAAGGGATCCGTCAAGAGTTATATGTAGAGAAAAAAACAGAGCTAATCTACTATCTTTTTTACACACAAACAAGGAGCTTGTATGACCTTTACTAAAGAATCTATTTTTCTTTCTTCGATTAGAAGCCTATGCAATGCATTAGGAGCTATTTTAGGAGTTTTTGTAGCACTTCTTCTTGCTACTTTTGCAATTTCTGGTCTTTCTAACCCTGAAATAGTACCAGAAAAAAGCGTTATGAATATTGCTTCAGACGCAAACGGCCAAAGAAAAATGTTACCACTTACAACTCCTGTTGTTTTAAAAATCAATATAGAAGGAATCATTGGCCTAAACAAGCTAACTTATGAAAACATTCAAAATATTCTTTTTGACTCAAGAGAAGATCTTTTAGGAAAAAACCGAGTACAAGCAATCCTTCTTTACGTAAATACTCCAGGAGGAGAGGCTACCAATTCAGCAAATATCTACCAAGCGCTCGTTGAATACAAAAAAAAATACAACATTCCTATATACGCCTTTGTGGATGGACTCTGCGCCTCTGGGGGGATGTATATCTGCTCTGCTGCGGATAAAATTTATGCTAGCCCAACCAGTGTTATAGGATCTGTTGGAGTTCGCCTAGGAACAAACTTTAACTTTACAGATTTAATGTCTAAAGTAGGCGTTCAATCATTAACAATCACTGCAGGAAAAGATAAAGATGGTCTTAATCCTTTTAGACCTTGGAACCCATCTGAAGCAGATTCTTTAATTAACATCACAAAAGAAATGTATGAGCTTTTTGTTGACGCAGTAACTTCAGGCAGACCTAACTTAAGTAAAGAAAAACTTATCGAAGAATACGGAGCCCATGTTTTTCTTGCAAAAACAGCAGAAAGTTTAGGATATATTGATGTAGCAGGAGCCAATTATTTTCAAACTCTTCAAGCGTTAACTACAGCCTCTTCAATTCAAGAGCAAGACTATCAGGTCATAGAGTTAAGTAGACCTGAAAGCATTTTTTCGCAGTTGGCACAAAATAAATTTTCCCTTTTTTCTGGAAAAGTGGAACATACGTTTTTGCTAGAACCTAGTGAGACAGCAAAGCTTAACGGCAAATTTTTATACCTTTATCAGCCTTAGTTATGCAAAAACTCCTCATTATAGATGCGGTAAACTTTCTCTTTAGATCCTATCATGCGATTGCTCCCATGACAGGATCTCAGGGACAGTCAACACATGCTCTTTTTGGATTTATTAGATCTTTATTAAAAGTTATAAAAGATTTCCCCTCAGAGCATGTTGTAGCTGTTTTTGACGGCCCTAATAATAAAAAAGCACGAACAGAACTTTACAAAGACTATAAAGCACAACGAAAAACTGTCCCTGAGGATCTGTACGCACAGATAAATGAAGCAGTTACCTTTTGTAAACTGATGCAAATTCCCTTTCTTATGATTCCCGACGTAGAAGCCGACGATACCATAGGAAGTCTAATTCTATGGGCAAATCAAAATCCCAATGTAGAAAACTACATCTGCACAAGCGATAAAGATCTTTGTCAACTTGTCTCGAGCTCTACATTCCTTATTCACAATCACAAAGACAATGCGATTGTAAATAGAGAAAAGGTCATAGAACTGTTTGCTGTTACTCCAGAACAAATCGTCGACTACCTAGCGCTAATAGGTGACGCTTCAGATAATATTCCTGGGGTTCCTGGTATTGGCCCTAAAACGGCTGCGACACTTTTAAAAGAATTTAACACTCTAGAATCAATCCTAGAGCACTCTGAGACAATTAAAGGAAAAAAAGGCGAGCTACTCACTCAAGGCAAAGCAGACGCATTACTAAGTAAGCAACTAGCATCTCTCAATACACAAGTAGAAATACCAACGAATTGGGAATTTTACAAACCAGGAAAACCTCAAATAGAAGAGCTTTCTGTATTTTATCAAAAACACAGGTTTTTTTCTTTTTTAAAAGAAAGTTCTTTTCAAGAGCCCCAAGAAAAAGCAACTATCAAAACAAACTACCAACTTATCGAAAGCAGCGAAGAACTTTTTCTTCTTGGAAAAACGTTAGAAAAACAAAAAAGCATTTGCTTTTCGATTAAAACAAATACAGCATCGCCTATGACAGAAAAACTTTTAGGCGTAGCGCTTGGCTTTATTCCTGGAGAGGCATGGTATATTGCTTGCTCTAGAACAGTTCCTAAAGAGCTCCTCCTTGATTTTCTAAAAAAACTTTTTTCCACACCCGACATTTCTTTTTATGGCCACAACCTAAAACACGATCTACACATTCTTCTTAATGAAAAACTCCCCATCCCACGATTAGACTTTGACACAATGTTAGCCTCTTACCTATTAACCCCACATATCGCAAAACATTCCCTTACGGATCTTTGTATTGAACAGTTTTCTCATACAAAAATTGAATTAGAAAGCTTAATAGGGAAAGGAAAAAACGAACGTCTTTTATCCGAAATTACTATCGAAGAAGTCTGCAAATGGGCGGCTGAAGAAGTTGATTACACAATTCGATTAAAAGAACTTTTCGCGGAAAAATTAGAAAGTAAAAATCTCACCTCTGTATTTAACGAGGTTGAACTTCCTTTACTTCCTGTACTTCTTGCAATGGAAAGAAATGGAATGTTTTTAGATTTATTTACAATCACAAGGCTTTCCGAAGAGCTCTCTGAAAAAATTCATTCTTTAGAAAAGATAATCTACAAACTCGCAGACGAAACCTTTAATATTAGCTCCCCTAAACAACTTTCGACAATTTTATTTGAAAAACTCCAGCTAAAACCACCTAAAAAAACTCAAACAGGATTTTCCACATCTGCAGAAACCCTAGAAAGCTTACTCGATGCATCTCCGATCATCAAAGAGATCATAAACTATAGACAACTTGAAAAACTACGATCCACCTACACAGATGCCCTACCTTCTCAAGTAAACAGCTTTACCGGAAGAATTCACTGTACATTCAGTCAAACAACCACAGCCACAGGAAGACTTTCTTGCGTAGCCCCTAATCTACAAAATATTCCTGTAAGAAGCGAAGAAGGCAAAAAAATCAGAGAATCTTTTCGCCCTGAAAAAGAAGGTTGGAGCTATGTTTCAGCAGATTACTCTCAAATAGAACTTAGACTTCTTGCACACCTTAGCGAAGATCCCACACTCATTAATGCTTTTTTATCAGGAGAAGACGTTCATGCATATACGGCTTCTTTAATTTTTAACGTTCCCCTCAAGGAAGTTACTCCTGATATGCGTTACAAATCAAAAGCTGTTAACTTTGGTATTTTATACGGGCAACAAGCCTATGGTCTTTCGCAAGAACTTCTAATAGACCACAAAGAAGCAGCTAAGTTCATAGAGACGTACTTTGAAAGATACGAGAAGGTAAAAAACTACATTGAAACCTGTAAAAAAACAACACAAGAAACCGGGTTTTCTACGACAATGACAGGAAGGATACGTCCTATTCCTGAAATACAAAGTAAAAATCCCGTTCTGAGATCCTTAGGAGAAAGGCTAGCAGTAAACACCCCTCTCCAAGGAACAGCAGCGGATCTAATCAAACTAGCGATGATACATATTTACCGAAAATGGCCTTTTAAAAATTCGTTCCCGGTGCTTCAAATTCACGATGAATTATTATTTGAATGTGATAACAACGAAATTTCCGATGTCATTTCTTTTGTCAAAAAAGAAATGGAAACCGTATTCTCTCTTCGTGTTCCCCTAACCGTCGATATTTCGGTTGGCAAAAATTGGGGGGAATGCTAGACTTTGAAGAAAGTAGTAGTAACTGGAGGCGTTGCCTCAGGGAAAAGCACTGTTTGTCAGCTTTTTAAAGAACTTGGAGCTTACGTAGTTAGCGCGGATGAAATAGTCCACGATCTACTAACCAGTGACGTAGGCGTTCAAAAAAAAATAGTTGATTTGCTTGGGCCCGAAGTTATTATTGACGGTCAATTAAATAGACAAGCTATAGCTCAAAAGGTATTTCCTCATACAGAAACTCTCACAAAACTAGAACACATCCTACATCCGCTAGTACTTCATGAAATTGAACGACAGTATCAAATTACTAAACAAGACTCTAAATATGACCTTTTCGTAGTAGAAATCCCCCTGCTTTATGAAACTAACACTGAATATCTATTTGATTTTGTCATCGTAGTCCTTGCGGAAGAAAAACTATGTAAAGAGCGGTTTTACCGCCATAAAAAACAAGATGAGAGCTTTGCCCAGAGAATGTTTAGGCAAATCTCCCCAGAAAAAAAAGCTGCTAAAGCAAACTTTCTCCTGCTCAATAACGGATGCGTAGAAGAATTAAAAAAAGAAGTCATTAGGCTAAAAAACAAAATACGTTTAACCCCCCTGTAAAGAAGGAGATTCTTTGATCAATGAATCCAGAAGATAGAAACCATACGCAACAAGAGAACGACCAAGATCAACAACACGTAGCAAACGAACCGGCAAAACAAGTTTCGATTACCAAAATCGCAGACCTGCAAAGAATGAATATAGACCAATTGAATCACTTTGCAAAACAAATTGGACTAAAAAATCTTGGCGCTTTAACAAAATCACAACTCGTCTTTGAAACAGTCAAGTTTCTCTCCGAAAAACCGACAGAAACTCTTGTTGGAGAAGGCGTTCTTGAAGTATTACCCGATGGTTTTGGATTTTTACGCTCCCCTAATTACAACTACCTCCCTTCGGCTGAAGACATTTATGTATCTCCTGCTCAAATCCGCCGCTTCGACTTAAAAAAAGGAGACACTGTCTATGGAACCATTCGATCTCCTAAAGAAAAAGAAAAGTTTTTTGCTCTTCTTAAAGTAGACAAAATTAACTGGTGTCCTCCTGAAAAAGCAAGAGAAAGAATCCTTTTTGAAAACCTAACTCCGCTTTATCCAGACTCGCGCCTTGTCATGGAATCGCAAAAAGACAATCTTACAACACGCGTATTAGATTTAGCTTCTCCTATTGGAAAAGGACAAAGAGCTCTTATTGTAGCTCCTCCTAGATCAGGAAAAACCATGATCCTCCAAAACATAGCCAACGCTATTGCGCAAAACAACCCTGATGTCTACCTAATTGTTCTTTTGATCGATGAGCGTCCTGAAGAAGTTACCGACATGATGCGTAGCGTCAAAGGAGAAGTCATTTCTTCTACGTTCGACGAGCCTCCAGAAAGACACGTTCAAATCGCAGAAATGGCTATTGAAAAAGCTCGTCGACTTGTCGAATACCACCATGACGTAGTTATTTTACTAGACTCACTCACTCGCTTAGCAAGAGCCTACAACACAGTTCAACCTCACTCAGGAAAGATTTTATCCGGAGGTATCGATGCGAATGCTCTGCACAAACCTAAACGATTCTTTGGAGCAGCTCGAAATATCGAAGAAAAAGGCTCTTTAACGATTATTGCAACAGCTTTAATTGATACAGGCTCCAGAATGGACGAGGTTATTTTTGAGGAGTTTAAGGGAACTGGAAACATGGAGCTCGTCTTAGATCGCAGACTTGCAGATAGAAGAGTCTATCCAGCAATTGATCTTATTAAGAGCGGAACTAGAAAAGAAGAGCTTCTTTACCATAAAGAAGAGCTAGAAAAAATCTATCTAATGCGCCAAGCTCTAGCGGACCTCTCTCCTCTTGATGCCATGAATCTGCTTTTAGGAAGACTCAAAAAAACAAACAGCAATGTTGAATTCCTTCTTTCAATGAAAGACTAAATTCTCACTACTCTCCTAGAGTCTACTTATTGACTCTAGGAGATATCTAGACAAAAAGAGCTCATGAAATCAAAAAAAAAAAAACATTTCCAAACAACCATAATTCTGCAATTTATCTTACTACTTTTTACCCTTTCCTGCAGTAAAGATACGATCTCAAAAAAAACAACAAAAACACTACACCTAGCAGCCTGCGATGATCCCGTCACTTTAGATCCTCGCAAAGGTGGAGACGCTCTTTCTGCAACGTTTCAATTTTTTCTTTTTGAAGGGCTCGTTGCATTACACCCCGATGGCTCAATCACTCCAGCTCAATGCTCTAGCTACTCAGTGTCTAATGATCAAAAAACCTATACATTTACCCTAGGAGAAACGCACTGGTCCGACGGAAGCGTTGTGACTTCTTATGATTTTGCAAACGCTTGGAAAGAAATGCTTTCACCCACGTTTGCCAGTCCAAATGCCCACCTTCTTTATTCTATTAAAAATGCAGAAGAAGCAAAAAAAGGCTTTATTTCTCTTGATGAAGTAGGGATCCTTGCCAAAGATGCTAACACTCTCATTATTGAGCTCAAAGAACCGACACCTCATTTTTTAAGCGTGATTTCTTTTTGCGTGTTTTCGCCTGTCAAAGCCCCTTTTATAGAAAAAAAACCGATTTGCAATGGGCCCTTTATTCTATCAAAATGGTCTCATCGCAAAGAAATACTCTTAGAAAAAAATCCTTTTTTTCGAGCAAACAAGGAAACAAATATAGAATCGATCCATGTTAGCGTGGTAAATAGCGACTCAACCATATTACAAATGTACGAAAATGGTGAATTAGATCTGATAGGAGATCCTTTTGCAAACATCCCACAAAATGCAATTCAAAACCTTCCTAAAGACCAACTTTTAAACTGTCCCTTAGCAGCGACAACCTTCATCTCTTTTAACATAGAAAAAAAACCGTTTTCCAATAAAAATATCCGCAGAGCTTTCAACCTAGCAATTAATCGAAAAGAAATCATAGAAACAGTGATGGAATTCGGTGAAAGTCCAGCTTTTTGCGCCATCCCCCCCTCGTTGAAAAAACAAAAAAACACCCATTTATATGAAGACTCAAACACAAATAAAGCTAAAGAATTTTTGAGCATGGGATTAAAGGAATTAGGGATGAAAAAAACAGAATTCGAACAGTCTATTGCTTACACATACTCCCACACTCCGATAACTCACAGCATAGCCCAAATTCTACAACAGCAATGGCTAACAAACCTCGAGGTCCATATTAACCTGGAAAATGCAGACCCTAAAACTTTAATGGCCAAACTGTCTAAAAGAACCTACTCCTTTGGCCAAACCTTGTATAGGGCCCAGTATTTTGATCCTCTTAGCATCTTAGAAAGGTTTCAACATAAAGCGAATGTTAAAAACTATCCAGGATGGGAAAATGCTGCGTTTACTAAATTACTCCTTCAATCCGCGACCGAATCTGGAGAAAAAAGATGCAATACCCTACTAGAAGCAGAGCAAATTTTATTAGAAGAAGCGCCGATTGCGCCTCTTTTTCACTGGAGTATTTGTTACCTCAAAAAGCCTCACATCAAAAACATACAATTCTCTCCCTCTGGAGGGATCTTTTTCGAAAGACTTTGCCTAGAGTAATACTCCTTGCTCTTTTTTTTATAAGCGCTTGGAAAACGCCTTGTATTGCGCAAGACCTTCAAATAGAACGCTCCTTAGAAATTCAATCTATTAAAGAACACTGGAGAGCATTTACTGAAATAGAAAGAAAAAACAATCCAGATTTTTTTTTCTTATTAGACTCTTCTATAAAAACAGGAAACCTTGAGCTATCTCAAGCAGGATCTAGCGGAATATATTTTCTTCATGATCTAAATAACGATCCTTCTTTTGTTCTTAAACCGGTTGATGAAGCTATTTTCTGTCTAAATAACCCGAAAGGATTTTCTTCTTACTTAAAAGATTATAGAGCAAAAAAAGACATACCTTCTTACACCTCAGTACAAAGAGAAGCCGCTAGTTATAGAATCGCTCAACTTTTACAAGTAGACACCATAACACCAATTACGCTTCTTGGAATCCTATCTCATTCTACATTTTATACCGCCGAAGAAAACAACGACTTAAAAGAAAAATTATGTTCTATACAACCTTATGTAAAAAATAGCCTGCCAATAACCGATCTTCTCCAACATTTTTTTTTCTTAGGACTTTCTGAAAAAGAAATAGAACAACAATTCGATCACGAGGACTTTGAAAACATCTGCCTTTTTCTTTGGGTCACCTATGATAATGATGCAAATCCTCCTAATTTTTTAACCTACGTAAAAAAAGTGGACGAACAAAACCTTCCTATTTATGGGATTCAAAAAATTGACAACGGCCAAACGTTTCCAGAAAAAAACAGAGGGCTTTCGTCATTTTTCTGGAGTTTTCCGCACGCAGAAAATGAATTATCAGAAAAAATATTAAACCAAATCGCAAACATCCCTCTAGAAGAAATAAAAAAAACACTAGCGCTTTTTTCTTTAGAAGCAAGCTTTCCTTCGCTTGAGGAACGAGTGCTATACCTCCAACAAATAACTAAAAAAAAGATCACTTACAACAAGGCTTATAAAAAACTCCAAAAAAAATTCACTGAACAAAAAAACCGTTTTGCAAAGTAATCACATTGGCTTTACGACACCTCGATTACTTTTTTTTCGAGTGTTAACCGCTCAAAAAAAAATATTTTTAAATACTCTCTTCTTTGTTTTAAAACTACACTATCTTGTAGCAAAATAACTTCATAGCCTATGATAAAGAAAAGCACGGGCTATCAGGGAACATTACAACATGAAGTTTATTTTATTTTTACTACTACTAGGCCCTATGGGGTACGGAGTCTATTGGAATCTCCAAAGACACCCCGAGCTCAAAAACAAAATACAAGAGATGCTCCCTTCCGGGTCTTTTCACACCCTAGAAGTCCGCTACACAGCGGAACAGATTATGGAAACTCATAGAAAAGAGCTCCTTAAAAGCAACCGTCATAAATACCTTGAAACCGAGCTTCGTTTTTATCCCTACCTTCTCATGGAAGTGAAATATTCTGTCAGTCCTAAAAAAACCGAAGAATCATTAATTCTTTGGGATCTTTGCGATGGTGAAATGGTACTAGAAACAAAAGGCTGGGATAAAACACATGGGTTTGGGGACTGTTTAACAGCAGGAACAGATCGACAAGAATTTAAAGTCATCAATCTTTTAGCTAAAAAAGGTGGATCTTGCACAAGACAAGACCTTTTAAAAGGTCTTCGCGTTGAAAATAGCGCCCTAGATCTTACAGTAGAAAGCTTAAGAAAAAAACAATTAGTTGTTCTTACAGATAATACCTATAGACTGCACCTTCAACAGCCAAACTTAAACACAGCTCCGTCTACAGAAATGAAAGAAAGACTCGTTACTAAAACGTGGAAAAACACGCACAAAGTATCTAAAAGATTTTCTTTAGCTCAAGTAACACGACTTTCCAAAGCTGCATTTGGTGAAGACTTCGCTATCAGACACACTTCTGATGTATATTTACCCGTTCATAGTATTGTCGTACAGAACCCAGACGGCTCTTTACACACCAGTTTATGGAACGCTCTCAATGGGAAAAAAATCTTATATTCATATGCTGCAGATTGAAGCTTGCCGAAAAAGAGCTCAGTAGTTAGAATGATCCCATGTTTTATATTGGAAAGGTGGCTGAGTGGCCGAAGGCACGTCCCTGCTAAGGACGCGTACCAGCAATGGTACCGTGGGTTCAAATCCCACCCTTTCCGATTCTTTCTCTGCTTGTTTATCGGAGTTTTCTTTACATGAAAGACGCTAAAGCACTTATCCCCCCTAATTCTAAAGAATCAGAAATGATGGTCCTTGGGAGTATGCTTACGAGCGTAAACAGCCTTAATGTTGCAGCTGATGTTTTACACCCCTTAGATTTTTATCATGTAGAACACCAAGCAATCTTTGAAGTTTTAAAAACAGCTTATAAAAATGATAAACCTGCTGATGTACACCTTGTGTGTGAAGAGCTCAAAAGACAAGGAAAGCTAAAAGCTGTCGGAGGAGCAGGCTACATTACTTCCGTAGCACAGTACGCAGGAACCTCCGCATTTATAGAAGAATATGTCGAAGTTGTTCAGAATAAATCCATTCTAAGACGGATGATCCAAACAGCTCAAGACATGGAAAAAAATGCCTTCGGAGACCCCGGGGATGTTCATGCTCTTTTGGATGAATCACAACAAAAACTTTTTTCAATCAGCCAAGCAGCTCATGCGCAAGGAGGGACTCTCATTCGAGACATCCTTTCAGGGTCCAAAGCAGCAAGTAAAATACCTTATCTTAAAGAATTACAAATTAGACAAGAAGAATTTCTGACGAAAGGCCCCCAAGATTCAGGAATTACAGGCCTCCCCTCTCATTTTTTAGATCTAGATAAAATGATTAATGGTCTTGGCGCATCAAATCTAATCATTTTAGCCGCACGCCCTGCCATGGGAAAAACAGCCCTTGCGTTAAATATCGCTGAGAACATCTGCTTTAAAAGCGGCCAACCTGTCGGCGTATTTTCTTTAGAAATGTCGTCAGAGCAGTTACTACATAGACTTATCTGCTCACAAGCTGAAATAGAATCAGACAAGCTCCGCACAGGAAATCTAACGGGTTTAGAGTTCCAAAAAGTCGTTGCAGCAGTCAGTTCTATGCAAAAAGCAACTATGGTTATAGATGACCAACCGGGATTAAAAATCACAGACCTAAGAGCTAGAGCCAGAAGAATGAAAGAAACGCACGGGATTCAATTCCTTGTGGTGGATTACCTCCAGCTTATTTCTGGATCGGGCCAAACTAAATCTGCTGAAAATAGACAAAATGAGATCGCAGAGATATCCCGTATGCTAAAAAACTTAGCAAGAGAATTAAACATCCCTCTTTTATGTCTATCACAGCTTTCGAGAAAAGTAGAAGAAAGACCTGGTCATAGACCTATGATGAGCGACCTAAGAGAATCTGGCTGTTTAGCTGGTGATACTCTTATTCAAGAAGCTCTTAGCGGCAAAAAAACCACAATTAAAAACCTTGCAGAAAGAGCTGAACAAACGCCATTTTTAGTAGAAGCGATAGATCCTACTACCATGGAACTAAGTCTTAAGCCAATGACTAAAGTGTTTTATTCTGGCCGTAAAATGATCTATGAGCTCGAAACTCTTTCTGGTAAAAAAATTAAAGCAAGTGCCAACCACCCTTTCTTAAAGTTGTCAACAGAGTCGATTGCTGAGTGGAAAAGACTCGATACGTTACAAGTTGGAGATCTCATCGCTACCTATAAAGAGAAAAAGACCAATTGGGATACTTTAACAGCGATCACTCCGCTGCAAGAAGAAGACGTATACGATGCTACGGTAGAAATCCTACATAATTTCGTAGCAAACGACTTCATTGTACACAATAGTATAGAGCAAGATAGCGATATAGTAGCCTTTCTTTTACGAAGGGAATACTATGATCCTTATGATAAACCAGGCCTTGCCGAACTTATCGTCGCAAAAAACCGTCATGGTGGTGTAGGGAGCGTCTTTCTAGCTTTTAGAAAAGAACTCGCTCAATTCGGCAACTACGCTGGAATAGTCGGAGCTAACCAAAGCCCCGAAGACGATGCTTTTGCAGCATTTTCCCCAAAAAAATAAAAAACTCTTCTATTGTTTAATTCAATCAATTTCTTTATTTAAATAATAAAAACACATTGAAATAAAGGATTCCTTATGAAGATTTTTATGGCTATTTTCGTATGCATTAGCTCTTTAGCTTTTTCTCAAATAGAAAAAACCACAAACACAAGAGAAGCCTCACACATAAGTCCCCAAGAAGCGTTAAACAAACTAATCGAGGGAAATATCAGATATAGAAAAGAACACCCCTTACACGGCGATAGCAGCAAAGAAAAAAGAGAGGCCACAACATCCTCTCAAAAGCCATTTGCGGTAATCCTAAGCTGCTCCGATTCTAGAGTAGCACCCGAAATACTCTTTGACCAAGGCATAGGAGATGTATTTGTGATTCGTATTGCTGGCAACGTAGCCGATGCTCTAGTTATAGACAGTATGCAATATGCAATAAAACACCTAGGAGCTTCTCTTATTATGGTCTTAGGACATGAGAACTGCGGAGCAGTAGAAGCTACAATGAAAAACGAATTCTCTACGATCGACAACATAGGAACTCTCATTAAACCCGCCTTAAAAAACTGTAAATCCCTAGAAAAATGCGTTGAAGCAAATGTGGAATCCGTTGCTCAACTAGTAAAACAATCCCCTCTCATACAACCTTTCATCGAAAAAAATGAAATCGCTATCGTAGGAGCCTATTACGAATTACAAACAGGAAAAGTAAAACTTTTAAATAAATAAAAAGATGAAACATCTAGGGAATCGACCTTGAAGGGTCAGTAAGACTTTTCTTCGTTAACGAATAAGAGCTATTGATTTAGCCATTTTGATCAAGGTTTTCTTGGGTATCATGAAAACCCTGATCAAACAACTTCCTTATAGGATATTTAACATAAAAAACGCCCCTATTCCAAAACAGAAAGAGGTGATTGATTTAACTCTAAGGTCTTTTTAGGTTCTTTTACAAAAAATGCCATCCCCAATGAAATTAAAAATCCAATAGGAAAAATCATGAAAGCATACGTAAAATCATACACTCCTTGGGTAGAGCCTTTTTCAATCAAAAAACCAGTCAGCGGTTGTCCTACAAAAGCAAGCCCCATAATCAAAAATGCAGCAAGCCCCATTGATGTTCCTCGAAGCTCTTTAGGAGCCGAATCGGTAATCATAGGATAACCTAGAACTTGAGAAGCTGAAAAAAAACCGAGGCCAAAAAATACAATCGCCATAGTTACAAACGATGGATTTTTCAAAAGCATAATAAGAAAAAAAGTAGCTATACTTAAAACAGCTCCGAAAACCATCCAGACTTTTTTCCTTTGAAATCGATCAGACAAAAAACCATAAAGAGGAGATCCCACAATTGTGCCTATAGAAATCATGCTAGAAATGGCGGAAGACTGAATAAGGCTAAAATGTAAAATTTGCGTTAAATAGAGGTTCCCTATCATAGCGCTAATAATCATAAGAGGTAAATTCAAAAACCCGGTATAAAAACCACACTTCCAAACCTGTCCATTAAAAAAAGCAGCTTTTAAACGTAAGAAAAATTCACGAATAGAATACTGTTCTTGCAAAACTGCTTCTTTTTTATTTTCCTCTACAAAAAGAAAATTTAACGCCCAAATGAAGCAACCAATTACACCATCTAAAAGAAGGGTTTTTTGCCAAGTGAACTTTTGAGCAAGAAGTGTCACTGGAACCTGTCCAAAAACTCCCCCTAAAAGCCCTACAGTGATAATCACACCAGTAATTAACGAACTCTTTTTTCCAAACCAGCTGCTAGCGAGCATCATACAGCTTAAAAAACAAAAAGCATTCCCAATGCCTGATAAAAAATGGGAAATTGACGCCTGTAAAAACGTATGAGAAAAAGCAAATCCAAACGTCCCCAGAATACAAAGAGCCAAAGAATACAAAATAATTTTTCGAATAGGAATTCGATCTAACAAAATCCCTGCAGGGATAAGAAAAATCACATCAGCTAAAAGATACGTCGAGCAAAGAGCTGAAAATTCAGTAGTTGATAATGAAAGGTCTCGAATCAACATAGGGGAAATAGCGTTTAACATATGAAACTGTGTAAGTTCATAACAAAAAAATAACGAGGCTATAAGGCAAATAAGCCACCCCTTAATCTGATCTTTCATACAACTCCTACAGTTTGCAAACTTTCTTCTTTTGAAAATGTTTTGTTTAAATCACGAAAATGGCCCATGCAAGAAGAGACATAGCTTTCATTTCCACCTATCTGCACTTGCTCTCCCTCTTCTATGGGGCGCCCAGTTGCATCGATCCGAATATTCATAGTCGCTTTTTTCCCACAATGGCAAATCGTTTTAATTTCTATTAGTTCCTGAGCCCAGGCAAGTAAATACGAGCTCCCCTCAAAAGGTTCTCCCATAAAATCTGATCTCAGCCCATAACAAAGAACAGGCAACCTAAGCTCTGTTGTAATTTTCGTCAGTTGTTTAATTTGTTTTTTATTTAAAAAATGCACCTCATCGATTAAGACACAAGCTAAAGAATCTTGTGATTCCTTTTGCTTTAAGGCAACTTCAAAAAAATTAGTCTCCGCAGTAAATCCTATAGCATCTTGGACAAGACCTATCCTAGAATGAATTACCACTTTACCATATTGGTTATCTATAGCAGGAGCGAATAAAAGAACCTGCATACCTCTTTCAACGTAGTTGTAAGCCGACTGTAAAAGGGTCGTGCTTTTTCCAGCATTCATTGCTGAATAATAAAAATATAACTTAGCCATACTATTCACTTTTATTAGATGATTTCTAACAGAGATACCTTATTGCTCAATTGCTGTAAATCTTAGAAAGATTTTCTTTGCTCAATTTCCCGCATAGAAGAAACGTACAAATAAAAATTTACAGGTAACAAGCCCCAAGACTGCGCCTCAAACGTAAATACATTAATTTAACTTAAGCCTAACAGCCCCGACTTCGCAGTCCTTATGACTCAAAAAAATTTACACCTTGCGCATTTTCCTGTATTTCCCTATAATCCTGAGCTTCCCGTTAAGAACAATCACTAAAAGATGTTCAATTTATCTTTATCAAGGAATATCTATGGCGTCAGTCAAGAAAAAAAGAAGAGCGAAAATCGCTAAACACAAAAGAAAAAAACGTAGAAGAAGAGATCGTCATAAAACATAAGACGAAACTCACCATCAAAAAAAAGCAAGAGTATTTTAATCCCCATGTGGACATATCCTGAAACATTTGATGTAATCGTTATCGGGGCAGGTCATGCCGGCTGTGAAGCCGCGCATGCCTCTGCTCGTATGGGAGCGAAAACATTACTTCTCACTATGAATTTAGACACAGTTGCAAAGATGAGCTGTAATCCAGCTATTGGAGGAACTGCTAAAGGTCATATTGTACGAGAAATTGACGCATTAGGTGGATTAATGGGTAAAGTTGCAGACGCAACTGCTATCCAAAAAAGAATGCTAAACGCTTCAAAAGGACCTGCCGTCCATTCTCCAAGAGCGCAAGCAGATAAGGTTGCTTATCAAAATTACATGAAACATCTTTTAGAAAAAACAGACAATCTTTTTCTAAAACAAGGCACGATAGAAAATCTTCTGATAGAAAATAACGAAATCGTCGGCGTGAGCACACTAGAAGGTATAGCGTACAAAGGCAAAACTGTTGTTCTTTCCGCTGGCACATTTATGCAAGGTCTTATCCATATTGGGGAAGTGCAGTACCCAGGAGGAAGAGCGGGCGATAAGCCTGCTGTCGGAATTTCAGCATCACTTACAGCATTAGGCTTTCGCCTTGGAAGACTAAAAACAGGAACTCCTCCTAGAATACACAAACGAAGCATTGATTTTTCTAAGCTAGAAGTTCAACATGGCGACGAGGGAGTCTATTTTTCTCATGATCCTTTAGAGGGATCTGGTCTTCCACAAATACCTTGTCATATAGCCTATACAAATCTAAAAACTAAAGAGGTCATTCACGATAATCTTCACCGATCAGCTATGTATTCTGGCAGGATTAAATCGGTAGGACCTAGGTACTGCCCTTCCATCGAAGACAAGATCGTACGGTTTGCTGACAAGGAAAGACATCAACTTTTTCTTGAACCAGAAGGCTTAGGCACCGAAGAATATTATGTAAATGGAATTTCAACATCACTACCTTTCGACGTGCAACTCGCTATGATCCACACGGTTGAGGGGCTTGAAAAAGCAGAAATTCTAAGGCCTGCATATGCTATCGAATATGACTATGTAAAAAGCGGCCATTTAAAAATGTCTTTGGAGACCCATTCGATAAAAGGGCTATTTTTAGCAGGGCAAATCAACGGGACAACAGGCTACGAAGAAGCTGCAGGTCAGGGCCTTATCGCTGGAATTAATGCAGCACTTTGCGTCCAGGGAAAAGAGCCATTTACCCTAAAGCGCTCTGAAGCCTATATTGGCGTTATGATTGACGAGCTCACAAGACACGAACTAGAAGAGCCTTATAGAATGTTTACTAGTAGAGCTGAGCATAGATTACTTTTAAGACAAGATAACTGCGACTTACGGTTAAGAAAATACGGCTATGAACTCGGTCTTATTTCAAACGAGCAATATGAAAGGCTTTGCCATAAAGAAGTTTCCATCCAAGAGCAATTAAGCGTTCTTGCGAAAACCTTTAAAATGGTGAATGAGAAAACAGCCTCCTTAGCGCAACTACTTTGCAGGCCTGAATTTACCTATGAAACTCTACAAGAAATTTACCCAGAGCACATGCCTGATTTTGGTTTTGAAACCAATAGACAAATCGAACTACAATTAAAATACGCTGGATACATAGAAAGGCAAGAACAAGAAATCTCTAGATTAGATGGATTAGAAAATTTTGCTGTTCCAAATGATTTCGATTTCAAAGCTGTGAATGGTCTATCGAATGAAGCTAAAGAAAAACTCCAGAAGACTCGTCCTATTTCGCTAGGACAAGCTTCTCGTATTTCCGGAGTTTCTCCTTCAGACATCACCGTTCTTATGATCTCCATTCAAGGAAAAAAGTTATCTCTTAGGTAAGAGTAGAAACTTTTTTTAATCACTTTTTTTCTTACGCCTTGAAGCTCCTTTAGATTTTTTACGTCCAAACACTCTACGTCTCAACTTTTGATATCCTGCCCAAAAGGGAGCTCTTAGCTGACTTAAGCCAAGTAAAGCAAGCAATCCTATAATCACTTTCTCCAGCATTCCATTTGAAACTTCATTAACCGTAACCTTCTGTATAGGTAACGTTGGAGCTTTTTCAATGACTGAAGGCACCTCTCTAGGAGTCATCACAGGAGAAGCAAAGCCAGGAATGATATCCTTTAGCGGATCCACACTATAGTCAATAAAATCTGCCTCAAAATACCAATGCGCACCTAACGTGTCTTTAAACTCCCAATAATTTGTATAAATTCCTGGGATATAATAGAGACGTTTAGGCCCATGCCCTCCATGATGTGGTGGTGGTGGTGGCGGTGGAGGTGGTGGCGGTGGAGGTGGTGGCGGTGGTGGAGGTGGTGGTGGTGGTGGTGGTGGTGGGGGTGGTGGTGGCGGTGGTGGCGGCGGTGGTGGTGGAAGAATACCTGTACAAGAAGCATCCGGTGTTACATTTTCATAAGCTCCTCCCCCAGAACTATAAAAAACAGCACCGCTTGGATTTGAACGCACCTGACAAATAGAAGCAACCTCACTCCCTTCACTTGAAAAATAAATAGAACCCGAGGCCCCCTCGTAGACATTTCCGTAATACGACCCTTGTACTACATTTACTTCTATCGGGTTTGCAATAGAACCCATACCCCCATACTGAGAATTTAAAATAATATTTCCAAGAGATAAGGACTCCAAGGTTTGCCCCGCACTTCTTCCTGCAAAATCTAAGTAATTAGAAAAAATATAAATACCCATAATTCCACTTGTTGTAATACTCGCGGAATAAGTACCGATACCTGATCCCATCAGCTGAGAGTAACTCTCTGCTTCTATGGTTTCTGAAGCTGTCACGTCTCCAACTGTTGTAATCAAAATATTTCCAAGAGGAGTTGTACTACCCAAGGCTTTTGTAAAAGTAAGATTTCCATCGCCTAAACTAAGAGATAGAGAGTAGTTACCATCTATTGTACCTGCAAAAGAAATCGAACCAAAACCTGTGGAAGATGTTCCTATAGAAACATTTTCCTCTAAAAAAACTGGACCACTGAAGGAAATATTTTGTTCTGATGTTAAAATGTCCCCTGATAAAAAAACAGCGCCCCCACCCAATTGAGAAATCGGCCCTGTTGAATCAATACTGTAATTTACTGTGACAGTACCCAAGGAGTCAAAACTAATCCCTCCCCCGTTTAAAGTGTGTACTGCACCGTTAAAAATAAAATTATTTCCTGTTAAATCTATTCCCTTAGCGTACAAAGTTCCCAAAGCGCCATCAAAGCGCGTAAGATCTCCTCCTGCTAACTGCGTAATCGAGGAAGCATAAATATCTTTTGTATTGACGGTGTTGGCATTGACTATCGTAAGATCACCCAAACAATCTTTAGCCCCTACTCTATTTGCGAAATTAATCGAACCAGTAACCCCAGCATCGATCGAAAGAGCGTAGCAACCATCAAGGGTCTTGGAAAAGTTGATAGCAGAAGCAGTCAAAGTAGCATCTGCGACTAGATCCACAGGACCTGTAAAGGTTAAGGTTCCAATAGCGCGAACACTAGCTCCTAGCTGAATAGTATTAGAATCAACGGATAAACTATTTAAAGGTGTTAGGTTCCCCACCTGACCTAGTAAACTAACTTTTCCTAAAGCAGCAGATAGAGTTAATGAGTGGTTGCCTCCTACACTATTAATTTTACCTAAAAAAATAATTCCAGTTACGCCGGTATCCGACATCGATACATCATTTGCAATGAAAACATCACTTGCATAAATCAGCGTACCGCCATCAGCTTTAATATCTGCGTTAATATGAATCGAGGATGCTTTTGCTAAAACTGACAAAAGAGGAGCCCCCTGAAGCCCAATCCCTTCATGTATATGGAGTAATCCGTCTGTTCCTGCATCCAGCTGAAGTCTTTGGTTTCCATAAATCCCCTGTAAAATAGAGATGTCAGCACCTTTTGTTTCTAAACCTCCAGCTGTAGAGTCAATTTTAAGATCCGAGCGTAGCTGTAAAGGGCTTTCTAAAGAAATCACAGCACCTTTTGTGACTAAATCTCCTGATAAAGAAATTTCAAGACCACTTAAAACTTTAAACTCGCCAAAAGTGTTTTTCTTACCAATAGAGTCTAAGCACTCAATTTTCCCTTGATCTCCAGCTGCTAAAAAAAGAGAAGACCCTAATACATCACTTTCGATACCGCGCTCAAAAAGAATGTTCCCCCCTTTTGAATCCAGGGTAACAACCTCTCCTCCACAAATTTCTAAGGGGGATTTAAAAACAATATCCCCACCAAGAGTAGAAACGCTCTTATCTAGATAAATACTGCCTGCTTCAGCTTGAAACGTAACACCCATTCCTACCTGGTCAAGAGCTATTGCCTCAGTGATATGAGCTCCTTCTCTTAATTGAATCACTAGGTGAGACTGCGTCTCACCAAAAATTACAGGCTCTAATTCATGAGAGGTCAAAAGCCAAGAACCTTGCATTCCTAAAGGAGCTTTTGTGCTAATTTTGCCTGATGTAATAGCAATTGAACCTGCTCCAGAAATTTCTACAAGACCGCCATTGCCTCCTAAGGGTCCTCCCTCAGCAAAAATAACTCCATCAAATCGATTAGATACATCGGCTGTAAGGAAAACCCTGCCTCCAGATCCAGAAGAGCTAGAACTCACGTTCATAACTGAAAGAGAGCTTACCGTAACGTTTTCTCCTTGAATAGAAACCTGTCCTCCTTCCTTGGCTCCTAAGGCATAGATTTGAGAAGCTCCTATAGAAACCTCTTTACCTAAAATAGAAAGAGATCCTCCTACCCCTAAATCTTCTAAAATAGTGATATTCCCTTCGAGTTTGACCTCTCCATTTTCAGCTTTAATCTGAAGAGACTTAGCTTCTATAGAAGAAGAATCTACTAAGAAAATAGATCCATTTTCTTCAATCAACTCTGAGCCAATTTCAACTCCTTCAACATTGATGACGCCTTCGATAACTTTTTGGACTGCGCCAAGCGAAAGAATTACATCTCCTTGTAAAGATGCTATCTTTCCTTTTTGTAAAATTTCACCAGCTGCTAATGCACCCTCTAAAACAAAACTTACAAGCCTATCTTCACTAAAGTTTAAAATAGTTTTTTCTCCTGCTGCCAAAACAACTTTTCCAGTTTTAGCTACAATAACTCCTTCATTCACTATTTTAGTCGACGTTAAAACTACATCTCCCTCAACCTCTAAAAAGCCTTCATTAAGGATGAACCCCTCTTTTTCTTGTCTTTCAAAGTGAAAACGATTTTGGATAAAATTAATATCTTGGATGTCAAGAGTCGATGCAATTAACGATCCGACATCTACATGGCTCGAAGGTCCAAAATAGATCCCATTCCCATTTACAAGAAAAACTTTTCCATTGCTTGTAAGATTTCCAAAAATACGAGAAGGATCTTCTCCTGTTACTCGATTTAATACGGTAGAATGGTTATTAGGCTGAATGAAATGAACCCTTTCTCCTGCATCAATAGAAAAGCTCTTATACTGGATAATAGCCCGATCAGAGGCTTCTATTACCATAGAATGCTCTCCTTCGGTAGTAACAGCAACATCTCCAGATACAACGTCGTAAGCATGTGGCAAACTAAATGCTAAGCAAGGAACCATGCCCTGAAGCAAAAGAAGCTGATATAGTTTATTTTTCACATGCATTTTCATCTGTATATATCCTACTTAACCTGTATCGGGTAAATTTTTGGATAATAATATTCTCCGTTATAAACCACTGCTGGAGGAATATTAGCTCGAACACTTCCTATCCACTTTACGTTATCTCCTCCACTAGAAAAGTAGGCATTGGCAGCACTGCCGAGAAATAAATACCCTTCTCCGTTATTTATATTTACTTCTACAGGATTCAATGGTGTGTTGATTCCATCATACCATCCATTAATAATGATATTTCCATTGACTGTTGTTAAAGATTTTCCAGGAACAGATCCAGCAAACTCTAGATACGTAGAAGTGATATTAATTCCTTTGACATCAGAAGTTACTATATTGCCAAGATAGCTAGCTCTTCCAAATCCTTTTTGCTGCTCTAAGCTAGCGGCTCGAATATTTTGTAAGCTAATGTTCCGAGCTGAAGCGATCATAATGTCCCCAAGAGCCATGGTTGCTCCCAGGTCTCCTGCTATAGTAAGATCTCCAATACCAGCAGTAAGAGAAAAAGGATAGGACCCATCAACCGTACTTCCTAATGAAATACTGCCATCTCCTGATGTGGAAGTGTTCAAAGAAACAGGTCCTACTAAATGTAAGGGTGAGGTTATCGTAATATCCCGATTTCTTGTCGAAATAATCCCTGCTAAAAAAACCGCTCCGGCCCCCGTCTGAGAAAATGCACCCGAAAGGTTCATTTCGACTTCAGCAGTACTTGTGAGGTTGCCTGCGTTATGAATTGAAAAGCCCCCTCCATTTTTGGTTGTAATACCCGCGCCAAAATTAAAGGTACCTCCGTTTAAGGAAATTCCTGCTGTGCCTGAGGTATCTAAAAACTCATGAAAAGTCGTTGTATTTGCTTGCGTCTGAGTAATAGATCCAGCATAAACACCTTGTAACTCTAAAGTATTCGTATTGGTAATTGTTAAAGCCCCTAACCGAGACACTTCTCCTATTCTATTGTCTGCTCGAATAACCCCTGAAGAACCACAATTTAACGTTAGATTATACGATCCATCGACTGTATTAAAAAAATGGATAGTGGAAGCTTGTATCGTTATATTAGATAAAAGTTGGACAGGAGCGCTCACTAAAAAAGAACCTAGAAGACGCATACTACTTTTTATTTGTGTGACCTTAGAAGATGCCGTAATATTCTGTAGAGGAGTTGTCAATCCGACCCCATCTAAAAAACTAATTCTGCCTTGTGGAGCGACTAAAGTTAATGAATGGTTCCCTGAAACAGAGTTTACAGTACTCATAAAAAAGATACCGCTTGGCCCTGTGTCTGTAAGGACTAGGTCTGATGCAATCAATACGGGACCTTCAAAAGTTATAGTACCTCCATCTGCAGTAATATTCCCACTAACAACAATGCCAGCACCTCGAATTTGTACAACAGAAAGTGCTGTTTTACTCCCTACGCTAGATCCCGCCCCGACTGTCACAGTCCCCTTGCCGCCTCCATCGAGAAACAACTTATAGTTTCCATTCACAGCTCCATCAAGAACAATAGATGCTCCAAGTGGTTTAATTCCTCTATAGGTTGTATCTATCTTTGTGTTTCCCCTAAGAATTAAAGGGGGCGTAATGTGAACTTCTCCCATAGAAGTAACAATATTTGAAGATAAAAAGACATTGGCGCCACTTTCAATCGTCAACTTAGATAAAGGGTTTAACGCTCCGACTAGTTGCTTAAACTCAATCTCCCCTTCACTTCCACCTCGTAAAAGTAGATTCTTAGAGCCGTCAACTCTTCCAGTAAAAATGATAGATGCGCCAAGAGAAGAGTTGGTAGTGTCTAAGATCCTTTCGCCAACTCCACCAAGTTTTACTGGACCCTCTAAATAAAGAGATCCACCCTTAGTAGTGATATCATTATTTAAATGAATTGCTCCTGTAATCGAATTGACAGAAATGGTCAAACCAACTCCTTCATGACTCATAAAAATAGGATCTTCAATCGTTACGCCACCGGCATCTCCAAGTGCAAACAAAACAACGTTACTCAGACTCTCCGTGATTACAGAAGGATCGATGGTATACATAGAAGAGCTGTCGCTTCCATCAGAAAGATCAACCAAAGAAATAGATGTATCCCCTCCTGAAGCTACACGTATGCTTAAAGGATCTAGAAGCCATGTACCCCTACTTCCTTCAAAACTAGAGGTATCTACCCTACCAGTTTTTACGCTCAAATACTGCGAACCTGAAGTCTCTACATATCCGCCATCTCCTCCAAAAATCCCACCTTTAGCAGAAATCATTCCATTAAAAATAGTAGTCTCTTTAGCCCAAACAGCGACCCTTCCTCCAGAGCCTTCATTTAAAGCGTCAGCGGCTAACAAACTGTCTCCTGATATTTCTACTGTCCTAGCTTGAAAGACATCTCCTTTTCCCTGAAAATCTCCTCCAACTAAAATTTCCCCTCCCCCTAAAGAACCTGAAGCCTCTAAGGTACAGCCAGATAATCGAATATTTTCTCCAAATATATGAGTAACACCACCCTTGCTTTCTAAAGTAGAAACATCTAAAAGTCCTTCTAAAATAACATTAGAGGATTCTTTCCCGGAAATTTCGATGCAAGAGGCTGTTATTTGCGCTTTTTCAGCAAGGTAAATGACTCCATTTTCCTCGATAAAGTTTTCCCCAAAAGAAATCCCCTCTAGATTTATGACTTCCTCTATTACATGATGAATGGATCCCATGGAAAGAAAAACAGACCCGTCTAAGGCTTCTAAAGACCCCATTTGCTCTATCAGAGCTTTTTCCATTTGGCCTTCTACCGTAAAACGCATGAGGCCATTTCCTGTAAAATCTAAAGCTACTTTTTCTCCTGCTGCTAAAACAATTTTTCCAGCACTCGCAACAATGACTCCTTCATTTCGAATATGTGGAGCAATAAGAGCGATTACTCCTTCATTTTTTGCTTTTAAAGATCCTAGATTTACAATCGAACCTTGTGTCTTTCCTGGACTTACAGAAAAATTAAATCTATCTTCTGAAAAATCTTGATCTACTAGATCTAAACAAGAAACGACTAAAGAACCGACATCTACTTTTGCGTGCGGGCCAAAATAGACCCCATTCGGATTAACTAGAAAAATCTTTCCATTGCTTTCTAATTTTCCTAAAATTTTAGAAGGTTCTTTTCCGATTACCTTATTTAATAAAATAGAAGAATCTTTAGGTTGAACATAACGAATAGTTTCTCCTTCATTTAAAGAAAAACTTTCATACACAATACTAGCACGATCTGAAGCCGTAACTTCTAAAGTAGACTCATCTACTTTTGAAAAAACGACATCTCCTGAAGACACCTCGAGATGTTTTGGGAGCGCTGCTAAAGCCGTTGGAAAAATAGCAGCTAAAATCACCCAAAATGAATGCTTAACACTCCACCTCACAATCCCTCCTATGAAGTACTAACCTTTGTTTAACTCACCGTGTCATATGTTTTTTTTAAAATAAAGAAAAATGTTAACGATTTTATTGAATTTTTTAATGAACCAAGAAGAAGGAAAAGAAGCGAGCTAAAAACAGCTCTAAGGTCAAATAAAAAAGGAGTCGATTACATACATAATCGACTCCTTATTTACTAAAATTAAAACAAAAAACTATCTTGTTTTAATCGGGGCAGAAACACTAATACCACCTGTTGCTATCGTATCTAGAGATAGAAGAGGTGTAATGTTTCCAACTGCTGCATTATACGCTACTGTTGAAGT
Organism: uncultured bacterium; assembly: GCA_964455905.1. GTDB lineage: Bacteria > Chlamydiota > Chlamydiia > Chlamydiales > Rhabdochlamydiaceae > CAIJXB01. The sequence goes on from CAYVYN010000004.1 coordinate 232,359, forward strand.
ACCAGCATTAACGAAAAGATTTTGGCTTCCGTTAATTGTATTACTAAACGTAATAGCTGCACCTGAAGTACTCATGGAACAATCTCCAGTAAGAACAATTTTCATACCGTAGCCTTGCTCATTTGTTGTATTAATTGGAGCTCCAATTAATGCTGTACCAGATCCTGTTAAAGTAAGACTTGCAACTGTTGTGTTAATTCCAACAGAACCATCCAATCTTACGTTGCCAGTACCTGCATTTAATGCAAAAGCAAAACCTCCATCGACAGTACTAGAAGCGCCTTCAAAAGCAATATTTTTATTGCCAGTACTTGTATCCAGAGTAACACCTGCTGTCAGGGTTGTTGGCCCAATAATAGTTACAGCACCATTTGATGTCGTAATATTACCACCTAAAGAAATACCGCTGACTCCGTCATAAGAAACAGCTCCTACAGTTGCTGCTGTAGAACTTTGTGTGATATTTCCAATTTCAGCAACTAGTGTTGTTAAAGGCGTTCCTCCAATAGCTCCAGTAAATGTCAAGCTTCCAATTGCTGTACCATTCACAGATAACGACTGCGCTCCACCTACTGTACTACTAAATGTCGCACTACCAGATCCTACGTTGATAGAAGTTCCAGCTGTAGCTAATGTAAAGGCATTTGCCACGCTAAGACTTCCATTTCCTGTATAAATCGTTCCTCCGTGGTATGTTGTAGCACCTGATAACGAAATGTTACCACCTGCTGTGGACATATTGGAAGTAATAGCTAGAGAAGTAGTTCCCGTTAAAGCTATATTTCCCCCTCCAGTAATTAACGAACTTAGTGTTGTTACTGTAGATCCTGAGCTAAGTGTCAAATTACCAATAGTAGTAATAGGACTTACTGCTGCTTGGTTAATTGCTCCAGCTCCACTTGTTGTTACCGCTAGGGAAGACAAGTTATAAGGAGCTCCAGCTAGACTTACAGTACCTGTAGTCGTGCTAATAGCAAGGCCATCGCTACCTGCTACCACACCAGAAAGTGTTACATCTCCTGTTGCAGCAGAAAGTGTAATCGAGGTTCCAATTGTTACAGGATTGTTCATAGTAATAGAACCAGAACCAATCGTAGTAATATCAGCTCCAAGCAAGATAGAATGTGTACCTGTAAAAGTCACATTGTTTCCTGTAATGGTTGTTATAGCGCCTAATTGCTGGATATCCAAAGCAGTTACATCTATTTGGCCTATTTGATTTACCCCATCACCAAGAGTTCCCCCAAAATACGCTGTTCCAGTAGGAGAATTTACTGTAAGAGTCCCTGAAGTGCCATCTGAGTTAACTGTACTTAAGAAAGCAACACCAAGTCCATCGTTTGTGAAAGTAACTCCACCGCCACGACCCACAACAACAGGACCGTTAAAAACAGTTTGTCCACCAACTACGTTGACATTCGCTGCGTTATTATTAAATACAACGCTAGTTCCTGTTACATTCAAGCCTGCAAGGTAGTTTGTACCTCCTACTACCCCACCAAATGTTACAGTAGATCCACTGACATTCAAGGATTGCGTTCCGTTTAGCGTAGAGCTAAAAGTAATTGCCGCAGGAGTCGTTGAAAACATCGTAGACTCACCTGTAAGAACTACAGCAGGAGTAAAAGCAATCGCTCCTGTTGTTGTAATATTGGAAGCAACAACCACCTGAGTAGCTGAACTAACTGTTAAGCTTGTAAGAGGTGTTCCTGTTCCAATTGCTCCACTTAAATAAACAACGCCTGTACCTGCAACAAGCGTAAGAGTATGAGCTCCCACAATTGTACTTGCAGCTGTGTTAAAAGCGATGTTTCCGTTAGAACTACTTGTTGTGATTGACAAGTTAGCGCCTAGATTAACAGGTCCTATCGCAGTAAAGCCCGTTGGAGCAATGATAGACGTTCCATTTAATGCAATACCAAGAGGTGCAATATAAGATACAGCACCTGTTGCAGTTGCTGTACTTGACTGCGTCACTCTTCCAATACTTGCGATTAAAGAAGATAGTGGCGCTGTGCCTCCGATTGCAGCTCCTAAACTTAATGTAGCCACACTACTACCTGAGATTGTTAGTGCATGAGCTCCATCAATTTTATTTAAAACGATAGATCCATCACCTACGTCAATGTTTGTAGATCCTGTTAAAAGAAGATCTTCTGTCGCACCGCCAGCATTTGCAGTAATTGTACCGCCAGCTGTCTGCATAACTCCCTGATAACTAATAGGCACTCCGTCTGTAGCTGGAGTCAAGGTGATATTTCCTGTTCCGGCTGAAAGATTTGAATCAATAGTCGCTACAGTAACTCCCCCTTTTAAAAGGATAGTACCACTTGTTGTAGAGATACTTGAAGCTGTTGTTAACGATTGATTATCTGTTCCAGCAGAAGCGTCTAATGTCACATCTCCTGTAGCAAAAATCGCGCTATTTGAATCTTGAATAATAGAGTCCGCAATAACACTTAAGCTAACAAGATTTACAGCAGCATTTTGCAAAGTAACAACTGTCATATTAGGATCAGCAGCTCCGCCGTTGATCACCAAGTTACCGCTACCTGCAGAAACTCCGTTTAATGTAACTACAGCAGCTACAGGTGTTACTATATCAGATAGAACGCTTAACGTAATTTTACCTGGATTTGTAAAAGTACCTGTTCCCCCTGTATTAGGCTCAAAAGTTGCAGGGTTGTTCATCACGATACTACCTGCAGCAACTATACCAGTATCAATATCACAACCAACCGTAATACCGCCTGGAGCAGAATAAGTAAGAGCAGCAATAGCGCCTTCTGCATTATCTAGAAATACATTTGAAGACTGACCAATTTCATTAGCAGCAACAGTAAGTGCGCTTAAAGGATTTGTTCCGCCCACAGCGCCTACAAACTGCGCTTTTCCAATTGGAGCATTTACTGTAACAGCCCAAGGAGGTGATGTTGCATCGCTATCTAAAGTAGATAAGAAAAACACCCCGCTGACTCCGTTATCTGTAAAAGTTACATCTGCTGTAACAGTCACAGGACTTTCCATGATAATCGTGTTACCATCTGCTGTCACGTTAGATGCAATAGAAGAACCTGCTCCTTTTACTTTAAAAGAGTATAAAGGACGGAGCTCTCCTACAGTTCCACCAAACTGAGATTTACCCACTCCTGACTCTACGTAAAGAGAATGTGGTCCATCAATTGTGCTATTGCTACCGTTAAAAGAAACATTTGCCCCTGGATAGGTGCCGCCAAGAGTTGTATCAATCGCTGCATTACCAGATAAAAGCGTTGCTGCAGTAATAGAAACAGGCTTTCCTTGTGTGTAGATGCTAGAAGATAAGTTCATAGAACCTGCATCTACAATTACTTCACCAACAGCAAAATCAGATCCAAGAGGTGCCGCAAAAGATACATTACCAGTAGATCCTGCTTGGACTAATAAATTAGCTTCGCCGGAGCCAGAGCTATTAATTGTTGAAGCAAATGTAATATTAGCAGAAGAATCACCTAAATTAGCTAAGAAAGCTGCACTATCGCCGTCTAGTATAACAGCACCATTTAAAGTGATGTTTCCACCTATAGTTTGCACTGTGGTGTTGTCTTTAAAAACAAGTTTTCCAGTTTGATCATCTACATCAAATTGGATACCATACCCAGATGGCATACTAATTGTAGTTCCACTTGTTAGTGTAATAGATCCACCTTCCGCCATAGCACTTAAAACAATATTCGAAGTAGCCGACTCAAAAATAGATGCGTTTAAAGTAAGAATAGAAGAAACATCTCCTGCATCTTGAGCCATCGCTAAAGAATCTGTACCGCTGTTATTGATCACGATCGCATACGGATCCATGAGCCATGTTCCAGTGTTTCCTGCTAAAGCAATTGTATCTACCTGGCCAAAACTAGATCCAAGTCCTAATTTACCAGAAGTTTCAACAAAACCACCATTTCCAGAAATAGCTCCGCCTTGAGCTACAATTTTACCATCAAAAAACGTTTGACCGTTAGACCAAACAACGACTTTACCGCCATCCCCAGACTCTAAAGCGCTTGCTATGAGCAAGGAACCTTTAGAAATTTCACTTCTTTCTGCTAAATGGTAAGCTCCGCTTCCATAGGCATCGCCACCAACTAGAATTTCACCACCACCCATTTTTCCAGAAGCATCGATAAGAGCTGAAACGACTTGGATTTTATCGCCGAAAACATGAACAAAACCGCCTGTACCCTGCTCATTAGCAGCAATGACTTCCCCACTAATTTGTAAAGAAGAACCTTGAGTCGCTGCGATCTCTACGCCACTTGCTTTTATACTTGAACTATCCACAAGAAGAATCACACCGTTTTCTTCAATAAGCATGTTTCCTTCTGTAATACCATCTGTGTTGATTACATTTTGAATCACTTGCTTTACGTGTCCCATGGAAAGATGCACTTGCCCTTGAAGCGCTTCGATACTTCCAGACTGCTCGATAACTGCTTTTTCCAAGCTGCCTTCGACAGTAAACTGCATCAAGCCGTTGCCGCTAAAATCAAGAGTTACTTTCTCTCCTGAAGCTAAAACAACTTTGCCTGTTGTTGCTCTGATAGAACCTGCGTTTCGAATTGTTGGGGAAACAAGAGCAATACAACCTGTTTCATCTGCTGATAAAGAACCTAAGTTTACAATAGAAGAGTTCTTAGAGCCTTCGCCTAAAGTGAATTCATAACGATCACTTGCAAAATCAGCATCAGAAATATCTAATGTAGAAGCAATCAAAGAGCCCACATCTACCTGTGCTCCTGGACCAAAATACACCCCATTAGGGTTGACTAAGAAGACTTTTCCATTAGACTCTAGTTTTCCTAGAATCTCTGAGCCTTCAGATCCTGTCACTCTGTTAAGAACAACAGAAGAAGAGCTAGGCTGAATAAACCGTACGCTTTCCGCTTCCCCAATGCTAAATCCTTGGTATTGGATGACTGAATGGTCATCGACTGTAATTTGCATTGCGTTTTGATCTGAAATCGTGATCTCTGCACGTCCAGATACAACTTCGGGGGACTTTGGAAGAGCCATTAAAAAATTCGGGACTAGAGAAAAACACGCCAGTCCAAAAAGAACATTCTTAAAATTTTTTCCTTTCATAAAAACCTCTTGTTGATTCTAAAATAAAAAATAGCATCTTGAGTTTTATGCTTACGGCTAACCAAAGGAAAGCCTACATCTGCACTCACATCTATGCCGTAAGGCCCAAAGACTCTTGCCCCTAAACCTGCACTCGTCAAATACAACCGATCGACTTGGTGGAAAATACCACCTCCATACACAAAAACCTCCCCGTGATCCACGAACCCTACAAACTGTAGAACGTCTTTCCACAGTTTCTTCGTAAAAGGAGCAGGGTACGAACCCACAAAAAAGGGAGGCACTCGTAACTCTAAATTCACACAAAAACCACTATCGCCTAAAGCTGTCGCTAAAGGATATCCTCTAACTGTATTAATGCCCCCGATATAGAACTCTTCAGATAAGGGGAGCTTATACGCAGAAAGCTGCCCTTGAAAATTTAAAAAAAAGTACGAGGAAGACATCCAAGCTGGCAGCGTTTGTATCCTTTGATAGTTTGCATCTACATACAAAAATCTACCTCCAGCACCCTCTCTACTACAAAGAACATCATCTACAGCGCTTAATCCATTCAAAAAATTAGGGATGCCGCAAAAAGCGCCTATGTCGGCTATGTTATGGCCTCTAAATGAATCCATGTAGTCTATTTTACCACCTAAAGAAACAACGCGTAACTTATCAAATGCAGAAGTTTTATGGTGGGCAAAGTTTCTTATCTGCTTATATTCAAAGCCTGCATAAATGTCTGTATTTAATCTTCCAGTCCTTTGCAGTGCTTGCAAAAATTTAATCCCCGCCACCTGCGTTCTTCCATGCATGTGCAATTCTTTTAGTTTGTCCACATGAAAATCGGAGTAAAGAAAAGAAAACTCTAGCTCTGAACCTCTTGTATTAAGGGGGGTTTGATAAATAGCATCTACAAAACGAAGTTGATGGATAGGGACTCCAACAACTCCAATTAAAGAAAGCGTGTCTCCTTGTTGCAACACATTCCCAAAATCAGAACGCACTCCGGATCTACAAAGAGCAGTAACACTAGATCCATAGTTATTAAAATCAGCACTTAAATGAATCGGGGTACTGTCTTGGACTTGTAAAAGCATGTCAACAGTACCAACTTCTTTTCCTTTTTGGAAAATGGTTCCGACTTTTAAATTTCTATTTTCATTAAGAAGCAATAGAGTTTTTAAAAGTTCCCCATAATGTAATGTCTTGCCTAAAAACCTCTTAAAATACGAATAAATAAACTTCGTTTTATAATGTTTATTACCGACAATTTCGATAGTTCCAAGCTTTGCTTCCATCACCTGAAGAACTAAAGTTTTATCCTTTATTTTTTGAGCAGGTGCATATACACGGACTAAAAAATACCCCGCCTTGGCATACTTATTTTGAATCTTCCGACAAAGTTCATTGATATCTTTAATGGAAAGATCTCTTAATTCATAGGGAGTGACTAAGGACTGTATCTGCCTACGAGAAAAAATAGCGTTGCCTTGAACTTCAATCTTTGCTAGAAAAACTTTTTTAGACTCAGGGAGGTCTAATTGCTTTTCTGGAATTTCAATTTCTACTAAAGGAACCTCTTTTTCAGGGGTTACTTCTTCGGTCTCATACTGCTGCTCAATTTCTTTGTCGATAATACCTCCTGAAGAAGAAGGAACTCGAAGAGGTGCTGCAAGTAAAAAGCCGGGAACAGCAAAAAACACGAGCACAAAAAAAACATAAACCATAGAAAAAGGAGCTCTATAAATAAAATGTTAAAAACACCTTATACAGACATTAAAACTTTAAATTCAATGTTTTTTCCACCCCCCCTAGGAAGAAAAAAATTTCACTCTGCCAAAAAACTAGTCGCTTGTTGATTTATGAAAATTGTAAAAGAAAGAGCTCTATAGTTTCCCCTTCTTTAGAAAAGGAGAAACTATAAAACTGTATTAACGCGAGGTTATATTAGCCCCTACAGAAACACCCCCTACGCCATTTTGTAAAAAAGGCCCAGAAGCATTGATGGTAGCACCTACTGCAATAGCAAAGCCTCCAGAATTTTTAATAAGAACAGGGCCTGTACCAAGAGTTGTAAGCGTAGCGTTAATATAAATAGTATTACCGACAAGAAGAACCCCTTGAGGACCTAATGTAGTCATAGCACCATTTAATGTTGTTACCCCAGACCCAGCCCTTTGCATTACAAAACCAGCTGTAACAGCCGGAAGGCCTAGATTTCCAGCGCTATAAATAGATAAAGCGTTAATTGGAACGCTTCCTCCTATAGTTCCGTTCAGAGTAATCGCTCCAGTCCCAGCTGTTAAAGAAAGGGTATTTTCTCCATCGATGGTATTGCTTAAAGTAATAGACCCGTTACTTGTTAAACTATTTAATAAAACGGATCCTTCTAACTGCACAGGATCTGCAATAGCAATCGTTCCATTGCCAAGTGTAGCATTTGTCGTTGTAATAGAAGAAGCTAACGAAACGGTTCCTCCTCCTGTTTGAGAAAACGGTCCATTAGAGCTAATAGAAGCGCCTAATCCAATAACAAGAGCTCCGGTATTTACAATTCTAACAGGCCCAATAGCGGCTGTTGTCATAGTACCGTAGATTCTAAAATCCGTTCCTGTCAAATAGATACCACCTACAGCGCTTGTATTAACAAGTCCAGCCAACGTTGTGATGCCAGACCCCGCTGTTTGTGTCAAAGAGGTGGCGTAGATACCATAATTAGCCGTTACATTATACGCGCTTGTAATAATTACTGCGCCAAGTCTTGTATTACCACCTAATATACCTTCAAAATAGATGTCCCCAGTTCCTGCAACAAGAGTAAGTGCGGAAGTTCCGGCCACTAAACTATCTACCCTTCCCCCTAGGGTGATATCAGCAGAGGTGCTATTTAAAGTAATAGACTCTGTTAGAAGAATCGGACTTTGGAATGTGATCTCTCCACCTGCTGTGGATATGTCTGCTCCAATAAAGACTGCGCCTAACCCATTTTGTAAAAAAGGCCCATCTAATGTCATATCCGCACTAGTTTCTATCGTTAAAGTTCCTATGTTTGTCAAAGTAACAGACCCACTATTTGCTGTTGAAATTGGGCCAGCTAAAGAAATCGTATCTGCGCTAATACCAATAGTGTACAGCTCTATTGTTTGGCCGATAGCCAATAAAGAAACATCTCCAGATGAACTCACGGCAAAACTTTGGCTTCCTGAAACAGTCCCATTAATAGCACCTCCAAAAGTAATACTACCAGATCCTGTGGAAATAAAAGTGTTTTCTGCAAGAGTCACAGTGCCTACAGCGATAGAGAAATTCCCACTACCACCAGCACAGCAGCTACCACCAATCGTACTATAGGTACCGCCTAAGGTGACCGTTGTATCTGTGTCGTAGGTCTGGTTTCCATTAGTCGTCACTGAACTCATAGTTAAAGACCCTGCTCCTAAAGAAACCATAGAAGTAAGCGGTGTAACACCCCCTACAGCAGAGCCCAGAGTTTTTGCACCTGTTGAGTTAAGAGTTAGTTGATACGCCCCATCGACAGTGCCAAGAAGGCTAATCTGGCCAAATCCTGTATTAATAAGAGTGTCGCATGTAAGAGTAACAGCGCCACTTGTTATAAAACTTAAGCCGCCTGTATTATAAGTTCCACAAAGATTGAAAGATCCTCCGCAAGAACTAATAGATTCGGTTCCTGTCTTTGTGATCGTGTTTGCTTGAATAAGAACGCCTGTAAGGCTTACATCTACTAAAGCAGTCGTAGACCCAACTGTTCCATATAGCGTAATATTACCCCCACTACATGCGTTAAAGTTAATGCTATAGTCTCCATTAATTGTATTTGTAAAGGTTATATCGCCCCCTGCGGTAACTATACTAAAGTCAGCTCCAAGAGTGACTGCTGAAGCAAAACTTACAGCATCTCCTGTTGTAGTGATAGTGCCCGCTGCATTGACTAAACCCCCACCATTTTGCGTGAAAGAACCACCTAGGTTCATAGAAGAAGTGATCGTGAGTAGCCCTGAATTAGTGACTAAAACAGCTCCACTTGCTCCTGTGTTTACTACCCCATTAAAATTAAGAGCATCTGAAATAATTACGACAGCTCCAAGAGGTGTAAGTGAACCTAAAGATCCTAAAGATACCGTCGCAGACGAGGTAATCGTTAATGCCTGGCCTCCAGAAGTTGTCCCGTTAGTAGCTCCTCCAAATGTAACAGCACCAGAGCCAGTTAAGATAGAAGTAGCTCCAGCTAGAGTAACTTCAGCACTAGAAATAGAGAACTCGGCATTCGTTGTTGTATAAGTTCCATTTAAGGTTACTGCAGTATCTACGTTATATGTCTGAGCCCCTGTTGTTGTGACAGATAGCATACTTAAGGTTCCTGCACCTGTAGAAGTTAAGGATGTTAGCACAGAAGAGCCACCGACTATTCCACCAAATGTTTTAGCCCCAGTAGAATTAACAACTAAATCATAGGCTCCATTGACTGTAGAACCAAAGCTAATTGTTCCCGATCCTGTAGAAACAGTGATATTAACGCCAAGAACAGTCAAAGCCCCAGAAGTAACAGAAAAGTTTCCATCACTAGTTGTCGTATAGACTGTTCCATTTAGATGAAGGGCATTTGTAGAGCCGCCTCCTCCTATATACGTTTGACTTCCTGTTGTTGTTACGTTTAAAACAGTCGTGGTGCCCCCTGCTGTTGCTGTAATAGACTCAACAGCATTTGTCGCTCCAACAGTTCCTCCTAAGGTAATATCACCCGCTGTTCCTGCACTTAAAATAAAGTTCGAAAAACCAGCACTAGAGTCTTCCACAGTTCCTGTAATAGAAATAGAAGCCCCAGCAGGAGAACCTCCTGCATTAGTTGTATCTAAGGCAATGCTAGCGGCACCTAATATGACGCTATCGCTAATTGTAATCGTAGTACCTGCCGTGACGATGCTTGCATTTAAGGTTGTTGTAGCTCCTGGACCCTCTATGTATATGGAAGCATTACCCGTTCCTGTAATTTGCCCATCGACCACGATGGTTCCTCCTGTAGAGGGGGATTGGATAATCACAGGATCGCTAAAAGTAACCCCGCTTGTGCCCACTGTAATTGAGCCCGTTCCATTACTACGTCCTATAGTAATAGAAGTAAATCCATCTTGTAATAGCTCTATCGTAGCTACCGGCAAGGAGTAGCTACCAGAGCCATTTCCAATACCGATGCTTTGGGATACTGTTGTTGGCTGCAATACAATCGTCGAACTACCATAGATATTTCCACTTAAAAAAATCGTATCGCTTGTAAAAGATAACGCTCCCATTTTAATATCATTAGTACCAACTGTCGAAGAAAGTGTAAGGCTTCCTGTTCCGGCATTACATAACAAGCTTTGACCCCCTGTCGTTGTTCCTGTAATTGCCTGGCCGATAGCTATATTTCCATTATTTATAGCAGTTGTAAGGGTTGCACTACCTGTTAGATTCACACCGGCGGATCCATCTTGCGTGATGCCTCCTGGGGCTGTGATCGTAAAGTTTCCAACTGTCCATAGACCTGAGTTTGTCACTGTCAACGCTTTATTGGCAGCTAGAGTAACCGCACCCCCAAGATTAACTGTTGACCCTGTCACAGCTACATCGCCAAGAGCGGTTCCAGCTCCAAGCCCTGATAGGGAAACATCCCCTGATCCTGCTGTAATTGTAAGAGCCCCAGATCCATTGATAAGAGATCCTATTGCGACAGCACTATTTGTCGTTGCAAAGGTCGCATCACCTGAAAGAGTAAGCGCGGCGCTACCATTTTGCGTGATGCCTCCTGGTGCTGTGATGGTAAAGTTTCCAATTGTCCAGATGCCAGAATTAGTTACTGTTAACGTTTTTGTAAGATCTAAGGTAACATTGCCTCCAAGATTTACTGTTGACCCTGTCAGAGCTAGATCCCCAAGAGCAGTTCCTGTTCCAAGGCCAGCTAAAGAAACAGCCCCTGTTCCTGCTGTAATTGTAAGAGCTCCAGATCCATTGATAAGAGATCCAATTGTCACAGCAGTATTTGTCGTTGTAAAGGTCGCATTACCTGAAAGAGCAAGAGACGCGCTACCATTTTGCGTGATGCCCCCTGGCGCCCTAATTGTAAAGTTTCCAATTGTCCAGATGCCGGAATTAGTTACTGTTAACGTTTTTGTAAGAGCTAAGGTAACGTTACCGCCAAAATTAACTGTTGATCCTGTCACTGCAACTGTTCCAATTGTTGTTCCAACTCCAATGCCTCCTAGAGAAACGGACCCTGATCCTGCTGTAATTGTGAGGTTTTGATCTGCTGTGTTTGTCCCAGCAATTGCCTGGCTAATTGCTATATTTCCGCTGCCAGCACCATTGGTCAGCGTAACATTACCAGTTAAGCTTATCCCGACAGCCCCATTTTGTGTGATACCTCCTGGCGCTGTGATTGTCGCAGCTCCGATTGTCCAAACTCCTGAATTTGTGACTGTTAACGTTTTTGTAAGAGCTAAGGTGACATTGCCCCCAAGATTTACTGTCGATCCTGTCACTGCAACTGTTCCTAATGCTGTACCTGTGCCGAGGCCCCCTAAAGAAATAGCCCCTCCTCCAGCTGTAATTGTAAGAGCTCCAGGTCCGTTGATAAGAGATGAAACAGTTACAGGACTATTTGTCGTTGCAAAGGTCGCATCGCCAGAAAGAGTAACTGCGGCGCTACCATTTTGCGTGATACCCCCTGGCGCTGTCATAGTAAAGTTTCCAATTGTCCAGATGCCTGAATTAGTGACTGTTAACGTTTTTGTAAGAGCTAAGGTAACATTGCCCCCAAGATTTACTGTCGATCCTGTCACTGCAACTGTTCCAATTGTTGTTCCAACGCCAATACCTGCGAGAGAAATAGATCCTTCTCCCGCTGAAATGGTCAGGCTTTGATCTGCTGTCGTTGTCCCAGCAATTGCCCGGCTAATTGCTATATTTCCGCTTCCAGCTCCATTAGTGAGTGTAACATTACCAGCTAAGCTTACTCCTCCAGCCCCATTTTGCGTGATGCCTCCTGGCGCTGTGATTGTCGCAGCTCCGATTGTCCAGATGCCTGAGTTTGTCACCGTTACTGTTTTTGTAAGAGCTACTGTAACAGAACCCCCAAGATTTACTGTTGATCCTGTCACAGCTAAATCACCAAGAGAGGTTCCGGCTCCAAGTCCCCCTAAAGAAATAGCTCCTGTTCCAGCTGTAATTGTAAGAGCTCCAGGCCCGTTGATAAGAGATGAAGCACTTACAGGACTATTTGTCGTTGCAAAGGTTACATCACCAGAAAGAACAACAGCGGCGCTACCATTTTGCGTGATACCCCCTGGCGCTGTCATAGTAAAGTTTCCAATTGTCCAGATGCCAGAATTAGTGACCGTTAGCGTTTTTGTAAGAGCTAAGGTGACGTTGCCCCCAAGATTTACTGTCGATCCTGTCAGTGCAACTGTTCCTAATGCAGTACCTGTGCCAAGACCCCCTAAAGAAATAGCTCCTCCTCCAGCTGTAATTGTAAGAGCCCCAGGACCATTGATAAGAGATGAAACAGTTACAGGACTATTTGTCGTTGCAAAGGTCGCATCACCTGAAAGAGTAACTGCAGCGCTACCATTTTGCGTGATGCCCCCTGGCCCTGTCAGTGTAACGTTTCCAATTGTCCAGATGCCTGAATTAGTGACTGTTAACGTTTTTGTAAGAGCTAAGGTAACATTGCCCCCAAGATTTACTGTCGATCCTGTCACTGCAACTGTTCCAATTGTTGTTCCAACGCCAATACCTGCGAGAGAAATAGATCCTTCTCCCGCTGAAATGGTCAGGCTTTGATCTGCTGTCGTTGTCCCAGCAATTGCCCGGCTAATTGCTATATTTCCGCTTCCAGCTCCATTAGTGAGTGTAACATTACCAGCTAAGCTTACTCCTCCAGCCCCATTTTGCGTGATGCCTCCTGGCGCTGTGATTGTCGCAGCTCCGATTGTCCAGATGCCTGAGTTTGTCACCGTTACTGTTTTTGTAAGAGCTACTGTAACAGAACCCCCAAGATTTACTGTTGATCCTGTCACAGCTAAATCACCAAGAGAGGTTCCGGCTCCAAGTCCCCCTAAAGAAATAGCTCCTGTTCCAGCTGTAATTGTAAGAGCTCCAGGCCCGTTGATAAGTGATGAAGCACTTACAGGACTATTTGTCGTTGCAAAGGTTACATCACCTGAAAGAGCAACAGCGGCGCTACCATTTTGCGTGATGCCCCCCGGCGCTGTCATATTAAAGTTTCCAATTGTCCAGATGCCTGAATTAGTAACTGTTAGCGTTTTTGTAAGAGCTAAGGTAACATTGCCTCCAAGATTTACTGTCGATCCTGTCACCGCTAAGTCTCCAAGAGAGGTTCCAACGCCAAGACCTGCGAGAGAAACAGATCCTCCTCCCGCTGAAACTGTCAGGCTTTGATCTGCTGTAGTTGTCCCACTAATTGCCTGACTAATTGCTATGTTTCCACTGCCAGCTCCATTAGTGAGTGTAGCATTCCCAGTTAAACTTACTCCTCCAGCTCCATTTTGTGTGATACCTCCTGGGGCTGTGATTGTCGCAGCTCCGATTGTCCAAAGACCAGAATTTGTCACCGTGAGTGTTTTTGTAAGAGCTAAAGTAACATTACCTCCAAGATTTACCGTTGATCCTGTCACCGCTAAGTCTCCAAGAGAGGTTCCAGCTCCAAGTCCCGCTAAGGAAATAGCCCCTGTTCCAGCTGTAATTGTAAGACCTCCAGATCCATTGATAAAAGATGAAATAGTCACAGGACTATTTGTCGTAGCAAAAGTCGCATCACCTGAAAGAGTAACTGCGGCGCTACCATTTTGCGTGATACCCCCTGGTGCTGTGATGGTAAAGTTTCCAATTGTCCAAATCCCTGAATTAGTAACTGTTAACGTTTTTGTAAGAGCTAAGGTGACATTACCCCCAAGATTTACTGTTGATCCTGTCACTGCAACAGTTCCTAATGCAGTCCCCGTTCCAAGGCCACCTAGAGAAATCGATCCTGTTCCAGCTGTAATTGTAAGAGCCTGAGCTCCTGCGCTTGATGCATTGATAATAGATGAAGCAGTTACCGGACTGTTTGTCGTTGCAAAAGTCGCATCGCCAGAAAGAGTAACTGCAGCGCTACCATTTTGTGTGATGCCTCCTGGTGCTGTCAGTGTAACGTTACCAATTGTCCAAACTCCAGAATTTGTTACCGTTAAAGTTTTTGCTGCCCCAAGATTTACATTACCTCCTAAATTAACTGTCGAACCAGTCACTGCAAGGTTTCCTAAGTTGACTCCAGCGCCAACACCGGCTAAAGAAACAGCGCCCGAAGAAGTAATTGTAAGAGCCTGAGCTCCTGCGCTTGATGCATTGATAGCCCCTCCAACAGTTACAGTGCCAGACCCTGTGCTAATAGAAGAAGTTCCATAAAGAGTCACTGCTGCTACTGCAATAGAAAAATTACCATTTCCAGTCCCGGCATCTCCTCTAGTGCTATAATCTCCATTTAAAATAACTGTAGTATCTTCATTATACGTTTGAGCACCTGCAGTCTTTACAGAAGAAAGACTAAGAGTTCCAGCGCCTGTAGACGTTAAAAATGTTAAAGCAGATCCTGATCCAACATCTCCACCAAAAGTCTTAGCCGCTGTTGTATTCACAGTTAAACTATAAGGTCCATCTACATTACCAAAAAATGAAATAGTCCCGCCAGCTGCATTTATAACTGTATCACAACTAAGCGTCACATTACCTGAAATAGTAAATGCTAAGCCCCCAGTATCGTATGTGCCGCAAAGAGTTACATCACTACATTGTAAAATTGTTTCCACACCGCTGTAGTTAATAGTATTTGCAATAAGGATATTAGTTTGTAAGGAAACATCGACTACAGGAGTTGTGCCTCCCACAGTACCTGTAAGAGTAATAGATCCAGAAGAACAAGCATTCAAACTAAGATTGTAAGCTCCATTAATTGTACTTGCAAAGCTTATATTACCGCCCGATGTGGTCACTGTTAAATTATTTGTCAAAGTCACAGCAGTAGCAAAGCTAACCACATCAGCTGTTGTTGTAATAGTTCCTTCGATGCTAACAAGTCCAGCACCATTTTGTGTCAAAGCACCATCTAGCGCCATCGAGGCAACGCTTGTAAGTAATCCAGCATTTGTCAGCGTAACAGTACCTCCTCCTGAGGTTCTAATATTGCCGTTTAAGTTTAGAGCCCCTGAGGTCACTGCAATAGATCCGAGGTTTGTAGTAACACCTAAAGATCCTAAAGAAACAGCAGAGGAAGAAGTAATGGTTAATCCTTCAGAACCAGAGACTGTAGCATTAGTAGCACCACCAAAAGTAACAGTTCCAGAGCCCGTTGCAATAGAAGATGTTCCTCCAAGAGTCACTGCTCCCCCTGCAATAGAGAAGTTAGCATTGCCTAAGCCAGCATTGCCTCTTGTGCTATAGGTCCCATTTAATGTCACTGCCGTGTCAGTATCGTACGATTGAATGCCTGCTGTTAGAACAGAATTTAAACTTAGCGTACCAATCCCTGTCGATGTTAAAGAAGTAAGAGCCGTGCTACCACCTAAGCTAGAGCTAAAGGTTTTTAGTCCGGTAGAAGTAACGGTTAAATCGTGAGCTCCGTTTACATTTGATCCAAAAGTTATGTTTCCAGATCCCGTAGTAACTATCGCATTACCTGCCAATGTGACAGCTCCTGCTGAAATAGAAAAAGCCGTATTTGTCGTAGTATAGGTACCATTCAATGTCACTGCAGTATCTACATTATAGGTCTGCGCTCCTGTTGTTGTAACAGAAGCTAAACTAAGTGTTCCAGCACCTAAAGAAGTAAGCGACGTTAATAAAGTGCCGCCTCCTACTGCTCCACTAAATGTTTTAACTCCTGTTGAATTGACAGAAAGGGTTTGCGTGCCGTTAACAGTAGATCCAAAACTAATGTTTCCAGATCCTGTCAACACACTTGTAGACCCTGCTAATGTGACCGCCCCAGTAGAAATAGAAAACGCTGAATTCGTTGTTGTATAAGTTCCATTTAAAGTAACGGCAGTATCTGTATTATAAGTCTGCGCTCCTGTTGTTGTGATAGATAAAGCGCTTAATGTTCCAGCACCTGTTGATGTTACGCTTGTAAGAGGCGTGGTGCCTCCCACTATTCCACTAAAAGTCTTTAAGGCTGTAGAGGTTAATGTAAGGCTTTGCGCTCCATTGACTGTAGATCCAAAGGTAATTGTACCTGAGCCTGTAGAAACAGCTGTTGTTCCTGCAAGAGTTACTACTCCACTAGAATTCACCGTAAATGTTCCATTCGAAGTTGTGGTGTAGTTCCCATTTAAACTAACACCATTTGTAACTCCACCACCACCTGAATAAGTTTGATTTAATGTTGTTCTTACACTTACAAAAGAAGCTGTTCCTCCTGCTGTTGTAGAAATGGATTTAACAGCCGTAGTGCCTCCTACTGCACCAGATAAAGTAATGCTCCCTCCGGTTCCAGCTGTTATAATAAAGTCTGTAGAACCTGATGCGTTATCTTCAACGGTACCAGAAATAGAAATCGAGGCTCCCGCAGCAGATCCTCCACTATTTGTCGTATCTAAGGTGATACTTGAGGGAGATCCCCCTGTTCCTAAAATTACGCTATCGCTAATTGTAATTGCATTACCTGCTGTGATGATATTTGCATTTAATGTTGTTGTAGCACCAGGACCATCTATATAGATGGAAGCATTGCCAGAGCCTGTAATCTGCCCACCCACTAGAATAGTTCCACCTGCAGAAGGGGTTTGGATAATCACTGGATCTGTAAAAGTAATCCCGCTTGCGCCAATTGTAATTGCGCCTGTTCCATTACTTCTGCCTATAGTAATAGAGGTAAAACCATCTTGTAATAACGCGATAGTGGCAGCAGGTAATGCGTAGGTTCCAGCTCCATCGCTAATACCAATGCTTTGCGAAACAGTTGTAGGCTGGAGTAAAATAGTAGAGCTACCATAAATATTTCCGCTTAAAGCAATGGTATCACTTGTAAAAGATAAAGCTCCCATCTTTGTTACGCCGCTACCGACTGTTGAAGAAAGAGTAATGCTTCCTGTTCCGGCGTTAATAGTTAAAGCTTGCACCCCTGTCGTTGTTCCTGTAATAGCTTGAGCGATAGCTATGTTTCCGTTACTTCCAGCACTTGTAAGCGTTGCTACTGTTACTCCCGTTAAATTGACCCCGCCGCTACCATTTTGGGTAATGCCCCCTGGCGCTGTGATTGTAACAGCTCCAATTGTCCAGGCACCTGAATTTGTGAGAGTTAAAGTTTTGGTCGAGCCTAAAGTGACGCTTCCTCCTAAATTCAAAGTAGAAGATGTAATCGCTAGACTACCAAGAGATGTCCCGGTTCCAACTCCTCCACAAGAAACAGCTCCAGAAGAAGTGATCGTAAGATCTTGAGCTCCTGCGCTTGCTCCATTAATAACGCCCCCAAAAGTAACAGTGCCAGAGCCTGTTGCAATCGAAGAAGTACCTCCTAAAGTCACAGTAGCAGTATTAATCGAGAAGTTAGCATTACCAGCACCTGCTCCTCTAGTGCTATAAGTGCCATTCAAGGTAACAGCAGTATCTGTATTATAAGTTTGCGCTCCATCTGTTGTCACAGAAAGAAGGCTTAAAGAGCCTGCTCCTGTAGAAATTAACGTTGTTAATGGAGTGCTAGCACCAACAGCAGCGCTAAAAGCCTTTGCTCCTGTCGTATTCAAAGTTAAACTATAAGCCCCATCGACAGCAGCTAAAAATCTAATTGCGCCACCTGATGCATTAATGACGGTGTCACATGTAAGAGTCGTCGTTCCTGCAACAATAAAATCAAGGCCTCCTGTATTATAGGTTCCACAAAGAGTCGTAGAGGTACAAGAATCATACGTTTTAACTCCCGTTGCATTGATCGTATTTGTATAAATTGTATTTGATGTAAGAGTTACATTCGCAAGAGGCGTAGTCCCTCCAAGAACTCCTGACAAAGTAATGCTTCCGGCATTACAAGCGTTAAAGTCAATAGAGTAAGCACCATTGATTGTGCTCGCAAAACTAATATTACCTCCTGAAGTGGTAATACTAAGGTCGCTACTTAAAGTAACAGCTGTTGAGAAGGTAACATTATCCCCTGTCGTCGTAATAGTCCCTGTTGCTGTCACCAGCCCTGCTCCATTTTGATTTAATAGCCCATCTAAACTCATCGAAGAAGTGATCGTAAGAAGTCCTGCGTTTGTTAAAGTGACGCTGCCCCCTGATGCTGTGTTCACAACTCCATTTAAATTAAGAGCTCCTGATGTTATCGCTACTGTACCTAGTGCTGTCGTTCCACCTATTGCTCCAAAAGATACTGCACCTGAAGATGTCACAGTAAGACCTTGGGTCCCTGCTACTGTTGCATTTGTCGCTCCGCCAAAGGTAACTGTACCTGAGCCTGTTGCAATAGACGATGTTCCTGCAAGAGTCACTGCTCCAGTAGATATAGAGAAGTTTGCATTTCCGCTGCCTGCGTTACCTCTTGTACTGTAGGTTCCATTTAGGGTGACCGCTGTATCTGTGTTATAAGTTTGAACACCTGCTGTCGTCACCGAAATCATGGTAAGGGTTCCTGCCCCAGTTGAAGTTAACGATAAGGGAGCTGCCGTCCCCCCAACTATTCCACTAAAGGTCTTTAACCCAGTGGAAGTCACGGTAAGAGCTTGCGCTCCATTAACTGTAGAGCCAAAACTAATTGCGCCAGATCCTGTAGAAACAACTGTAGTTCCAGCTAAAGTAACTACTGCAGCAGAATTTACTGTGAATGTTCCATTAGAAGTTGTGGTATAGTTTCCATTTAAACTGACAACATTTGTAGATCCCCCGCCGCCTGAATACGTTTGGTTTAGCGTTGTCCGTACACTTACAAAAGAAGCCGTTCCACCTGCTGTTGTAGAGATAGATTTAACAGCAGTCGTTCCGCCGACAGCACCAGATAAAGTGATGCCTCCTCCTGTTCCTGCTGTTATAATAAAGTCCGTAGAGCCCGCTGTATTATCTTCAACAGTCCCTGTTATCGAGACCGAAGCTCCAGTTGGCACTACTCCTCCATTTGTAGTATCTAATGTAATACTTGAAGGAGATCCTGCTGTTCCTAAAATTACGCTATCGCTAATTGTAATAGTAGTCCCTGCCGTCACGATATTTGCATTTAATGTTGTGGTAGCACCAGGACCGTCGATTAAAATGCTTGCATTATCGCTACAAGTGATTTGTCCATTTACTACAATTGTTCCTCCTGCAGCGGGCGATTGAATGGTCACTGGATCTGTAAATGTAATCCCACTAGTTCCTATTGTAATTGCTCCATTTCCAGTGGTAGCACGTCCAATGGATATCCCTGTAAAGCCATCTTGTAGTAGAGCGATCGTAGCCACAGGTAATGAGTAGCTTCCAGCTCCATTTCCAATGCCAATACTTGTATTTGTTGTTGTTGGTTGTAACAAGATCGTTGAGCTACCATAGATATTTCCACTTAAAGAAATCGTGTTGCTTGTAAAAGATAACGCCCCCATCTTTACTCCACTACTACCTACTGTAGAAGAAAGCGTGAGACCGCCTGTTCCGGCATTAATAGTTAAAGCTTGCACCCCTGTCGTTGTTCCTGTAATAGCTTGTCCAAGAGATATGTTCCCATTACTTGTAGCACTTGTAAGTGTCGCTACGCTTGCTCCTGTTAAATTGATTCCACCTGAGCCTGTTTGTGAGATACCTCCCGGCGCTGTGATTGTAACGGCTCCAATTGTCCAGGTGCCAGAATTTACCATTGTCAATGCTTTCGTAGATCCAAGAGTGACATTCCCTCCGAGATTTACTGTCGAACCTGTAATAGAAAGTGTTCCAAGGGCTGTTGTACCACCTAGGGCTGTTAGAGAGATAGCGCCTGTTCCAGCTGAAATTGTTAAAGCCTGGGCTCCTGAGGTAGTTGCATTAATTGCTCTTGCAAAAGTAACAGCGCTATCTGTTGTTGCAAGTGTTACATCACCTGAAAGAGTAATCAAACCACTAGTGCCTCCATTTTGCGTAATCCCGCCTGGCGCTGTAATCGTTGCAGCTCCAATTGTCCACACACCAGAGTTTGTCACTGTTAACGTTTTTGTAGCAGCTAAAGTAACTGTTCCTCCTAAATTAACAGTAGTACCTGTTACTGCAACAGTCCCTAAAGCAGTCCCTGTTCCAAGACTTCCTAAGGAAATAGCGCCTCCAGATGCATTGATAGTTAAATTATTAGTGCCGTTAATTGCTCTTGCAATAGTTACAGGACCATTTGTTGTAGAAAATACAACATCTCCCGTAAGGGTAATTAAGCCGCTAACGCCTCCATTTTGGGTGATCCCTGAGGGGGCTGTAATCGTGACACCACCAATTGTCCATACGCCAGAATTTGTCACCGTTAACGTTTTTGCTGCAGCTAAAGTAACTGTCCCTCCAAGATTGACTGTTGATCCTGTGATAGCAACAGTCCCCAAGGCTGTTGTTGTTCCAAGAGAGGCTAAAGATATAGCTCCTGTTCCCGCCGTAATCGTAAAGTTATTACCGCCATTAATTGCTGTATTAAAAGTGACTCCACTATTTGTCGTAGCTAATATAGCTGCTCCTGAAAGTGTCGTTGTGCTAGAGCCGTTTTGCGTGATGCCGCCTGGCGCTGTAATCGTTGCAGCTCCAATTGTCCATACGCCAGAGTTTGTCACCGTTAAAGTTTTTGTTGCAGCTAGGGTAACTGTTCCGCCTAAGTTCACAGTAGATCCTGTGACGGCTAAATTTCCAAGTGCTGTGCCCGTTCCAAGGGCCGCTAAAGAAACAGCCCCAGTTCCAGCTGTTATCGTTAAAGCGCCAGATCCGTTAATCGCTCTTGCAAAAGTAACACCAGTATCTGTTGTTGCAAATGTTACATCACCAGATAAAGTAGTTAGACCGCTGGCTCCTCCATTTTGTGTAATCCCGCCTGGAGCTGTAATCGTTGCAGCACCAATTGTCCATACGCCAGAGTTTGTCACCGTTAAGGTTTTTGTTGCAGCAAGCGTAACTGCCCCACCAAGATTCACAGTAGATCCTGTTACTGCTAAATTTCCAAGTGCAGTATCTACTCCAATACCGCCTAAAGAAACAGCCCCAGTTCCAGCTGTTATCGTTAAAGCGCCAGATCCGTTTATAGCACTTGCAACAGTTACTCCAGCATTTGTTGTAGCAAACGTCGCATCCCCAGAAAGAGTCACAGTAGAACTACCATTTTGTGTAATTCCTCCAGGAGCTGTGATCGTAACGGCTCCAATTGTCCAAATGCCTGAATTAGTAACCGTTAAGGTTTTAGTAGCAGCTAGGGTGACTACCCCCCCTAGATTCACTGTTGAACCTGTTATGGCAGTGCTGCCTACAGCTGTTGTAGCACCTATAGTAGCTAATGAAACAGCCCCAGTTCCTGCATTTACTGTAAATGCAAAGTTCCCACCTACTCCTCCACCTACTGTAATAGCATTACCACCTCCCGAAGAAGAATTAAGACTTAACGTTCCAGCAAGCGTGATAGCTCCAGTTGTTTGAATAGTGCCACTGCTTGTTGTAAGAGAAGCATTTGCTGTAACACTTAAAACACCGACAGTGATAGAAGAAGCAGCGGTAGACACTGCAACTGTTCCTCCTATATTTGTGGTGGAGGCTAGGTGCGTATCTAATGTATTTGTAAATGTTGTACTAGAACCTGCTACAGTTCCTAAGGTAAGAGTTCCCGTATTCCCAAAAGAAGTTGTGCCTGTAATCGTAGACCCTTGAGCTCCTGCATCATTAAACGCAATATTCACAGCGCCTGTTGTAGTTACATTAGAAGCTAAAATCCTACCCCCTATTGTGCTAGCAGAACCAAAAGAAGCATTGAATCCTGCCATATTAAGGCCACCTGTCGTAGTCATCGCTGGGAAGACGATAGGGCTTGTTGCTGTAGAAGAAATGATTAAGGAGTCTGCTGTGTTAGCAGTTCCAAGGCTTGTTATAGCCCCCGCTAATGTCAAGGTCCCAGTTGTTCCAGCTTTTAATGTAAGATTATGAGCTCCGGTAATTGTGGCACCACTATTTGAAAAACTAATGTTAGCGCCGCCAGCAGCGCCGCCAGCATTTGTCGTATCTAACGTCATATCAACGGCGACTGTTACAGCTCCACTTGTCATAGTAATAGACCCTTGGGTCGAAGTAATATTACCTCCTAAACTGATTGTTGGAGTTGTTCCAACACCAGTGTAAAGAACGCCAACGCCACCGCTTGCAGTCACTTTAACAGTGCTTGACTGAGTAATTATATTAGCTGTCGCAGTTAAAGAAGTAAGAGCGGCAGATCCTCCTATAGCTCCAGTAAATAAAGCTCTCCCACCCGTTCCTGCATTAACTATAAGATCACTTGCTCCATTAATCGTTGTGGGAAACGAGATGTTAGCTCCAGCAGCTACTCCTGCATTATTTGTAGAGTCAATAGTAGTATTGCCATCTAAAACAAGAGCTGTCATAGAAATAGTCTGTCCAATGGATCGGACAGCCCCCATCGTATGGACGGTAGAAGCCGAATTGGCTGCTACAGCGTTTGTAAAGGTCATGATAGAACCTGATGCACTACCAAATGTCAGTATTCCCGTATTGCCAAAAGATGTCGTTCCTGTAATCGCAGATCCCTGCGCTCCTGCGTCATTAAACGCCACATTCACAGCACCTGTTGTAGTTACATTCGCAGCTAAAATTCTTCCTCCTATCGTAGTCGTCGAGCCAAAAGACCCATTAAACCCAGCCATATTCAGTCCCCCAGCCGTGCTTATTGCTGGAAATGCTATAGAAGAGCTTGCGGACATAGAAGAAATAGTTAAAGAATCTGCTGTGTTAACTGTTCCAATGTTGGTAATAGCTCCAGCTAATGTTACGGTACCAGTTGTTCCGGCTTTTAAAGTAAGATTATGAGCTCCTGTAATTGTTGCTGCGCTATTTGAAAAACTAATGATAGCTCCTGCTGCAGAGCCTCCTGCATTGGTCGTATCTAATGTAACATCGGCGCCTAAAGTAACAGCGCCGCCTGTCATCGTAATAGAACCTAGAGTCGAAGTAATATTCCCCCCAAGGCTGATTGTAGGAGTTACTCCAACACCAGTGTAAAGAACTCCAACACCAGCATTTGCAGTCACCTTAACAGTGCTTGACTGCGTGATCACGTTTGCTGTTGTAGTTAACGAAGTAGGAGCTGTAGAGCCTCCTACTGCCCCTGCAAAAGAAGCTATACCACTTGTTCCTGCATTAACTGTAAAAGAACCTGACCCATTAACAGTGCTAGAGAAGCTGATATTTCCACCAGAAGCTACCCCCCCATTATTCGTAGCATCTATTATAGTGGAAGCATCTAAAACAAGTGTTGTCATAGAGATCGCTTGTCCAATAGCTCGAACTGCGCCAGCAGTATGAACAGAAGAAGCTGAATTAGCTGTAACTGCATTTGTAAATGTAATAAGAGATCCTGATGCGCTACCAAACGTAAGGGTACCTGTATTTCCAAAAGAGGTGGTTCCTGTGACAGTACTTCCCTGGAGTCCTGCATCGTTAAATGCTATATTCACAGCGCCAGTTGTTGTCACATCTGAAGCTAGGATCCTTCCTCCTATGGTTGTTGTAGAGCCAAAAGAAGCTCCAATTCCTACCATATTTAATCCACCCACAGTGGTTGTTGCAGGAAAAACAACGGGATTTGTCGCTGTGGAAGATATCGTAAGAGAATCTGTTGTATTTAAAACTCCAATATTGATAGTGCCAGCTAAAGTAAGAGTTCCAAGTGTACCTGCTTTTAAGATAAGATTATGGGCTCCTGTAATTGTCGCTGCGCTATTAGAGAATCTGATGTTAGCTCCAGCACTGGAGGCTCCTGCATTTGTTGTATCCAACGTAATATCAGTCCCTAAAGAAACAGCTCCGCTTGTCATGGTGATCGATCCTAAAGCTGTTGTGATATTTCCCCCAAGGCTGATTGTAGGAGTTGTTCCTACTCCTGTATAAAGAAGGCCCACCCCTGCATTTGTCGTAGCAGCTACCGTACTTGACTGGGTAATAACGTTTGCTGTCGCAGTCAAAGAAGTAACACGTGTAGAGCCTCCAACTGCTGCTGTAAAACGAGCCGTCCCTGCTGTCCCAGCGTTTACTGTAAGGCTGTTAGATCCATCGATGGTAGAAAGGAAAGTAATGTTCGCCCCGGCTGTTGAGCCTCCATTATTCGTTGAGTCAACTGTAGTATTGGCATCTAAAACAAGAGGCCCAGTAGAAATCGTTTGTCCTATAGTGCGGACAGCACCTCCTGTATGCACAGTAGAAGCCGATAAAGCTGAAAGAGCGCTCGTAAACGTAATAACAGAACCTGATACGCTTCCTAAAGTAAGGGTACCCGTATTCCCAAAAGAAGTAGTCCCTGTGATAGCACTACCTTGAGCCCCCCCATCGCTAAAAGCAACATTTACAGCGCCAATTGTCGTAACATTCCCTGCTAAAACTCTTCCTCCTATGCTTGTTGCTGTGCTAAAAGAGGCGTTAAATCCGGCCATACTAAGGCCCCCTACCGTAGTTGTCGCAGGGAAAAGGACGGGGTTAGTCAATGTTGAAACAATAGTAAGAGAATCGTTAGTATTTAGATCACCTAAACTCGTAATTGCACCTGCTAAAGCGATTGTCCCAGCGCTTCCTGCTCTAAGGGTTAAATTATGTGCACCTGAAATTGTTACTCCACTATCAAAAAAACTAATATTAGCGCCGGCTGCAGAAGCTCCTCCATTGGTTGTATCTAAAGTAACATTAGATCCAAGCGTTACAGCGCCAGCAACTAGTTTAATATAACCACTTGTTGTAGTGATATTTCCACCTAAGGTGATTGAAGGAGATGTTCCCTCTCCTGTATAAAGGATACCAAGCCCCGCAATCGATGTTACTTTTACAGTGCTAGACTGATTAATCACATTCCCTGTAACAGTCAAAGATTTAAGTGCAGTACTGCCTCCAACTGCGCCGACAAAATGGACCGTACCACTTGTTCCCGCTGTTATAGTAAGTGACTGCGCTCCATTAATTGTAGAGTTAAAAGTGATGTCTCCACCTGTAGGATTTGCCGCATTATTTGTAGAATCAACTGTAACATCTCCGTCTAAAATAAGAGTTGTCATAGAGATCGATTGCCCCTTAGAGCGAAGAGATCCTAAAATATGTACGGATGAAGCTGAATTAGCCGATACAGAATTAGTAAATGTTATACTAGAACCCGCAGCAGCTCCAAATGTCAAAGTACCTGTATTTCCTAAAGAAGTCGTTCCCGTGATTGCACTACCTAACGACCTAACATCATTAAATGCGATATTGACAGCGCCGGCTGTTGTTAAATTAGCGGCTAAAATCCTTCCCCCTATCGTGGTAGTCGATCCAAAGGAAGCATTAAATCCCGCCATGTTTAAGCCCCCTGTTAAAGTCGTAGCTGGGAAAGTGACTAAAGATCCTGTGGAGAGAATAATCAAAGAATCTACATTATTAGCAGAGCCTAAATTCGTAATAGCTCCAGCTAGCGTAATACTACCAGAGGTTCCTGCTTGGAGAGTTAGATCATAAAGGCCTGTAATTGTAGATAAGCTATTAGAAAAGCTGATATTAGCACCGGCTGCAGAAGCTCCGCCATTAGTTGTATCTAACATAAGAGCAGAACTCAAAGACACGCCCACATTTGTAATAGTAATAGACCCCAGTGCTGTTGTAATATTTCCAGCTATACTAATTGTTGGAAGGCTCCCTACTCCTGTATAAAGAACGCCCACGCCTGCATTTTGTGTTGTTTTCACCGTACTAGACTGGGTAATCACGTTTCCTGTAACAGTAAGAGAAACCACTGGTGTTATGGTCCCTATAGCGCCTGAAAACAGTGCTGTCCCGCCTGTACCTGCTTTAACAGTTAGTCCGTAAGCTCCATTGATTGTATTTGCAAAGGTAACATTTGCACCCGCTGCGGACCCACCTGCATTCGTAGTATCTACCGTAACGTCAGCAATTAACGTAATTGGTCCGCCTGTAAAAGTAACAGACCCTAAGGTCGTTGTAAGGTTACCCCCTAAACTAATTGAAGGACTTGTTCCAACGCCAGTATAAACAGCACCTACGCCAAGAGTTGCTGTTGTTTTTACAGTACTTGACTGAGTAATCGTGTTTCCAGTAAGCCTTAAAGAAGCCACTGGTGTAGAGCCTCCTATTGCTCCTGATAATAATACTGTCCCTGTTGTCCCCGCGTTTATAGTAATTGACTGTGTTCCATTGATCGTCGAACCAAACGTAATGTTTGCGCCAGTTGCTGTATTTACGTTACTATTTGCTATTAAACTACCAGATAAAGTAGTTGCTCCCGTAACTTGTATCACACCTGCATTTGTATTTAATACTCCAGAAGCAGGGACTATAAGAGCTGCTATCGTAATTGGCGCTGCAGCAGTGAGAGTCCTTAAAGTTCCTGTGAGACCTGTTGCACCAGCTGAAGTATTAATGCCGTTGGTAAAAGTATTCGTATTGATATTACCAAACGAGACGCCCCCCGTATTTAAAAAAGTAGTAGCAGTGGAGACACTACTTCCCCCATTAAAAGTAACGCTGTATCCGATGTTTGCAGTCACAAGAGTCGTGATTGTCGCAGCGCCACTAAAGAGTATAGAGCTTGTTGTATTTGTAAGTGTTACTGTTGAAACATTGGTTATTCCTACGATATTAGTGCTTCCACTATTTGTTAGATTAAATGTAGTAGC
Source organism: uncultured bacterium (assembly GCA_964455905.1). Classification (GTDB taxonomy): domain Bacteria; phylum Chlamydiota; class Chlamydiia; order Chlamydiales; family Rhabdochlamydiaceae; genus CAIJXB01. Next base: position 259,340 of record CAYVYN010000004.1, read on the forward strand.
TGTCAAGCTTGAACTAAAGGTGACAGTGCCTCCTGTTCCCCCGTTTACTGTTAACGTTCTAGTCCCTGATTGAGTAATGGCTCCGCCGACAGTGATATTGGCTCCTGTAGCAGCCCCTGATGTAGTATCCCATAAAACATTGTCTGTTAAAGTTACTGTATTAGCTATACTAATAGAATCACCGGTAGTAACTATATCACCGCCTGTTACAATACCTCCTATTCCTGTTTGGGTAAATGCTCCATCTAAGGAAAGGTCTGCTGCAGAAGCAAAGGTAGCTGTTCCACTATTTGTAATAGTAAACACCCCTGCATTTGTTGTTACAACGCTTGCATTAAAGTTAAAAGATCTACCTGCAACATTGACCCCACCTGCAGCTGTTGTATTGATGGCTCCGTTGAAGGTAGAAGTACCTTGCCCAGCAGTTTGGACAAGTGTTCCGACATTAATAGCCACTGCACTGACATTATTTGCGTTTGTAACTGTCAACCCTGCTGGAGCAGATGAGCCCCCGACAGCAGATTGTAAATCAATATTTCCAACGCTTCCTGCATTAAGAACTAGGGTGCTGGGAGTTCCTGTATCATTGATTGTTCCAACGATTACGATATTAGCGCCTGTTGAAACCCCACTTGTTGTGTCTAACGTAATAGAGGCCGCTGAACCTAAGAGCACGCTATCGTTGATTGTAATAGTATTACCTGCAGTAGTAATTCCTGCATTGAGGGTCGTTGTAGCTCCAGATCCATCTAAATAAATAGAAGCATTATCTGTTCCTATTAAAGTACCATTGATTGTAATAGAACCCCCTGCTGGTGTTCTATAAAAAAGAGGATCTTTAAAAGTAGCCGTATTACTTGTAATAACGTGAGCTCCTGTAGTCGGAGTTCCAATTACAATAGAAGAAAATCCATTTGCTAAAGCGTTTACATCAGCTGTTGTAATCTGCATATCTCCAACAGCACCACCTACCCCAATTGAAGTGGTTGGGCTGGCAGGTCTTAGCACAAGCGTCTGCGTCCCTAAAACAGAATTCACGCCCCCATCAAAAAACAACCCATTACCGATTAGCTCTAGGTTTTGAGCGCCCACATCTACTGTTTGACTAAATGTGATATCACTTGTTCCCACATTAATTAGAGTATCTCCGTCTATAATTACTGTTCCAGCTATCGTAAATGCAGCATTTGTTGTCGTATACGTGCCGTTAACAACAACTGAACCATCCCCATAGTTTTGTTCTCCAATTGTATTTACACCTATCATAGTACAAGTACCACCAGCATCTGTGACAAGGCTTCCTAGAGGTGTTATGCCTCCAATAACACCACTAAATCTAAGATCTGCTGTACTATTTACCGTTAAATTGTAATTAGTGCCTGTATTAGAGTTTATGATACCACCAAAACTAACAAAGCCACCCTCAGCGTTAATGGTCGTATCTCCAACAAGAATTACGTTATTATTAATAATATATGGAGAACCTCCTGTATTAATAACTCCAGAAAGCGTTATGGTATTACAATCTGTATAAGACGTGGAAGAAGCAGCAACAGTTCCTTTAGTAATACTAACGCCTGAAATTGCTACAGTACCTAAAGAAGTGCCTGTTCCAATATTTTGGACAGTAACAGAGCCTCCTGGACAAGCATTCAAAACTAAACTTTGTACCCCTGCTGAAGTAGCGTTAATGTCTGCTAAAGAAACAATGTTTCCTCCATCAGACACCATAGAAGTAATCCCCGGCCCGGTTAGAGTAATCGCATTTGTAAAGCTGATATTCGCAGGAGAAGTCATCCTGATATAGGCAGCAGTAGAGATACTCCCTCCTCCACTTTGCGTAAAGGCTCCCCCTAAAGTGACTACGATTTCCCCAAAAGTAGCAAGACCACTATTAACTAGTGTAAATGGCCCTAGCGCAGTCATTCTATTGTTGAAGGCAAAGATGGACCCTGCAAAGCTAATCCCACTACCCCCAGATGAGTTAACAGATCCAGTTACAGTCGTAGTTCCTAACCCTGCCGATTGCGTTAAATTCGTTAAAGTAAGCTCATCACTGAAAGTAACGTTTGCTCCAGTGACAACAGTTAGACTTCCAAAACGCTCATTTCCTCCTACGACTCCGGATAGTAAAATATTTCCAGCAGTACCTGCTGCTAAAGATAGATCATACATACCTGATATCGTTGAGGTAAATGTAATGTCTCCACCTGTTCCTGAAGTAGCGCTGTTGAGTGTCAAACTCCCTAAGTAAAGGTTTGCAACCCCAATACTTATATTCCCACTATTGGTGTTTAAAAAAGAATTTCCATATACGGTCAAAGACCCTATAGTCATAGTTTGAGAAACTCCTGAAACAGTGACTGTTCCAGAAAGACTAGTCCCCCCTGCTGTTGTGTTAACACCGCCTACGAAAGTATTTGTGTTTCCTCCAGAAAATGTGACTCCCCCTGTATTTAAGAACGTTGTCGAGTTAGTGACTGTTCCGCCTCCGTTAAAATATATGGCATAGGATTGAGCTGTTGTCACTAGCGAAGTAATTGAAATAGACGCTTGAAATGTGACTGTCGTTGCTGCACTTGTTAAAGTAAGAGTTGGAATAGTAAGAGCGCCATTAAATGTAGCACTATAACTATTTGTGAGAGTAAGAGCGTTGATGTTTACACTACTTGAAAACGTAACAGTCCCACCTGTTCCACCCTTAACGACTAAAGTATTTGTTCCAGATTGCGTCACAGCGCCTGAAATCAGAATAAAAGCACCCGCAGTATTACCTCCAGATGTAGTATCTAGCGTAACTATTGGAGATGAACCTAAAATCACACTATCGCTAATAGTGATTGAGTTCCCTGTTGTGACAATGTCTGCATTGAGGGTCGTCGTCGCTCCGGGGCCATCTAAATAAATACTTGCATTGTCACTACCTGTAATTTGCCCGTTCACTGTAATAGAGCCCCCTGTACTAGGACTTTGAATAATAACAGGGTCCGTAAAAGTAATTGTCCCTATTGTTACAGCGCCAGTTCCAGATGGGTGCCCAATAGTAATTGAGGTAAAGCCGTTTTGCAAATAGCCAATATCTGTAACAGAAAGGCTATAGCCTGAAGAGCCGTTGTTAATGTTTACAGCAGTAGAAGCTGTTGTCGGCCTGAGGAGAATTGTAGAAGAACCGAAAATATTTCCTCCTAAAGAGATGCTATCACTTACAAAAGAAATAACTCCAAGCCTTGTTCCACTGGTACCTACTGTACTTCCCAAAGAAATGCTACCTGTCCCTGCTAGAATAGACAAATCTGAGGCTCCCGTGATGGCACTTGCAATAGAAATATTTCCATTGCTTATAGCACTTGACAAACTGACGTTGCCACCTAACGATATACTTCCAGCTCCTGTCTGCGTAATGCCTCCTGGAGCGGTAATTGCACCTGTTACAGTCCATACTCCTGAGTTCGTGACTGTAAGAACTTTTCCAGTTCCAAGAGTGCTATTATTGCCTATAGTGATAGCGGCACCTGTTAAAGTAAGGTTGCCTATAGCAGTACTATTTCCTACCTGGGTTATATTGATAGCTCCACTTCCTGAGTTAACGGTAACATCAAATGCTCCATTAAGACTTCCACCAATACTAATAGCAGCGCCGCCGCCACTTGAGGAATTTAGTGTTAAAGCAGCTCCTAGAGTAATTGCTCCTGTTGTGATTGCTCCTGAGCTTGTAATCAAAGAAGCGGGTCCTGCTGTCACTGTCACAGTGCCCATTGTGATCGTATTTGTTGCTGTAGAGACGGTAATTGTTCCTGCAATATTTGTCGTAGAAGCAGCTGTTGAATTCAAGGTAGAAGCGAACGTGATACTGGACCCTGAAGCACTTCCTAAAGTAAGGCTACCTGTATTTGCAAAGGTTGCAGCACCTGTAATGGTACTACCAGCAGCGCCTCCGTCATTAAACGCTACGTTAACCGCTCCAGTTGTATTTACAGCAGCTGCTAATATTCTTCCTCCAATTGTAGTTGTGCCATCAAACTTTACATTTATACCTGCCGCATTCAACCCCCCTGTAGTGACAAAAGAAGAAAAAAATTCTACAGGACTCGATGATGTGGAAGTGATGACTAAAGAATCGTTTGCTGCCAGATCGCCTAAGGAAGAAATAGCTCCTCCAAAAGTTAAAGTTCCAGTACCTGCCACCAAAGTAAGATTGTGGGCTCCCGAGATCGAGCTCGTAAAAGAAATATTCCCATTATTACTTGTCACTGTAATATCATTTCCAATAATCACAGGACCCGTATAGGCTACAGCATGTAGATTATAGGTAGATCCGTTGAGTGTAATGCCTGTTGTTGAAGAAAGGCTAGTAAATCCACTCACGCCAGAAGATGCTCCGCCGATACCAACTAGACTAGCCCCCCCATTAGCAGTGATACTTAAGGCTGCAAGCGGGGTTACCCCTCCCAAAATACCATTCATGGTAACAATCCCTGTTCCTGCCGATAAGGTAAGGCTATACGCTCCATCAACCGTTGCATTCGCTGCGAAGGTAATGTTTTTATTAGCATTCGAAGAGTTAACGGTTAGATTCCCCCCTAAATTTGCTGGATGCGTTCCATCTCCAAATGTCACAGCACTTCCTAAAATAATCAGGGTATTAGACCCCGAACTAAAAGAGCCTCCGTTACCTCCAAAATTAATAGCGCCTGCAGAGTTTATTGTGATAGAACCAAACGTTACTAGACCACTATTTGTAACGGTGACAGTACCGCCTGTTGCTGTCGTAATATTTCCATTTAGATTTGCATCACCCGATGTAATTGCTAAATTATGAAAGGCGGTTGTTCCTCCTAAGGCCCCTAAAGTAACAGCCCCTACACCACTATTTATCGTAAGATTTTGCACTCCAGAGCTGGCAGCATTTATCGTCGCTCCATTACTTAGCGCAATTGGATTGCCCCCTGAAGAAAGTGTCAACGTATTGCTTGCTGCTGTTGTGTTTACTGTTGTCTTACCAACAATAGTAATACCACCTGCTCCACTTGTAGTAATACCGCTCATACCTGTATCAAAAATTGTGCTACCTACTCCCGTTGTTGTGGCACTAAATGAAGTAAGAGGAGTGTTTGAGCCAAAGGGAGCCCCTAAAGTAATCGTACCTGTACCAGATGATAAAGTAAGCGCATATGCCCCATCGACCGTCGCACCAGAGGCAAATGTAATGTTTTTATTCGATCCAAAAGAGTCAACAGTAAGATTACCTCCTAGATTTGTTGCATGCGTACCATCTCCAAATGTCACAGCGCTCCCAGCGATGATCAGAATATTTGACCCCGAGGTAAATGCCCCCCCGTTACCTCCAAAGGTAATAGCTCCAGCAGAATTGACGGTAATAGCTCCAAAAGTAAGAAGGCCACTATTTGTGACAGTAACAGTTCCTCCTGTTCCTGTCGTAATGCTACCATTTAAATTTGTGATACCTGAAGTAATAGACACATTATGTAAACTAGTGATCAACCCAAGAGATCCAAGGGTCACTGTCCCTGCCCCTGCTGCAATAGTTAGATTTTGTGCCCCTGCCGAAGAACCATCTAAATTTGAATTATTGCTTAAGGTAATAGGATTTCCACCTGAAGTAAAGGTGATACTATTACTAATCGTGCTTAATCCCGTGACAACAATTCCACTTAGACCTGTTGTTGTCACTGCAGTCACTCCGGAAGCAAAAATAGTTTTTCCTGCACCCGTTGTCGTAGTGCTTAAAGATGTAATCGGGGTCGATGATCCAATATTTCCACCGAAGGTAATACTTCCTGTTCCCGCTGTTAAAGTAACTACATAAGCCCCATCAATTGCAGCATTAGACGCAAATATAATACTTTTATTAGTAGAAGAAGAGTCAACTGTTAAATCTCCTCCAAGTCCTATTGCATGAGTTCCATCTCCAAATGTGACATTGCTTCCTGCTATAGTCAGTGTATTACTTCCCGTCGTAAATGTCCCTCCATTACCTCCTAAGGTAATCGCTCCAGCTGCGTTGATCGTGATATTGCCAAAGGTGACAAGACCACTATTTGTAACCGTAACAGTACCCCCTGTTCCTGTCGTAATGCTACCATTTAAATTTGCAGCACCAGAGGTAATAGAAACATTATGTAAACTAGTGGTTCCACCTAGGGTATTTAACGTAACCGTTCCATCTCCAGCGTTTACCGTAAGGTTTTGTGCTCCAGCAGAAGTTCCATCTACTGTAGATCCGCTACTTAAGCTAATAGGATTGCCTCCAGAACTAAAGCTTGCAGCTCCACTTAAAGTACTTTTTCCTGTGACAGTAATTCCACTTGCTCCATTTGTTGTAATAGAAGAAGCAAATACACTGCTTCCAGCGCCTGTTGTTGTCACAGCAAAAGAAGCAAGCGGCGTTGATGCCCCCATCGTCGAATTGCACGTAACAGTTCCTGTTCCCGCTGTTAAAGTAAGAGCGTAGGTACCATTTAACGCAGAATTTGCAGCAAAAGTTATATTTTTATTAGCAGCAGAAGAATCAACAGTAAGATCGCCTCCAAGGCTAATAGCATTTGTTCCATTACCAAATGTGACATCACTTCCTGCGATCGTAAGAGTATTTACCCCAGAGCTAAAAGAGCCTCCATTACCTCCTAAGGTAATGGCCCCTGCTGAGTTAATCGTAATTGCTCCAAAAGTGACAAGATCTGTATTACTAATAGTAACCGTTCCACCTGTTCCTGTAGTAATATTGTTACTTAAAGTAGCTGTCCCTAATGTAATAGAGACATTATGTAAACTAGTGGTTCCACCAAGTGTTCCCAAGGTTACAGAGCCAGATCCGGCATTGACTGTAAGATTTTGCACTCCAGCAGAAGTACCATCTACTGTAGATCCACTACTTAAGCTAATAGGATTGCCTCCAGAACTAAAGCTTGCAGCTCCACTTAAAGTACTTTTTCCTGTGACAGTAATTCCACTTGCTCCATTTGTTGTAATAGAAGAAGCAAATACACTGCTTCCAGCGCCTGTTGTTGTCACAGCAAAAGAAGCAAGTGGCGTTGATGCCCCCATCGTCGAATTGCACGTAACAGTTCCTGTTCCAGCTGTTAAAGTAAGAGCAAAGGTACCATTTAACGCAGAACTTGTAGCAAACGTAATATTTTTATTAGCAGAAGAAGAATCAACAGTAAGATCGCCTCCAAGGCTAATAGCATTTGTTCCATTACCAAATGTGACATCACTTCCTGCGATCGTAAGAGTATTTACCCCAGAGCTAAAAGAGCCTCCATTACCTCCTAAGGTAATGGCTCCTGCAGAATTAATCGTAATTGCTCCAAAAGTCACAAGACCTGTATTAGTAATCGTAACTGTTCCAGCAGTTCCTGTCGTAATATTCCCATTTAAATTGGCAGCACCAGACGTAATAGAGACGTTATGTAAACTAGTGGTCCCACCAAGCGTTCCCAAGGTTACAGAGCCAGATCCGGCATTGACTGTAAGGTTTTGTACGCCAGCAGAAGAACCCTCTAGATTAGAACCATTACTTAGAGAAATCAGATTTCCCCCTGATGTAAAGGTAATCCCTGCACCGATTGTTGCCTTCCCTGCTACTGTAATCCCACTAGATCCAGAAGTTGTCACTCCTGTAATAGAAGAAGCAAAAACCGTAGTGCCGGCTCCTGTTGTTGTACAACTTAAAGAAGAAAGAGGGGTAGTTCCTCCCACATTAGCATTAAATGTAATAGTTCCTGTTCCGCCTGTTAAGGTAAGTCCAAATGTACCATTTAAGGAAGAATTTGCAGCAAAGGTGATATTTTTATTAGCAGAAGAAGAATCCACTGTAAGATTTCCACCAAGGCTAATAGCATTTGTTCCATTACCAAATGTGACATCACTTCCTGCGATCGTAAGAGTATTTACCCCAGAGCTAAAAGAGCCTCCATTACCTCCTAAGGTAATGGCTCCTGCAGAATTAATCGTAATTGCTCCAAAAGTCACAAGACCTGTATTAGTAATCGTAACTGTTCCAGCAGTTCCTGTCGTAATATTCCCATTTAAATTGGCAGCACCCGACGTAACAGAAACATTATGTAAACTAGTAGTTGCTCCAAGAGTTCCTAAAGTGACAGTACCTACCCCGGCATTCACCGTAAGATTTTGCGCTCCAGCAGATGCTCCATCTAGATTAGAACCATTACTTAGAGAAATCAGATTTTCCCCTGATGTAAAGGTAATCCCTGCACCGATTGTTGCCTTCCCTGCTACTGTAATCCCACTAGATCCAGAAGTTGTCACTCCTGTAATAGAAGAAGCAAAAACCGTAGTGCCGGCTCCTGTTGTTGTACAACTTAAAGAAGAAAGAGGGGTAGTTCCTCCCACATTAGCATTAAATGTAATAGTTCCTGTTCCGCCTGTTAAGGTAAGTCCAAATGTACCATTTAAGGAAGAATTTGCAGCAAAGGTGATATTTTTATTAGCAGAAGAAGAATCCACTGTAAGATTTCCACCAAGGCTAATAGCATTTGTTCCATTACCAAATGTGACATCACTTCCTGCGATCGTAAGAGTATTTACCCCAGAGCTAAAAGAGCCTCCATTACCTCCTAAGGTAATGGCTCCTGCAGAATTAATCGTAATTGCTCCAAAAGTCACAAGACCTGTATTAGTAATCGTAACTGTTCCAGCAGTTCCTGTCGTAATATTCCCATTTAAATTGGCAGCACCCGACGTAACAGAAACATTATGTAAACTAGTAGTTGCTCCAAGAGTTCCTAAAGTGACAGTACCTACCCCGGCATTCACCGTAAGATTTTGCGCTCCAGCAGATGCTCCATCTAGATTAGAACCATTACTTAGAGAAATGAGATTTCCCCCTGATGTAAAGGTAATCCCTGCACCTATTGTCGCCTTTCCTGCTACTGTAATCCCACCAGATCCAGAAGTTGTCACGCCTGTAACAGAAGAGTCAAACACAGTACTTCCAAGACCCGTTGTCGTGCAGCTTAAAGAAGACAATGCCGTCGATCCTCCAATATTACTACTAAATGTAATACTTCCTGCCCCTGCATTTAAAGTAAGAGTCGACCCTCCATTAACAGTTCCGTCAAAGGAAATATTTCCACCGCTTGTAGCAATCTGCACTCCTGCACCAAGAACAATCGGGTTAGTTGCTCCAGAAAATGTAACCGCACCTCCATTTGTCGTTATGTTTGCATTTAATGTGGTCGTCATCGCAGACCCTGTAGCTGCTTGAAAAGTAATGCCTACTCCGGAAGCGGTAATATTAATCGCTTCACTCGCATTTTGTGTAATACTTGTCAGTGCACAAAGAATCACATTACTTGCCGCCGCGTTAATCGTCGCGGCTGAAACAGAAACTGGCGTTGTCGTATTGGTACAATCTTCTGCCTGCACAAGTGTTCCACCCCCACCTGATACTATCGTAATTGTAGTAGGGTCAAGAAGCCAATCTCCAGCCTCCCCTTTAGGAGCTAATGTATTGACGTATCCTGTGGTAACTCCAAGATGAATCTTACCGGAGGTTTCTACAAACCCTCCGTTTCCACCTAAAGCACCCCCTCTTGCAAAAATCTTTCCATTAAAAAGTGTTGTATCATCAGACCAAACAATGACCCTTCCGCCATTTCCACTTGTGATAGCATCTGCTTTAATAATAGATGCCTCATCCATAAAAGCAGTAATTGCATTTCGTAAAGAGCCTTCTCCTTTATAATCTCCCCCTATAAAGACAAAACCTCCGGAGATATCTCCAGAGGCATCGATGTTTGCTCCTGCTAACCTGATGTCATCACTAAGGATGGTAACTGTTCCCCCTTTGCCACCTGATGATAAATTTGCTGCATCAATGCTTCCATCGACCTTAACCTTTGAGCCAGCATCCCCATCTATATAGACACCTTTTGCTTTAATGCTACTAGCGCTTACGATGTGGATAAGACCATTTTCTTTGACGATTTTGCTACCTTCTACTACACCTTCTGTATTAATGATGTCTCTAATAGCTTTGTTTGCTACTTTTAACTTCATGAACACTTCGCCGCCTTCTGCATTAAAAGCACCTAAGTGCTCAATAACAGCGTCTTCTAGTTCCCCTTCTAAAATAAAGCTCATCAGGCCATCACCAGAAAAATCTAAAGTGACAGCTTCGGCTGAAGCTAAAACGATTCTCCCTGCATTTGCTGTGACAACACCTTCATTTTTGATGTAAGGAGCCAAAAATGCAATCGACCCTTCTGGCGCTGTAATCTGTCCTAAATTATGAATTAATCCATTTTTACCAGCTTGTGTGGAGAAGAATTTGAAGTTATCGTTTAGAAAATCTTGGTTTAAAATATCTAGCGTAGAGGCAATGAGAGATCCCACATTAACAGATGCGTCAGGTCCAAAGTAGATCCCGGATGGGTTGACGAGAAATACTTTTCCATTAGCATCCAGTGATCCTAAAATCTGCGAAGGATCAGATCCTTCCACGCGGTTTAGAACACAAGACTTTGAGGAGGGCTGGATGAACCGCACCCGCTCCCCCTTTCCAATATCAAACGCGTCATAATTAATGATGGCTTTATCAGAGGTTGTAACCTGAAGAGATCCTTCTTCTAACTGAACAAAGTCAGCCTCTCCATTTACTACCCGCTCTCCTTTCGGCAATCCAAACGCTAATGTAGGAAAAAGCGAAAAGATTACTAAACGTAAAAAAGAAAATAAAAAACCTCTCATAATACCCATCTCATTAATTATTGATTTTCAACTGCCATAAATTTTAATACGAAGACAAATAGACAATGTCCTCTTCTTTAAAATAAAAATGTCAAATTTATTATTTAAAATAAAGAAAAGATTGAATCAAATAAAAATAATTTAAATTACGAACTGCAAAAAATTACTACTAATAAATTCTGACGACTGCTTAAATGAAAAAAAATAGCAGGTGTTTCATGAGAACGCACGGCGTCCTACCCACAGCACTTTTACTGTCCACAAACCCATATAAAACCGCTTTTTTTACTAAGCATTTGAAAGGTCTTTACTACCTCATCTACGTAGAAGACTGTAGCGATGCTATTGACTGGATAAAAAACAGCACGATAGAACTTGTTCTTTTAGACTATGAAACACTTGATGAGCCTCTTGGAAATTTTTGTCCTCATGTAAGAAAACTTCTTGGTAAAAAAAACATTCCAATTTTTCTTATATCGCAAATGATTAAAAAAACTCTGATCGATGAAGCTTTACAATCTGGTATTACAGACTTTATTCATGAGCCCCTAGATGCTGATGAAATATATGAAAGAATCGCTGTGCACTTCACTCCATCGCTTACAAAAAAAATGAAAACAATCAGTCGTAAAATTAAACCAACACCGCAAGTTCCTAAAGACGCAAAATCTTTTTCTAAAAAAACGTTACTTAGCGCTAAAACACTAAAAACAATTATAGAAACAAAAAATATAGCAACCCCATTAAGCGTTCTCTCAATACAAATCGACAAGCTCGAAAAACTCTTAAAAACTTTATCTCATCAAGAAATAAAACAACTAGTTATGCAGTTAGAAAAGCTATTCAAAGCGAGCCTTAGAAAACTTGACTTTCTTATTACTGAAGGAATAGGCCATTACCTCATCTTGCTGCCTAAAACATCACCTGCAGCAGCTAAAATTATCGCAGAAGAATTGCAAAAGGAAGTTTCAACAACAAGTCTCAAAATTGGTTCCTCAGAAATCCTTATTACGATTTCTATTGGGGTTCTTTCGTTTGAAAAAGAGCTATCTGATTCTGCCAAAATTTTCACCCAGCTAGAGTCTTCGATTGCTAAAATAAAAATCTCCTTAGATAAAAAACAAAAACCTGGCAACATTGTTGTTTCTAAATAAGCATAAACAAATACAGGGCTATGTCATTTCATATCATCCATCTAGATAACGTACCAATTTTTGAGCAGCTTCTTCTTGAAGAAAGGCTTTTAAGAGAGGATTCTAGAAACTTTATCGTGTTAAATACAGGCTCTCCAGCCGCTATCGTGATGGGAATATCAGGTAAACTTGATGAATTAGTGCATAAAGAAAACACTCTTAAAAAAAACTGCCCTGTTATTAAACGTTTTAGTGGGGGTGGCACCGTATTCATCGATCAGGATACTCTTTTTCTTTCCTTTATAGGGAATAAAAGTCTTTTTAACTTCCCTGCCTATCCTGAAAGGATCCTAAAATGGTCTGAAGGATTTTATCAAGGAGCATTAGCCTTACCAGATTTTTCTCTTAGGGAAAATGATTTTGTGATTGGCCCTAAAAAATGTGGAGGCAACGCTCAGTACATCACTAAAGATAGATTCCTCCAACACACCTCTTTTCTTTGGGATTTTAATCCTTCTAATATGGAATGCCTACTGCACCCAAAAAAAACACCAGAGTATAGACAAGGAAGGAATCATTTAGACTTTCTTTGCTGCTTAAAAGAACACCTTCTATCTAAGGAAGAGTTCTTTAATAAAATTCACGCCCATGCCAAAAAAAATTATGAAACTACAATTTTATCCGATCTAAAAAACAATAAAATACAGACCTCTCGTAGCTCAACAACTTACATACAATTAGAGCCTTAACAAACCAAAGGCGCACTCAACTTTTGATCGAATATTATCTGAAGGATAAGAAAAAAGATCTGCTTTAAGGGGTTAACTCCAAGCTGCATTAACCTAAAGTTAAGGTGGGACATGCTCTAAGAAAAGGGAGAATCTCCAGTTTTCTTCCTCGCAATCCCCTAAAAATTAATTATCGTTAAGGAGCATTTCATTAGGAGCTAGGTATCCCAAAAAGCAGAAAATAAAATTGTACAACACTTTCTCTTTAATTAGCGAGAAAAAAGCCTTAAGACAATAAAGCAATAAAGCCAACCTCTTGATAGAGGCTGGCTTAGCATCTTATCCGACTTGCTCTTCTAGAATTTCTTCTTTTACATACTCCTCTGCATCTTTAATAGAGGTTGCTTTTTGGCTATTTGGAATATAGTAGACAGGAGCTTGCCTATCTACCATATTGCCACTTAAAAAGTCCGGCAAGTAATACATCTGACCTGCAAGACTTCCCTGTATAGTTGTCACCCCAGGGACAAAGAAGATATTGGCAGGTAACCAAACCTTATGATGAGGTCCTGGTGGTGGCGGTGGTGGCGTTGGTGAACAGTAAGTCGTCACACCATTAAACACAACAAATGTAGGTAACTCTGAAGGATCACAGTAGACCACATTAGTAGCTGCCACACCAGTAAAGTACGCAGGCCCAATAGCACCCACATAGGTCGTAGCATTTGGGAAGTTAATATTGATAGGATTCAAAGTAGTTCCTACAAAAGAGGTGATCGAATCAATAAAAATCTCAGAGGTTGTTGTGTTAGATATAACAATCCCAACAGGATTATCAATAGCACCAACTACTCGCATAAACATATTTCCTCCGGCAGAAATATTTCCTCTTAGATCTATCTCTCCAACGCTTATTCCTAAGGAGCCAACCACACCTATAGTGCCTACAGGACCTAAAACAAGCCTTCCTGTTGTCGTATTAATTGCTACATCTCCTAATGCGTTAGCCTGAAGATCAGTAATAACAACAGCACCTGTTGTACATACAATCGTTAGATGAGTTCCTGACGCCAATATTAACGGCGTAGCAAAATCTATACCGCCTGTTAGAGCTCTAAAGTCCGCTGTACCTGCGGAATCTAGAGTCATAGATGTCGCGGTATAGCTCTGTGTATCAGCTGCTACAGCCAAAGAATTCATAGTGATTGTACTAGTCGAAGTTATGCTAAGAGCACGATTTACTCCTAAACTATCAACTGTACCTACATCAGACCGAATCCTTACACCCTGACCTGTGATAGTCAAATCTTGGAATGGTCCAGTTACCCCAATTGCTCCATAGATATCAACAAATCCTGCAGCATAATCAATAGTAAGACTATTAGCAGGATCAGAACTTTCCACTGTTCCTGTGATAGTTAGACCTGAAATAAACCCAAATCTATCACTACCCATTTTAGATAAGACAGTGGACTGAATCAATGCATCTGGTGTACTTACCACTACATCTGCATCAATATTAACAACTGGGCTAGAAATATTACCATTTAGATAAAGGATTGCACCTGTATAGCTAGCACTATTTGTAGCTGCTAAGTTTCCTACCTGGCTCATCACATTTCCTGTAATATCCGAAGAGTTCACATTGATCCCTGCAAAAGAGACATCCCCAGAAGCTCCAGCGTAAAGTATTAGTGCGTAAGCTCCTGTAAGATCACTATGGAGAGTGATATCAGCGCTATCCATAGTATTCATCTCTACATCTGCTATAAGTGTAATAACGCCAGCTATATCAATCAAAGCATGATCCGTTGTGATATTACCACCTAAAGATACTGGACCCCCTACTTGAGTGAACGATCCACCGGATGTAACATTAAGAAGAGAGGTTGTTCCAGACACATTAAAGTACATGTCTCCAAGTATCTCAATATCATTTAACGAAGTAAACGAACTTGAGGTAATTGATAGATCACCAAGCTCTACTGTAGATTCTATAATTCCATTAATAGTTACAAGACCTGCTCCAGCATCTATAGAAACATTATCTCCAAGAGTAACGGCTTCTAAATCAGAGGCAACTAAGAAATTACCACCATTTGTAACATAAGAAGCATTTCCTGAATAAAGAGTTGTAAAGCTCATAGCTCCATGCGTTGTAGCCTCTGTATTAACAGTTACAGAAGAAGGCATTGTTGCTATAAAGTTACCCCAAACATAAATGCTATCTGCAGTCACCGTCCCAGTATTTGAAAGTGTTACATCAGAGCCAACACTCACATCATGAAAAATAACGTCATAATTAGCAGGAGAGCCCGCTAGATCAAGAGATCCTACGTCAAGAGTTCCATCGATCTGAACTTGACCTCCTTGTAGAGTGGTCAAATTAAGCGCTGTTACATTTCCATTTGCTGTATACGTACTACCAGTCAAAGTAATATATCCAGGGCCGGTTGTTTGTCCTACATTACCTGTAAAGAGAATGTCTCCTCCTACTATCCCTAGATTTTCTACTCCACCTATAGTCCCTTCGATGGAGTAAATTGTCACATTACCAGTGCCAGCAGCTATATCAACAGCACCTGTTAAAGTAACTGTTCCAGATACAGTAAAGGCTGCATCTGTTGTTGTAAGAACAACTCCACCTACAGAAATATTTCCTCCATAAGATTGAATACCTGTTGTTGTGACATCTCCTTCAATAAGAGCGCTGCTTCCTAAACTTGTTGTAATACTTGTTAAAGGAGTCGTTAATCCTATGTCTCCATCTAACGTAATGCCGCCAACGCTATTTAAAATAAGGTCGTTTGCTCCATCGATAGTTCCAAAGAACGTAATCTCTCCAGATCCTACAGTAATTGTAACATCTCCAGCTAAAGTTGTTGCTCCTGATACAACCATAAAGTTTCCATCGCTTTCGCTTGTATAAAGACCATTTAAGGAAACAGTAGTTCCACCATAAGATTGATTTCCTGTTGTCGTGACACTTTGAAACGATTCAGCACCAGCTCCAATCGTAGACAAGCTTGTTAAGGCTGTTGTTCCACCAATAGCACCTGCGAATGTTCTGCCTCCTGTATTTGAGACTGTCAGAGAGTACGCCCCATCAACAGTACTACCAAAGTTCACAACACCGGTTCCTATTGTAATAGTTGTGTCACTACCTAAAGTAACAGCGCCAGAAGCTGTGAAGTTACTGTCACTTGTAATACAGCTACCTCTTAAAGTAATCGTATCATCTCCAAGTAACTGAGCTCCTGTTGTTGTAATACCATGGAAACTAGAAGAGCCTCCCGCATCTGTTGTAAATGCAGTAAGAGGTGTTGTTTCTCCAATTTCACCACTGAATGCAATAATGCCTGAGCTATTAGCTATTAAAGAGAACGCTCCATTTGTTGTTCCTGTAAAGCTAATGTTTCCAGCCCCTGCATTGATCACAACGTTATCTGTCAAAATAGCATTTCCATTTACAAGGAAGTTAGCTCCCCCAGTATTATAGATACCTGAAAGATAGACAATCGTATCGCAAGCACTGATGCTTTCTGAGTCACTATGTATAGTACCTGCATGAACTCCTTCAGCTGTTGCCGTAAAGACATTAAGAGGAGCTAAGAGAGTTCCTACATCTTGTAAAGTAATTACTCCACCGGTACAAGCGGTTATCGTTAAACTGCGAGCAGCCGTTGGAAGACCTGGGTTTGTAATATTGCTATCAAAAGTAATATTAGCTCCAAGAGAAATCAATGTCACATCATTAGATAATGAGACTGGATTTACCATATGGATAATATCACCCGTTGTCGTAATATCAGCACCTAAAACAACTGTTCCAGATACACCACTTTCATTGAACGCTCCATCTAGTGTAACCTGATCGCTAAAGGTTGCAACGCCTGTATGAACAAGTGTAAATGGACCTGTTCCTGTTGTCGCCACCGTGCTATTAAAGTTAATAGTAGTACCGGTTATGCTGATACCTCCTACTGCATTTGTATTCAAAGTGCCACCAAACGTGGTTGTTCCTGTTGCACTTGTAATAGTAAATGACTGAGCAAATACTGCTGCTGCACTAATATCACCTGCACTTGTAATCGTGATATCACCTAAACGAGTGACTCCTCCGACATTACCTGTGAAGGTTAGATTCCCTAAGCCTAAAACAGCTGTTAGATTGTGAGCTCCATTAATCGTAGAATCAAACAGGACAGCATCATTACTTGTTGTAATAGTTGTATTAGCACCTAAAGTAACAGCTCCTGTATAGGTCTGCGCGTTGGCATAATAGGTTCCACCATTTAATGTGATTCCTCCTACACTTCCATCAATACTAGTAGCTCCAGTAACGCCACTTTCAATAGCAATTCCTATTCCTGTTAATGTAACGGCCCCTGTTCCACTTACTGTAAAGCTTGTAAGAGCAGCTCCAGAAGTAGTATCTCCCACTATTCCACTAAATGTTTGTGCTCCAGAAGACGTTACTGTCAGATCATGCGCTCCAATGATTGCTGCTCCAAAAGTAATAGCTCCAGACCCTGTTGTAACTATAGTGCTTCCTAAAAGGGTCGCAGTTCCAGTACCAACAGAGAAGGCAGCATCTGTTGTAGTGTACGTACCATTTAAGGAAACAACTGTATCCTCATCATAAGTCTGAGCTCCTGTCGTTGTCACAGAAACCATACTCAATGTTCCAGCTCCTAGCGATGTTACGCTAGTTGGCGCTGTTGTCCCTCCTACTACTGCAGTAAACGACTTAGATCCTGTTGCTGTGATAGTCAAAGCTTTTGCTCCATCTATTGTAGCGCCAAAAGTAATAGCGCCAGATCCTGTACTTACAGTGCTATCTCCTGCAAGAGTAACTGCTACTGCAGACATAGAAAAATGTGCATTATTTGTGCCTGCATTGCCACGTGTGCTATAATCACCATTTAATGTGACTAAAGAATCTGTATCATATACCTGAGCTCCTTGTGTAGTAACAGAAAGCATAGATAGTTGACCAATCCCAGTAGAAGACATGTACGATAAAGCTGTTGTTCCCCCTACGATACCACTAAAGGTCTTACTACCTGTAGATGTAACGATGAGATCGTTAAATCCATCTATGGTGGATCCAAAGCTTATGTTACCAGCCCCTGTTGTTACAGTAGTACTTCCTGCAAGAGTCACAGCTCCATTTGCAATAGAGAATGCAGCATTTGTTGTAGTGTACGTACCATTTAAGGAAACAAGTGTATCCTCATCATAAGTCTGAGCTCCTGTTGTTGTGACAGAAACCATACTTAACGTTCCAGCTCCCGTAGAAGTAAGAGAACTTAATGCTGATCCTGCTCCCCCTACTATACCGCTAAAGGTCTTAGCCGCTGTAGATGTTACAGTCAAAGCATAACTTCCACCAATTGCTCCTCCAAAGCTAATAGCTCCAGACCCTGTTGTTACTATAGTGCTCCCTAAAAGGGTCACAGCTCCAGTTCCAACAGAGAAGGCTGCATTTGTTGTAGTGTACGTACCATTTAATGAAATAGCGGTATCTGAATTATAAGTCTGAGCTCCTGTTGTTGTGACAGAAACCATACTTAATGTTCCAGCTCCTGTAGAAGTAAGAGAACTTAATGCCGATCCTGCTCCCCCTACTATACCACTAAAGGTCTTAGCCCCTGTAGATGTCACAGTCAAAGCATGAGCTCCTCTAACTGTTGATCCGAAGCTGATATTGCCAGTTCCAGTAGAAATTGTAACACCATTACCTAGAACTGCTACAGCTCCACTATTTAGAGTAAAGTTACTATCTGTTGTGCTATACGAAGAACCATTTAAATTTACAGCTGAGGAAGCACCGTTTCCTGAATAAGTTTGCGCTCCTGTTGTTGTTACATTAACTAATGTTACTGTACCTCCTGCTGTTGTACTTAGAGACTTAATTGCAGTTGGAGCACCGATCGCACCACCTACAGTAATATTTCCACTAGTTCCAGCTATTAAGGTAAATGGTGTACGGCCACTAACCGTGTCTACTACTGTTCCTGTAATAGATATGTTAGCTCCTGAAGCAGAACCTCCCAATGTTGTATTTAAACTAACGCCTGCTGCGTTATTTAAAATTACATTATCAGTAATTGTAATAGGAGCTCCATTTGTTGTTATATCAGCCTCTAACGTCGTAGTAGCCCCAGGACCAATCAGGTGAATCGATGCTAGACCTGTTCCTGTAATAGGACCTTCTACTAGAATTGATCCTCCTACTCCTGGTGACTGAATCGTCACAGGTGATGTGAAGGTAATACCATCTACGCAAACGTTAATTGCTCCAGAGCTATTAGCACGACCTATCGTAATACCAGTAAATCCGGCCTGTAAATAAGCTATGTAAGCACTAGATAAAGTATAATTTCCTACATCAGGAATCCATCCCAAGTAAATATCTTTGCTTGCTGTTGTTGGTTGGAACACAATTGTAGAGCTTCCATAGATGTTGCCACCTAAAGTAATCGCATCACTTGTTAAAGAAATAGCTCCCAACTTATTTGGCGCCGCAGCCCCCACAGTATTTAAGGTAATAGATCCTGTTCCTGCGTCCATTGTAAGAGCATTTCCAGCTCCTAATATGCCCTGAGCAATAACGATATCTCCATTTCCAGACGCTGTAGTAAAGGTTGCCCCACCTAACAGAGTAATACCAGCAGAACCATTTTGTGTAATTCCACCTGGAGCTGTGATAGTTATTCCATTCACCGACCATATATCTGAATTAGTTACAGTTAACGAGCTTCCACTAGAAAGCGTGACTACTCCACCTAAATTAACAGTAGAACCTGTTACTACTGTAGTTCCAATAGCAGTAGTGTTGCCTATGCCAGATAAAGAAACAGCTCCACTTCCTGCATTGACAGTAAGGGCAAAATTACCATTAAGGTCATTACCTAAGGTAATGTTAGCTCCACCACCTAAAGAAGAATCGAGTGTTAAAGATCCAGCTAGTGTAACTATTCCAGTCACATTAACTGCTCCACTATTAGTAGTAAGAGAAGCATTAGCTGTAACATTTAAAGCACCGATACTCATCGTAGACGATGCTGTAGTTACAGCAACTGTTCCAGCTACATTAATAGCGGAAGTTAAATGGTTATCTAGCGCATTTGTAAAGGTTGTGCTTGAACCTGCTACACTACCTAAAGTAAGAGTTCCTAGATTTCCAAAGCTAGTTGCTCCTGTGATAATAGATCCTTGAGCCCCTGCATCATTAAATGCGACAGCAGATAATCCCCCTGTTGTCACATCAGCTGCTAGAATTCTTCCTCCTACCGTGGTCGCATAACCAAAGCTTGCGTTAACCCCTGCCATAGAAAGACCTCCAACAAGCGTCAGTTCAGGGAATCCAACAGGACTTGTTACAGTAGAAATAATTGTCAAAGAGTCCTTAGTATTAAGATCTCCAAGTCCTGTAATAGCTCCAATTAGAGCAATCGCTCCACTTGAACCAGCTCTAAGAGTTAGATTATGAGCTCCCGTAATTGTCGTCACAGAATCTGCAAAAGTAATACCTGCACCTGCAGATACTACACCAGCATTAGTTGTATCTATAAGAACATCAGATGTAAGAGTTACTGCTGCACTTTGGAAGTAAACTAAACCACCTGCAGTTATAATATCACCACCTAAGTTTACAGTAGAACCAGTAAAAGATCCATTATGGATAACCCCATTTCCTGATAAAACCGTTGTCTTAATATTACTAGATACAGTTAGAACATAACTTGAAGTCTGAACTATCGTAAGTGGTGTCGTAAACCCTACATCATCCACAAAATGAATAGTTCCTGTACGTCCTGCAAAAACTACCAAACCAGCATCTCCGTCTACTGTCGTTTCAAACGTGACGTTCGCTCCAGCAACCACGTCTCCATTATTTGTAGAGTCAATAGTAGTAGTTCCATCTAAAACAACAGTTGTCATAGAGATAGGCTGACCAATTGATCTTACAGCTCCCATAGTATGAACAGCAGATGCCGCGTTGGCAGCTAGTGCATTTGTAAATGTAATGATAGAACCTACTTCACTACCAAATGTCAATGTTCCTGTATTACCAAAGGATGTTGTTCCTGTGATCGCAGACCCCTGCGCTCCTGCATCGTTAAACGCTATATTTACAGCCCCTGTTGTAGTTACATTAGAAGCTGAAATTCTTCCCGCTATTGTTGTTGTAGACCCAAAAGAAGCATTAAATCCAGGCATATTCAAGCCTCCTACTAAAGTCATTGCAGGAAAGACAACTGGATCTGTTACAGTAGAAACAATTGTTAAAGAATCATTTGTAGAAGCATCTCCTAGAGCGATAATATTTCCGGCTAACGTAATTCCGCCTGCAGTCCCAGCTCTTAACGTAAGGTTATGAGAACCTCCAATTGTCGCTGCGCTATCAGAGAAGCTTATAGAGGCTCCTGCTGCAGAAACTCCTGCATTAGTCGTATCCAACGTAACATCGGCACTTAAAGTAACAGCACCACCTGTCATCGTAATAGAACCTAGATCCGAGGTAATATCTCCTCCAAGGCTTATTGTTGGAGTCGTTCCAACACCTGTATAAAGAACCCCAACACCTCCAACGGCTGTTGTTTTTAGCGTGCTTCCACTCGTAATCGCATTAGCTGTAGCTACTACCTTAGCAAGAGGCGTTGTTGCTCCTACATCTGCCAAGAATTGAACTATTCCTGTAGATCCAGCATTAAGATTTAAAGTATAAGCTCCATTAACTGTAGATCCAAATACTATATTAGCCCCCGAAGTAGCAACAGTTACATCTTGCGCAAGAACAACTGCACCTGAATTACCTGTTGTGAAGGTAGCATTAGAAGTAGTGTAACTACCACTTAAAGTAATCGCTGTATCTGCTGTATAAGTTTGAGCTCCTGTTGTTGTGACAGAAACCATACTTAATGTTCCAGCGCCTGTAGATGTTAAGCTAGTAAGAGATGTCGTTCCTCCCACTATTCCACCAAAAGTCTTATCTCCTGTAGATGTCACAGTAAGGGCGTGCGCTCCATTGACTGTTCCTCCAAAGGTAATGTCTCCAGTTGTTCCATCAATAATGGTATCACAGGTTAAAACAGCATCTCCAGGAACTGTGAAGTCAAGAGCTCCTATAGTTTCTGTTCCGCATAATTCTACAGTACCTCCACAAGAACTAATTGTTTTAGTTCCTGTGTAGTTAATTCCATGAGAAATTAAAACATTAGTTGTAAGAGTAACATTTACTAAAGCCGCAGATCCTCCAACTGGAGAACTTAGGGTAATCCTTCCTGGAGTACATGCATTAAAATCAATGCTAAAGTTTCCATTAATCGTGCTTCCAAATTGGATGTTACCACCCCCTGTGACTATATTCGCATTACCAAGTAATGTAACTGGTCCAACGAGGACTGTAAAATTAGCATTAGATGTCGTGTAGGTACCATTTAAAGATACGGCTGTATCTGTATCATAGGATTGGAAAGCATCCGTTGTCACTGATTGCAACGAAAGCGTTCCAGCACCTAAAGACTGTAGATACATCAATTTATTTGTTAATCCTACATCGCCACTAAATGTCTTAGCACCTGTAGACGTGATTTCTAATCCCTGAGATCCTGCCGCTAGTGCATCCACCGTTGAGCCAAAACTAATCGCTCCAGATCCAGTAGAAATAGTAGAGTGATTTACTAAAATCACTTGAGCGCCAGTTTCTGTTACAAAGCTTCCATTAGAAGTTGTTGTGTAATCACCGTTTAATCTAACTACTCTTGTAGATCCGGAAAGAACCCCAGAGTATGTTTGATTGCCAGTCGTTATAACATCAGGCAAGTAGACTGTTCCTCCAGAAATCGTATGAATGCTTTGAATAGGTGTAACATCACCAACTGATAGAGTTAGTGTGATGTCACCAGAACTTCCTGCATTAAGTGTAAATGGAGATTTACCAGTGCTTGTATCTTGGACTTTTCCTGCAATAGATATGCTAGCGCCAGCTACATATAACAGATTACCACTATCTGTTGTATCTAGCGTGATACCTGATGCATTATTTAACACTACGCTATCACTAATTGTAATAGGTTGTGCTTGCGTTACAATATCAGCAGTTAATGTGGTTGTAGCACCCGGACCATCTATATAGATAGATGCATTGCCCTGGCCTGTTATCTGTCCATTTACAGCTATAGATCCACCTACCCCAGGACAACGTATAATCACAGGATCGTTAAATGTTATAGCGTTGATTCTAATAGCACCTGTTCCGTCGCTGCGTCCTATCGTAATCTCTGTAAAGCCATTTTGTAAGTATCCAATTTCTGTCGCAGAAAGAGAGTAGGTTCCAGAGGCTCCATCACCTATTCCAATTGTTTGAGAAACAGTTGTTGGCTGTAACAAGATCGTTGAATTACCATAGATATTGCCACCTAAAGCAATCGTATCGCTTGTTAAAGAGATAGCGCCTAAAACAAACCCACCAACTGAGGAACCTACTGTACTAGATAAAGTAAGCCCTCCTGTTCCGGCTGTTACAGTAAAGATCTCTCCTCCTGCAGTAGAAGCGATCACAGCACCTGTTACTGTTACATCTCCAGCTCCAGCTCCTGTAGATAATGTGATATTAGCAGATGGAGCAAGGGTTAGTGAACCTCCAATACTTAAATTAGAGTTTGTTGTTGTGATATTATTAGCTAAGCTTACTGCTCCTGTAGCGCTAAAGCCTGTAGCTGCTGTAATTACTCCTGTTGCCTCTTTTGTAAAGAGACCGCTATTTGCAACGGTAATAGACCCTGTTGCAGCGAAGCTGTTGTTTACACTGTAAGCTACCCCTTTAAGATCAGCAGAGCCAACAGATACTGTGCTACTAAATGTCGTAGTTCCTGTCGCTGCATTTGTTTGTGTTAAAGCTCCAGTTACTACTAAAGCTGCATCAAACCCTAGTGTATTTGATGTTCCGATAGTAAGAGCTTCTAGTGTAACTGACTGTAAGAAACTTACTGTCCCTGCAGATCCAGCATGAACAGTCATCGTTTCAGAAGCTGTGTTTGAAACAGCTCCAGCAAACAAGATATTAGCTCCAGTTTCTGTTGCAGCTTTAGAGTCTACTATCAAATTTCCTCCATTAAGAGTAAGAAAACCAATAGAGATTGTCCCTGCATTTGTCGTTAAAGAAGAATTGTCTATTATAGTCGTACTTCCCATGATCATAGCTGAAGCACTATTTGTAACAGCAATAATCCCGTTAAGGCTTGTGGCTCCAGCACTCGTATCTACTCCATTAGTAAACGTTGTAGTGTACGCTCCTCCAAATGTGACCCCTCCGGCGTTACCAAATACAGTGCTATTTGTAACAGTTCCACCGCCATTAAACGTCATGGAGTAAGATCCGGTTGCAGTTGTTAGCGATGTAATTGTTACAGCTCCTGTAAATAAAACAGAAGTAGCTGTATCTGAAATCGTTACTGCCCCAACATTTGTTGTGCCAGTAATAGTTGTTGTTCCGCTATTTGTGACTGTCAAGCCATCCAAAGTAACATTGCTAGAAAATAGAACAGCGCTTCCTGTTCCCGCGTTGACTGTAAGAGTAGATCCCACTGTCTGAGTTACTGCAGAAGTAGCTGTAATATTAGCTCCAGTAGCCAATTCTAATGATGTATTCCAAACAACATTTCCAAATAATGCTACTGCGTCTGCAAAGCTAATTACATCGCCTGTTGTAACAATATCTCCAGCAGTCAGAACACTTCCTCCACCAGTTTGCGTAAAGGCTCCGCCTAAACTTAAGTCAGCAACAGGTCCAAAAGTTGCAAGACCTGTATTTGTAAGTGTAAATGGTGCCGCAGCTATTGTAGAAACACTACCGTAGAAATTAAATATATTTCCAGTAAGGACAATACCGCCAACCGCGTCTGTTACAACATGATTATTAAAGCTAGTTGTTCCACTTCCTGCTACTTGCGTAATGCTTGCTGCTGTAATTGCTGCATCTACTGTTACATCGGCTGCACTTGTAATTGTTAGCGCTCCTAATTTTTTAACGCCTCCAACTACTCCTGTAAAGTGGATGTCACCTGTTCCTGCTGTAAGACCTAGGGTCTCTATATCATCTGTTGTTCCATCTACTGTTCCTGCAAACGTGATGTCTCCAGCTCCTGCTCCTGTAGATAGAAGCACGTTACCAGCGAGCACTGTCGATCCACCAATTGTTAAATTGGTATCTGTCGTTGTGATGTTATTCGCTAGGCTTACATCCCCTGTTGTACTAAAGCCTGTTGGCGCTGTAATTGCTCCTGTTGCCCCTTTTGTAAAGAGACCGCTATTAGTTACTACTACATCTGTTGCAGAGCTCATACTTGCATTCACTGCAAAGACGCTTCCTGTAAGAGCTATTCCACCTACATCTGTTACTACAGCTCCTGTAAATGTTGTTGTTCCACTTCCTGCTACTTGCGTAATGCTTGCTGCTGTAATTGCTGCATCTA
>CAYVYN010000004.1:284516-301908 GCA_964455905.1 uncultured bacterium
CCCCTGTTGTACTAAAGCCTGTTGGCGCTGTAATTGCTCCTGTTGCCCCTTTTGTGAAGAGACCGCTATTAGTTACTACTACTGCTCCTGTTGCTGTAAATGTATTATTTACTGCAAATGTGGTTCCTCGTAGCGTTGCTGATCCAACAGAAACTGTACTAGTAAATATAGTCGCTCCTGTTGCTGCATTTGTTTGTGTCAGAGCTCCACTAATTGCTATGGCTCCTCCAAATGTAGCTGCTCCTGAATTTGTCACTGTTACAGCTGTTAAACCATTTACATTACTTACTCCACCAGCTCCGAATAAATCACCTACACTTAAAGCCCCAACTCCCGAATTGAAGGTAAGGGTCTTAGCTGCATCTACTGTTCCATTCGTAGAACCAGTAATAGTAATAGCTGCACCGGCACTAGAAGAAGCTGTTGTATCAAGAAGAACGCTTGCTGCTACAATCACGTTATCTGTAATTGTAATTGCATTACCTTCTGTTATAATATTATCATTTAATGTCGTTGTAGACCCTGGTCCTATTAAATGAATAGATGCGTTTCCACTACCTGTAATCTGCTGATTAACTAAGATAGAACCACCTACAGCTGGAGACTGAATCGTAACAGGATTATTAAACGTGATAGCGTTGATTGTAATAGCGCCTGTTCCATCACTGCGTCCTATCGTAATTCCTGTAAAGCCATCTTGTAAGTATCCAATCTCTGTAACAGAAAGAGAGTAGTCCCCAATTGCTCCAGCACCAATTCCAATTGTTTGAGAAACTGTTGTTGGTTGTAACAAGATCGTTGAATCACCATAGATATTACCACCTAAAGCAATCGTATCACTTGTGAACGACATGGCTCCTAGGGTATTAGGGCTCACCGCTCCGACCGTACTAGATAAAGTAAGTCCGCCTGTTCCTGCATCGATTGTAAGGGTTTTGCCAGCACCTGTAATTGCACCTGCAAAGCTAATATCTGAATCGCTTGTAAATACAGTATTTGCTGTGAGGTCAACACTTCCACCACCAGTTTGTGTAATTCCTCCTGGCGCCGTGATTGTACCGCTTCCAACTGTCAATACATCTGAGTTAGTGACGCTAAGAGTTTTCGTTGCGCTCAATGTAACAGTTGATCCTAGATCAACAGTAGATCCTGTTATAGATAAGCTACCAAAGTTATTTACTGTACCAACACCTGCAAAAGACACTGCACCAGAGGATGTTACTGTAAGGTCCTGTGCTCCTGCTGATGTAGGATTAACAGCTCCTCCGAAGACAATAGAGCCTGAACCTGTTGCAATAGATGATGTTCCTCCAAGAGTCACATCTCCATTAGATATAGAGAAGTTTGCATTGCCAGTATCTGCATTACCTCTTGTACTGTAGGTTCCATTTAAAGTAACGGCTGTATCCGTGTTATAAGTTTGAACACCTGCTGTTGTCACCGAGACCATGGCAAGAGTTCCTGCCCCAGTCGAAGTTAACGATAGAGGAGCTACCGTTCCGCCGACTATTCCACTAAAGGTTTTAACTCCTGTAGATGTTACAGTTAGGGCGTACGCTCCATTGACGGTAGAGCCAAAATCAATTGTGCCCGATCCTGTAGAAACAAGTGTAGTTCCGGCTAAAGTAACTACTGCACCAGAGTTTACTTCGAATGTTCCATCAGAAGTTGTTGTATAGCTTCCATTTAAGCTAACAACATTTGCAGATCCACCACCACCTGAATAAGCTTGGTTTAACGTTGTTGTTATACCTACAAAAGAAGCCGTTCCACCTGCTGTTGTAGAGATGGATTTAATAGCAGTCGTTCCACCAACAGCCCCAGATAGAGTGATATCTCCTCCTGTTCCCGCTGTTACAACAAAGTCTGTAGAACCAGCTGTATTATCTTCAACAGTCCCCGATATAGAGATTGAAGCTCCAACTGGAACTCCTCCTCCATTTGTAGTATCTAGCGTAATGCTTGAAGGAGATCCTGCTGTTCCTAAAATTACGCTATCAGTAATTGTAATAGTAGTTCCAGCGGTCACGATATTTGCATTTAATGTTGTAGTAGAACCTGGCCCTATTAAATGAATGGATCCATTGTCAGCACCTGTAATCTGCTGATTAACTAAGATAGAACCACCTGTACCTGGTGACTGGATCGTAACTGGATCGTTAAATGTTACAGCGTTGATTGTAATAGCGCCTGTTCCATCACTACGTCCTATCGTAATACCTGTAAAACCATTTTGCAGATAGCCAATAGCTGTATCTGAAAGAGCGTAATCTCCAGCAGCCAAAGAGCCAATACCAATACTTCTACTTGGCGTTGTTGGCTGTAATAAGATTGTTGAGCTGCCATAGATGTTCCCACCTAAAGAAATCGTATCACTTGTGAAAGATAAAGCTCCCATCATCACTATTCCAGTACCTACTGTAGAAGAAAGCGTGATACCACCTGTTCCAGCATTAAGAGTTAAAGCTCGTACACTTGCCATTGATCCTTGAATATTCTGGCCAATAACTATGTTTCCATTGCTTATGGCAGTTGTAAGTGTCGCTACGCTACCTCCTCCTAATTCAAGAGGTCCGGTACCATTTTGAGTGATGCCTCCCGGTGCCGTGATCGTAACCGCTCCAACTGTCCAAGTGCCAGAATTTGTGACTGTCAATGCTTTCGTAGATCCAAGGGTAACATTGCCTCCAAAATTTACTGCAGCACCTGTAACAGAGAGTGTTCCAAGAGCTGTTCCACCACCAATTTCTGTTAGAAAGATACTTCCTGTTCCAGCTGAAATTGTTAACGCCTGGGCTCCTGAGGTAGTTGCATTAATTGCTCTTGCAAATGTAACAGCGCTATCTGTTGTTGCAAGTGTTACATCACCTGAAAGAGTAATCAAACCACTAGTGCCTCCATTTTGCGTAATACCACCTGGCGCTGTAATCGTGACAGCGCCAATTGTCCATACGTCAGAGTTTGTCACTGTTAAGGTTTTTGCTACGTCTAAAGTAACTGTCCCTCCAAGATTGACTGTGGATCCTGTGATAGCCACACTTCCTAAGGCTGTTGTTGTTCCAAGAGAGGCTAAAGATATCGCTCCTGTCCCTGCTGTAATTGTAAGGTTATTACCGCCATTAATTGCTGTATTAAAAGTAACTGCACTATTTGTCGTAGCTAATGTAGCTGCTCCTGAAATTATCGTTGTACTAGAACCATTTTGCGTGATGCCACCTGGTGCTGTAATTGTCCCTGCGCCAATTGTCCACACATCAGAGTTTGTCACTGTTAATGTTTTCGTAGCAGCTAAAGTAACTGTGCCACCAAGGTTTACTGTAGATCCTGTGATAGCTACAGTATTTAAGCTCGTGCCAGTTCCAAGACCTGATAAAGAAATAGCACCTGTTCCTGCGCTAATTGTGAGATTTTGGGCTCCATTTATTGCAGCGCCAAAAGTTACTGGACTATTTGTCGTAGTAATTGTTACATCGTTAGCTAACGTTGTTGTACCAGTTCCATTTTGATTAATACCTCCTGGCACTGTCATAGAATAGCCAATAGTGAATACACCAGAGTTTGTGACTGTTAAAGATCTAGAAGAAGCAAGAGTAACCCCTACTACCCCTACTGTATCTAAACTTACTGTAGATCCTGTAATCACAGTATTACCAACCGGAGTAGAATCCCCTATTGCACCTACAGAAACAGGAGCATCTCCTGCATTCACTGTAAAGTTATAGTTACCGTTAACACCTAGATCTAACGTAACAGATCCAGTTCCACCACCTGTAGCAATACCCAAATCACCACCAAGAGTCACTGCACCCGTAATTTCTACAATACCTTGATTAGTAGATAAAGAAGAATTGCCTGTAATATTGAGCGTATCTATAGACATAGTCTGCTCACTATTAGTTACAATAAGCGCTCCATATAACGATGTATTTCCCCTCGTTGTATCAATACCGTTTGTAAAGGTATTAGTCTGATTTCCTCCAAACGTCACACCATTCGTATTTAAGAAGGTCGTTGCATCAGTAACCGCCGATCCCCCGTTAAATGTAACTGAATAAGGATTGGAAGTTGTGACTAAAGTACCTATTGTTGCAGCTCCACTTACTGTTGTACTTACACTATTTGTAATAGTGAAAGAATTGATAGTTAAAGAAGAATCAAATGCAACAGCTCCACCAGTTCCGCCATTTACTGTTAAAGAATTGAGTCCTGTTTGTCCTACTGCAGAAGCTAGGTGTATATTAGCACCTGTAGCAGATCCTGAAGTGGTATCCCAAACAACTGTAGCGTTAATTGTTACAGGGCTCGCAAAACTAATAGCATCACCTGTTGTAAGGATACTACCAGAGGTTGTTACTGAGCTAAGGATTCCTCCTGTTTGTGTAAAAGGACCATCCAAAGTAAGGTTAACAGTAGAATCATTAAATAAAGCTGATTCACTATTAGAAAGAGTAAACGGTCCGCTGTTATCTGTTTGAACTGGCGCATAGAATTCAAAGTTCTTACCTGTAAGAGACACTCCAAGTACATCTGTAGTATGAATCGCTCCATAAAAAGCACTTGTATTTAGTCCTGATAACTGCTCTAAATATCCAACGTTAATAATCTCCTGGGCGGTAACGTTATAAGCAGTTGTAATAGTCAAAGATACGGGAGGAGTTACATCTCCAACAGCACCTTGCAACTCAATATTACCTCCTGTAGCATTTAAGACCAAAGAGCTTGCAGCATCAGAGTCGTTGATAGTCCCTGTGACAGTGATATTTCCAGAGCTTGAAGTCTCTAAAAGAATAGTTCCTGGATCTGCAAGAAATGACTCTGGAGCATCTACAATAATGTAGTTACCTGTTGTCGTCACGTCTGCGTTAAATGTAATAGTCGTTGTTGCTGCATTTAAGTAAATAGAAGCATCACTAATCCCTGTAAGGGTGCCATTAATCGTGATAGATCCACCGGCTGGGGTTTCATAGAAAATTGGATCTTTAAATGTCACAGCGCGGCTATCTATATCATGAGCCCCTGTGACATATGTTCCAATCGTAATTCTAGAAAAACCATTGGCTAAAGCATCTACATCCGCAGTAGAAATCTGCATAGTACCTACAGATCCATCTCCAATACCAATAGAAGTACTAACTACAGCAGGTCTCATATCTAATGTTTGACTTCCTGAAATAGTGTCATTTCCCCCATTAAACGTAATAGTATTTCCAATAAGGGTTAGATCTTGAGCTCCAGCACTTAAAGTATTTTCAATAGTAATAGAGCTTGTCCCTACTTGAATTGTCGTATTACCATCTAAAATTACAGCTCCTGACGCATTAGTAGCTGCAAAAGGAGAATCTGTTGTTGTATAAACACCATTTAAATAAACAGTAGCATCTCCATAAGTCTGAGCCCCAGTTGTAGTGACGCCAATCATACTAGCTGTTCCACCTGCATCTGTTGTAACGCTAGCTAAAGGATTTGTACCCCCAATAAAACCACTAAATCTTGTAGCGGCAGCACTATTTACAATAAGATCATATGCTGTTGTTGGAGAGTCTATTGTTCCGCTAAAGCTTACAAATCCGCCATCAGCATTAATAGTCGTATTTCCAGCAAGAATCACGTTATTATTAATAATAAACGGATCTCCTCCAGTATTGTATGTACCTGAAAGAACCACTGTATCGCATGTTGTAGGACTATAGGTAGTAGCTTCTATAGTGCCTACACTGATATTAGAAGAAGCTATCGCTACTGTATTTAATTTAAGTCCACTAGTTCCTATATTACCTGTCGTAACAGATGCACTACCTGGACAAGAATTTAATACTAAATTCTGATCGCCATCAGATGACCCAAATACACTTCCACTTAAGGTAATATTACCACCACCAGAAACCATAGATACAATTCCAGGACCAACTAAGGTAATTGCATCCGCAAAACTAATATTTGCAGCTGTTGTTGTTCTAATATACGCAGACGTAAAGACCGATCCACCCCCACTTTGTGTGAAGTTTGCTCCTACAGTCACAATGATATTGTCAAATGTAGCCACATCTGTATTAATCAAAGTAAAAGGTCCTATAGATGTCATTCTATCCACAAAGAGGAACGAAGTTCCTGTAAGTTGAATTCCACCGCTTCCACTAGAATTTACGGCAGAGGAAAATGTAGTTGTTCCTGCCCCTGCTATTTGCGTGAAGTTAGTCACTGTAACGATACCAACTAAAGCGATATTATTAGCACTTACAATTGTGACATCTCCAAAGCGAGAGCCTCCTCCTATGTAACTAGTGAATATGATATTTCCAGATCCCGCTGTGGCAGTTAGGTCATTAGCGCCTGTGAGCGGCCCTGTAAACGTAATATTATTCCCTAGACCAGAAGAGTTTGTTGTAATTGATAAATTCGCGCCAAAATCTGTGGTACCTAAAGAAACATTGCCACTATTTGTTGTAATAGAAGAAGTTCCATTTATGCCAAGGGCTCCCATAGCTACCGAAGACGCTGCATTTGAAACAACAATATCCCCATTTAGTGTTGTGTTTCCAGCTGTGGTATCTACTCCATTTACAAAAGTATTTGTATTAGAACCAGCAAAGACTACTCCTCCGGTATTTAGGAATGTCGCTGCGTCCGTAATGCTAGAGCCCGCATTAAAGGTAATTCCGTACCCTTCAGAAGCAGTCACAAGGGATGTGATCGTAGCAAGTCCGTTAAAAGTGATCTCTCCTGTTGTATTTATAAGAGTAACTGTAGAAGCTGCTACATCCCCTGAAATAGTCGTGTTATTACTATTTAAAAGAGTTATTGCGTCTACAGATACACTCGATAACAACGAAACATTTGCCCCCCCTGCGTTTAGAGTAAGGGTATAAGCAGAGCTCTCTGTAATATTTCCGCCAACGCTGATGTTAGCACCAGAAGATCCTCCTGCATTTGTACTGTCTAAAAGGATGCTTCCATCCATTTGGAATCCATTTTCAAAACTAATGACAGCGCCCGTTGTAACTATGTCTGCCACTGTATTGATTGCACCTGAACCTCTTTGTGTAAAGGCTCCATCAAGCTGAAAATCATCCCCTAAAGTTAGAGCTCCACTATTTGAAACAAAAAATGGCCCTGCTCCTGTAGTTGTTACTGTTCCACTTAACGCAAATGCATTTCCAGTTAAGCTGATCCCTGATCCTTCATTTGTGTTAAGAGCTCCTAAAGTTGTTGTTCCTTGTCCATGACTTTGTAAAAGCGCTCCAACTGTAATAGCTCCAGCTGTCACGTTGTTAGCATTAGTAATTGTTAAGCCTGTAGGTCTTGTAACATCTCCAACAGCACCGCTTAAGATGATATTACCGCTAGTTCCTGCACTAAGAACTAAACTGCTTGCAGCTCCGGTATCATTAACTGTTCCTGCAATCGCAATATTAGCACCTGAAGGAGTTAAGCCTCCATTTGTTGTGTCTAGAGTAATAGTGGATGGAGATCCAAGAAGAACATTATCACTAATTGTGATGATTTGGCCCGCTGTCACGATATTAGCATTTAATGTTGTTGTTGCACCTGGACCATCTAAATAGATAGAAGCATTTTCTGTTCCTGTGATTTGTCCATTAACAACAATAGATCCACCTGATGCAGGAGAGCGTATTATCACAGGATCGTTAAATACAATTCCATCAGAGCCGACTGTAATAGCACCTGTCCCATTAGAACGGCCGATAGTAATAGAAGAAAATCCATTTTGTAGATGAGCTAAAGTAGCGGCTGTTAAAGAGTAGCTACCAGATCCATTCGCGATACCTATACTTGCACTTACTGTTGTCGGCTGTAATAGTATAGTAGAGCTACCATAGATATTTCCGACTAAAGAAAGAGTATCGCTTGTTAAAGAAATAGCCCCTAATTTAGATCCAGAAGTACCCAAATCTGATGATAAAGTAATACTTCCTGTACCAGCAGAAATAGATATGCCTTGATTAGCACCTGTAATAGCGCCAGCAATTGCTATATTCCCGTTTCCAGAACCGGTTGTAAATGAGGATACGCCTCCACCTTGTAGATTAATCGATCCTACACCTGTTTGAGTAATACCACCCGGAGCACTGATTGAAACAGAATTGATTGTCCACACTCCTGAGTTTGTCACAGTCAAAGTATTAGAAGAGCCTAGGAAAACACCGAATCCGAAATTAAGAGTAGATGAGGTAACATCTACATTTCCAGGATTAATATCTCCTATTCCAAATCCTGCAAACGATGCCGCTCCTGTCGTTATTACTGTAATAGATTGCACTCCAGGATTAGTTGCATCAATACCTCCAGTCACAGATACAGCTCCAGAGCCCGTGCTAATAGTCACATTAGATCCTAATTTTAAGTTAGGAGAAGCGGTAAAAGAGCCGTTAGCTGTCGTCTCATAAGACCCTGCCAAAGTGCAGGTAGCACCTAGTGTAGTTAAACCTACATAGGACTGATTTCCTGTTGTTTTGATGCTAGCAAAAGATGAAGACCCTCCATTTCCATTTGTAGAAATAGACTTAATAGGAGTTACCTGTCCAACAGCTCCACCTATAGAAATAGATCCATTTCCAGCTGTCAAAATAAAGGCCGTAGAACCTACTGCGTTATCTTCAACTGTTCCTGTAATCGAAATAGACGCTCCAGTTGGGGATCCTCCTGCATTTGTGGTGTCTAGTGTAATGCTTACAGGAGATCCACTTGTTCCTAAAATCACACTATCACTGATCGTAATAGGAGACCCTTCTGTGATGATATCAGCATTTAAAGTTGTAGTAGATCCTGGGCCATCTAAATAAATAGAAGCTCCATTCGTCCCTCTTAAAGTACCATTAATTGTAATAGAACCACCTATACCTGGCGCTCTAAAAAATACTGGGTCTTTAAAAGTAACAGCATTACTTGTAATAGAGTGCGTACCTGTTCCTTCTACTCCAATTGTAATAGAAGCAAATCCATTTGCTAATGCATTTATAGATGCTGCAGGGATCTGCATATCACCGCTAGCTCCTCCAACACCAATAGAAGTACTCACTAGTGCAGGTGTCATAACAACTGCACCCGTCCCTGTAATAGAGTTGGCTCCAGCTGTAAAGTTTATACCATTTCCTATCAAGGTGATATTTTGACTGCCAGCTGCCACTGTATTACTAAATGTAATTGTTCCTGTGCCTACGTTAAATAAGCTAGCCCCTTCAAGTGTTACTGGACCTGAAGCTAGAAAAGCTGCATTTGTTGTTGTATAGTTTCCATTTAGAGTAATTGCGGCATCATTATATGTTTGTGTACCTGCCGTTGTAACGCTTTGTAAAGAAATACCCGCTGTATTTGTTAAAATTGAAGAAATATCGACAGAAGAACTAAATGTCGCTGTGCTTGTACTGTTAATAGTAAGGCTGTACTCTCCGCTTAAAGCGCCTGTAAAGCTAACAAAACCACTTCCCGCATCAATTGTCGTATTTCCGGTTAACTCAGCAGTCCCGTTGACAATGTAAGGGAGACCTCCTGTTGTAATTGTTCCAGAAATACTAATAGGAGCGCATCCTGTTGTATACGTTGTAGATACTGCATACACAGTTCCCTTCGTAATAGTACTAGCTGTAATATTCAATATGGATAACTCAAGGCCACTTGCACCAACGTCTCCTACAGTCACAGCTGCTCCTGAACCTCCAGTGCAAGCATTTAATAATAAAATCTGTGTACCATCGGTTGTTCCAAAAATATTCCCTAGGGTAATAAGTCCGCCCTCAGAAATAATTGATATAGGATTCGTGCCTGTTAGAGTCATATCTCCTGTAAAACTAATATCTACAGTAGATGTTGCATTCATGCTAGCGCCCATATTGACAGTTCCTCCTCCCGACTGACTAAACGCACCACCAAGAGTCACACTGATAGCCTCAAAAGTAGCAAGGCCACTATTTATAAGACTAAAGGATCCTGTTGAAGTTATGTTTTGGGCAAAAGTAAATGCTCCACCTGTAAGATTGATAGAACCCGCAGTAATAGTGCCGTTAAATGCTGTTGTTCCTACTGCTGCTGTTTGAACCAACGTCCCAGCTGCTATATTGCCTGAGAAAGTTACGTCATTTGCAGAATTAATACTTATTCCAACTGGTGCTATAGTATTGCCTATAGCTCCACCTATAGTAATATCACCACTAGTACCTGCATTAAGAACTAATTGACTCGCAGCTCCAGTATCATTAATAGTCCCGGTGATGCTAATAGAGGCTCCTCCAACAGGGCTAAGAGCTGCTGTATTTAATGTAATTTCAGAAGAAGACCCTAAAAGAACGTTGCCTCCAATATTAATGCTCGCCTCGTCAGTTACTATATCAGCGTTAAGTGTTGTAGTACCCAAAGATGCATCCAATTCAATATTCGACAATCCTGCAGCTGTAATTTGCTGATTTACTGTTATAGAACCACCTGACGCAGGAGATCGTATAACCACAGAATCATTGAATGTTACAGCGTTGATTGTAATAGCGCCTGTTCCATTACTACGTCCTATCGTAATTCCTGTAAAGCCATCTTGTAAGTATCCAATCTCTGTAGCAGAAAGGGCGTAGTTTCCAGTGGCTCCATCACCTATTCCAATTGTTTGAGAAACTGTTGTTGGCTGTAATAAGATCGTTGAATTACCATATACATTACCACCTAAAGAAATCGTATCACTTGTGAACGATATAGCTCCTAGGTTATCAGAGCTTGCCGCTCCGACCGTACTAGATAAAGTAAGACCGCCTGTTCCCGCATCGATTGTAAGGGTTTTTCCAGCCCCTGTAATCGCACCTGCAAAGCTAACATTTGAAGCGCTTGTAAATACAGTATTTGCTGTAAGGGCAACACTTCCGCCACCAGTTTGTGCAATTC
The DNA here is from genome assembly GCA_964455905.1 of uncultured bacterium. Taxonomy (GTDB): domain Bacteria; phylum Chlamydiota; class Chlamydiia; order Chlamydiales; family Rhabdochlamydiaceae; genus CAIJXB01. The sequence continues at coordinate 295,401 of CAYVYN010000004.1, forward strand.
CTCCTGGCGCTGTGACTGTGCCACTTCCAACTGTCCATACACCAGAGTTAGTAACGCTAAGATCTTTAGTAGAAGCTAAAGTAACAGTAGATCCGAGATCAACGCTAGACCCTGTTATAGATAAGTTCCCAACAGCTACATCTACTCCAAGGCCAGATAATGAAATAGACCCTGTTCCAGCATTCATTGTAAGAGCACCTGTTCCATTAATTGCTGTAGCAAATGTAATAAGAGTATTTGTTGTTAAAAGTGTTGCATCTCCAGACAGAGTAACAGTACTAGTTCCATTTTGAGTAATTCCCCCAGGAGCGTTGATAGTGCTTTCTCCAATTGTCCAGACATCAGCATTTGTTACCGCAATTGTTTTTCCCGAAGCTAAATTTACAATCGAACCTAACTCTACTGTAGATCCAGTAATGAGAATATTTCCAACAGGAACATTTTCTCCTATTTTATCAATTGAAACAGCGCCTACACCAGCATCTACCGTAATATCTGCTACGTTATAATCAATAGCACCTGTTACAGAAATAGCTGCGCCTCCTCCCAAAGAAGAATCTAACGTAATAGTACCACCGGTAATACCCCCTAGAGTAATAACACCGGAATTAGTAACTAAAGACGCAGGAAATCCTATAGAAACACCTGCTGCTGTTATAGTATCTAAAGCAGTTGCAACAGTCACACTTCCTGAAACATTCAAAAGTGCTGAAGAAACATCAATACTATTTGTAAATGTAATTGTAGACCCTGCTGCAGAGCCAAATGTAATATTAGTCGTATTTGCAAAAGAAGTTGTACCTGTTACAAAACTGCCAATTCCTGCTGCATCCCAAAAAGCAATATCAAAATCTCCAGATGTTGCTACATCAGCAGCTAAAATCCTTCCACCAATTCTAGTAGCGTTGCCAAAAGAAGCATTAAAACCTTCTATATTAAGACCACCTGTAGTAGTCATTGCAGGAAATATAATAGGGCTTGTTGCTGTAGAAGCAATCGTCAAAGAATCTACCCCTGCAGCAAATCCTAAATTGCTAATTTCGCCATCTAACGTCAATAAACCGACATTTCCAGCTTTTAATGTAAGATTATAAGGCCCTGTAATTGTTGCTAAATTATCAAAACTAATACTAGCACCATCACTAGCCACTCCTCCATTTGTTGTATCTAATACAAGATCAGCCCCTAAAAGAACAGGTCCACCACTTATTGTAATAGGGCCTGCCTCAGTTGTGATATTACCATTTAAAGTAATTGATGGACTAGCTCCTCCCACTGTATAACTAACGCCAATGTTCTCTGTTGTTACAGTATTTACTTGAGTGATTGTATTTGCTGAAATAACCCTTAAGCGAGAAAGTGAATTGCTAGATCCAATAGCTTCTGAAAATGTAACTGCTCCTGTAGTTCCTGCTTGTAAAGACAACGAGCTATGAACTAGAGAATCTACAGTACTTACAACTGTAATATTAGCTCCAGTAGAAGCAAGATCTCCATTTGTAGTATCTAATGTGGTATTAATTAACAGGTTAACAGGACCGCCTTCTAGTGTAATAGAGCCTGCACTTGTTGTAATATCACCATTTAAGATAATTGCTGGACTAGTTCCTACTGCTGTATAATAAACTCCTAATCCCAATCCGTTTGTTGTTTTTACATTTGAGTATTGGGTAATAGTGTTTCCTGTCGCCGAAACTGATGAAACAGGTGTAACACCACCTATATATTGATTAAATGAGATAGTTCCAGTTAAACCAGCATTGACTGTTAAACCACTGCCACCATTTACTGTATCTAAAATAATGTTCGCTCCATCTGATGACGTATTCGCAGAATCAACTGTCAACCCTGCTGATAAATCTACTGGTCCTAAATTGATCTCGCCGCCATTTGTGCTTAGAGTTGTTGCCCCCGTGACAGTTACTGCTTGCATAGCCATCGTTTCACCTGCAGTCGTTACCTCAACGACTCCAGATACACTAGTTGCTCCAGCAGTTGTATCTATTCCACCTATAAATGTATTGGTGTTTGAGCCTCCAAACGTTACTCCAGCAGTATTTAAAAACGCTACTGCATTAGTTACTGTTGCACCACCGTTAAAGACGACGCTATACGCTTTATTCTCTGTTACTAACGATGTAATTATCGCAGAATCTGTAAAGGTCACAGCCCCTGCGGTGTCTGTTATCGTAACAGTTTGAACTGTTAAAACGCCTGTTACTGTGACACTTGCACTATTTGTTACGGTAAATGTATTTACTCCAAGTGTGCTTGAGAAAGTTACAAATCCTGCAGTTCCTGCATTTACAGTTAAAGTATCAGTTGCTATATCCGAAACTGCTCCTCCCAATGTAATGTTTGCTCCACTACTAGCTAGTCCTGCATTCGTCGTATCTAATACAACGTTGTTTGCTAAAGATACTGTCCCTGTAGAAATAGAAAAAGCACCTGCTGTTGTAGTATAGGAACCGTTTAGGGTAACTGCTGTATCTACATCATATGTCTGCGCTCCTGTTGTTGTGACAGAAAGCATACTTAAGGTTCCAGCTCCTAACGATGTTAGGCTAGTTAATGGTGCTATTCCCCCTACTACTTCACTAAAGCTTTTTGCACCTGTAGAAGTAACTGTCAAAGCATACGCTCCATCAACTGTAGAACCAAAGCTAATTGCTCCAGATCCTGTTGTTACTGTAGAAGCACCTGCTAATGTCACACCAGCTGTATCAATAGAAAAAGCGGCATCTGTTGTAGTATACGTACCGTTTAATGTAACTGCTGTATCTACATCGTAGGTCTGCGCTCCTGTTGTTGCGACAGAAGACAAACTTAAGGTTCCAGCTCCTAAGGATCTTAAGCTAGCTAAAGGTGTTACTCCTCCTACTACTCCACCAAAGGTCTTAGCCCCTGTAGAAGTAACTGTGAAGTTATGATCTCCATTGACTGTAGATCCAAAGCTAATTGCTCCAGATCCTGTTGTTACTGTAGTACTTACTAAAAGTGTCACAGCGCCTGCATCGATAGAAAAAGCGGCATCTGTTGTGTTATACGTACCATTTAGTGTAACTGCTGTATCTACATCGTAAGTCTGCTCTCCTGTTGTTCTGACAGAAGACAGAGCTAAGCTTCCAGCCCCTAATGACGTTAGGCTAGTTAATGCTGTTATTCCCCCTACTGATCCACTAAAGCTCTTTTCTCCTGTAGAAGTAACTGTCAAACTATACGCGCCATTCACTGTCGAGCCAAAGCTAATTGCGCCAGACCCTGTTGTTACTGTAGAATTACCCGCTAATGTTACAGTCGCTACCCCAACAGAAAAAGCTGCATTTGTTGTAGTGTATGTACCGTTTAAGGTAACTGCTGTATCTACATCATAGGTCTGCGCTCCTGTTGTTGTAATAGAAGCAATATTCAACGTTCCAGCCCCTAACGATGTCAGGCTACTTAGAGCTGTGCCTGACCCTACTATCCCACTAAAGCTTTTCGCCCCTGTAGAAGTAACTGTCAAAGAATGCGCTCCATCAACTGTAGAGCCAAAGCTAATTGCTCCAGATCCTGTTGTTACTATAGAGTCACCTGCTAATGTCACAGCGCCTGTATCGATAGAAAAAGAGGCGTTTGTTGTAGTATACGTACCGTTTAGTGTAACTGCTGTATCTACATCATATGTCTGAGCTCCTGTTGTTGTAATAGAAGCAATACTCAATGTTCCAGCCCCTAACGATGTTAGGCTAGTTAAAGCTGCTGTTCCCCCTACTACTCCACTAAAGGTCTTTACCCCTGTAGAAGTAACTGTCAAAGCATATGCTCCATCAACTGTAGAACCAAAACTAATTGCTCCAGATCCTGTTGTTACTGTAGAGTCACCTGCTAATGTCACAGGAGAATCTACCCCAACAGAAAAAGCTGCATTTGTTGTAGTATATGTACCGTTTAACGTAACTGCTGTATCTACATCGTAGGTCTGCGCTCCTGTTGTTGTGACAGAAACCATGCTTAATGTTCCAGCTCCTAATGATGTTAGGCTAGTTAAAGCTGCTGTTCCCCCTACTACTTCACTAAAGCTCTTTTCTCCTGTAGAAGTAACTGTCAAAGTATACGCCCCATTAACTGTAGAGCCAAAAGTAATTGCTCCAGATCCCGCTGTCACTGAAGAGTTAACTACTAAAGTCACCGCTCCATTCGCAATAGAGAAATCTGCATCTGTTGTAGTATACGTACCGTTTAAGGTAACTGCTGTATCTACATCATAGGTCTGCGCTCCTGTTGTTGTAATAGAAGCAATATTCAACGTTCCAGCCCCTAACGATGTTAGGCTACTTAGAGCTGTGTCTGCCCCTACTATCCCACTAAAGCTTTTTTCCCCTGTAGAAGTAACTGTCAAAGCATATGCTCCATTAACTGTGGAGCCAAAGCTAATTGCCCCAGATCCTGTTGTTACTGTAGAGTCACCTGCTAATGTCACAGCAGCTGTATCAATAGAAAAAGCGGAATCTGTTGTAGTATACGTACCATTTAGTGTAACTGCTGTATCTACATTGTAAGTCTGCGCTCCTGTTGTTGTGACAGAAAGCATACTTAGGGTTCCAGCTCCTAATGATGTTAGAGTAGTCAAGGCTGTTGTTCCCCCTACTACTCCACTAAAAGTCTTTACCCCTGTAGAAGTAACTGTCAAAGTATAGGCACCATTGACTGTAGAGCCAAAGCTAATTGAGCCAGATCCCGTTGTTACTGTAGAATTGCCCGCTAATGTCACAGCAGCTGTCCCAATAGAAAAAGCTGCATCTGTTGTAGTATACGTACCGTTTAGTGTAACTGCTGTATCTACATCATATGTCTGCACTCCTGTTGTTGTAACAGACAGCATAGTTAGAGTTCCAAGAGCTGATGATGTTAGGCTAGTTAACGGTGCTGTTCCTCCTACTATCCCACTAAAGCTTTTCGCAGCCGTAGAAGTAACTGTCAAAGTATATGCTCCATCAACTGTAGAGGCAAAGCTAATTGCTCCAGATCCTGTTGTTACTGTAGAATTACCTGCTAACGTCACAGCAGCTGCAATAGAAAAAGCTGCATTTGTTGTAGTATACGTACCGTTTAATGTAACTGCTGTATCTACATCGTAGGTCTGTGCTCCTACTGTTGTGATAGAAGCAATATTCAAAGTTCCAGCCCCTAGCGATGTTAGGCTAGTTAATGGTGCTATTCCCCCTACTACTCCACTAAAAGTCTTTACACCTATAGAAGTAACTGTCAAAGCATAGGCACCGTTGACTGTAGAGCCAAAGCTAATTGCTCCAGATCCTGTTGTTACTGTAGAGTTACTTCCTAATGTGACAGCAGCTGTCTCAATAGAAAAAGCTGCATTTGTTGTAGTATACGTACCGTTTAATGTAACTCCTGTATCTACATTGTAAGTCTGCGCTCCTACTGTTGTGACAGAAAGCATACTTAGGGTTCCAGCTCCTAACGATGTTAAGCTAGTTAATGGTGCTATTCCCCCTACTACCCCACTAAAGCTTTTTGCACCTGTAGAAGTAACTGTCAAGGCATGCGCTCCATCAACTGTAGAACCAAAGCTAATTGCTCCAGATCCTATTGTTACTGTAGAAGCACCTACTAATGACACAGTAGCTGTATCAATAGAAAAAGCGGCATCTGTTGTAGTATATGTACCGTTTAAACTAACTGCTGTATCTACATCGTAAGTCTGCGCTCCTACTGTTGTCACAGAAAGCATACTTAGGGTTCCAGCTCCTAATGATGTTAAGCTAGTTAATGGTGCTATTCCCCCTACTACCCCACTAAAAGTTTTTACCCCTGTAGAAGTAACTGTCAAAGCATGCTCTCCATCAACTGTAGAACCAAAACTAATTGCTCCAGATCCTGTTGTTACTGTAGAGTCACCTGCTAATGTCACAGCAGCTGTATCAATAGAAAAAGCCGCATCTGTTGTAGTATATGTACCGTTTAGTGTAACCGCTGTATCTACATCGTAGGTCTGCGCTCCTGTTGTTGTGACAGAAACCATACTTAAGCTTCCAGCTCCTAATGATGTTAGGCTAGTTAAAGCTGCTGTCCCCCCTACTCCCCCACTAAAGCTCTTTAGCCCTGTAGAAGTAACTGTCAAATCGTACGCACCATCAACTGTAGAGCCAAAACTAATTGCTCCAGATCCTGTTGTTACTGTAGAGTTCCCTGCTAATGTAACAGCAGCTGCCCCAATAGAAAAAGCGGCATCTGTTGTGTTATACGTACCATTTAGTGTAACTACTGTATCTACATCGTAGGTCTGCGCTCCTGTTGTTGTGACAGAAGACAGAGCTAAGCTTCCAGCCCCTAATGATGTTACGCTAGTTAATGCTGTTATTCCACCTACTGATCCACTAAAGCTCTTTTCTCCTGTAGAAGTAACTGTCAAAGCATATGCACCATTAACTGTAGAGCCAAAGCTAATTCCTCCAGATCCCGTTGTTACTGTAGATGCGCCTGCTAATGTCACAGCCGCTGTCCC
>CAYVYN010000005.1:0-201284 GCA_964455905.1 uncultured bacterium
GCCAAGACTATAGCGAATATCGATCTTTTATCGCAAACGTTTTTCGTTTTTTTTTTAAGAAACTTCTTAAAGTCAAAAAAAACAACTGAAAAGCGCTTAAAAAAAAGAAGGTTTCCATAGAGAAAAACAAAAGAAAGTGCTATTTTTTTATTTAAGAAAAAAGCTAGGATTTTCTTACAACAAAAAAAGAAACCTCAAGAAGAAAATCAAAAAAAAACAAGAAAATTATTTTTCAATTTCTTTTAAACTGAAGCTAGCCAGCTGGCTTTTCACCTCAAAAAGCACAGTTGTCTCATAGTTTGTCACAACCCCAGTTTCCAAATTCTTAGCACGCAAAGAGCAAGATGCCTCAATAAAAAGATCATCATGAGGACTTTCTCCAATGTGCTTAAGCTCAAATTTAATAGGAACTTCAGGATCTTGCTTAACATGGATTGGCGTCAAATCCCCCGGCTTAGATAAAACACCCAAAATCTTCTCTAAACATGGGGCAAACACTGTAACCTGAATAGTTTGAAATACCTGAAATTGCTCCTCTCTAGGGACAAACTCTCCAATAAAATTAAATATTTCATAAGCAAGCTCCTCTGCATAAGTAAGAGGTTCCAAGTCATTTTTCAGAGAACCCCCATCAAGGACACTTACAGGACTCTCCGATCTAGAGTCAAAACCTCTAGCCATAAGAAAATCCTTTTGAGCTTTTTTCCTAGCACTTATATCGACTCCCAAATCTAAAAGAGGTAATCCCAGAGCTTTCCTGCACTTATTGAAAGACGAAACATATGAGTTTATCTTGTCTTGATAGGAAACTCTCCCCCCAATCAACATTGAACCTTCCTCGATAGCTTTTTTCATTTCATTTTGAACCTCTGTTAAAAGCTGTCTTCTAAAATTTTCATCACCAAGAAGATCATTCCTTTCTATGCTTTCTAACTGACGAGCATAAGGAAACTCTTCAAGACGCCCTTTACATATTTTATCACAAGCTTCGCATACAGAAAAGACATGCGATGAATTTAAAGACTCAACGTCAGGGGACAACAGAAACTCACTAATCCTTTCGGCTAAAACTAAACGAGGAACAACTAGCTTCCAAGCAGAAGAAATACCAGAAACCCCCAATTCAACACTCTTTGGAGCATTGTCAGAAACAAAAAAATGCATACCTTCTATAGACCTTGCAAAATCCTGCCGAAATCTTTCATGCAAACAAGAACCTGAACGCCCGTTTTCAGGAATCCATTTGTTATAATTTTCAGCCATTTCAGGAAATACAGAACACAAGGATTCCCTAGGGATAGACCTTATCAGCGCAATTTGAATAGACGAAGGAACGCTAGGCAAACCATAAAATTTATGAAGACAATCCTCCTCAGCGCAAGCCTCCTCATAACGATCTAACCAAAGCCTAACATCCTGAATAGAAACCAAATGAGGATCCTTTTCTATTTCAACACTATATCCCTCAATAAGACGCTTAAGATCTCTGACTCCACTACAAAGAAGACTCTTAACCGATAAATCACTAGCATCTCCTAAAAATACATTGCCCAAAGAAGAATTAGAACCTGAACTACTCCGGGAACGAATAAAAGAAAAACTTTCACTTCTTGAACGAGTAAAAACAGTCCCAACATCTAATAAACATTTGTTAATTTGGCTTTTAGCCTTAAGCAAAGGCGAATAAAAACTATCACTATTTGGAACAGGCGAAGTAGGAACTCCCCCAATTACTTTCTTAAAATCCATATAACACTCCAAATATTAGCTTATATCCTTATTATATAAGTTAATTTTTTAAAATCAGAGCTGTAAAAAAAAGAAAAAACAAAAAAAAGAACATTAAATACATTAAAAACAAGATATTAAAATGTTAATTTCAAAAAAAAGAAAAAAACCAGAAATAAAAAAGGCCCTCGATTAGAGGGCCTTTTTTGGGACCTTAAGCCTGTTGGGGAGTTGGCTCTTTAAACAATTTAGAACCCTCACCCTCTTTCCCTGAAGGTGCCGGTGGCGGAGGTGGCAACTTACGATTAAGATTCTCAAAAAGTTTTTCCTTCTCTTTTTTCTTCTCCAAATCCCATGTTCCATCCCTAATAGCTAAAACATCATCCCTATCCAAAGTTTCAAAATCCATCAACATATCAGTCATTAATTGAACTTGATCCTTATGCTCTAACATAATGTGCTTAGCTAACTCATACGCAGAACCTAAAATCTTACGCACTTCATCATCAATGGTCTTGGCTGTTTCTTCTGAATAAGCCTTCTCATGATAACTTTGAGTACCCAAATACTGACCACCTTCAGCTCTTTCATCATAAGCAACAACACCTAAACGATCGGTCATCCCCCACTCACATACCATGCTTCTAACTAATCTAGTAGCCTGGCTAATGTCCATTTGAGCTCCACTAGAAATGTCTCCCAAGAAAACCTCCTCAGCAACACGGCCTCCCATTAGAACAGCCAACTGATCTAAAATTTCCTTTCTCCAGTAGTTAACCCTATTTTTCTTAGGCATAAAATGAGTTGCACCCAAAGAAAGCCCTCTAGGAATAATAGTTACTTTATCCACAGGATCGGATCTTTCTACAAAAAGAGCAACAATAGCGTGTCCAGATTCATGGACTGCTGTTGTTTTTTTCTCTTGAAGATCTAACTCTAAACTTCTTCTTTCTTTTCCATAACGAACCTTGTCACACGCTTCAGCAACATCCTGATCAGTAACAGCACTTCGACCTTTACGAGCAGCCAAAAGAGCTGATTCATTCAAAATATTTGCCAAATCAGCACCAGAAGAACCTGGAGTATTACGAGCTATATTCATCAAGTTCACTTCAGGATCAAGCTTAATTTTCTCTGCGTGCACTTTTAAAATATCAAAACGACCCTTGATATCAGGCAGGTCTATAACAACTCTACGGTCAAAACGACCAGGCCTTAAAAGAGCTTTATCAAGAACATCTGGTCTATTTGTTGCTGCAATAAGAATAATTCCTTCTGTGGCATCAAAACCATCCATCTCAACTAAAAGCTGATTTAATGTTTGCTCTCTTTCGTCATGCCCACCGCCCATTCCAGCGCCACGATGACGACCAACAGCATCAATCTCATCCATAAATATGATACAAGGAGCTTGCTTTTTAGCTTGATCAAAGAGGTCTCTAATACGACTAGCTCCCACTCCAACAAACATTTCCACGAAATCAGACCCAGAAATTGAGAAAAAGGGTCTGTCCGCCTCTCCTGCAACAGCTCTAGCTATCAATGTTTTTCCAGTCCCAGGGGCTCCAATACACAAAACGCCCTTAGGAATCTTCGCTCCAAGCGCTGTGAATTTAGTAGGATCCCTTAAAAACTCCACTATCTCCTGGAGCTCTTCTTTTGCTTCATCACAGCCTGCAACATCCTTAAATGTTGTCTTATTTTTCTCTTTAGAAATCATTTTCACAGGAGCCTTTCCAAAAGTCATAGCCCCTGACCCCATGCCACCGCCTTTCATTTGACGAGAAAACACAAAGTAAAGAAGTAAAACAACCAAAATAACAGGCATTAGACTCAGAAAATAACTCCCATAATTAGGCTCTGGCTGCTCACTTTTAAAAGTTCTATCCAAAACTCTATTGTGAGGCTGGTCTGGAACTTTAAAAATCATACCCTTATTGACAGAAGCAAATTTAGCCCATTCTTGTTTTGCTTGAGCGTACCATAAAGAAAAAGCTTCAAAATCTTGCTGCTCTAAAGCTGTCGTAGAAAGCTCTTTGTCATTAAAAAACCAAATAACGGAACTTACAGACTGCCTAGCTTTGTCTAGCTCTGCTATATTTCTATCATATTTCTCAGAAAGAACAGCATATTGATCCAAAGCAGTTTTGTAACTACGAACACTACGCAACTGCAACAGTCTAATGTTCGACTGCTCTTTATTTAATTCGGTTACGATCTCTGAAAGAGAACCCAAAACGACCTGAAATTCAGCTAGTTTATTACTGAAAGACAAGGATGAGTTCAAAGTGGCAGACGCCTCTCTCTCTAAAACAAGTAATTTTTGCTTTATAGGCTCGCTACCAATTCCCAATACAGGAGAACGAAATCCTTGAATAAGAGAAAGCAAATCTTGTCCAAAAGATAAAATCGACTCTGAAGAAGATGCCTCCTGCAAACCAGAGAGTTTCTTTTGCAAGTCAAATAAACTAACAATTTCACTATCAGAAAGCTTGGTAATAACAATCCCGCCCTGCTTACCTATCATATCATAAGAAGGCCCAACGACACGATATCCCCCCTGAGGAATAGTAAGACCACTAAGAGAAAGAAAATACTCAGTCGACGTAACAACATTTTGCTTTAAAGAGTCTAATTGCTTTTCAACGCGAGACAATTCAGACTTTTGCTCATGATTGCTATTTAAAAGCTCCAAATAACGGTATCGATCTTCACCCGTTGCTGTCACCTTATCTCGAAATTTACCATTGAACGTCACCAAACTGTCATTCAAAGCAACTTTTCCGCTCAAAGCAGGGTCTAGCAAATCTAAGTTTACTAAATGTTCTACTTGATGGCTAAAAGAAACCTTAGCCATGGGCTCTGTGTTCATACCTTGAACTGTCAATATGACCAACATAATGGCCAATAAAAAAATAAAAAAACCGCCGGGAAAACCCTTTTTATCAGGCTTAGAATTGTTATCACCGCTCATCGTATATAACCGCTTGTTTTTAAATTGGGCAACTTTACGCCTACCACGAGGCTTCTCATGGAAAAGGCTACTTTATCCAGAGGTTAGCAGAAAAGGAATATATTGTCTTTTAATTTAACATTTTTTCAACTTTATACTTAAAAATTCACAACCAAAACTATTAACTAAATCAAAACAAAAAAACAAATTCAAATCTATCAACACTTCATCACTAACCAAAAAAGGAATCACAAACTTTATTGCAGCTGGTATTTTGTTTTTAGAAAAAAAACCTGATATTTTTTTCTGATCAGACGCTGATAAACAATCATAAGAAACCAAAGCAAAAGAAGAGATATTTAAAGGAATTCGATAAAAGACCTCTCCGCTTAAAAAAGAAATCCAAAAAGAATAAGAAGAAAGCTTCTGAGGCGTCTTTTGAATTTCCCAAACCCAATCAAAAGATTTTAAAACCAAGGCATCATTTAAAAAAAATTCATTAAACTCAAAACGGGGAAGTGGATTTACAAACCAAAAAAACTGCCCTTTATCAATAATAATAAAACCCTTTTCAACATCAACCCTTTTATTAGATGCTCCTTTTAAAATAAGCATATCTATTAATGATAAAACACGACGCCCAATTGAAATCCCCTTTTCCTTAAGTAAAAGCCTAACCAACTCACTTCTATCTAAAGGATCTTCTAAACACAAATCACTAATAGGCAAATAAAAACCCAAGGCCCCCTCTGTTTTTTTAGCAAGCAAAGACAAAAGACGCTTCTCCATAGATGCTTTTAAGAAAGCAATTTCCCGGCTAATGGCCACAAGATTTTTTTGAACATTTTTACCAAACCATTTTTCTATTTCTGGAAAAAGCTTCTCTCGCATTCTTGGTCGCAAAAACTGTAAATCACTATTAGTAGAGTCCTGCAAATAAGAAATTCTATTGCGCCTATTCCAATCAATCAAAACTTTTCTAGAAACAGATAAAAGAGGTCTTAAAATACGCATTCCTTCGTAATACGAACAAGGCAACATCCCTGCACAAGAAAAAACCCCAGCACCTTCAAAAATTCTTTTTAAAACAGTTTCGGCTTGATCTTCGCCTTGATGAGCTAAAAGCAAAGCCTGAGCCCCCAAACTAAAATAGATTTTTTTAAAAAAAGAATAACGTTCTTTTCTCGCCTCCTCTTCCTTATTGGATAAAGAAGCCCCAAAAGACGATCGTTCCGAATAAAAAGGGATCCCCATAGATTCCACTTTATTCTTTAATAACAGGGCCTCTTCAGCACTCTCTACCCTCCAGGCATGATCAAAATGAGCGACACAAAGATTTATTTGAAGAAAATCACACTGAGAAAGCAACGAAAGCAAAGCAGAAGAATCACCTCCTCCAGAAAATCCTAAAATAACAGGAACGCCCTCTTTTAAAGTAGCTTCTTCCGAGGAAAAAAAATCCCTTAGCAAACCCGCCAATACATCTCGCATCTCTACACCCGAAAAAATAAAAATTCAAGCTTACAAGAAAGCGATTTTTTAAGAAAACCCTTAAGAAAAGTTCTGTTATAAATATTGTTCTTAGACTACAATGATAGGCCAATACTATATTCAACCTTCATAGAGGGAATTCCTATGCCTATTCTCTGGAAATACTTATTAAAAAGTTATTTTCAGTTTTTCACACTTTGTAATTCCGGTTTTGTCGGAGTCCTTCTTGTCATTAGATTTCAGGAAATCGCACAATTCGCTTCTTCTGGAGCTGGCATAAAACACATAGCACTCTTCTCTTTGTACCAAATACCATATATTCTACCGATTGCAATTCCTATATCTTGCCTGATAGCTTCTATGATTCTTTTTCAAAGAATGAGTTTTTTTCTTGAATTTACAGCTTTAAGAGCTTGCGGAATAGCAATTAAATCCATCGCAGCTCCTCTTTTAATTTCTTCAATAGTATTATGTGTTATCAACTTCTCAATAGCTTCTGAAATAACTCCCATTACCCGGACTAAAGCCAAACACTTAATGTATGAAATAGTCCAAGAAAACCCTCTAATATTAATGCAAAAAGATTCTATGCTTGGATTAAAAAAAGCAGAATTCGACTTAAAAAAATTAAAACTCGGAAAAAAAGCAGAAGAAGTTCTTTGCATTATGAGGCAATCTTCGGGTCACAGGATAGGACTTTTTACAGCAAAAGAATTTAGCACTAACGGAGACTTTCTTGTAGGAAAAGACATCTCTATTCTTTCAACTTTCGATGCTGAAAAAGAAGGATACGACCATCTTGTCATAGAAAATCAAAAAAACATGAAAATCAACAAACAAGAGCTAACATCCCATCTACTAAAAACTGAGTGGTTTACAAAAGACGACCTGTTGAACCTAAAAGGAATCCTTACTAAATTTAAATTAGATGAGAGCCCATTCCCCTCTAAATCTTTTTTAGAAATCTTACGTAGAACCTTTTTAGGGCTGTGCCCCTTTACGTTTACTTTAATTGGAATTTCATTCGGAACTAATATAGGCCGATTCAGAAAAAAAACCCCTATTCTCACAGCTTTTTTCTTAGCATCGCTGATAATGATTTGCTTTGTCGCAACAAAAACATTACAAAAGTTTGCCCTACTATCTTTTTTATTATACCTAATACCCCAACCCTTAGCCGCTATTATTAGCATTAAATCGTTAATTTCCTCGTCCAAAGGAGTTGAATGATAATCCCTAAAATCTGGCAAAAATATTTATTAAAAAACTTATTAAAGAGTTTTTTCTTTTTTTTACTTTGTTTTTTTCTTTTGTACACGCTAATAGACTTTTCTACACACTCGCAAGACTTTATTAAAAATGAAAAAATAGACTTTTTCAAATTAACAATTTTCTATACATATCAATTTATTAAAAGGCTCCCACTACTACTACCTCTTGCCTTATTAATCTCCACTATTAAAGTACTGAGCGCATTCAACGCCAACAGAGAACTTCTTGCCTTACAAGCTTCCGGGGTAAACTTAAAAAAAATACTAAGACCATTCTTTTTCTTAGCAACCCTTTGCGCCCTTACCTCTTATGCTAATGAAGAATTTTTTCTTCCCAAAACAATGACTTACCTAGATCAAATCAAAACACCTGAGGAAACTGGATTTTTAAAGAAAAAAAACCAAAAACAATTCAATGTATTTCTATTAGCAGACTCTTCAAAATTAGTATATCAATGCTTTGATGAAGAAAAAAATGCCTTTTTTGACGTATATTGGATCCGTTCATTTAATGACATTTGGAGAATGAAATATTTAAATGCAGACCCAAAAAAACCAATAGGTGAATATGTAGACCACCTAACAAGGAATAAAGATGGCCTTTTAGAAAAAACAAAATCTTACGAAAAATGCCGTTTACCACTCCTTAAATGGGAATTCAAAGAACTAAACAAAAAACAATCAACTATTAAGTATCAAAAAATCAGCTCACTTGCCCTACTTCTCTTAAAAAAAGATCCTGGATCCTTTCATTTACAAGGAGAAGTCAAAACTCACTTTTTCTATAAATTAGCAATTCCTCTAATTTCCTTTTTAATACTAATTGGCATTCTACCCCACTGCGTCTCTTACTCTAGAACATCTCCTGTGTTTTTGGTCTATGCAGTCTCAATTTTTTCTTTTGTCGTGTTTTTTACTTTAATACACTCAATGTTAATCATAGGGGAAAATCAAACCATCCCCCCATATGTAGCTATTTTCGCACCAATGTTAATTACATTTGTCTCCCTTTACCCCAAATACCTTAAAAAAGTAGGATAACTTATGCCGTTTATAAACAACAAGCCGTGGAATGTACAACTTCTCCTTTTTACTCACTTACTTGTAGCTATTCTGATATCTAGCTTGTTCCTTGAATCCACTCGTTTTATTTGGATTCCACTCGATACCGCTTGTTTTAGAGTCTTGAACTCGCTAATCAAAGACTCAATTATATCTCAAACTTTTTGGGCTCTTGCGAATCACAGACTAGCCGACTGGGTTGAAGACGTCTGTTTTTTCCTTTTATTTTCTTGGATTATTTTTGCAACGCCCAAAGAACAAAGAATAAAAAAAACTGCGGAATGCTTTTTTATTCTCCTTTATTCAGCCATTACTATTCTTGTTAGCAATGAGCTGATATTTAGAGAACTCTTACACGTTCAACGAAAAAGCCCTACCCTTGTACTAGACTCTTACGTTTTTCTCCCTGAAAAAATTACGTGGTTAAAAGTGAAAGCGAAATCACTAAAAAGTTTTCCTGGTGATCATGCAACAACAGCGCTATTATCTATGGCAGGCTTTTACTATTTAGCAAGAAATAAACGTCTCATCCAAATTGTTGCAATTACATACGGTATTTTGCTAATCCTTCCAAGACTTATCGTAGGAGCTCATTGGATCACAGATATTTTAATTGGCAGCGGGTCTATTGTTATGATAGCTTGGGCGTGGGCGTTCTTTACTCCTTTAGCTTCTACTTGCATAAAAAGCCTAGAAAACTTATTTTCCAAATTAACCTGGAAAACAAGAAGGAATCCTCATGCATAAAAAATCGGACCCATTTCTTAAGCTAAAAACTTTATCTAAAGAAATAGCAATTTTGACTTCTATCCATAATGTCTTAGAATGGGACCAAGAAACGTATATGCCAGAAGATGCACTCGAATCAAGATCTTCACAAATTGAACTTTTAGCGGCTCTAATTCACAAAAAAAGAACATCTTCATCCTTAAAAAACGAGCTTAACAAGGTAGTCAACCTGGAAACAGGCGAACTTAAAGATAAAAATATTTCAGAAGAAAACCGTGCATCAATCAGAGAATGGAGAAGAGACTTACTGATCAATTCCAAGCTGCCTTCTTCCTTTGTAAAACAATTTGCTAAAACAACTTCCGAATCAGTTGCATTTTGGACAGAGGCTAAAAAAAAATCAGACTTCAAACTATTTGCACCCTACTTAGAACAAATTGTTTCTCTTTCACAAAAAAAAGCAAATCTTCTTGGATATAAAGAGCACCCCTATGATGCACTACTTGATCTATATGAACCAGGTCTTACAACAGCATTCTTAACTCCTCTTTTCAAAGAACTGAAGGAGGCCCTAACGGACATCTTAAAAAAAATAAAAAACAAAAAAACTACTACTTTCAATGGAACTTTTTCTAAAGATCTACAAATGCAAGCGGGGCATCTGCTACTTAAAAACATGGGTTTTTCAGAAAAAACAAGCAGATTAGATATATCTTCTCACCCATTTTGCTCTGGAATCCATATTCAAGATACAAGAATGACTACTCGAATTGATCTAAACGATCCCATTTCTAGTCTTTTGTCCATTCTTCATGAAGGCGGACATGGGTTATATAATAAGAACCTAAGACAAGACTGGTATGGAACACCTGTTTGCGATCACGCATCTTATGGAATTGACGAAAGCCAATCCCGATTTTGGGAAACCTTGATCGGAAAAAGCCTCCCCTTTTGGACGTTTTTCTACCCTAAACTACAAGCAATTTTTCCGGAAAATCTTTCTAAGATCTCTTTAGAAGATTTTTATAATACAATCAACCAAGTCCAGCCTTCCTTTATTCGAGTGGAAGCAGATGAAGTCACCTACTGTCTTCACGTAATACTTCGCTTTGAAATAGAAAAAGGACTTATGGATGGGACAATAAAGGTAAAAGACGTACCAGCTATTTGGGCTGCTAAAATGCAAGAAAGCTTGTCAATCACCCCTTCTAACGACTCTGAAGGATGCTTACAAGACATCCACTGGGCAATGGGTGGTATAGGCTATTTTCCAACGTATGCTCTAGGAAACCTCTTAGCTGCCGAATTATTTAGTCTAATGGAAAACCGTCACCCGGACTGGCAACAAAAAGTTTCGGTTGGAAATCTATCGTTT
Organism: uncultured bacterium; assembly: GCA_964455905.1. Taxonomy (GTDB): domain Bacteria; phylum Chlamydiota; class Chlamydiia; order Chlamydiales; family Rhabdochlamydiaceae; genus CAIJXB01. Next base: position 10,610 of record CAYVYN010000005.1, read on the forward strand.
CTTGAGGATTTTTTAAAAGAGAACGTTCACAAATATGGAAAAATTTACCTGCCTAACGAGCTCATTGAAAAAATCACAGGAAAACCACTAAACCCAGAAAAATACATCAAGTACTTACAAAAAAAGTATAGCCCCCAATAATAACAGCAAACAAAAGAAGAACATACAACTTTCTTTGAATCTAACAAAACTTTGCACTTACACGTTTTCGTTTCCTTTTTTTTCTTAGTATAGGCTAGAATAGGTGCAATAAAATAGATTTTAAAAGGAGAAGTAAGTATGGCAGGGCTATCTTGTGGAATCGTGGGACTTCCTAACGTTGGAAAATCGACCTTATTTAATGCACTAACAAGGAAAGCTGCACCTGCTGCTAACTACCCCTTCTGTACTATTGATCCAAACGTAGGAATCGTAGAAGTCCCAGATCCGAGATTACAAACTCTATCTTCAATTTCTCATAGTAAAAAGATTCTTCCTGCTACTGTTACTTTCGTAGATATTGCAGGAATTGTAAAAGGTGCCTCTGAAGGACTTGGTCTTGGAAATAAATTTCTATCTCATATTAAAGAAACCGATGCGTTAATTCAAGTTGTTCGTTGCTTTGAAGACTCAGACGTGATCCACGTGGAAGGAAAGGTTGATCCTATAGCAGACATCACGATCATCAACATGGAACTCATTTTAGCTGACATGCAAGTAGCAGAAAATGCGTACAGTAAATTAGAAAAACAAGCTAAAGGAAAAAAAGAACTACAAGCTTCCGTAGAAACACTAAAAAAAGCACTAGACCATCTCAATCAAGAAAAGCCACTGAGAACACTAGAGCTTTCTGAAGAAGAAAAAGAGATCCTTTCGATTTATCCATTTCTAACTTCTAAGAAAATGCTTTACGCAACAAACGTAGCAGAAAACGATCTTCCTTCGATGGAAAATGACTTAGTTAAACAAGTAAGAGCTTTTGCTGAAAAAGAAGGTAGCCTCGTAGTCCCTATTTGCGCAAAATTAGAAGAAGAAATAGCCCAATTAGATCCTAAAGAAGCAGAAGAATTCCTCCAAAGCCTAGGTATAAATGACACAGGATTAAATCGTTTAATTAAAACCAGTTTTTCCCTGCTTGATTTAATTACCTATATTACTACCGGAGAAATTGAAACCAGAGCCTGGACTATTAAAAGAGGAACTCCCGCAAATGAAGCAGCAGGAAAAATCCACTCCGACATTCAAAAAGGATTTATTCGTGCAGAAGTAGTGGCATTTGAAGATATGGTTTTATTTAACGGAAGAGTTGGGGCTAGAGAAAACGGGAAAGCTAGAGCTGAAGCCAAGGAATACATCGTAAAAGATGGCGATGTCATTTTATTTTTCCACAATTAAAGGGACTTATTATGAGAGATCTATTTATTACATGTCCTTATGGATTTGAAGCTATCTTAAAAAAAGAACTAGAAAATCTAGGAGTCAGCAAAGTATTTCCTGGATTTTGCGGTGTTTTTGTACCTAAAACAATAGAAAACACATGGATTGTTAACTACCAATCAAGAACAGCAACTCGCGTTTTATGGCCTATAGCAGAATTTCATTGTAGTGGAAAAGAAGATCTTTATAACAACTGCAAAAACATCGTTTGGTCTAATTTCTTAAACTGCCATAAAACATTTGCCATCGACTCAAATGTGCAACACCCTTCTTTAAAAAATAGTTTATTTGCTTCGCTTGTAGTAAAAGATGCTATCTGTGATTTTTTCAGAGAAAAAACAGGAGCAAGACCCTCTATAGACAAACACAATCCAGATGTTCAACTAAACCTTTTTATCCAAAAAGGACGCGCGACTTTATATTTCGACACATCCGGAGCGCCCTTGCACAAAAGGGGATGGAGAGAAAGTGGTGTTGAAGCGACTCTTCATGAATCGCTAGCAGCCTCTCTCCTTTTACTAACCAACTACTCATCGGAAAAAGTTTTCTGTGACCCTTTTTGTGGTTCTGGAACTTTTTTAATAGAAGCTGGGTTAATTGCGACAAATACCCAACCAGGATTTTTAAGAAAAAAATGGGGATTTTTTTCCCTACCTGGATTTGATAAAAAAGCATTCCTTGACTGGAAAGCAAAAAAAGACGCTTTACGAATTTCAATTCCCAAAGGTAAAATATTTGGCGGAGAAAAAAGCAGAGAAACAACCGAAGCCTGTAAAAAACACATTCAAAAAGCTGGATTATCTGATGTGATTGAAGTGGAACATAATGAAATCGCTTTCTACACGCCCAAAATAAAACCAAACTTTTTATTAACAAATCCACCCTATGGCAAGCGCCTAGATGCTTCGGTGAAAATGTTTCAAGAATTTAAAGAGTTTCTGGAAACTAAAACAGAACAAAATATAGAAGCGTTTATGCTTTCAAGCGAAAATGACTTCTTAGACCAATCAGAGCTTGAGCTGCAAGAAAAATTTCAGTTTAAAAATGGAGGCCTTCCTGTAAAGCTCCATAGAATTATAAGTATTCTATAAAAAATGCAAAAATTACTTGACGCTCCTTTAATTACCTGATTATATGACTTCTTAAAGGAGTAAAAAGGCATGGCAGAAAAGACCGAACAGGCCACCCCAAAAAAGCTAAAAGATGCAAGAAAAAAAGGACAGGTAGCAAAATCCCAAGATTTCTCCTCTGCCTTTACATTTATAGTTTCTATTTCCGCAACGTTAGCTTTTACCTCTCACCTTTACGACCAACTTGCAGGATATATAATCTCGTCTTTTAAAAGTATTAGCAACATCAACCTCCAAGAACAGGCGCCTGCAATTTTAGTAGAAGCCCTTACCATTATTTTTATGACAAGCATTCCTATTGCTTTTTTAACCACCGTAGCAGGACTGGCAACTAGCTTTATCATCGTAGGGCCACTTATTTCTTTTGAAGCGATGAAACCTGACATAAAAAAACTAAATCCGATTTCAAATCTAAAAAATCTCTTCAAAATGAAGACTTTATTTGAACTGATTAAATCAATCCTAAAAATTACAGGAGCTTTATTTCTTATCTATACTGTAGTTTGGAATAGCATACCAGAGATCATCAATACTGCTTCTTTATCTGTCTATGGGATCGCTATGGTTTTTAATGATTTTCTAGTTAAAGTCCTTATTAAAGTCGGGCTTTTTTTTCTAGCCGTTGCGATCGCTGACCTTGTTTATCAGAAAAAGAATTTCGCAAAAGAAATGAAAATGGAAAAATTTGAAGTCAAACAAGAATACAAAGACACAGAAGGCGATCCCCACATCAAAGGAAAAAGAAAACAAGCGGCACAAGAAATCGCTTACCAGGAAGGACCCTCTTCAATCAAACGATCAAAAGCGATCATCACAAATCCTGTGCACATCGCAGTGGCGCTTTCCTATAGTGAAAAAACAGAACCAGCCCCAAGAATCCTTTACATGGGAAAAGGGGTAATGGCCGATCAAATCGTAAAATTAGCAGTAGATTATAATATACCTATTATGAGAAATGTAGCTTTAGCGCAAACTCTTTTTGAAAAGGGCTCTTTAAATGAATACATACCAGAAGAAACCTATGAAGCTGTCGCTGAAATTTTACGTTGGCTTGAAGGTCTTGACGATTTAGAAACAGCAGGCTCGGAGCTTTTTAAACAATGAAAAACATACTCGACAAAATAACCAGATCTCTAGCTAGCGGACGATCTCATGCTTTTATAAGCCAATCTAGCGATATCATTTTAGCGTTATTTATTATCACGCTAATTATGCTAATCGTTATCCCTGTATCTTTATTTATATTAGATAGTTTAATCGCAATCAATCTAACCATTTCGATTTCTCTACTAATGGTCTCTTTATATATTCCTAGAGCCGTACAATTATCGATATTTCCGTCTCTACTTTTGATTACAACATTGTTTCGATTGGGAATTGAAATTTCAGCAACACGTCAAATTCTTCTACATGCGGATGCAGGCCATATCATCTTTGCTTTTGGAAACTTTGTTGTCGGCGGAAACTTTGTTGTCGGCGGCGTTATATTCTTAATCATTACGATGGTACAGTTCATCGTTGTGACGAAGGGAGCTGAGCGTGTGGCGGAAGTTGCTGCGCGTTTTACGTTAGATGCTATGCCAGGAAAACAAATGAGTATTGATGCCGATATGAGAAGCGGTGTCATAGACGCAAACCAGGCCAGAGAGCTTAGACTTTCCTTAACAAAAGAAAGTCAACTCTACGGGGCTATGGATGGCGCGATGAAATTCGTAAAAGGGGACGTAATCGCAAGTATCGTTATTGCGATTATCAACATCGTCGCCGGATTGATCATCGGTATGACCATGCACGGCATGAGTGCTATGCAAGCGGCTCAAGTCTACACTCTACTTTCTATAGGGGGTGGTCTTGTATCTCAAATCCCCTCACTTCTTATCTCTTTAACTGCCGGTATCGTAACGACCAGGGTGTCAAGTGATAAAAAAGATGCAAACCTAGGGAAAGACATTTCCTCTCAACTTCTTGGACAACCAAAAGCGATTATGATTGCTGCTGTAGTTGTCTTTTTCATGGGGTTTGTTGAAGGTTTTCCTAGTGTTATTTTCTTTATGATGGCAAGTATTTTAGGTGGTCTTGGATTTGCTGTATGGTATAATGCAAAAAGCTCAGCTCGCAAAGAAGGTGGAGACCTTTCTTCTAAGGCTATGGCAACAGATGTAGAAGGGCATTCAGTAATTCGAGGTCCTAAAGACGATTATGCACTAACCCTACCGGTTATCCTTGAAGTTGGAAAAAACCTATCTATTGCATTAAAAAAAGATAAAGGTGGAGCCACTTTTATAGATGATTTGGTTCCTAAAATGCGTCATGCTCTTTATCAGGATCTTGGCGTTCGATTTCCTGGAGTACACGTAAAAACAGACTCTACGACTCTAGAACCCGATGAATATTCTATTTCTTTAAATGAAGTACCTATTGTCAGGGGTAAAATCCTCCAAGGCTCGTTGCTTACTAATGAAAGCCCTGATACGTTGCGTAAATTCAATTTGCCGTTTACAACAACAAAAAACTCAATGGGGCTGCCCTCTCTTTGGGTAGATAGCAAGTACCAAGAAATCCTGCAAAAAGCTAGGATTAAATTCTGGAAACCGTTAGATGTAATGATTCTTCATTTATCTTACTTTTACAAGCAATATGCTAATGAATTTATCGGAATACAAGAGGTTAGAGGTATTTTAGAGTTTGTAGAAAAATCATATCCAGACCTTATCAAAGAAGTTACGCGTTTAGTCCCCTTACAAAAATTAACAGATATCTTCAAAAGACTGGTCCAAGAACAGGTTTCTATTAAAGATTTAAGAACAATCCTAGAAGCGCTTAGCGAATGGGCTCAAACAGAAAAAGATGTAGTTTTACTAACAGAATATGTGAGATCTTCTTTAAAAAGATATATTAGCTACAAGTATTCTCTTGGGCAATCTATTCTTTCAGTGTACTTGTTAGATCCTGAAATTGAAGACCTAATTAGAGGAGCTATCAAACAAACGTCTGCAGGATCCTACCTAGCACTTGATCCGGACTCGGTGCAGCTAATCCTCCACTCTTTACGATCTACAATTATTCCTACTCCAGCAGGAGGGCAGCCGCCTGTTCTACTCACAGCTATTGATGTAAGACGTTTTGCGCGCAAACTGATTGAAAGTGAATTTCCGGACCTTGCGGTAATATCTTATCAAGAAGTCGTTCCTGAAATTAGAATACAGCCGTTAGGAAGGGTTCAGTTATCTTAAAAAGGGCAATAACAGATGGCAAATGAAATCAATGCAGGCATGCAAGCTTTCCGATTAGAAAAAGCCGACCTAGAAACTAGCCGGCTTGAAGAGATCGCCCAAGAAGCTGTAGAAGATAACATGCAAGCCTATGCAGATAGAGGTCTTTTTAAGGCTGTCACAAGAACGTTTGTTCCTCTTTCAGAAAGAACTACATCAAAAAAAACAGAAAGTAAAGAGTCTGAAAAAGTAGAAGAAATAGAGGCTGTACAAGAAGTTTTAAGTATTGAAGCCAGCGCTGAAGAATTTCAAAGAAAAAACCCAGAGCTTCAACCCAAAGCACTTCTTGCTCTAAGATCAAGAATTTCAAGCAAAGATTCTCCTCTAGAAATAGTTAAAAAACTACTGGAATCGTATCCTGATCACTATCTTGCAGATGATGCTTTAGACTTTCTTATAGAAACCTCCAATCCCGAATTAGCAAGGACTCTAAAAGAAGTAAAAAAACAATTCAACATTGACTACAGAAAAGAAATCCTTGCAGGAAGAAACATAGCCGAACAAGCTACCGAGTTTGCAAAACAAGGACTCGGCACAACACAAAGCCTTAGAAATCTTTATAGAGAAGTGATTCAAAACCCTAAAGATCCAGCAACTCGCTTTTCTGAATTTACAGAAACATTCACCTTCGAAAAAATGAAAACTGTAATAGCTTTTATTTTTCACTCTTTAGGCAGTGACCTTAAAGCCAAAGGATCTTCTATTGAAAAAGGAGAACTTGCAGCTCTAATGACCGAGACAAAAGTGATGCAGGCCATCTTAAGCGTATACCGTTTTTTCAAATCCAGAATGAATCTGATCTATTCATCGTATGAACGAGAAGGTTATAACCTACCGCCTAAAGTAACCTTTGAATCTCTTTCCAAACTCTTCGTAAAATTACTACTTGAAAGGTATCCTTCTGCAGAAAAAGTATATCAAATTGGTGTACAGCTAGGGATTCAAGATGAATGGATAGCTGAAGCTATTCTCTTCACCCAAATGAGAGATGGCGTAAGACACGTCGATCCTAGGCTTTTTAAATCTGAACAACATAGACAAGACATTCTTACTATTTTTATTGATGTCTTAAAAGAAATTGACGACAAGTTAGAGGAAGAAGCCGAAGAAGATGATGAAGACGATGAGGTAGAAAATGAACAAGTTTGAAGAGCTGATAGAACAACTTGGTTCTATTTTACAAATCCCCCTTCATGCAGAAAATGGGGTAGCTTGTAAATTAAACATAAAAAACGTCTTTCACGTTCAACTAGAATACAATGAAAGCAAAGAAGAAATACTTTTAGCTTCATTTATAAACCCAATCCCACCAGGAAAATTTAGGGAAGAAACTCTACTAGAAGCTCTAAGAGCAAATAACGAAGAAAACTCCTTAGGTTCTTTTGCTTATAGCGATAAAAATAACAGTTTGTTTCTACAACTTTACCTACCGATTTCAATTAGTGCAGAAGAACTGAACACCAACCTTAAGCAATTCATTGACAAAGGAAAAATCTGGAAAGAAGCTTTAGAAAAAGGGAAGCTAGAGCTTGTGTCAAAATCCACAACTAGCTCTCTTATATCTCCTTTTACTCTTACCTAATAGGAATTTTTATGCCGGGAACTCCAAAGATTGATAAAAGCACAGAAACTTTCCCACAGTGGAGTAGGCTTGGAATCAAAAATCACAGGGGCATTAATTTTCCTTTAAGCTCCTTATGGTCCGAGAACAGCTCTGGGATTGGCGAATTTTTCGATTTAGTGCATTTATTTCCCTGGTGCCTTGAGTTAGGGATAGATGTTATACAACTCCTCCCCATCAATGATACAGGGTTTGATCCAAGCCCATACAACGCCTTATCTTCTTGTGCATTACACCCAATCTATCTATCTCTTGATAAGCTTCCCTATCTAGAGGACGTCGAACTAATAGCTCAAATAAAAGAGTTAAAAAAATTAAACGCTTCTGAAAGAATTTCTTTTTCAACAGTTCTTACAAGAAAAATGAGAGTACTTTTTCTCTATTATAAAAAATACGGTAAAATTTTCTTAAACAACCCACACTTCCTCTCTTTCTTAGAGACAACCAGTTGGATTAAACCTTACGCTCTTTTTAAAGTTCTACAACACAATATGGGACATGTTGCTTTTTCTTTTTGGCCAGATGAAATTAAATACACTTCCAATGAAACAATTCAAAAGCTCATGGAAACACACAAAGAAGAAATGCATTTTTATCTTATCTTACAATACCTTTGCTTTACACAAATGAAAGAAGTTAAAGAAATAGCGCATAAATACAATGTATTTATTAAAGGAGATATTCCTATTTTAATTAGCCCAGATAGTGCAGATGTATGGTTTGAACCCGAGCTTTTTAATTTAGACGTGTCTATAGGAGCCCCTCCCGATGCATACTGTAAAGAGGGACAAAATTGGGGATTTCCTGGGCCTAGATGGGTCGATATGAAAAAAACAAATTTCACCTGGTGGAAAAACAGGCTCCAATACGCATCTTATTTTTACGATATCTATCGGATAGATCACGCGGTTGGATTATTTCGACTATGGGCAATTCCAAGAGGACATGCTAGTAAAGATGGCTACTTTACCCCTAGCGAGGAACATTTGTGGGGATTGCACGGTAAAGAATTACTAGAGATTCTTTGTATGACACCTATGCTTCCTATAGCAGAAGATCTAGGATCAGTTCCCAGCATAGTAAGACCTATACTCGAAAAAATGGGAATACCAGGAACCAAAGTCATGAGATGGGAAAGAGATTGGGAAGGAGACTCTCATTTTATTGACCCCTTAAAATACCCTAAAATAAGCCTAACATGCCTATCTACTCACGACTCGCCTACATTAGAGCAGTGGTGGAGAGATTATCCTGAAGAAGCTAAAGCGTATGCTAAACAAAAAAAATGGAACTACTCTTCTAAAATCAGTTACGAACAAAGGCAATCTTTCTTAAAAGAAAGCGTTAAATCATCAAGCATTTTTCATATTAATCTTTTTTCTGAATATCTAGCTCTTTTACCTGAATTTGTAAATGCTAATCCAGATCACGAAAGAATCAATATTCCAGGAACCTTACAACCTTCTAATTGGACCTATAAATTTCGTAAGTCCGTGGAGGACATGACTTCTTCTTTCGCGTTAAAAGAAGAACTGAAAAAAATTTTCTCCTAATAAAAATAGATTTTCTAATTTTTTCAGGTACTCGACTCTTCGAATAAGCTAAAACGTTAAGCTTCGATTATGGATCATTTTGACTGTCTTATATATAAGAATTCCAGTTTTGTAGATGATGAACAAGAAATACCTACCCTCAAGAATCGATAATTTCGCTACTTACACGTTTCATTAGGTCACAACCTTGGCCAAGAGAACAAAAGTTAAATATTTACTTTAGTATGGCAGATCTCTTAAGCAATTATATTAAAAAATAAATTCCACAAAACTTCCGTGATCTAGGTTTATTCTTCTTTTTAGGCTCGATGAAGAGCTTTACGCCCTTTAAAAAGTCTAATATGTCCCCTTAAAATTAAAATAAAAAATTACCAACCAGGAAATAAATAACATATTTAAATAAAAAAAAGAGAAACTCTAAAGCGAGTGAGAAAAAAATTTAACACTTAGATAGGGCTAAACAAATAAACTCCTATAAAAAAACCCTTAAGATTTGATATAATGGAGCACTGTGATTTCTTACTAGAAGAACTTTGTTTTTATTAGAGCTTTAAAAAAATTTTAACGAAAAAAACATATGCAACTACCGAAAAGTAATTTAGCTAAAATTCCTAAAGCAATTTGGATCATAGGATTCGTTACACTCCTTATGAACCTCTCTTCTATTATGATTTTCAGCCTTACCCCTTTATATATAACTCAAGTTTTTGGCCTTGCAGCTTTTCATTTAGGACTACTTGAAGGCGGAGTAGAATTCTGTTCATGGATCACTCGAATTTTTTCAGGCGTCATTAGCGATTTTCTAAAAAAAAGAAAACCAATACTTATTTTTGCTTATGCCTGTACTTTTCTTTCTCGCCCAGTTTTCGCGCTAGCGTCTAACGTATGGTGGGTTTACGCAGCTAAATTAACAGACCGCATATCAAACGGAATCCAAGCAACCCCTAGAGAAGCGCTTGTAGGAGATATTGCTCCTAAAGGAACAAAAGGTACCTGTTATGGTCTTCGACAATCCTTAGGATTACTAGGTTCTCTTCTTGGAGCAACTGGTATCGTATATCTCATGAGAGCAACGAATAACAACTACGAATTTATTTTCTGGATTGCTGCAATCCCCCCCTTGCTAGCGCTTGTGGCTATGACATTTTTCGTAAAAGATCCAGTCCAAACCCCAAGCATAAAACAAGAAGAAAACCAAAATTCATTTTCTTTACTCGGTCAGATAAAAAAAATTCCACACCTTGGTAAAGCTTTTTGGTGCATTACTCTTGTATCGGGCGTCTTTATGACATCGAACTACAGCGGAGCCTACCGAATACTACAAGCTGAGAGAATAGGATTTCCGTTAACAGATATTTCTATTATCATGGTGATTCAAAACCTAGCGGCACTACTTTCTGCATTTCCTACAGGAAGACTTTCTGATAGAATAGACCGTAGAATCCTATTAGCTATTGGGTTTTGCATTACAATTCTATCCAACATATCGCTCGGTTTCATCGAGGGGATTCCTGGTATTATTATAGGATCTGCTCTATGGGGTATGCAAATGGGAATCACGCAAAGCGTTTTTCTAGCTCTTGTTGCGGACGCTTCCGATAGAAGCTTAAGAGGAACAGCCTTCGGGATGTATTACTTTGTAACAGCTATTGCACTGTTTACGGCCAACTGTTCCATGGGATGGCTTTTTGATTTATACGGTCCTACATTAGCTTTTGTTTTTAGTGGAGCCACTGCTGCAATTGGGTTACCTTTGTTACTTCTTATCAAACCAACTCAAAAAACAATCACCGCATCCTAGACTTTCTAGTCGCTACTTTCTCCAAAAGAAAACAGCGACTAGAAAAAAAATTAATAAGCTAAATTAGTATCCACCATAAAATTGCTATTATTACCTATTGGAAGATACGGTCTTGCGCCCGCCTGACGACCTCCAAAAGAGCAGGTTAAGGCGAACCCAACGTTAAATCCATAATTATTTGCTTCTATATCACCTGTATCGGTTCTAGCTCCCATATACTCTGCATAGGCGTTTAAACTTAAATACTGAGTAATTGGCGCCTTAAAACTGCCCCCCAAGGTAAAGGATCCAGCACGTCCACCTGAAAACATCAAACCTTTTCGATAAGGACTCCCACCCCAAATAGTCGTCTCTGCGGAATTTTTAAAAATATGCCGCCAAAATGCATTGATCTGGCTTATTGAGCTAAAAGAAATAACATAACCATGATCATAATCTAAATGGACAGTGTTAAGACCGTAAGAACCCCAAAGACCAACCTCGTTAGACTCTTTAATTAGGTAACCAACCTGTCCACGAATTTGAGATAAACTAGGGCTTAAATTTAAAACACCAGAATCTTTATTATAAAGCCAATCGTACACAACTCCTATATTCAAACCTGATTTTTTTGGAGTAACTCGAAAAACACCACCGGAAACAAAAGCCTCCTGTTGAACAGATCTACTAAAATTTGATCCTCTACCTTCCCAATCATAAGCACCATAACTTCCACCTAACTGTATTCCCATACCAAAGGCTTTAGGTATTGCATAAGCTAGGTTTAAAGCTCCATAAGCTCCCATGTTACCACCCCAAGAACCATCAGGAAGGCATCGAAATGTATCTAAAGCTAAACTAAAATCGCCACCAACAGGTAATGAGCAAGAATTCACACCTGATTCTATTGGTTTTAAATTTTCTCCTAAAGCTAAAGAAAAAACAGATAAAGATGTAGCAACGGCACACAAAACATATTTCGACATATAAGAATTCTCCAAATAAAAAGCAGAATCTTAAAAGATTAAAGAGTATTTCTCCAAGAGAAATACTCTTCTAAAGGACAAATTCTAAACGCCTACTATTTTACAGAGAGAGCCTGTAACGAATTTATAAATTCTTGTATTTTACAATTTGTTAGGGCTCCATCTGGACACTGATTAATTATGATACAAAAGGCTATATCATTAACATAGCCTGAATATGCCCTAATGAGACTCATGAAGCCAGACTTACCACTTACTGAGCCAGTTTTCACTAAGGAATCCTTAAAGCTCGAAAACTCCTTAGACTTATTCATAAAAAGCAGCATAGACACAAGCTGTTTAGTCGTGATTAAATTTTTCCTAGAAAGCCCTGAACCATCTGCCATGTAAAAACCTTCTACATCTATGGATTGCTCACGCCAAAAATCAAAGACCTTTTTAATTCCACCGGATAAAGATCCTCCTCCCATTTTTTTAAGAAGATGTTCAGCAAACAAATTAATGCTATTTTGATTCGTTTCATAGACAATTTCAGACAAACAAGGAGAATATGTTGTATGAATAACCGTTTTTTCCTTTTTATTTTCTAAAGATTCTTCCAAAACAAGAATTCCACACTTTTGTAATTCCGCCTTTAAAAGTAATGAGACTAAAATAGAAGGATTCGGGATAGCGCCCTTCACAACAAAAAAATCTTCGCCTATTGGAATCGTTCCCAAAATCTTTTGCTCAAAAGAAACCTCAGATCCATAAATAACGACCTGATCGCCAGAACCTCTTGCGGCTGTTTTAGCTTGATTTTTTAAAATAAGACAAGACATATCGGGATCTGTACGCAGAAGACTGGCAGCCTCTCCTATCTCAGAACCTGATTTTAAAAATAGGAAATACATGTTTTCATGAAACGATAAACCGCTAGCTCCCGCTCCATAATAATTACCCAAATCTTCCCATTGCCAACTAGGCACAGCCATGGGTTCTTCCCAAATCGAAGGATCACCCACAATCTTCCCGTTAATTTTTTTTATTCCAGCAGCTATAACAGCAGAAACCCAAATAGAAAGCTGTTTTTGGTAAGAAGACCCAAATCGATCCGAGCCTAAAGAAGGATCCCCTCCGCCCACCACATACAAATCGCCCTGAAGGACTCCCTCCTTATCTATAAATCCATCATAGGCTAGATCTGTTTGAAAAACACTTTCTGAGCCGAGCAAAGAAAGTGCCGCACCTGTTGTAACAAGCTTCATACAGGAAGCTGGGACAAGACTTTTATCACTATTTTGATCAAGGAGAACCTTTCCACTTGGCATATGCACAGCATAATAACTCACTGTTGCATGATCGAAAAAATCCCCTCTAGCTTCTAAAGAAATCAAAAAAAGACAAAAAAAAACGATTTTTTTCATTAGTGCAACCTAAGAACGAAAAGAAAATTTATTACTATCTTTATAGCAAGCTTTATCCCCAAGCTCATCTTCAATCGTTAAAAGTCGATTATACTTAGCGACCCTATCGGATCTTGAAAGCGAGCCAGTCTTAATTTGTCCGGCGCTAGTACCTACACAAAGATCGGCAATAAATGTATCTTCAGTTTCACCAGAGCGATGCGATACAATCGTTACATAACCGTTTTGTTTAGCATATTCCATGCAGTCGAGCGTCTCTGTAAGTGTGCCTATTTGATTCATCTTAATTAAAATAGCATTTGCCACACCATTTTCAATGCCTGCTTGCAAAAACTTTTTATTTGTTACAAAATTATCATCTCCAACAAGTTGAATCTTGGACCCTAATTTTTTTGTTAAAAGCTGCCATCCTGCTAGATCATTTTCAGCAATACCATCTTCTATAGAATCGATTGGATATCTACCTACAAGATTAAAAAGAAGTTCCACCTGCTCTTCAAAAGAATACTCTTGGTATTTTTCTTGCCTAGCTTTCTTCTTTTTTTCGACATACCTTTTCGTAGTAAAATCATAAAACTCTGACGCAGCAGGATCTAAAGCTAAAGACACATCTTCACCAGGCCGATACCCTGCAAGTTCAATACCCTGTAAAATCATATCCAAGGCTTCTTCATTAGACCGAACATTAGGAGCAAAACCACCTTCATCACCTACAGAAGTAGCATATCCCTTCTTATGCAATATTTTTTTTAGAGAATGAAAGATCTCAGCTCCCATCCGAATAGCATCAGAAAAAGTTTTAGCTCCTATGGGTCGAATCATAAACTCTTGAAAATCGAGTAAGTTATCGGCGTGAGCCCCCCCGTTAATAATATTCATCATGGGACAAGGTAAAACATAAGAAGAGCTATCCCCTAGATACCTATAAAGTGGTTTTTTCTCAGTTAAAGCACCTGCTCTCGCCAAAGCCAAGGAGGCGCCTAAAATAGCATTAGCTCCAAATAATGACTTATTCTCCGTTCCATCAGATAAAATCATTTTTTCATCTAGGAGTCGTTGTTCTAATACAGACTGACCAATTAGTAAATCGGCAATAGGACCATGAACACTCTCGATCGCTTTTTTAACCCCTTTGCCTAAATAACGAGAAAGATCCCCATCTCTCATTTCAAGAGCCTCAAACTCTCCTGTTGAAGCCCCCGAAGGAACTGCTGCCACTCCCACAACACCATCTTCCGTAGAAAGAGACACCTGGACTGTAGGATTTCCTCTAGAATCTAAAATTTCTACAGCCTTTACACCCGTAATCTTCGCCACAATACACCTATGATAAAAGTTCCCACATTTTTAGAGAGTTAGAGCCTTTGATGAGCACGACATCTCCTTTATTTATATATCTAGCTAATTCGTCTTTTAATTCTTGTAAAGAAGAGCCATAAAATCCAAATTTTTTAGATTTTCTAAACTCCTGGAGCATCTCCAAACAATCCGATCCAAGGCAAAACAATATGTCAGCATGAATAGAAGCAATGTGTCCCACTTCAATATGCGCTTGCTTAGAAAAAACACCTAGTTCCTTCATTTCTCCTAAAACAGCAATCACCTTGCCCCCTTCAAGAGGTTTCGGCAAATTTTCCAAAGCAGCCTTCATCGAGGCTGGGTTCGCATTATACGAATCATTGAGGTACAAAACACCATCTTTTTCTATTTTTTCAAACCGCATTTTGTAAGGAGCAAGAAACTGGGCTCTTTCTATAATAGCATCTAAACCTAAGCCCAATTCCCTAGCTACTAAAGCTGCAGCTAAAAAATTTTCGGCAAAATGTGTTGCTGTAAAAGGCAAAGGAAAGGGAGAGCTAACCCCTTCAGGGGTTTCGATAAAAAACGCTTGATCTTTGAAAAAAATAGCAGCATCATGCACTTTTTCGGTCTTCTCAAATCCATAAAAAACAGGATTTACAGAGTGTTGTTTTTGAAAAGCCTTAAACGCAGCTACCTGAGAATTTAAGAAAACCTTCTTAGTGTTTGGATGCCCCAATATCTCTGCCTTTGCTTGAGCTACACCTTCTAATCCATCAGGAAAATATAAAGCGTGAGCAAGTGCCACTTTTGTAACAACAACAATTTCAGGAGAAATAATTGGAAGCAGTGCTGCAATTTCACCTTTTTGACTCATTCCAACTTCAGCCACGAATACCTCTGGGGTATCAGCCATATTTAAAAGAGACAAAGGAAGACCCACTTGAGAGTTCGCATTTCCAGGTGTTTTCCCAACTGAAAAATGACCTTGTAAAATAGTCGCAATAAATTCTTTGGTAGTTGTTTTTCCTACTGACCCTGTAACAGCAATGCAACGCATGTTTTTCTGTTTAACCTGGAGAGCAGCTAAATAATGCAAAGAGGCTAAAACGTTTTCTACTCTAATAAGTTCTAATCCCCTAACTTCACCTTTGTATTCTTTTGAAACAACGGCTGCGAGAGCTCCTCTAGAAACAGCATCCTCTAAAAAGGTATGGCCATCAACATTTTCTCCTTTCAAAGCAAAAAAAAGAGATCCTGGAACAATTTTTCGGCTATCTACTTCAAAGCTGATAACTGGGGAAGAGCACCGTCCTACACACCCTAACAAAGTCGCTATATCAACAAGTCTTTTTCCTATCATACCTACCTTGATTTAAAAAGAAAAAGTATCGGAATGCATGAAAAAAAACAAGACGTAAATCAAGTTAAAAAGAAGCACAAAGAACTTAAAAATCAAACTTAACATAAGGCGAATCATAGATGATGAAACTGTTAAAAATCTCTATTTTTTCAAGCTAAAAACAAAAACTCTTGATCTCTTAATCCCCTTTCTTCATAATCCCATGTCTTTCCACAAGGTGGCATAGCCAAGTGGTAAGGCAGTAGCCTGCAAAGCTTCCATTCCCCAGTTCGATCCTGGGTGCCACCTAATTTACCAAGCGGTATTACCGTGCTTTATCTCATAGCAACGCCTATAGGAAATTTATCCGACATCTCCCTCAGAGCTTTAGAAACAATAAAATCTTGCGACTATCTCCTTTGCGAAGACACTAGAAGAAGCCTTATCCTACTAGACCACTACGAAATTAAAAAAAAACTAATTAGCTACCATCAATTCAACGAAGCCCAAAGACTAGACAAAATAATCGACGACCTAAAGCAAGGTTTAACAATAGGTCTTTTAAGCGATGGGGGCTCTCCTGCTATTTGCGATCCCGGAGAACCGCTCACAAAAGCATGCATCAAAGAAAACCTCCATTTTACGATTATACCAGGCCCGGCGGCTCTTATCCAAGCTCTTATCCTATCGGGGCTTCCGCTTTGTCCATTTCAATTCCTTGGATTCATGCCCCGTAAAGAATCAGAAATCCTAGCGCTACTTCCTTACACCCTTTCTTTTCCTGGGACTTCTATTTTCTATGAAAGCCCCCAACGGCTCACCGAAACATTAAACGTGCTAAGCCAAGCGGCTCCTTTTATTGAAGTTGCTGTAGCAAGAGAGCTCACCAAAACGTTTGAAGAAGTGATCCGACTACCTATTTCAGAAGCCCTAAAACACTTCCAAGAAACGCCTCCACGAGGAGAAATTGTACTACTTATAAAAGGTATGCAAAATCCCTTCGAAGGAAAAGAACCTAAGGAGCTCGTTGAAGAATTGATCGAGGTTTACAAAATCCCACTATCTTCTGCAATTAAAACCGCAGGGCACCTCTTAAAAATGCCCAAACAAAGCATCTATAAACACTTTCACGAATGACTTCTCCCTTAGAAAACATCACCAAACTCTGCAACCTATACAACAACCCACAAAACACCTTTAAAACAGTCCATGTCGCAGGAACTAACGGCAAAGGCTCCGTGTGTACTAAAATTGCAAAAGCACTGGAAATCGAAGGCTACAAAGTAGGGCTGTATACATCACCTCACATCAAACATTTTCACGAAAGAATCCAAATCAACGGAAAAATGATTTCCGAAGAAGACCTCAAAAATCTTACAGAAGAAACCAAGGAAAAAACAAAAAACGCAACATTCTTTGAAATCGCAACACTTTTAGCTTTTCTTTACTTCGCAAAAAATAAAGTAGATATTGCCGTAATAGAAACAGGGCTAGGTGGCAGACTAGATGCAACAAATATAATCACCCCTTTAATTTCTGTAATTACCTCCATTGGCTACGATCACGTAGAACTTTTAGGACCCTCTTTAGAAAATATTGCCTTTGAAAAAGCCGGAATCATCAAAGAAAACACTCCTGTTATTTTAGGACCGGATGCCTATTATCCTTGCATGGAGCAAATCGCAAAAAACCACAAAAGCCCAATCTTTCACAACCAAAAACAATTCAAAGACTTTGATAAAGAAAACGAAGAAACAGCGCGAATTTCCCTAGAGATTTTATCTTTAAAAACGCCTATTTCTAAAGAATCTATTTTAGAAGGAATAAAAACCATCCCCTCTTGTCGTTTTCAAATTCACGAAAAAAATAAAAAAATTATATTAGATGTTGCGCATAACATCCACGGACTTAAAAAACTCTATACGACACTACAGGCTTCATACGGGCAATATGATTATCGGTTCATCGTCGGATTCTCTAAAGGGAAAGACTTAAAAGCCTGCGCTGAATTTATTCAAAGCAAAGCTACGAATGTGCATATCGTTAGCGGACTACACCCGCGCCTAGCAACTACAGAAGAGATACAAAAGCACTTTTCTTTGCTAAAAGAAATACACATAGAAAAGAACATGAAGGAAGCTTTAAAAAACGCTCTAGAAGCTTCTAGAAAAGAAAAAGAAGTAGTTGTCATTACAGGGTCTTTCTTCATTATGGAAGAGGCTCTAGAAGCATTAAATAATTAAAAGTTTTTTAAGTTACAAGGATTGCTCTAGAGTAGAACATAAAACTATACGGTCTGTCTCTATTTTGATCTTTCTCTGCTTATAGAGAGATCCTAAGCATTTCTTAAAGACTTTTTTACTCATTGATAATTTTTGAATAATTAGTTCTGGATCGCTTTTATCTGTTAAATATAAAACACCACCATTTTCTTCCAATTTCTTCAAAAAAAGATCGATAGAATCTATTACCTGAGCATAGCCTTTCTTTTGTAAAGAAACATCAATTTTTCCATCTGATCGGATTTTTTCAATGAATCCTTTAACCTTTTCCCCTTTTGAAAGCCTCTGAAAAACCTTATTAAAAAAAAGAAGACCTGTATAGGCATTGTTTATAATCACGCTATATCCAAGATCCGATTCCTCTCCCACTACAAGGTCCACTTCCTGGCCTTCTTTAACCGTAATTTTTCGATTTCCAAACTCTTTAAGCTTAGCTGAAGCAAAAAGACGACGAGTACTTTCATCCAAACAAAGACATACAGTAACTAAATCCCCTTTTCGCACCTTACCGTCTTGCTCTGCAAAAGGAAGAAACAGATCTTTTTCCAGCCCCCAGTCCAAAAAAGAACCAAATTTAGTCACATCTTTTACTTCCAACACAGCAAACTTACCTAGAAAAATTTTAGGATTACGAGTAGTTGCTACAATCCGATCTTCAGAGTCTGTGTAAAGAAATACGTCTATAGAGTCTCCCAACCTTACATTTTTTGGAACATACTTGTTGGGAAGCAAAACTTCTTCCTCCCCATCAACATGCTTTAAAAAAACTCCATACATCGTCTTCTTAAAAAAACATAACGAATTCACTTCGCCTAAATAAAGCATAAAACACCAAAATGAATAAAATTAAAAAAAACAGAATGCTGTAAACCGATTTAAAAGTAAAACGATAAAAATCAAATACCACACAAAAACCAGCTCTTTTTAAAAAGAGATCTAATTAAAAAACTATTAGAAACAACTCATTTAATATTGATACGTATGAACAAGAAATAGTGCACTATTTACGCACATTAAAAGACTAAAAATTTGCTGGCGAAAGGAATTGAACCCTCAACCGCCCGATTACAAGTCGGGTGCTCTACCAATTGAGCTACACCAGCATGGGAAGCATAGACATATAACAAAAAAACAATTTTTTCCACAAGGATCTTATAAAAAAATTCCGACAAAAAAAAACGTAAGTTTCCTATTTCCAACAATAGCAACAGGGGTTTAATTTTTTACTTAACAAGAAACTCAAATTAAAGATAAAAAAATCGACAAAAATATATAAAACATTCAATAATAGGTGTTAAATTTTTAACATTAGGTAATTAATGAATTTATTATGGGCTTCCTACTCAGAAAAAAACAATACCGCTCCTATTACAGAGCTCCTTTATGGGGACAAGCCTTTCTATAAAAACAGCACCTACCAAAAAGACACAAAAACAGATTTTTTGAAAAAAGAATCTCTTACTCCCATCTACACATGGAATACTGAAACTAAAACAACGAGAGTTTTCAAAAAAATCCTATCTATCATTATTTTCCCCATAGGAATTTACCAAACTCTCCACTCTTTTATTGGAAAATTATTTTTACTACCCTCTTCAGGGCCAACATTCCACGGATTAGAAGCTGATTATGCTAACAAAAAAAGAGCAACAATTTCTTTATTCGAAGATTGGAAATACAAACGTATTGCGGTTAAAGTAGACGGGTACACAATAGACGCTACGATTGTAGTGAAAGAATCGACAGCAACCAACAGAAGATGGCTATTAGCATCTAATGGAAATGCCGAATTCTATGAAAATACGATACAAACAAATTTTGACCTGAAAGAAATTCTAAGTAAAGTGAACGGGAACGCAATTGTGTTTAATTATCCCGGAGTAGGCTGTAGCTCTGGTCCCCCCAATAGGAATGGGATGACAAAATCATACCTGGCCATGCTCAACTTTTTAGAAGATCAGGAAACTGGCATAGGGGCAAAAGAAATTATCGGATTTGGACACTCTATTGGTGCCGGCGTTCAAGGCGATGCATTAAGAGATCACAAACTAAAAAAAGACGTTAAATATGTATTTGTTAAAAAGGCAACTTTTTCAAACTTAGCTACAGAAGTTCATCATCTCACAAATTTTTGGCTATTTGGTTTTTTAGTTAAAATCTTCGGATGGAATATAGATTCCGTAGAATCCTCGAAAAAACTAGAGGTGCCTGAAATCATTCTACAAAGAGCGGATATAATGCAGCTCACAGAGCTCAATGACACAGAAAAACTTATTGACGATGGAATTATACCACCTAGTGCATCACTAGCGAAGGCTTTATTAGAAGATACAGACTGCCCCAAAAAAAACAAAGTATTTATCGGCACGCCAGAACGCCATAATGAATATCTAAAAAACACTTCATTTTTAATAAAAAAAATCAACGAATTGTTAGATAGCCAATCCCTCAGGACTTAAAAAATTTTCAAAGCGACTTGTAGGGACATTTATCCATCCCCTATATTTTCGCCTTAAAACTTATTAGCAATAAAAAAACAAGGATTCGAAAATGAATACAATCTATCACCTTAAAAATTTAAGCAAGAGAGAGATCTCTGAGCACTTCCTAAAAGAAGCCTCCAAAGCTTGTGACAACAACTCCAAGCTTGCATGGATGAATAGCTATATTCAACAAGGAGGATTCATTCCCCTCAAAAATGAGGGAGGCAAACCACTTAATGTTTCAGCCATTTTAAGAGAAAACCGAACTAAAACAGCACACGCATACTCTCTAAGTCCATCTACAATCAATGAAATTTCACAAAAAACGCTAAACTGGATTGAAAAAAAGAAAACAATCCCAGGGATAGCGATCGATTTAGGTGGAGGAAATAGCACGCTTGCCCTAATGCTACTTAAAAAAAACTGGAAAGTAATCGTAGTTGATCCTTCAGAGCAAGGATTACATCTTTTATCAATGAGAGCCCATGCGTTAGGACTAGGGTCTATAGCCAAAACAAACCTCATTCTGACAGCTAAAAAAATGGAAGACTACACTTTCCCTTCGAACATAGACTTTATTTCCGCTCAAGACTCTCTACCTTATTGTGATGCAAGCAAACTAGTTTCTGTTTGGGACAAAATTCACCATTCTTTGATAGAAGGAGGCTACTTCACAGCTAGTGTTTTCAATAACTGTTCCTACGACAATCCTATCTCAGACTCTGAGGGAGAACTTAAACGAATTTTAGATGACAGTAATCCTCATCCAAGAAAAGAAATCCTAAATAGAGTATCTCTAGGAGCTTGGATGACATCCCCCTCCATCGTCTATTCCTTACTCCAAAATAGCGGATATAAAGTAGACTACTTCAGCTTGGATAGCGTAGTTATTGAATTTACAGGTCGCAAATAAAACGGGTGACCTTAAAAATCTAAAAACTCTTTTTTGCTATTTGTAGTTATTTAGCTAAATGACTCCTGTGTTTTTTTTAAAAGAGCACGTTTTAAAATTGGTGGGGCAGCTCCCCCTCATGGGAGCTTCTTCTACTTTCTCATAGAGGCTCAACGTCTTAGACTTCCTTCTATCAAAAAATATTCCCACGCATCTAGATGGCTTTTTTTGACGTTTCCCAAGACGTGAAATAACATTTATTTTACATTTTCTACATATCAATACACACCCAAAACTAAAAAACTTTATAATAAATTAACATTGATTTATTAAAATAACATAAAAGGACAGTGCTATCTAATCGCTAAAAGATGCATTTGATAACAAATTAGAATAATTAGAGCACTAAAAAACATCCAATATATTGGTGTTTATTAATGCTTTTTATTTATTTACAACAAGGTGGTTTTATGAAAATAACAAATGCGTGTGAACAATATTTTAATGCTTACCAAGAACTAAGTAATTGGAAAAACAACGATAAATGGACCAATCTAGGGCTTGCAATTGAAGTACTCTCTTATTTTACTATTGTTGCTCCATTAATTGTTGTAGCTACTTATGCAACAATTAACCTAACAGGACGAATCACATCAAAAGATGAACTCTCAGATTTAGACTTTAAAATCTCTTCGACATTTAAAAAACACAACACTAAATCATTTTTTTGCACGAGAATGCTTTCCTTAAATGACTTATCAAAATTAAACCCAACAGACCCAAAAAAAGCGTTACAAGAGTTGAATCTCAGAAATCTTAATGCATTTATAGATACTTTAGGTGGCGTTGATAACTTCCTTGAAAAGCTTAAGAAAGCTGATCCGAATATTCTAACTCTTGTATCTTTACTGGATGCCGAATCGGATCCTATTACACTAAAATATGCTTTATTAAGTGAATCTGAAGTTGGAGCTCTCCCATTAAAGGAATTATCTCTCCCCATGCAAGAACTTCATGCTACCATTTTAAAAGCTCAATTAGACAAGCTTCCAAAAACTGATCACGATGAGTTATCTCCAGTAGATGAGATATCAACTCTTACTTTAAGTACAGTTAATTCTGTCGCATTAACAAAAGATCAAATCGACAATTTAATAAATTCTTACGGAGAACTTATTATTAGATTTATGCCAGAAAAACAAATACAAGACTTCATTATTAACAATGAGAAAATGAATAATCTCAGCCCCAAATTATATAATGCTCTTTTCGCTTCTCTAGATGAGGCTGTAAACAAAATGCGTTTTAGCTTCCTTTCCGAATATAGAGTAAACGAAATTATGCTAAAGTTTACAGGGAAACCTGTAGATTTACTTTCTAAAGAGCAAGAAAAACATTTCTTTTCCAAGCTAGAAGCTAAGGATGTCGATATCAATCTCTATGGAACACTATTCCACTCTGGTTACACAAAGGGCGCAGCAAGATTTAAGCTAATCCCTAACGAAGAAGCTACGAAATTTATGCTAAAACTTAAAGGGAATCCTGTACGTTTACTTTCTAAAGAGCAAGAAAACCACTTCTTTTCCAAGCTAGAAGCTAAGGATATCGGTAGCAATCTCTATGACACACTATTCAGCTCTGGTTACATAGAGGGCGCAGCAAGATTTAAGCTAATTCCTAACGAAGAAGCTACGAAATTTATGGTAAGCTTTAAAGGGAAACCTGTAGATTTACTTTCTAAAGAGCAAGAAAAACATTTCTTTTCCAAGCTAGAAGCTAAGGATGTCGATAGCAATCTCTATGATAGAGTATTCCTATATGATTACACAAAGGGCACAGCAAGATTTCAGCTAATCCCTAACGAAGAAGCTACGAAACTTATGCTAAGATTTAAAGGGAAACCTGTAGATTTACTTTCTAAAGAGCAAGAAAAACATTTCTTTTCCAAGCTAGAAGCTAAGGATGTCGATAGCAATCTCTATGATAGAGTATTCCTATATGATTACACAAAGGGCACAGCAAGATTTCAGCTAATCCCTAACGAAGAAGCAGCGAAATTTATGCTAAGATTTAAGGGGGAGCCTGTAGATTTACTTTCTAAAGAGCAAGAAAAACATTTCTTTTCCAATCTAGAAGCTAAGGATGTCGATAGCAATCTCTATCGAACACTATTCCGCTATAGTTACACAAAGGGCGCAGCAAGATTTCAGCTAATCCCTAACGAAGAAGCTACGAAACTTATGCTAACGTTTAAAGGGGAGCCTCTAGATTTACTTTCTAAAGAGCAAGAAAACCACTTCTTTTCCAAGCTAGAAGCTAAGGATGTGGATGGCAATCTCTATCGAACACTATTCTCTTCTAGTGGAACAAAAGGCGCGGCAAGATTTCAGCTAATCCCTAACGAAGAAGCTACGAAACTTATGCTAACGTTTAAAGGGGAGCCTCTAGATTTACTTTCTAAAGAGCAAGAAAACCACTTCTTTTCCAAGCTAGAAGCTAAGGATGTGGATGGCAATCTCTATCGAACACTATTCTCTTCTAGTGGAACAAAGGGCGCGGCAAGATTTCAATTGTTATCTCCAGGTGTTCAAAATCTTATCCTCAATAAGTTCATTCATTTCTAGCTTAATTTCACAGCACACCTAAAGCGTCCCATTCACGCTAGAACTTTGTGCCATATGACCACAGAGTTCTAGGTGATCATCAAACTTCACTGAAACCTTTTTGATTCTCTTATTTTCACGCAAAAAAACAATCTCTTTTGCCTTAAACGTTGCACAAGCATCTGCTCCCTATCAATAAAACATCAATTTGCCCTATTAACTCTACCTAATTAATAAAAGACACACCCAGCTTCATTCAAACATCTAGATCGAATTACTATTAGAAAATGGTGCTGATATAAATTCCCATGATTGTTGGGGTCGAAGTGCTTTGTTTTTTGCTCAAAAAACAAAAAACACAGAAATAGAAGACTTACTCAAAAATAAAGGAGCTCAATTATGAGGTCCTTAGCTAAGGCTATAACATGTATAGGACTGTTTATCTACCCAACGCTTATATCTGCACAAAATCCGATAGAATCTTCTTCTCTAAAAAAAACAAGAACTGGTCGTCTGCTTGTTAATATAGAAGAAACAAGCTCATTTTCTACTGAAAAATTTGCAACAGCTATTGGTGCAAAAATCATACAAATTGACAAAAGAAATCCTTTTAAGGATTTCCCCCTGAATTTCTTAGACTATGAATTAGTTACGATTTCGCCTTCTGCAGAAAAAAATGTTTTACTTGAACTCGCCTCACAATTTGGGTATCGATTGCTGTCTTTATCAGAAGAAACCTTACAAGAAGCTATCGACAAGACTCTCTCTGTTTTAGAAAACACTCCAAAGTATTCTAGCGAGCTTTCTTATATGTCAAATGAAGAACTTGAGAAACTTTACAGCTTAATGGAAAAGGTTGATCTCGTTTTTAAAAAACACAACATTACTTATTGGGCTACTGGAGGAACCTTATTAGGAGCTATTCGATACCAAGGGATCATGCCTTGGGATGATGACTTAGATATTTGCATCTTAGATACCGACGAAGAAAAGCTTAAAAATATTAAACAGGACCTTGATTCCCTAGGTCTTAGCATATTTAAAAAAGATATATATAAAAGATCTTTTAAAGACGGAACTCCCATTTATAAAGGGAATGCTCTTCGTCAGTACACCTACCCCTTTTTAGATATTTTCATCATGTCTTTAGAAAAAAAAAGAGAAAGCAAGGATCTTTATACGCATAAAGCTCCCTATTTTTATTGTAAATATGGTAGTGAAGATGCATTCACTTATTCACAAATAAGTAATATTTCTTATCTTCCTTTTGGTCCATTAATGATACCCGTAGCACATGGGGCTGAAGATTTTTTAAATCGAAACTATGGGACACCGAACTATCCAAATCTTTGGAAGTTCTACGCCAAAGAAGGTTCCTATTCTCATAAACTAGAAAGGCCATCTTCTACAATGGGCTCTGCTTTTGTGCTAATAGATAGTTTCTCTATAGATGATTAAAGGGGAATAATTTTATATAGGTACCTTTGAATTCTTAAAAAGCCGAATGTACGCAATATACAACTTACTTATTCCCTCCCATTCTTCAAAGATCTGACTTTAGCTGCTCTTTTCTAATCCCCCCTAGTTAGAAAAACTAATCTTTGTTTCTACAGAACAATCAGGAAAGGGGAAACATTTTTAGACAAATACAGGAAATCAAAATCTGTTTCTTTGGAAAAATTAGCAAAAGATGATATTCCTAAGTATGGAAAAGCTAGTATAGCCCTTAGAGAAGCGCATTAAAGCGAAGGGCTTTCTCAAAAAAAGCTATTAATATTGATTTTGAACGTTTAACAAATACAACTTAGATGAAGATTACGATTATTTACGACAACAGAACAATGGATCAATCTCTCAAAGGAGGATTTGGATTTTCTTGCGTTATTGAATGGGATCACAAAAAAATCTTATTTGATACCGGAGGAAATGAAGAAGCTTTTTTCACGAATATAAAAAAACTCAAAATTGTTCTCTCAACAATTTCTCATGCGGTTTTTTCTCATAAACACTGGGATCACACAACTGGATTTAAAAAAATTTTAGGCAAATTAAGCAAGAAAACCCCCTTGTATTTACCCTCTGACTTTGATGAGACTTTAGAGGCGGAAATTCCTCCCCACATAATAGTTCATAAAGTCGCAGAATTTACGGAAATCGACCAAGATGTCTTCTCTTTAGTCCTTCTTGGAAGGTATTGTTGTTTTAAAATAGTTCAAGAACAAGCTCTCGTTTTACGAACTTCTAAAGGACTTATTGTGCTCACAGGGTGCGCACACCCGGGTATCGACAGGATTGCTAGAAATGCGCAAGAGTGCTTAGGTGAAAAAATTCATCTGATTCTTGGAGGATTTCATCTTTGCCATAGTTTCAAACACACATGCATCAAGATGGTCAAAGCGATTCGAGAACTGAAAGTAGAAAAAGTAGCTCCCTGTCATTGCGCAGGAGAAACTGCGATCAAGCTGTTTGAAAAAGAATATCGTGAAAACTTTATCCCAACTGGTACCGGAACTGTCATTGAGATCTAGTAGTCCCCTGTGTTTAATCAAGAGCGTAAAACTTTCGAATTTTTAACTATGATTTTGAGGATTTTCTGAAGAATTTTGTGTATGAAAAATGGGGGCGGTGTGACTCGAACACACGAAACCCGAAGGTGAGGGATTTACAGTCAGACGTCATCCGACTTAAATCAACCTCAAACAACACCTATCACTATAACATTAAAAGACTTACATTAAAATAAATATCACGATCCATTGACTAGAATTGGCAGTTTTAGAGTCCTGCTGTCCCACCACTGTCCCCTAATTTCGGAAAAAAACCTCTCCGATGGGTCATCTTACAGAAAACTCAATAATTCAAAACCGAAGGATAACAGGGGTTCAAAAGACTCAAAACATGAGAGACAAAAGCTAAATGCACCGTGGCTAGCCGGGCATCAGATCTTTAGAAGAGCACTTTAATGCCTGCGCAATAGCAACAATATTCTCTAAAGCGATATTGCGCTCCCCTCTTTCTACGGAACCTATATAGGTATGGTGAAGGTCTGCCTTTTCGGCAAGCTCTTCCTGAGTCAAATTTAAACTGCACCTTTTTTCTCGAACCTTCTTGCCAAATTCAGCCCGAATTGGTGTCTTTTTTCTATTATGTGACCCACTCATACCGTGTCTATTCCTTAAGTAAAAGCTCTAGACTAAATCTATTAAGCCCCTTACTCCACAGACTATGAGTACTAAATAATGATTATGAGTACACAAAAAACAAGAATAAGAATACAATTAAAACAATAACAAGGAGAAATACTAAAAATGAATAAAACAAAATATATTATTGTGTTTTTAACTTCAATAGTTAGCTCATCATATGCAATTCAAGTTCTACCAACACCACAACGTCCAGGTTCTAATTGGGGAAAGGCACTTGGAGAAGGTCTAAGCCAAGGCTTTAAAGAAGGAATAGCGCAAAAGAAAAGACTGCAAGAGCAAGAAAGATTACGTCAAGAAGAGATCGACAAGATTGCTCACGAAAAAGCTATTTTAGAGGATATTTTAAAAGACTATGAACCTTCTAAAAACGCAGAGTATGTGCTAAAAATCCTACAAAGCGGGCTATCACATAACACAAAAGAATTAGTCATAAACAATTTAAACGAGCAGTATAAATTATTTCACCAAAAGGAGAAAAAATGAATACAAAAGTATTTCACAAACAAAAAACAACAATAACCATCTATTTATTTACTATTTTTATGTCATTTTTAAATGTTGGATTTGCAGGACAATTTCTTGATGAACACGGATACTCTCAAGGAACTATTCAAGAAAATGGTAAAAACGGATATATAATTTTGGATAAAAACGGATACGCTGAAGCATACATTCAAGAAGATGAAAATAATGGATACACTATTTTAGACTCCGAAGGACATGCTAAAGGGTTTTATCAAGAAGATTAAGCTCAATAGATTTTGCTATCCGAGGCAAATTCTGTGTTGCGCGACTTAAAATCGAGAGCTTACGCAATCAAAGGAAAGAGTGGCGCGATTTAGGAAAATAGCTTTATAGAGCGTTAAAAGAATGGTTTATTTAAAAATTACCGTTTCTTGCAAAAGGGTTAAATTGCTGCCTTCCTTGACTTCCAAGAGTAACTGCATCTTGCGGCTTAAAGTTAGAGAGGACAATAGATAAACCAACAGCTAGCACTCTAAAAGCGTCAGAGCAATGAGAGGACCAATCGTGGCGAGGGGAAGAGTTCCAGCATCCTAATCTATCATTCCACTCTTTCTTATAGTTTTCCAAACATTTAATTCCTTGAGAGCATTTCTTCTCGTCAAACCAACAACGATTGAGGATGTTCCGAACCTGATCAATACCAGCATTAACAGAAGCTCTTGGAACTGGAATTAGAGAAATTCCCATCTTTCGAGCTGTTGATTGTCGGCTAACTCCTGAAGAATATTCAGTTACCATTATATCGTGAGGGGCTAGATGCTTTTCGTAAATATATGGTTTTGATTTTACCACTCCTAGCCAATGAGATAGGGATTCTCCAGAACCTTCGACATAGTCAATAAGCCTTATTTCTTTTCCAAAAACCTGAAAGAACCAAATGGAATTGGAGTCATTATATCCTAAATCCCAAGCCGTATAAACTGGCAAGGACTCATCATAAGGCACATGCCCTATTCTGTTTTCTAAGCGGGCCTGCGTAATCTGTCTTCCGTAATAAGTCCCTTCATTAGATTGACTCCAGGCTTCTTCGGGAGAGGAAGGGTACTCTCTCATCATGTTGTCCACTTGCGTGGCAAATTTAGCCATGTACCAATATTTCTGCTCAGAATCAAGAGCTACACCTCTTCCCTCTAAAGACTCAAAATATTCAAGCATCTCAGGTTGTATAATCACAGGACTACCTATCCGATAAGAAGGCTCTTTCCACCAGGGGAAAAAAAAACTCTTGAAGTCTAGCTTCGTAAGCTCTGTTCTTTGATCCGTCATTGCCTGGGCCTTTTTACACATATCGTAGAAATATCCATCTCTACCCTCTGCGGTGCTCTCTATGAAGCAGTATTGTCCGGCTGCTAGCGTATTTAAAGACCCTGTAATGATCTCCTCCGCCTTGTCAGGATACTTAGCACAAATCTTGCCAAATTCCGAGATATGCAGGTACTGAAGAGTCTGCCCGCGCATAGAAGTCCCCACTCTCAAAGAGCTCCCATTAGAAAAGATCATCTCTCTTGCACTATCA
Organism: uncultured bacterium; assembly: GCA_964455905.1. GTDB lineage: Bacteria > Chlamydiota > Chlamydiia > Chlamydiales > Rhabdochlamydiaceae > CAIJXB01. The sequence continues at coordinate 39,922 of CAYVYN010000005.1, forward strand.
GTCTCAGCAGAGAGTAATCTTTTTATCTGAGGGGGTAAGCTGTCATAAGCAAACTTTATCCTCTTGAAAAGCATCTCGCTATCCTCTCGCGTGTGGCAAATTATCCCGGCCGCTACATTCGAATTAAAAAGACATCTATCTAGAAAGAGAAGGCACACGAAGGTGCTTATGCCAAGCTGCCGAGCTTTTAGGATAATGTTGCAGTACCACATGTTTCTATAGAGCTCTTCTTGAGCCCAATTGCACTCAAAAGCAATTTTACAACCTTGCTTATTGACAATGCTGTAAAGATTATTGAGTCTCCACCATGGATCTAATAGCCTCTTCTCGGCTAGTTCAAGCTCTCTCTTATTCATCTATAGCCGCGGCATTGAGCTCATCACTACCTTCCGCAATTAGGAGCATTAAGTAGAGCTTTTCCTTAAAGTCACTTAACCCATGAACCCAAGCCTCAAGAATGCTATCTTTCCGGTCTTCTGTCTGTGAAGAAAACCACTCATCGCAATCCTTAGGGCGATGGGGGTTGAACTCATTAGAGAAAAGGTTGTGATCGAGCAGATCACGTAACAACACAGAAAGCCTTCCTAAATCCTCAACTCTTTGTCTCATCTTTTTCTCCTACGAGTTCTTTTGAGGTTCCATCCATCTTCTCAAGAAGGAATTGCAATGGATTAGCTGCATCTCCAGAAATTTGTTGTTTATCAGCCCATCCACAGGTATTACCCATAACAAACTTAGTAAAACCAGCATTAAACGCCCCCAATAATCCACCTCGAACTAACTTGGACTGTTGCCATTCTTGCGATTTCCTATAAACACGGGCGAACTTTTCATTTTTCTTAGCCCATTCAGAAAGTTGATCTGGAAGATATCCTCTTTCTAAAGCAAAATCCTTGTACCATAGGCTATCTTCTTTCTGCATCCAAGCCTCGAAAGCCTCGGCTTCTTCTTCAATATTAAATCGAGGGGGTCGTCCCCCTCTTTCACATCCAGAGTATGGTTTATGTCCTTTAGGTGCTGCCATGTTAAGATCCTCTATATATTATATCCATTTAGGTCTTCCCTTTTCAGTTGCAGAAATCCACTTGGCTATGTCGTCTAGTTTGGTCTTAAGAGTCCCTTGGTCCATTCCTTCGGCGGCTTCATTCCAAAGGCATTCAAAAACATCTTTAAGAACGCTTATTTCTGGAAGAATACATGCGTCTATAGACCCAAGATCATATAGAAATTGAGAACAATCTTTTCCATTGAGGCTCTTTTTTTCCCATACTTGAGACTCCCATCCATCGGGAATTCTAGTAAAAGAGACGAGGGTATGAAATCCATTTCCATCCGAGTCCACTCTCTTTTTACAATAAATTTCAACATTCAAACGAGCTCCCAAGGTAACGTCTCCTACCTCATCGTGTATAAGGGGGAATTCGACAAACGAAATAATATTGTCAATGACATCAATATGCTCATGAAATTTTGCGCTTTCGGGACCTCCTCCAATATTCCCGAACCGATTCTTTAGGCAGTCCCTATTGAACTTCACTTCAATCCCTCTAGAAGTTAATTTCGTATAGAGATCATAAGAAAGAGCTGCACCTGTGGGTTGCGAATTTACCCAGTCGTCTCGATTACCCTTGTGAACATTATCCCAAAAGAGCACTCTATACTCTTTTAATTTATCAAATATCACCTGCTCTTCTTCTGTTAATTTAATTTTTTCGAATATTACCTCATCTATGTCACACATACTTGCCTCTATTTATTGATTTTTTTGTTTAATATAAGGAAAATTCCAACTCATTAAACTTTACTTTTCCCTGTTTTTTCCAGTTTTTCCTGCTACGGTCGGAAGATGGACTACTTGTCTTCGCGTCCCTTCCATTATATTTGATCGAATAACCTGTAAAGATTCTATTTGGCACTCACGCAAAGCTATCATTGTGAACTCCTTAGAGAGGGATGAACAATGATTTTGTTAGATGAGCGTCCCGGCGTTTGAATAATTTCAATTTTTAGCCAGCCAAATTCCTTAAGGATTTTTATAGCACTATTTACTTGATCAGCAGTAGAAAGCTTTGCCCAATGCTTACTATGATAAACATATCGAGAAGAAAATTCTTCCGGCAAATCCCCTCGCTTAATGCGCTCTAACAGAGCCCTTGCCGATTCCATGCCTGGGTCTTCCCCTGACGCATAGAGCCTCCCAGCATGCGTTTTCAAGTAATCACACCACAGAATTGCCTGTTTTGCCGACTGAGCATCAATAGTCGTCGGCACCCGTCCCTTTCCCACCGTTTCAACAATGTAGAAAATAAGAGACAAACTCGGCATAAGAGACCTATATTTTGCCAAATGACTTTCCAACGCGGGGCCTAAATCACCGCTTCGTACTTGTTTTTCTAAAGAGTCCCTCCATTCATCAAAAAGCATTTGAGCCTCTGCCGAAAAGCGCAACGCATGAGTTTTAAAACCTGGCTTTGACGGAGGTTCTAAAGGTTCAAAAGCATCAATATTATAGAAAACTTCAAGAGCTTTCTTCTTTGCATCTGAATCAGGCATCCGATCTACGTTTTTCCATGTCTTGGAGGCATCGGGCCACACTAGGACTTGAAAGCGCTGCAACAAGCCATCGTCCCCACCTCCCCCGCCCGCGGCTTGATGAACGTACAATCCCAGGGGACCAGGCGGAATCCCTCCTATAATCGATAAACAAAGGGCAGGAATATGCAAAGTTCCCCTTGCGATTCGATCTACGGTATAGGAGCCATTTCCATTCCAAGACTCAAGAAAAAATGCCCGGTCCCCCTCGCGCCCATACTTATCAAGACCTTTAAGCCATCCAATCAATTCGTCACGATGGATCAGTATCCCTTGAGGATTTTCTAGTAAGATTTCTCCAATTTTCTCTACAGTGGCATCTTCTGTTTTATATCTTTTAAGCGCGGGCTTATCGATGATCTCTAACCGACTAAAATCAGGCATTTCTGAAGCAGGGGACTTTGCCGCTTTTTTCATTGTGTTTTTTCGAGCCTCTTTTTGAGCTTCAAGCCACATTTTCTTGTACTCATGTTCTTCTTCCTCTTCTCGGTGTTTATGAATAGCCCTCTCAACTAATTCCTCAAGAGGTTTCATAATCTCGCCAATCGCAGGCGATTTTAGTAAGGAGGGCCTACCCACAACCGCCCCCCAAAGATTCGGGATCACAAGCCAGTCATCCCTCGCCTTTGGAAATACTCCTATTTTTCTACCGATCAAAGACCCCAATACTACCACGCAAGAAGCGGCAAGAAAATCCAGAGGAACCTGCATCCGTTCGGCAACGTCCATCATCCACGGACAAAGAGCCTCCGGAAGCATCTCTCTTAAAAGGGGAGAGACTGGAAGCAACTCTTCTTTGAGCTCGATAGGATCTTCCCATGTCGCTTCGCCCTGCTGTCCTATGCCTAGAAAATCTTGTAAGTCCCGAATTGTTTTTCCTTCGCAATGTGCATGCTGGCATTTGAATCCTGCTCCCTGATACCCATTAGTATTAGGCTCAAAATAGACGGTACCCTTATCACCTGTTGTATGCACACCTGCCCACGGGCACGTAATTTCCCGGATACCCGACTTGCTCGGGTGAGCCCGCCGGATCATTCCCCTTCTACCCAACTCCTCCAGAATAGGATCGTGAGAAATCCCTAGTTGAGGGCCTTTCCGTTTTTTATGCAAAGATGGATCGATTCGAAAATCCCGTAAAAAGTCCGGATATTTATAAGCAACTGTTCCGAAGGACTCCACAATTTGAACAAGGACAGAATCCCCCTTATTATGATAAAACCCCGGGAGCCTCATAACCCTTGGAAGATCGTGTACGGCGGGGTCAGCATCAAAAAGCTGAATCAAGGCTTTTTGAACGGAAGAGAACTCTTCTAAAGGCACTCCTTCTACCAACCAATAAGCATGAAACCGTTTGGGACTTGATTCTATAATAACATGAGGAGATAAAGGCGCAGAGAGCACTGGCTCCAAAGAAGCCCCGTCTAAATCAATGAAAACGGCTCTCACTCTCGTAATATTTTCTGTCTTCCGTCCTCGCAAATCAGTTGCATTTACTGTAAAAAAGACTCCGGCACTTTTCTTGTTGAGTTCCGTTAAAACAGGCAGATGTTGATCCAATGTGCCGTGAAGAATACGGACTAGGCTCGTATCAGACCTCTCTTTTACATCATCAAATGTCTGAAACGTCACTAACTCTTCTTCTGCTAGCAAACTTAAAAATTGAGCAGCTATTGGGTTGCTTATCTTTTCCGAAGCGGGTATACTAAGACCATGATTTTCGTCCTTGACGAAAGGAGCTGATGCCGACCAAGGAGCAGCTCCTTCATTTTTCTCCAAAGTTTTCATTTAAACACTCCCCCTCTTATTTGATTCTAACCACGAAAAGAACAACGGAGGTGAAATGAGAAGTTTTCTCCTACCCAATCGCCTAACAAAGCAATCTGCTCCGTTAAACTTTGAATTGAATAGAATCCATCGTAGACTTCCGATGGTGATAATCGAAGAATAGCGATCACAAAAATTTTTTACTGTTAAATATTCGTCTGGCTGTGCTTGCATAGCAACCCCTTGTTGTTTATTCCGTTTAAGACTTGCAATTGGCAAGTAATCTCAACTGACCACAATTGCTTTCTACAAACACATTTTCACAGAATAAAAATTTGATTATCAATCAATTACAGCGGGGAATCTTAAACCAAACCAGACCTCTCGTAGGAATCGGTAAAAAAAGAAAATTGGGGTCGAGTTAAAGACAAGACTTTGACTTGAGAAAGGCCATAATCTTGTCAAAAACACCGCTTTTCTTCCATCTTCTCTCCTGAGATTTCAGCGCTTCTCTAAAAGCTGGCGAAGACGACACCTTCGCTAACGATAGTTCTTCTTTTATGCGCCATAATAAAGCATTCATCATCTCTCTTGGATCATACGAAGAATTCATCCCTCTTCCTTTCATGATTTCGGGGAATTTACTACAAATCTCTTTCCAATCCTTTTCCAATATCGGATCTAAATGAAGCTTAGCCTTTGTATCGATCAGGCTTTTTTTCACCTTTTCAAGTACTTCTTCGTCACAAGCCGGGCGAAATGAGATTGCCGTGACCTTCTTCCCTTTTTCACCCCATATACTTTCTGAAGCTGCTTTGATATGATCATTCACCTGCATTGCCGATAGAGGCGCTCCCGTACTTGTCGAAAAAACAAAAACGGAATCCTCTAAAATGTATTGGCAGAGTCGCCGCCAAATAGCATCAGGAAGGTGGGTAACCAAAATCTTTGTACCGTCATAAGAAAAGCGAATCCAGTTTTTGGCGTTTTTGCCGCCATCTGGAGCCACATCTTCAACTTGCAATCTCACAACATCTTCCAAGGAAATATATACTCCCCCATCTTGAAACGCCTGATTAATTTTCCATAAAATCTCACAAATAAGAGCCGATTGAGGAAATTTTTCTCTTAATACATTCCGAATTTTTCTGTATTTCGAAAGGCTCAAGGGCTTCACTGTTCGCTCTTCCGTACTTAAACGACGAATAGTCTTACTTTTTTTATTCCGAGAAGGTCTCCTTACTCCCCTTTTCACCCATTCGATAGGTATATCTCCATTCCTTCTGCAAACGCATCTCAGTTCCTCATCCGACAAAGAAGAAAGATCCAAACATTCCGTTACTAAATTCCAGATTTTATCTTTTGCAGACGTGATATCTCTTATCTTAAGTGCGGGTAATGTCGGACCTTCCATCAATTCAATTGAACAAATTCTTAACTCTCCAGACTCGTCATCATAGGCTGCTGCAGGGACGTAGAACATCGGAAGTTTAACCCAACGTCCCTTATAAAAAGCTAGGGTAAAAGCTCGAAGAAATTCCGGTTTCATGATCTTAGACACCGCTCCTACCCTATAAAATTTTTATTCATTCGATCAACAACCGTATGCTTATGAGAATCACTCAAATGAGCATACCTTTTAACCATGGCTAGAGTCTTATGTCCTAAAATATCTGCAATTTCTGCAAGAGAGGCCCCGCTCATGGCTAGGTAACTTGCGGCACAATGTCTAAGGTCATGGAACCGAAAGTCTTTAATCTCGGCTTTTGCTAACGCTATAGTCCATGGACTTCTAAGTTGAGTTGGCTTTTGAGCCTTTTGAACCCTTTCAATCTCTCCTTTTTGTAAAACACGAGATGAAGGCGTCGATCTCAATTTAGGAAAAAGAAGACTAGTGTCGATACGGCGCTTCTTCTCAAGCTGAGCAAGTAACTCAATCGCTTGCCCGGCAATCGGAACAGCTCGACGCTCTCCGTTTTTTGTTTCATGCAGAATAATACGCTTCCGCGCCAGATCAACATCAATCCAAGTAAGACTAATGATTTCTCCATATCTCATCCCCGTTGATATGGCGAGTAGAACGACCGGGAAGAGGTGAGGATTGGTACTTTCTTTACAAGCAAGCAACAGTCGTTCCCTTTCTCCTTCTTCCAAGAATCTAACTCTCCCTCTAGATTCCTTAAGCTTTGTAACCTTACGCACGGGAGAGTCTTCTATCCACCCCCACTCTTTAGTTGCTACTGTAAATGCGTGACTTAATGCGCTAAGATATCTAACTACTGTCGCCCCAGATCGTTGAGTACCCCTATATGTAGTACCTCTAAAAAGCTCATCTCTTTTTTCAGCAATCAAAGCTGGCGTTACCTCCGCCAATGAATAGCTTCCGAGCTGCTCTTTCCACCAAAGAAGCTGCGCCGTTTGCTTTTTTTTGCTCTTTTCTTTTTGAGGTAGAACATCACGAATATAGCGATCGATTAATTCGCCTAAGGTATGCTTCTTCGCTTCAACAGTTTTAAAGTGCCTTCCTTCTCGGATTGCTGACTCCGTGTCTTGCGCCCATCTCTTCGCATCAGTTAACCTCGCATGCGTAGAAGTCTGAGGAGGGAATCCTTTTAACCTCACCTTAACCCTGTACTGCACTTTCCCTTCTTTAGTCTCTCTCTTTTCAATGACTGCCATCGATCTCTCCTTTGATGGCCAACAATATACAAAAGCTCGCAATATTAAACAACGAGGGATTATCATTCCCACAGCATATTGAACACAAACCACTGATAAACAAAATGTTAATATTTTTCAAAATACAAAAAGGACACTAATGGGACACTAAGAAAAAAAATCACATGATTCTCGGAGAAAAAGCTTGATCAGATAAGACTTTGACCATGAACTAAAGTTGGAAATTCTTGAGAATGAGTGTCCCATCCGTGTCCTATGAAGGAATTAAACGAGCTTATTTTAATGATGAATTTTTTAGAGATTTTGTCTATGAAAAATGGGGGCGGTGTGACTCGAACACACGAAACCCGAAGGTGAGGGATTTACAGTCCCTTGCAATTGCCGCTATGCGACACCCCCACAAGAAAGATGTGCTGGCGAAAGGAATTGAACCCTCAACCGCCCGATTACAAGTCGGGTGCTCTACCAATTGAGCTACACCAGCGTACGATGTGGAAATGTATAACAAAATAGACACTTTCCACACAAGAACTTTTCTATAAAAATCTAATTTTTCTGATTTCCGCCTAGAGAACGCTCTATTTCAGACCCTTCTTTCTTTAAAGCTGATACACTTTTAAAAAAAGAACGAGTCACATTTTGAATAGAGCTCTCGCTCAAAGACACTTGAACCTTAGAGCGAAGAGTCCCAGATTCACAACATTTTTTAAATTTCTTCCCAGAACCACAAGGGCAAGGATCATTTCTATTGCATTTTTCCATTTAAGACTCCATTTATTAGTTAAAAGAAAATTTCTCTCGCAATTTCTTCTCAAAGCAAGTATAATCGACCAGTAAAATAACTCAAATCAATTCACCATGACTGAATTAAAAATATCGCTTCCTATCGCAAGCCCCCCCTGGACTTTTCTAGGAAGAAAACTAGAAAGCCTTTGCAGGAAAGCATTACACACTTTTGCTCTTGTAGAAGGCGTCGAAAAACTTGGAATAGCTCTAAGTGGAGGAAAAGACAGCCTGACAATGCTATATCTTTTAAAAGCTATTTCAGGTCGAGGGTTTCCAAATTTTTCCCTTCACGCATTCCATGTGCAAGGTGAATTCTCCTGTGGATCCTCAATCGACAATCATTTTCTTCAATCAATTTGCGACGCCCTCTCCATCCCTCTTACGATTTGCGTGTCAAAACAAAAAAGAGAAACCCTAGAATGCTATAGCTGCTCGAGAGAGCGAAGAAGTCTTATTTTTAACGCAGCAAAAGAAAATGGCATTACGACGATAGCTTTTGGACACCACAAAGACGACAGCATACAAACTCTACTAATGAACCTGTTCCACAAAGCAGAATTCGCAGCAAATCTCCCTAAAATTCCAATGTACGACTATGGAATCACAATTATCCGCCCGCTCATATACACCTCAGAAGAAGAAATCAAAGAATTCGCAAAACTATACGGGTTCAATAGGATTACTTGTCAATGCCCTGTGGGTCAAAACTCCCTAAGAAAAAAAACAGAAAACATCTTAAAAGAACTAGAAGAAACATTTCCAAACATTCGAGATAACCTTTCTCAAGCCAGCTTCACTTACGCATCAGATAAAGCTCTAAAAAAAAGAACCTAAAATCTCTATTTACTATTTGCGTAAAAAAAGAAAACTTGGCTAGATATAAGCTAAAACTACCTCAGGATTTTGCCTTATGTTTTTATACGAACTTTCTGCTGTGATCATATATTTCACCTTAGTCTTTGCAATTGGGGTGTTATCCTACCGCAAGCAACTGTCAGCTGCAGATTTTATTATTGGAGGCCGATCCCTTAATTACTGGCTCACCGCCTTAGCGGCCCACGCAAGCGACATGAGCAGTTGGCTGTTTATGGGCTATCCTGCTTTAATTTTTATCGGCGGTCTATTCAGCGTATGGGCTGCTATCGGTCTTATCCTATTTATGTTTTTAAACTGGCAACTAGTGGCTCCTAGAATCCGGATAGCAACCGAACAATATAATACGCTAACCTTTTCTTCTTTCTTTGAAAGTCGATTCGCAGATTCCTCTGGAAAAATTCGAATTTTTACAGCACTAATGTCACTTTTCTTCTATACAATATACATATCTGCAGCACTTGTAGCTTTAGGAATACTCCTAGAAACACTCTTTGCAATCAACTACTCTCTTGGAGTCTTTTTAGGAATCCTTATTGTAATTCCTTACGTATTCATCGGAGGGTATAGAACCCTTGCTTGGATCGACTTGTTTCAGGGATGCTTTCTACTTTGCGTAATTGTCTTTGTTCCTTTTTACATCCTACCAAAAATTGGTGGCTGGGAAAACATAAGCCTTTCGATGAATACAAAACAACTGTCAGAATCCTTATTTCCTAATTTCAACCTGACAACACTACGCGATATTCTTTTAACAACAACAGGCTGGGGCCTTGGTTATTTCGGACAACCTCATATTGTAACTAAATTTATGGGAATTAAAAACACACACGAAATTCCTAAATCAAAATGGATAGGAATGGCTTGGATGACAGCCTCTTTAACTGCAGCTACATTAGTAGGCCTTGTTGGAATAGCTTACTTTTCAAATGGGATACAAAACCCAGAAGAAATTTTCATAGAGCTCGTTAAAAACAACTTTCACCCGTTTTTCATAGGATTTATCCTATGCGCAATTTTAGCGGCAACAGTAAATGCTATGAGCTCTCAAGTTCTTGTTGTTTCCTCTAGCCTAACAGAAGATTTTTACAAAAGAATCATCCACAAAAATGCACCCTCAAAAGAGCTTCTTCTTGTTTCAAGACTGGGGGTTGTCCTGATATCATTAATTGCATTTTTCATTTCCTACGGAAAAATCAACAGCATTTATTCATTAGTTTTATATGCATGGTCTGGTCTTGGAGCTTCTTTCGGCCCCCTACTCCTACTTTCGCTTTATTCGAAAAAAATTAACCGTCATGGCGCTTGGGCTGGAATTTTAATTGGAGGAATTGCAGCAGGTTTGTGGCCGTACTTCGATCGATTTCTTTCGATAAAAATTCCAGCAATCCTTCCTGCTTTTGTCTTAAGTTTTTCTATGATTATTCTTATTTCATGGATTACAGAAAGAAAAAAGAAAATCCACCCCGAAATTCCAATTGGAGAAAGCTCATAACACATACAAAAGGCGTTATTGTAGGAACAGATCAAACAACAGCCTGGTTATTACCCTGGTGGTGGCGACATTACAACAAACACAACTCTTTGCCAGTTACTTTTGTCGATTTTGGATTATCACCTGAAACCATTTCCTGGTGCAAAGAACGAGGATCAGTCCTTACATTAAAAAACAAAGGCTTCGTCACCCCTAAAGAAAAAATTGACAAATCCCTCGCTGAAGAATGGGAAAACTTGTATGGAAAAAATGTCTGGCAAGCAAGAGAAGGTTGGTTTTACAAACCATTTGCGATGTTACTATCTCCTTACGAAACCACTCTCTGGATAGATCTTGACTGTGAACTATGCAACTCTATAGAACCGATTTTCGATCTTCTTAGCAAAGACGATGAAATTTCCATTCTTAAAGATCCTGGCCGAGAAAAAATTTATAATAGCGGAGTTGTTTTATTTAGAAAGAAAAACAAACTCATTGAAAAGTGGGCAAAAACATGCCTAACTACCAACAGCCAATTCATCGGAGACGACTACATCCTCTCTTATTTAATCGAAAAAGAAAATTACAAAATCAAGGACCTACCATCCGATTATCACTGGATGGCAGGCCTTGGAATGAATCCTAAAGCAACAATCATTCACTGGGCCTCTAACTGGGGAAAATTATTTATTGAAACCACAGGAGGCTACCAAGACTACAAAGAATCCTTGTTAAAAAATCACCTATTTACAGCAGATACCAACTAACGTATAATAAAAGGGAAAAAGGAGAATCCTATAATGAAAAAGCCCTTAGTATTACTTGTAAATGACGATGGAATTGGAGCTCCGGGATTAAGACACCTCTGGAGCAGCCTAAAAGACTTCTGCGACACCTTAATTGTTGCTCCTGCTTCCGATCAATCAGGAGTGGGCCTCAGTGTTACTCTAAGAAAACCACTGCATATTGAAGAAGTAGAGTGGGAAGAAAAGACCCCTGCTTGGAAAATATCAGGCACACCTACAGACTGCATTAGAATGGCCTTAAACGTAATCTTGAAAAATCCACCCGATATTATTGTTTCAGGAATCAATAAAGGCACTAATTCAGGCCGAAATTTACTTTACAGTGGAACGGTTGGAGGAGTGATCGAAGGAGCCATGAGAGGAATCCCTGGAATTGCTTTTTCTTGTGAAAGCTTTACACACCCTCACTATCAAGCATTTGAGTCTCAAACGTTTCCTTTAGTCGAGTATCTCTTATCACACCCCCTGCCCCAAGGAAGTTTCCTTAATGTTACATTCCCCTCTTCTCACGACTTCAAACATAAAGGATGCCGACTCGCGCGCCAAGGCATGAGCTACTACAAAGAACACCCCGTCAAAGGAGTCCACCCTGAAGGCCGAGAATACTACTGGATGGGCGGGATTCATGAAGATCACGCGGAACATGAAGAAAGCGATGTGCAGCTTTTAAAAGCCGGTTACATCACAGTCGTTCCTGTGCAAGTAAAAGAGCTAACAGACCTTTCTTCGCTAGAAGCAAGGAAGAAGTTATTTGACATGCGCTTTCAGTTGAAGTAATTTTCTTTTTGCTTTGCTACTAATTTCTCATGAGCATCGAGTCTAAGCATCGCTTCTTTTTCCGCTTTCTCGATGCACTCTCTGCCACCCTCTAGCGTGTAAATTCTTTTTAATTCACCCAGGAGAGACTCGTTTAAAATTTGATTATTAAGAAAAAAATAAATTTCAGAATTTCTAATCTGTTTTTTTTGCTGAAAAGATCGCGCCGAAATCAATAAATCTACAATTTTATCAAAATGTTTCTTTAAAACAGGTTCCATTAAAGCCAAATCTTCACGTGACTCTATAGAACGAAGATCCTTCAATAAAAGACGTACACGCACCGCTCCCGCCGCTTGAAAATCTTCCATAGAAGCCGGCTGGCAAGAAACCAAAAAAATCATACAAAGAAATAGTATCCTAATACGCATAAGTCCTTCTTTCCAAATTAAAAAAACTTCTAATTTTTCACTAGGTGATTATCTCAAAATTAGGTAGAATTTATCACATGAAAAACCTACTACCTACAAATAATCACGGTTGTCCCTACCTTTTACTAGCGCCCATGGAAGGCGTTGGAGATAGATCCTTTCGCAAAGCCATCGCTACAATTGGGGGTTTCGACGAAGCGGTCACAGAGTTTATTAGCGTACCCTCTAAAGCTCACGTCGAAAGCTTAGCCAAAGTTTACCAGAAAGACGAATTAGCAAACATCCCACTTGCCGCACAAATCATGGGCGCAGAAGCAGATCTAATGGCGGCTATGGCTAAAGAACTTGAAAAAAGAGGAGCTCCTAGAATAGATATTAACTGTGGATGCCCCTCTAATACAGTAACAGGCCGGGGAGCTGGATCAAGCCTGCTCAGGAATCCTCTAGATCTTTATGAAATAGCCAAAAGTGTAGTTTCCGCAGTGTCCACTCCTGTAACAATAAAAATGCGCTCGGGATACCTCGACATTTCGCTATTTAAAGAAAACCTCTTAGCTGCGCAAGAAAGTGGAGTAAAATATATTACTCTACATCCGAGAACAAAAATAGAAGGCTATACACCTCCGGCTCGCTGGGATTTAATCGCAGAAGCTAAAAGCTTACTTAAAATACCTGTCATCGGAAACGGCGATATCACCTCTTTAGAAAAAGCATTGCAAGTACTAACCCAAACAAAATGCGATGCTCTTATGATTGGAAGAGGTGCTGTCACAAATCCTTTTCTTTTCTGGGAAATTAAAGCACATTTCAGCAAAAAACCTCTGATGAAATCCATAGACTCTCTTGAAAACCTACTGAGAACATTTTTGCAAGAAATGCCTCCACACCTTCTTGAAAAGGCAAAAATAAACAAACTGAAACAAATAGCAAGCTTCCTTTTTAAAGCCAACGAAACACTTCTAGAAAAAAGACAAGAAATGCTTAGAATGCAGCCTAAAACCCCTCATTCTTTTTTAGATTCTCTGCTGCCTTTTTTTAAAAATGATTTTTTTTCATAAAAAAAAAGAAAAACGCTTGTATAAAATTCACAAAAAAGATAAAGTCTACACTTCGTTTTTAATGCGTTTGGGGCGCATAGCTCAGTTGGTAGAGCGCCTGTCTTACACACAGGTGGTCATAGGTTCGAGTCCTGTTGCGCCCAAACATTTAAATTTTGCGGGAGTAGTTCAATGGTTAGAGCACTAGCCTGTCACGCTAGAAGTTGCGGGTTCGAGTCCCGTCTCCCGCGATTCTTTTTCTAAAAACACATTTCTATATACAAACTTTCAACAACAGTTTACAGTAATTTCTAACAACAAAAATTACAAATTTTTACAAGAGTACTCCTATGCCTGCACAACTCACAAAGAAAAAAATCATCTTACATCACTGTACTACATTTTTTTGGACTGCCCTAGGCGCGTTTTTAGCTGCACTATCGATTCAAGTATTTTTAGTCCCTAACCAACTGATTGACGGCGGAATCGTCGGAATAGCCCTAATCTTAGCAAGACTATACGATAGCGGGTATCTATCTTACTTTATAGTTTTCTTAAACCTGCCGTTCGCCTACTTAGCTTATAAATATATTAGACGAACTTTTGTCATCCATATGATGATCGCACTTCTTTTGTTTGCTGTCTGGGTTTCGCTCCTTAAAGGGCTCCCTCCTTTTTACGGTGACAGCCTTGAAATCATCGTATTTGGCGGCGCTCTCCTAGGAATTGGAGTCGGCCTCATCATCAGATACGGAGGATGCCTGGATGGAACTGAAATTCTAGCAATTTTAATGAACCGAAAAACAGGATTTACTGTTGGCCAAATCGTTCTAGTTATCAATATTTTCATCTTCGGAGCGTACGGATGGATTTTCCAAGACTGGCATATCGCCCTTCAATCCCTCATGATGTATGTTGCTGCGATCAAAATGATAGATATTGTTATTGTAGGTTTAGACGAGCTTAAATCAGTGCTTATTATCTCCTCCAACCCCAAACAACTCTCTGAAATCATTATGACAGAGATGGGACTAGGACTTACTATCATGCACGGCAAAGGAGGATTTTCTGGAGCCGCAAAAGACATCATTTTTGTAATAGTCGAACGCCTAGATCTTTCTGATTTGAAAGAGCTAGTCCTCAAAGAAGACCCTTCTGCATTTATGGCTATTGAAAACCTACACGAAGTCGTCTATGGAGGAGGCCACTCAATCCCCCACAGCAAAAAAAAGGGATTAGGGAAACTAATTAAAGGGGGGCATTAGCCTCCCCACAAAACACTAGCACTCACGCCTATCGTTTGCTAAAATAGACAGAAAAACCTTGCAATTTTCTCTTTCCTCGCTTAAGATGACGATCTAAAACATCGAAAACTAGGAGAGAATATATGTCAGAAGCTAAAGAACTCATCTTCGAAGAAGAAGCACGTCTTAAACTCAAAGAAGGAATCGATACACTAGCCGACACAGTAGCCACCACTTTAGGGCCTAAAGGAAGAAACATAGGTCTCCAAGCTAGCTGGGGAGCTCCTACAATTACGAATGACGGAAATAGCATAGTAAAAGACATAGAACTAAAAGACCAGTACGCTAATATGGGCGTATCCATGGGAAAAGAAGTTGCCAGCAAAATGAAAGAAAAATGCGGCGACGGAACAACCACTAGTATACTCTTACTTAGAGCGCTTGTACAAAACGGCATAAAAAATATCACATCTGGATCAAGTCCTACGGCCATAAAACGCGGAATAGATAAAGCGGTAGATGCCGTCATTAAAGAAATCGAAAAGTCTGCAATTCCAATAAGTAGCGAGAAAGAAATCCTTCAAATTGCTGTAGCTTCTGCTTCTGGAGATTTGTTTATAGGACAAACGATTGCAGAAGCAATCCAAAAAGTCGGAAAAACTGGCGTTATCACCATAGAAGAAGGAAAAAGCACAGAAACATCGATAGAGCTTGTAGAAGGAATGCAATTTGATAGGGGCTACACAAGCTCTTATTTTTGCACGAACTCCGAAACAATGAAAGCCGAACTACAAAACCCTAAAATTTTAATCACAGATAAAAAAATCTCTTCGATTCAAGAAATCCTCCCTATACTACAAAGTATAGCTTCTACAGGAGACTCTCTACTTATCATAGCAGACGACCTTGAAGGGGATGCTCTTTCTACTCTTGTAGTGAATAAATTAAGAGGGGCTTTAAAAGTATGTGCAGTAAAAGCACCAGGCTTTGGAGACAGAAAAAAAGCGTTACTAGAAGATATTGCTATCCTTACAGGAGCTAGTTTAGTCACAGAAGAAGCTGGCATTCAATTAAAAGATGTTGGAGCTGAAGTCCTTGGCCAAGCAGAAAAGATTGTCGTCACAAAAGAAAAAACGACCTTAGTCGCTGGAAATGGAGATGCCCAACAAATAGCTGCTCGAATTAAACAAATTGAAGCGGAAATTAAAAACACCACAAGCTCTTACGACAAAGAAAAACTCGAAGAACGTAAAGCTAAACTTAGCAGTGGAGTTGCTGTCATTCGGATTGGGGCCCCAACAGAACCTGAGATGAAACAAAAAAAACAAGCCTTTGAAGACAGCTTAAATTCCACAAGAGCGGCTCTTGAAGAAGGGATCGTCCTTGGTGGAGGAGTGGCTTTATTACAAGCGAGCCAAGTAATCCCCCATCTAGAACTTTTACAAGAAGAAAAAATAGGAGCCTTCCTTGTTTTAAAAGCGTGCGAAACTCCTTTTAGACAAATCATTTCAAATGCAGGTCTCGACAGCTCTTTACTTCTAGAAGAAATTCAAACCAAAAAAGGAAATTTTGGATTCAACGCAATATCTGAAGAAGTGGAAGATCTTTTAAAGGCCGGAGTGGTAGATCCTGCCAAAGTAATAAAACACACTCTTCTTTTTGCCTCTTCAACCGCAGGCATCGTTCTACTATCTGAAGTCCTCATAGGAAATGCCCCAGAATAAATTCGCAACCTCGCCCCGCACTTTAAAGCGGGGCGAAATCCAATCAAAACAAACTAATAATTAATACATTACAAAATTAGCGCAATTAATTAATTTGAATTCCTCATTTTTTTTATGTAAATTTAAAATATAATGCAAATCAAAACAAAAGAGGAATTATGAATAAACGACACGAAAACCTATCTGCACAAGCTAACAAACAAAATATAAAAGAAGTTAGAATTAGTTTAAATAGTGAAACAATAGAAGCTAAATCATCCATAGCCTCAAAAAGCTGCTGTGAAAAAGAATCCTGTGGTAAAAAAACTTCAAAAAGAACCTCTCCTAACGACTCTTTAAGCGGCTCTAGTCCAAGCCACCCCCATAAAGAAGGGAGCAGATGGAATGACATGCTACAAAAACAAACAACAGAAAATAACCTACGAATGAATAAGCAAGCAGATAAACACCGCTAAAAATTAGCTTAGGATTCTTTCCCAGCGAACCTAAAAAACTGAGAAAGAATCTTATTTGCGTATTAATCAGCTATTTTATTTCCTAAAAGTAGAGCCCTAAAATACCCGACAGCGTAGCTACCGCACTGCTGGCATCCCTTGATTTTATCTGACATAAACAAAGGAACAATTTTCAAAAAGCGAACCCCTGTATTATATTCGACAACTTTTGCAGAAAGCGAAGTTGTATAAATAGCGCCCATAGAAGGTACGTTAAGAGCCTTTTTTTTAGCAATCAAGGGACTTTCACTGTTGTCTAAGTGCGAATCTATGAACCACTTTTCTGTATTTTGTTGAGCATCTTTTGCCACAACCTCTCCTGTGCGGTCTTTACCACTATAACAATTCACTGAAAAAACAGAGAGCGGATACTCTCTTCTTAAAATAGACATCAAATGGGAAGCCTCTTCGCTTGTTAATTTTTTTTTGTCGAAAAGAAAATTGAAATCAGGGTTGCTAATAGGGCTTGCCACCCCTAAATTTTTAAGAGCCTGCTCATTTAATTGTTTTTGACTCTTAGTATTAGCTATTTTTTTTTGAATACTTATATTAAACAAAACAGGTTTAAACTGTACTTTATGTACACTCTGTTTTAATCCATCCGGACGAGGCATCCTAATAACCTTCTTATTACGATCAATCTTTGGTTCTTTACAACCCTCATCAAATTCAATCGAGTAATCAGCAAAAGCTCGAAACGTCTTTTTCATATCGTTTCTTATAACCCTCTCATCATGCATTAAGCCCGCCTTTTCAATTTTAGCATCCTCATGAACGAGGCTTAAATTTATCATTTTGAAAGGCTTATTATCTTGAAGTTCATTAATAGAATTCACATTATTTTCTATCTGAGAAGTTAGCAACTGTAAAAATTGAGAACCACACCAAGCTGTCCTTTCGTCTATAATTTTTTGAACATCTTTTAAAGTTTTAATCGAATTTAGTTGTCTTTTTGACTCCTCCAAATACTCTACAGCCTTAGGATTTTCAGCTAATTTTTTTTCGATTTTCTCTCCTGGTTTATACAGTCTATTTTTAAGCTCTACTAAATGATTACTTCTTTTAAAAGATTCAAGCTCTTTAGCTATAATTTTTAAATCCTTTAAGCTGTAGTAACCATACCTTGGGTCTGTGATTGCTCCGAACCTAGCTGTTTGACTGATCACCTTACCAGTTCCATCTATAACCCTATGTTGCATAAGATTTGGAATACAAGGCTTTAAATCTGCCAACCACGCCACAACAGAACTTGCCTTTTTCAAAGAGTCTCTAACTGCATTACAACTCATCCAAGATTTCTCTTCGATAACAGTTTGTTCATAAATTGTATCACCCCCTGAAGTTCTATGGCTTTGCGATAAAATAGTTTTAGACCCATCGTGTTTTTGCTCAACAGCTGCAAGTTCCTCCTTTCCCATCAGCACATTATAAGTTCTAAGTAAATCAGGATTAATAATGGTTTTAGGGATCTCATATAAAGCTCTATAGACAGGACCCAAAACATCGACTTCATAACCAAAACACATTGAACCCACAAGCTTTAAAGGAGCTCCAACAAAAGTATGACCTAAAAAAGCAACAGTCGATAAGCTGAAACAAAAACAGGTTCCAATAATCCTAGAAGCTAAAATAAAAAGATCTGAAGGCATGTTTTTTAAAGTTTGAACACTCCATTTCCCCCACGATGTGGAGCTATGAATAGGGTCTGGTATTTTTTGCGGAGGAGATCCTGATATAATAACTCTATTTGAACCTAACATTTTTCACTCTTTTTTTTGACTACATGAATAATGTATTAGCTGCTCGTCGCAGCTCTTGTATTTTTTCTCTCAAACCTCTTATCCCTACATAAAACGCTAGATACTCAGTCAAAGTTCCCTCTAAAACACGTACGACATCATCAACTTTATCTAGTACTTTTAAAAAACAATTTCGATTTTCCTCTGTAACCTTAAACTCTTTTAAGTAGTGATTTACCTGTTTTAAAGAAGCGATTTTACGCAAAAAAGACCGAGTAGCCGTCGAATCTAGAGCTAGGTCTATTCTTGCTAATACAAGAGCGTTTTGTAAATCTTCCCGACTTAGCAATCTCCTAAATTCAGATTTAACAAGGGATACCTCTTTAAGAGGCCAAAGAGCTAATGCAAGGGGAAGCATATTTTCATTCATCTTTTTTTCAGCCTTAAGGACAGCGATAAGCAGCTCATGCACATGGGAGCTTGTTACATTTCCTCTCAAAAAAGACTCCAATCCCTCTATTTTAGCACTCAAAATCTTAAGTCCAAGATCTTTACTTGCAAATAAAGGTCTGGTCCTAATCTGCTCAATAGCCCCATTTAAATCTGCAATATAATCTCCTATAATTAACTCCATAAAACATCATCCAAAAAAATAAAAAAAACAAAGTGTTAGATATAAAACTCAATAATTCACATTAAATAATTTATAGCAATAGATTGTTTTAGAAAGCTTTAAAAATACAGGTTAAAACTAAACTTTATTCAGTTCCCTTTTAAGAAAAAAAACGGTACACTGAAAGCTGGAATATAAATTTACAAGAGACTTTACTATTTTGCCTTCTATTCGCATAGCCCATCTTTCAGACCTACATTTTTCAAAAATATGCTGGGGAATCAATCAATTTTTTTCAAAAAGATGGATTGGAAACTTCAATTTCCTTTTAAGAAGAAAAAAAGAATTTGACTATTCTCAATTAGAAAAACTACTTCCAATTTTTTTAGAAAAAAAAGTGCAAAAAGTTTTAATATCTGGGGATCTTAGTTGTACTTCTTTGAAAGAAGAATTTTTAAAAGCCTCTTTTTTTACTGATCTCCTTAAAAACCACGGAATTGAAACAATCATTCTACCTGGAAACCACGATCACTACACAAAAAAAGACCACAGAAAAAAAACGTTTTATGATTTTTTTGCTTCCCAATCTGCTCCAAACTCTCTAAAAAAAGATCGACTAGAAGTAATCCCTTTGGGGGCTTCTTGGTGGATGATAGGTCTTGACACCACTCTTTCTACTCACCTTTTTTCTTGTAAAGGCAAATTCCCTGTAGAATTAGAGCAAAAACTCGAAGAAACCCTAGAGCTCTTGCCCAAAGAAGCAAACATTATACTAGCCAATCACTTTCCTATCTTACTAAAAAGTGACCGCTCTTTGCAAAGAGAAGAAGCTCTTGTAAGCATTTTGAAAAGACACCCTAAAATTCAACTCTATCTACACGGCCACACCCATCATAGAAGGATTTCAGACTACAGAAACCTTGGTCTGCCTATAGTATCCGATTCAGGCTCTGCTGCTCACCGGTTTAAAGGAAGCTGGAATCTAATAGATTGCTCAGAAAACAGCTTCTCGATAAGTCCTTACCTATGGGAAAACGAAAGCTGGGCACCAGAAAATAACACACCTATTACATGGAGAACATTATGACAAAATCCCCTTCACAACCGTGGTACAAAGACGGTCTTTCTTTTAAATGCACAGGATGTGGCAAATGTTGTACAGGATCTCCCGGTGTTGTTTGGATCTCTGAGGAAGAAATTCACGCTGTAGCTAATTTTTTACAACAACCCGTAGAAACTGTCACCAAAAACCATGTAAGAAAGTTAGGAGACCGTTTCGCCCTTCTTGAACACAAAAAAAGCAATAGTCAATTTGATTGCACTTTCCTTAAAGGGAAACAATGCACGATTTATCCAGTAAGACCTAAGCAATGCCAAACTTTTCCTTGGTGGAAAGAAAACCTAGAGTCTCTAGATTCTTGGAATGAAGCAGCAGAAGCATGTGAAGGAATCAACCATGTAGAAGCCCCTGTTATTTCTTTAGAAGAAATACGTAAACAACTAGTGTAATTTTCTTCTTGTTTTTGAAGCTTTTTCATGATATCTAAAAACTTAAAATTGGCACTTGGAGATATCATGGAAAAAGCAATGAAAGACAAGATAGAAAAATGGCTACAAGAACCTTTCGATCAAACAACACAATTAGCCATTCGGAACCTCCTGCTCGAAGATCCTAAAAAACTTGAAGACTGCTTTTCTACAAATCTTTCCTTTGGAACCGGTGGTCTAAGAGCTCTAATGGACGTTGGAACAAATCGTCTTAATATTTATACTATAAGACGAACAACGCAAGGCCTTGCAAATTATCTAAAAAGCCAATTCCAAAACAAGCCCATTTCTGTTGTGATTGGGTTTGATAGTAGAATCAATTCAAAAGAATTTGCAGAAGAAGCAGCCTTTGTCTTAATTCAAAATGGCATCTCTGTTTTTTTAATAAAAGAGCTACGCCCAACACCTTTTATTTCTTTTGCTTGTAGGCATTTCCAAGCAAATGCAGCAATCATGATTACAGCCTCTCATAATCCCAAAGAATACAATGGATATAAAGTCTATTGGCAAGATGGAGCTCAAGTCGTACACCCTCATGACTTAGGTATTTTAGCAAAAATTGCGGAGCTTTCTGATTTTTCAGTTTCTCTTTCTGAAGTCAAAGGGATCCTGCACGAAGTCGACCACTCTCTAGATCTTTGTTATCTTGATGCCATCCGTCCACTACAAAATGCACCTGCTGCAAATAAAGAAAAAGGCAAAGATCTCAAAATAGCATATACTAGTCTTCATGGGACAGGAATTACTTTAGCTCCCAAAGCGCTACAAGATTGGGGTTTTTCTTCCTTATTTTTTGTAGAAAAACAAATCATTCCAGATGGTAACTTTCCTACTGTAGCTCTTCCAAATCCCGAATATAAAACAGCTCTTGAAATGGGCTTAGAGTTAATGAAAAACATATCTGCAGACATTCTTTTGGCCACTGATCCAGACGCAGACAGACTAGGAGTTGCCGTTCTTCATCACGGAGAGCCCCTCATTTTAACAGGCAACGAAATTGCCTGTATTTGCTTAGAATACCTTTGTCAAAACCATAAGATCTCTAGTAAATCAGCTGCGGTTTCGACCATAGTGTCTACTAGTTTAATTCATGCTATTTGTAATTTCCACCAGATAGAATACGTAGAAGTTTTGACAGGATTTAAATACATCGGAGAAAAAATCCACGAGTGGGAAAAAAAACAAGGCGCTCCCTCCTTTCTTTTTGGCGCAGAGGAATCTTATGGATACCTCTATGGAACACATGCAAGAGATAAAGATGCGATTGTTTGCTGCTGTCTTATTGCTGAAATAGCTCTCAAGCTAAAAAGCCAAGGAAAAACGATAGCAGACTTTCTCTACGAGATCTATAAAACGTACGGAATTTTTAGAGCAGGCCAGGTATCTATAGAATGCGAGCCAACTCAAGCTGGTGCTGACATAATCTTAAATATTATGAACTCCCTAAGAAAAAATCCTCCTAAAGAAATTCTAGGAATAAAAATCATAAAGACTGAAGATTTTCTTATGGAAAATATTACTAAGCTCCCTGCAGCGGATGTATTGCTGTTTAGGCTAGAGGATGGAAGTAAACTAGTAATCAGACCCTCAGGAACAGAGCAAAAGCTTAAAGTATACGGAGAAGTTCGGCAAACATCTTATGAAAGCCTAAAAGAAGGAGTTCTTTTAGCAGACACTAAACTCTCGAATCTTCTCTCTGAAATTAAAAAGGAGCTACTTCAAGATTGAATTATCAACTAGCGTTTATATCAGGAGCTACTTCGGGGCTTGGAAAAGAACTGAGCATTTTACTAGCAGAAAAAAAGATTCCTCTTTTTTTAACAGGCAGAGACCTAGATGTTCTAACTAAACTACAAAAAGAACTTCAAGAAAAAACCTCAGTTTATATATTGCCAGCAGACCTATCCAACCCTTTGGAATTAGAAAAGCTGATTAATGCTCTAAAGCAACAAGGACCTGATCTTATCATCAATGCCGCAGGAATTGGATTTTATGGAAATGTTTTGTCTTCAGAGCTAGAGAAGCAAATGCTCATGCTAAAAGTTAATATAGATGCCACGACTGCGATTACAATTACAGCAGCTAAAGTATTAAAAAAGCAGAATAAACCAGGAACGATTATGAATATTTCCTCGGCAGCAGCTTGCTACACCTATCCTTCTTTTGCCGTTTACGCAGCTTCGAAGCGATTTATAAAAGAGTTTTCTCTTTCCTTGGACTATGAACTATGTAAACATCAAATTCGGGTACTATCTTGCCTCCCAGGCCGTTTTCATAGCAATTTCAAACAAAGGGCCTCTGGAATTCCAAATGTAAATTCTTGGGACACAATGTCACTGGGTAAAACAGCTCAAAAAATTCTAAAGCAAATAGAAAAAAAAAGAAAAGTTTCAACTATCGATTTCCGATATAAAATGCTTAGGTTCTTTTCGCTCTTTATCCCCACCCCTTTGCTAGCTAACTTACTACAGAAAAACACACCAAAAAAATACTGAATAAACGCAGAGAAGATATTTTATTTTTAAAGAGGGGTAGCCCCCTCTCTTTAAAAAGCACAAGCAAGATGAGACACCTGAATGTCCACATCTACAACTTCAGCACTACGCCAAAGGCACTCTAAATCGTAATGATCCCTAATTCCTGGCATAAAAAGATGAACAACCAGCCAAGAAAAATCAAGGACAACCCAATCGCCAGACTGCATACCCTGTTGAAAACAAAGGCTTATATCTCGACTAGGAAACCTCTTATTTAAAGCGTTCAAAATAGCTTCACCAATCGAAATCACATGTCTATCAGCTAGACCCTCAGCAATAACAACATAATCAGCTGTCGTAGCGCAGTTTCTAACATCTAAAGCTAAAATATTAATTCCTTTCTTATCAAAAATAGCCTGAGAAACACAATTGAGAATATCCATTTTCCCCCTTTTAAATTTGCCTCCACCCTAATTTCTTAGATAGCCTCTTTAATCGACTATCTGGATTTACCACAACAACACTACCTGCCGAAAGGAGGAAGGGAAGATCTAAATAACTATCGGAATACGCTGTGACATTTTCCTTAGCTATGGCATTTTTTTCTCTAAACTGCTCAAGAAAAGCCGACTTCCCCTCTCCATCTAATACAATCGCAATTTGGCATAAACGTCCATGTTTGTCAACTAGGTACTCTGAAGATTTCGAGTTATGAACTTGCAGTTTTTGCGCGATAGCGCAAACTAGAAACTGTGGAGAACTCGATAAAATATAAGTAGAATGGCCTGACTGTTTAGCTAAGTACAAGGCATTTAAAGCGGGCAAATAGAGTAAATTTGAAAGTTCTTTTTCCAAAAAACTCTCAACTTGCTCTTGAAGAAAAGGCAAAGAAAATCCAAACAGAATTTTCTTAAAAGATTTATTGTGTAACTGTTCTAAAGAAAGTCCAAAACAACAATGTCGAATATAATAAAATAAAGAAAATAGAACTTGAACTAAAGAAATGATATTTTTTTTATATAGAAACTTACAAAATTCGACGCTGCTATTTTTTTTAAGCAGCGTCTTATCTAAGTCAAAAACAGAAAGAAACAAAAATTAACCTTCTAGTTCGGAAATCTTCCCTTCAATTTCTTCAATATCTGCGTTAATCTTCTCTAAGCTAGCTTTTTCAGCATCCATTAAGTCCCTACAAGCCATAGCTTTTTCAAAATCAAAGCTAGAGCCTCCCAAAGACTTACGATATACTTCTAACTGAGCTTTCATTTCTTGTCTTCTTTCTTTCTTTTCTTTAAGTAGAAGTTTTAAACCTTCATATTGCTCTTGTTCATCATCAGAAAGAGAAAGTAAACTACGACCTTTAGCTTCTAGAAGTTTATCTTTTAACTGTTTGAACATTTTATCAAATAATGCTTTTTCTGCTTTTGATGCAGGAAGAGCTTTATAGCTGTCGTCCAATAAGGAACGCTTAGCAACAAGATCTTCAAAAGTAAGGCTAGAAGCAGCATCTAAGAGAGCTTGTAATTCAGCTCGGAACTCTTGAACTTTCAAGAAACGAAGATCTTCTTGTTTCTTTTCTTTGTCATGGAGCTCTTCTAATTCAGCTTTTCTTTTATCTTCGTGCGGTTTTCTAGCTAAATCCATCTGCTCTTTAACAGTCCTAAATTCAATGCGACCAAGTTCAACTGTTTTTAGAGATTGCATAAGTTCTTGATATGCTTTTTCCATAGAAGAGAAATCAATATCCGTTAAGCAGAAATCCGAAAATTCTTTGACTTTAAGCATAGCCTGATCAAAGTTTTGCTGGCATATAGCTTTTTTCTCATTGAATTCTTTTTTCTTTTCTTTTTCTTGCTCTCTAACAAGATCCCAACAGTTGCTAAGCTTTACTCTAGTGTCAGTAAAAGAATGTGTATTAAGGGTTAAAACCTTAGCAATAGACTGTAAAATTTTAATTTCTTCTCTTAGGGAATGCAAAGGTAATGTAGCCGACTCTAAAGATTCTTTGCCTCTGCTAAAATGCTTAGAAACAAACTGTGTTACATCGGACATGAAATCTTCTGAGATTTTTTTAATAAATTCTTTTCTTTTAGGAAATATAGAATCACCACAAAGAGAAAGTTTTTCAAATAGCTTATTCTTATTTCGAATACGCATATCTGTTTTAATAACTTCTTTTCGAAGAGCATTCACCTTAGCTGCAAATGCGTTTAAAAAATGCAGTTCTTTTTGAATCTGGTTATATGAGTCCGCTTTTTCTTTCAAACTAATTGACTGTACAATAAAAGGAATATCAGACATTTGAGAAGAAGCAGTCTGGTAATCAGAAAGATCTTGCGCTAAAGATTGAACAGCTAAGTCAATTTGCTCATAAGCAAACGCTGATTGCTCATCTAATATTTCCTTAAGCCTTCTAGCTTCAACGGAAAGATCAACATACTGCTGCCACAAGTCAGCTCTAGATTTTATGGATAAAGATTCTTTAAAAAGAGGCAAGCACAACTTTCGTATTTCCCAAAATTCACGAAAACGAGGAGAGGCAAAAGAAGAAAGCCTAGCTCTCATAAATTCAACAGCGCGTCTAATTTTTTCTTCAACATCTTTTATCTCATTAAAAAGAGAAAGAAACGTTTTGAAATCTTCAGACTCTGGCTGATAATTTTTTTCTACTGCGCTCTCTTCTTCATGAAGTTGAGCTTTTTCTTCAAAGGCATTCTCTATAATTTCTTGATCAGCTTGCATAAGTTCTATTTCTAAGGGGGTTGATAAACGATGGTTTATGACATTTTCTGCACAATTATACGAAAAATAGAGGTTTTATGAAAAGTTTTTTCTCTGAAATCAAAAAGAAAGCTCAAAATCCTGTAAAATAATTTCTGCAGCGCGATCAAAAGAAACTTCGCCCCGACTAAGCCACCGAAAAAGGGGCTCCTTTCTAAACCAAGTAAACTGTCTTTTTGCATACCTTCTTGAGGCCTGCTTAAATAAGACCATAAAACGATCCATATCCAACTGAGATTGGCTTGAAGAAAGAAATTCTAAACATTGTCTATATCCAATTGCCTGACTTGCCGAGGAGTTACTTCGGAGCCCAGCTAAATCAAGAGCACGAACCTCATCAACAAATCCTCGAGAGACCATTTCTTCGCATCTTTTATCGATTCCTTCATAAAGGAGGTCTCTAGGCTTATGTAAAAACCAACATCTGGCATTATACTTATGAACATCAACACTTTGCCTTGAAATCTGCGAGACCCTTTTACTTGTCAAAGAAATAATCTCTAACGCCCTTACGATTTTATGCTTATCATTCCATGTAATTGTTTTTGCATAATCAGGATCGACTTCTTTCAATTTTTCAAATAAAGCAAGGGGGCCATTTTTTTCGAGCTCGGCTTCCCAATGAAGTCTAACGATCTCAACAGAGGGCGGACCTCCAGGAGGACCGTAAAGCAAAGCATTCAAATAAAAACCAGTTCCTCCGACAACAATAGGAACATGTCCCCGCTGAAAAATTCCCTCTATAGCCTCAGTTGCCTCTTTCCAAAAGTCCATTACGTTAAAAGTTTCATCCACATCTCGAATGTCAATTAGATGGTGGGGCGTGCGAGATCTTTCTTCTAGGGAAGCTTTAGCAGTCCCTATATCCATCCCTCTATACACTTGCATCGAATCTGCCGATACGATCTCTCCACCCACAGCCTGTGCTATCAGAAAAGAAAGTTCCGTCTTACCCACGCTTGTCGGGCCTGAAATAACGATAATTTTTTTGTTTGAATCGGGCAAAGATATTTGCACCTTTTCAGGAGCTATCATTTTTTGCCAAAACTCAACCCACTCTTTGTCTTCTACCGCTAGATCAGATCCAACAAAAAAACGGTTACCTTCCTCTTTCAAAACAGGCCCCCTACTGGATAAGCTCAAGCCTAACTCTGGTGCCTGAACGAGCACCCACAGTCATAGCTATTGTTCTTAAAGATTTAATAATTCTTCCTTGGCGACCTACAACCTTAGCAACGTCTTCTGGTGCTACTCGAACTTCCACGATAGCTCCCTGAGACTCTTCCACTATCTGCACGTCGACTAATTCCGGCTTATCTACCAAATTCTTAATAAGATACGCAATAAATTCTTTCATAAAAAAGAGCCTACATTAAAAGGTTAAATTAACTACTCAAGTGACACACATTAAAGAACTTCCAAGTTCAGCGCTTCTCTCAAAAGCAAACTAGAAACAGTTTATCCAATTTTCCATTTTGCATCCATTTTTTTATTATCCATAAAAAAATAAAAAAAACACAACCACAACACCCTTTGTCACATAAGCATTTAACTAAAAACGCAAATCACAAAAAACAAACAAAACAAAAAACACATAATTAAAAAAGGTGTATAATTAGACAAAAAGGAACTTAAAAGATTCCAAAATTAGGGTCCCTGTAACCCTGGAATCCCCTCCTTTTTAAGAAGAGAGCAAAACAAAAAAAACTTGTAGCAATTAAAATAAACCATCACCCAGGAGGATCTATGACAAAAGGCCTTAAAACCGATGAAAGTCCTCCTGGAGGAAAACTTTTTAGCACAGGCTCAGATTTTTACACATGGTATATGTGCTGGGTAAAAGAACCAAAAACACACGCAGAAACATTCCAAGCTCTTTCTGAGCTTATGAGAATAGGACTCCTTTCCAAAGAAGGAGGTCTATACCTTTCCAAAGAAGAAGAACTTACCGCAGAAGAATCTATCTGCATTTTAAAAAACGAACTTTGCGACGGAAGTATAAAACAAACAGAGGTTCACAACAAACTACAGCAAATCGCAAACTCTCTTATCCTAAACAACCCGAAAGCGAAACTTGTAGCATATGCCACGAAATTAGAGTATAAATACTGTATTTTAACCCCTTCTAGCATTAAAGATAAAAGCCTACGAAGCTGCCTAGATAAGTTGGTGCAAACGGTAACCCCCTCTCTTTTGGCTGTAAATGCTTACGCAATTTCTCAAATTCTCTCGCAAACACTAGAAGAAAACCCTGCAGACCCTCAAGAAAAACTATCCAAAGAGCTTAAAAACTGGATAGAAATCACCGAATAAACGCCAACTGAGAAAGGCGTAAATCTATCGTTTTCTCCTTAAGAATTTTCACCCCCAAAATAGCAGCCTCTTCTTTTTCCACTTCAAGCAGATGTTCCCTAAGCTGCAAATAATTTTCTATCTCACGACAGTAATCTTTGGGGCTTATCCTCAAATAATGGGTGGAAACAAGAGGGAGCTCCTGCCCTGCTATATGTATATCATTTTCTAAAACGAGAACAACTTCTCTTTTACCCAATCTCTCACTAAATGCAGCCGAAACATCAATTGTTTTTACAAAAAAAAGATCTTTTCCTTTGCTCCCCAAAAATTCTAATAAAGAAAAAGTAAGATCCACATACCTACCTTTTAAAATAGCGCCAAAATCTAAGGCTCCACTTTCTTTTAGTCCGTCTTGGCCAAAACGAACCTCCGTCAGTTTCTTAGGAGAAAAAAATGGGCGCACCGGAAAAAGAGCACCTTCGCCATCTAAAACTGCATTTGAAAAATCCGCCACCGCAAAAAGTGGTTTTCTAAGCGAGTAGTCTATATAAACCATATTAGGTGGTATTTTCTTTACTACAGCTTTTGCTATAATAGGAAAGTTGTCCAACTTCCTTTGAGCTGCAACAACGTCAAACGAAGAAAATTTTTCAGGGCGATCCGAAGAAAGCTCCAACACCTCCATTAAACAGTCCGAATGAAGGGCTTCCTTATAAAGCCCGGTCTGAACAACGTATTCAATTTTTTCCTCATTTTCGCCTCTTAGCTTATCAGAAAAATGATGACGAATAATTTTGTGAGCAACTACAGAAAAAAGCAAAGTACTTCCAAAAATCCAAGAAAGCGCTGCCACCCAAGAAATCTGAGGTGAATGTTTTTTTATTCGCATTTAGACAATCTCTTTAAAAGCTTAGGCCCCAAATCTGTAACATTACCAGCTCCCATCGTGACAACAAAGTCACCACACTTTAAAAAAGATAGTATCTCATCTACTATTTGCTCGCCTTGTATATAAAAACAAGAATACCCTAAAGCGGAAATCTCTTGTTGCAAATGCAAAGAATCAACGCCCTGTATCGCCTCTTCTCCTGCGGAATAGATATCCATTAATAAAATAAGATCTGCATTTCCCAAGGCAGGACCAAACAAAGAAAAGCAATCCTGCGTCCTTGTAAATCGATGCGGCTGAAATACAACAACAAGCCTTCTACCCTCTGCAGCTGCCTTTAGCCCCTTAAGTGTGGTAGCTATTTCTGTAGGGTGATGCCCATAATCATCATAAATTACGATACCGCCAACCTCACCCTTCTTTTCAGTGCGCCTTTTAGCGCCCTGAAAACAAGCTAAGGCTTGACGCACAACAGACTCCTCTATGCCAATACTGATAGCAAGACCAAATACAGCCGTTGAATTTAAGACGTTATGTGCTCCAACTAAAGGAATAATGATATCCTGATAAACACGTCCATTCCAAAATAAGCTAAATCTAGTTTTCCACCCCTCGTAGAAAACCTCTACAACACGAAGCTCTGCTTGAGAAGAAAATCCATAACTAGTACCGAATAAACCTAACGACTGAAGCTTAGAATCATCAGCACACCAAAAAAACAAGTCTTTCCTCTCTACATTAGCTTGAAAATCCAAAAAGCCTTGGACGAGCCGCTTTTCTGTCTGCCAATAATCCATGTGGTCTGTGTCAATGTTTGTAATAATAGCCCCATAAGATCTATAAGCAAGAAAAGAACCATCGCTTTCATCGGCTTCTGCTACAAAAAAATCACCGCTGCCATCACTTGCCTGACAATCCAAGCTACAAACAATACCACCAATACAATAAGCTGGAGATCGACCAGAAAAATTTACGACATGAGCAAGCAAAGATGAGGTTGTTGTTTTTCCATGCGTACCTGCAACTAAAAGAGGCTTTTTACCAACCATCAAATCCCGGAGCAACTCAGACCTGTGCAAACAACGCAACCCTTCCCTTCTAGCAAAAGCATATTCTTCGTTGTTTTCTTTTATTCCCGAGCTATAGACCACGAAAGCATCGAAAGGAACTTGAGAAGCTTTGTGTCCTAAAAATACTTCAGCCCCCATATCTGCAAGCTCTTTAGTTAAAGCAGAAGCAGAAGCATCACTACCGGAAACCCTATGCCCTCTTTGTAAAGAGATCCGAGCAAGACCACTCATGCCAATTCCACCAATCCCGATGAAATGATACCTTTGCTTTATCATAAATACTCCAAATACTAAAAAGTTAACAAATCCTAGCACATGTGTCAATCTTTTGCATATAGGTAACGCGAACTTAAAATAAACAAGAACAGCTAATTCTAAAATACGTTCTAACCGTCGATAAAACATCGTGCTATTGTTTTTTAGCCTGAAGAACATACGATTGTATTGCCTAAGTCCCCTTTTTCACTATATCCTTTAATTTATCTTTATTGATTTCAAAATCAGACCTATAGTTTGCAAAAATATACTTTTATCGTGTAAAAAAAACAAAACAAGATTAAACTTACTGTTTTAAAAACAAAAAAAATCAAACTAATAAAAAATACAGGCTTCCCCCAAAATGAAACTCCCGCAATTGCAAATATGTTCAGGATCAAAATTTCTTATTAAAAGTCACCAGAATCTCCCCTTTCCGCTCCCTAAAAATGAAAAACAGAATTCATTCTGTTATTTAATTCCTTTAGGCCTAACGGTTGGGACAATTTACTATGCCTATGACTCCAAAAAAAAATCAGAAAAAAACACATCTGAATTATACCAAATACATCTAAAAAACAAGATTCACTCCATGAGTTTTGACGAAATGTTATTTACCCCCAAAACAAGTAAAGACACCCAAGTTGCTATAGGAAAATTAGTACAATCAGTAGCCCTTCCTTTTTACAAAGAATCCTTCCCTCAATACTCTGGATACCGTAAAAAACCCGGAGAGCCAACAATAGCACTTACGCATGAAAACACTCTTTTCTATAACTATCAAAAAAGTAAAGTAGAAAAAAAGCAAACTCCAGCAAGGCTTCACCATGGAACTATGCATGCAGCACGTGTAACATTATGGACTCAAGTTTTAGCTAAAGTTTATGAAATTCTTGGAAAAGAAAAAGAGAAAAACCGTCTTCTTTTAGCTTTAAGTGGAGCTTTCCATGACGTCGCAAGAGAAAATG
This sequence comes from uncultured bacterium, assembly GCA_964455905.1. GTDB lineage: Bacteria > Chlamydiota > Chlamydiia > Chlamydiales > Rhabdochlamydiaceae > CAIJXB01. Next base: position 71,220 of record CAYVYN010000005.1, read on the forward strand.
AAGGACCAGATTTTTGGGATACAGAAAGTTCAGAAATACTGAGCCTACTACTAGAAAAAGTAAAAATTTCTAAAGAAGACGCTGCGCCTTATGTAGAAGCCATCGCAAACAAAGATCCTTATTCAGGGGTTTTTTCGACAACTATCCAACAAATAGTTCACGATGCAGACTGTTTAGATATTATCCGCCTTAGCGGAGAATATGGATTTTATAAAAACAGGCTAGAATTTTATCACTTTGATAAAGAAAAAAAAGACTTTTGTGATTCATTAATCCATGAAATAGCAGATTTCATCTTTATAACTGAAAACCTAGAAATAAAAAATAGACTTGAACATTCTAGCGAAAATTTTTACCAAGACTTACTAAATCTCGTCTTTTCAATGCAACTCAATGAAAAGCCCAGATTCCCACTTATTATGCATCTTTTAAAAGAGGAGCAGGAATAAAATAAATTCTTAATAAATAATTAAAAAAATATTTATTAAATTCAGAAGAAGTTGTATATCCCAAATTTAAATAACAAGTTGATTTAAAGAGGGAGGCGTAATTCATGCAAATAATTTCAGGAATGAGCAGTTTATTTTCATCTATATCATACAATCTTCCAACACTAGATCCACAAGAACAAAAAATCTGTCTTTTGATGAGGCAGTCTTTATTAGAGTTGACTCCTGAAATTGAAGAAGGTGATTTATACGAAAAAATGTGCCACTCTATCTCTTCTCAATTTTGGAATAAAAAAATAACAGAAGAATGCTGTAACCATTTCATCTATAAAATAAAACAAGAAATGGGTCTTAGCGAAGAAGATCACGAAAAAATTATAAAGCATGTAGAGTTATATTTACGCATGGAAAACTTCTTTTTAGAAGGCGAAAAAATAACCCTTTCCACAGAAAACAAAGAGTTTTTATGGGAAAAAGTAGAAGAAGTTGTCTTTAATAAAAGTTTTTTCTCACTAATTAAGCCCAACACCACAAAAGAAAATCTATTTCTTAAATATCTTTGTATCTACCCCTCCATTAAGGAGAAGTTCACATCTTTTTATGAACATATTAGAGGAATAGATGACATAAAAATTTCTCTTTTTTTTGAAACTATTCTTCCTTTTCTGCTAGATGAAGAGCAAATGGAAACTGAAGTAAAAGCTCGAAATGGCCTGTTGCTTTATGGCCCTCCTGGATGTGGAAAAAAACACATAGTGACATTAATAGCCACAACGATTGATTGCCCTATTATTAAATACAGGTTGCAAAGTAAAATTCCTATAGAAGAAATCTTTAAAGTGGCACGGCAAATGAAAAAAAGTATCGTCTTTATAGAAGATGCTTCATCTGTTTTTCCTGATAGCAGCGAATTAGGTTCCGCGGGCTTCTACTCAAGAGAAATTAATCATTTTTTCGAAACTAGTGCACAACTCATCGAACAGGCTCAACAAGAAAGAATTCTGGTTATTTTATCTAGCAGTTATCCTGAAAAAATACATCCCTCTATCCTTGGATTAATAAAAATCTCGAAACGATTTTACATTGCGCCTCCTGACGAAAGAGAACGAGCAGAACTCTTCCAAAAAGCCTTAGGAGAAGATTTCCCTGAAACACATAGACTGATAACTGAAACACAACTCTACACACGGCATGATATTAGACAGCTCTTTACAAGAGCGATTAGCAGGATGAACAAATTAAAACGCGTAATAAGCCAGATTCAATTAATTCATTGCGTAGAAAAAGAACTTTCAGAACTTAGACCTTCTCTATCGCAACCTATTTTACAAGACTTTGAAAGAACCAAAAGAAGTTTTTCTTCTTGTGAAGAACCCTTATCAGACTACGATATCGATAGATTTTCGTATTAGATGGGATAAACTTGTTGCTTTTTGCTTAGCCTTAAACTCTTTTATTGACTCTTTCATCGAGTTATTTTTAGATGTATCTCTAAGGAATTCTAAAAAAAGTTGCATTTTATCAAAACAAATGTCTTTTTCTTCTAAAATAAAAGCACCTCCAACTTCATCTCTAAAAAACAAACTGTTTTTCAACTGGTGGTTTTCCGATGCATAAGGATACGGGATAAGCAGTGAAGGCACTTCAAAAAGCAACAACTCCGATAAGGTAGCAGCGCCTGATCGACAAATCGCTGCGTCAGCAAGTACCCACGCCAAATCCATCCTTTCTTCAAAAGATTTAACACATACAGGTATTTGACACTGGGCGTAATGATTTTGAATTTCTTCCAAAGAAGCCGCTGAGCCAATACAATGGATGACCTGAAAAACTACTCCCCTACTTTTTAAAGAAGCAAAAACATCAAGAAGTATCCCATTAAGACTTTTAGCTCCCTGCGAACCTCCAAAAACAAGAAAAGTAAATACATCTGAAGACAAAGAAAAGTATGAGGCTGCTTCTTGTTTCGTCGTTTTTTTCGAAAAAACTCGCCAAAGAGGGATTTGAACTTCTAAGCATTTTCCTTTCATATGTTTTTGAGCAGAAAAAAACTGTAACCCTGAAAAAATCGCAAAAAATGAAAACAAGCGGTTTACTTTGCCAGGCACAGAATTAGATTCAAAAAGAACTATAGGAATACCTCTTAATAAACCTGCAGCTAAAACGGGAAAAACATGAAAACTACCAAAGCCCACTATAAGAGTCGGTTTAGACTCCTTTAATAAAAAAAATGCGCGCCAAATCCCCTTAAGAAGGGTCCCTACAGAGCGAAAAATATGCTTTAAAGACAAAGAAGAAGAACACACTTCTTTATATTCAAAAAGTTCTCTATGAAAAAAAGGGGAAGAAGACAGTCCCTTCCCCATAAATAAAATGGAATAAGAAGGATTTTCTTTCTGAAAATCTCGTGCTAAAGCTTGCGCTGGAAAAAGATGCCCGCCTGTCCCACCAGCAGCAATCACAATATTTTTAGGTAAGCCTTTCATTTTTTACTTTTGACTCTTTTGCAATATTTAAAATAACACTAACCGACAAAAAATTAGCTAAAAGAGACGATCCCCCTTGGCTGAAAAAAGGAAGCGATGTTCCTTTACTAGGCAATAATCCTGAAACAACGCCCAAATTAAAAAAGGCCTGAAAGCTAAGCAAAAACACAAAAACAGAAGCTAGATAAAAAGAAGAAAGATCTTTGCAAGAAATAGAGATTAAATAACCTAAAAAACCTATTAACATATACAGGAATATTACAAAACTAACGCCCAAAAAGCCAAATTCCTCAGCAAAAATAGCCGCAATATAATCACTTCTAGCTTCAGGAAGATAACTCATTTTTTGCAAGCTCTCACCAAATCCCTTACCAAACAGTTGTCCAGAACCCGCTGCAATTTTAGCTTGATGCGGTTGATGCCCTTTTCCCAGAAGATCACTTTCTGGGTTCATAAAAATTCGAATTCTATCAGGAACGTGCTGCATTTTTAAGGCAAGAGTTCCCCCTACAATGGCAATAGAAAGAAGTGGCAAAAGCCAAAAGCGACATCGAATCCTTGTTAAAATACACAAAAAAACCAAAGTCACACCAATAATAAAAACAGTGCCATTATCAGGTTCTATAAGAATCAGTCCCATAGGCACGCAAATAATCGACATCATCTTCAAAAAAAACTTTAAATCAACTGGAGTTTTTAGAAGAGACATTTTATGAATGCAGTAGAGGGGGATAATATATTTAACGAATTCAGAAGGCTGAAAAGAATTTCCAAAAATATTAATCCAGCGTCTTGCCCCATTAATTTGAGATCCTATTCCTGGAATAAGAGCTAAAACTAAAAGAACAGAGAAAAAAAGTAAAAAAAAGCCACTAAGTCGCAGCAGAGCCTGGTATCCAACAAACCAAACACCAAGAGCGCATAAGAATCCCACCACAGCGTATAAAATCTGCCTAATCAAAGCGTGATGTATATCACGATCAATCGCCCCATCTAAAATTTCCGCTGAGGTGGTATTAAATACCATAACAAGTCCCATGACAAATAAAAGGGTAACACAAAAAATAAAAATATAATTCTTAGTATCTGTCATCTAATCCGAATCTGGTCACCAGGTTTTAACTTACGAGCCTTTTCCTCGTTCATATTATTCAATTTAAGAAGATCTTCAACTTTAATATGATTTTTTACTGCTATTGTCCAAGGATTATCTCCGGCTTTTACTGTATAATATTTTGCAGAAGTAGGATCTAAAGGAGTTTTCTGTTCCGTTTTATTCACAATAGATTCTTCTGTTTTCTTTTTAGGAACACGTAAAACTTGGCCAATTTTAAGCTGTGTAGAAGAAAGTTGATTTAACTTCATAATTTCAGAAACAGTTGTATGATTTTGCTTAGCAATTTTTTCTAAAAAATCACCTTTTTTAACTTTTACTTCTGCATAGGAAGAATCTGCTTCTAGAGGAGTCGCGCCAACAGCCATAGACTCTGCAACGGGAGCTTCTGTAATAGCTTTTAAATCTTCTACAAAAGAAGAAGTGGTGGTAACTGGGTCTGCCTGTAAAGGATCTTGTTGGGTATACTGTCTTAAAACTTGGTCTACTTCATCACCCATTACTTTTTTAGCTTCACTTTTAAAAGGCACCTCTCCAGCTACAACATAGGCAGGTTCCTTTTTGACAGCAAGAACTTCTCTTCCTTCTTCATTTTTTAACGCACTGACAAACAAAACAACTAATAGCCCAGCATTAATTAATGCCGCTACAATAATAGTATCTCTACGGGTCATCCTTTTCCCTCCCTAACGAACTTTTGGAATTCATTCCCTCTGTGAGCATAATCACGAAACATGTCAAAACTGGAGCACCCGGGAGAAAGCAAAACAGAGTCCCCCTCGCACGCTAATTCTTTCGCTTTTTGCACAGCCTCCCCTAGAGAATCTACTATTTTCACATTAAAAAAAAGGGATAATTCTTTCTCTATTTTTTTAGAGGCCTCTCCTAATACAAAGATCGCCTTAACCTTATCTTTAAAAGAATCTTTCCAAGGCAAATACGAAGAACCCTTATCAACCCCTCCTGCAATTAAAACAACTGGTCCTTTCATTGTTAAAACAGATTTTATTACAGCATCTACATTTGTTCCTTTGCTGTCGTCATAAAAATCTACTCCGTCAATTGTAGCAACAAACTCTATTCTATGTGCTGGTTTTTTAAACGACTTAAGGGCAAATAAAAACTCGTCTTGAGTAACACCCAAACAAGAGCAAAGAGCCCATGCAGCTAAAGCATTCAATCGATCGTGCTTTCCTAATTTTTTATATTCACAAGGGAGTGTAAAAATAGGTTCTCCTAAAGAACAGATAACATGCTCTTCTACTTGTAAAAAAGAAGAATTTCTAGTCCCTATCGAATAAAAAGAAGTGCTAAAAAGCTCAGAAAACTCATCTATAACCTCCTCAAAAACATAAAAAGCTCCCCCTTCTGCAACACAATGTTGTAAACGAGCCTTAGCACTTGCATAAGCAAGCATATTCTGATATCGATCTAAATGATCTGGTGTAATATTTAAAATTACAGCCGCAGTAAAAACGGGAGTTTTTAAAGTTTCTAACTGATAAGAGCTTAGTTCTGCCACTATAATTTCTTCAGGATCTTCTCGTAAAAGGCACTCCGCCAAAGGTTCGCCGACATTACCCAAAGCCTTAGCCTTTCTTCCTGAGGTTTTTAGCACGTGCTCTACGAGAAGAGTAACTGTCGTTTTACCATTAGTTCCGGTGATAGCCACAGCTTTTCCTTTAAAGTGGCTAAAGGCAAGCTCAGCTTCCCCTATTACTTCAACACCTTGTAATAAAAAATGTTGAACTAATGGATGCTCTAAGGAAACACCTGGAGATAAAACGACTAAAGAAAAGGAAAAATTAAGTAACGGCTCTATAGAAGAAAAAACAAGGGAACCCTCAAATAAACCTAGACTCTCTTTAACATCAAAACAAACTACTTCAAACCCTAAGTGCTTAAGAAACATTAAAGCAGACTTACCACTTACTCCAAGACCTACTACTAGTGCTTTTTTTTGCATAGCGATTATCCTACTGTAGCTTCAAAGAAACAATACCAACCATACAAAGTAATAAAGTAATGATCCAAAACCGTAAAACAACCTTTGTTTCAGGCCATCCTTTGTATTCAAAATGATGATGCAAAGGAGAGCATAAAAAAATACGCTTACCCTTACGAAGCCTATAACTAGCAACTTGTAAAATAACAGATACTGTTTCCATTACAAAGACGCCACCTATGAGAGCAAATAAAAATTCCCGACGAAGAAGAACAGCAGATACTCCTAAAATAGCCCCCAAGGCTAACGATCCGGTATCTCCCATAAAAACCTGAGCAGGACTTCCATTAAACCATAAAAAACCAAGACAAGCGCCGACTAAAGCACAAAGATAAACAGCGATTTCTCCGCTATCTTCAATGTATAAAATATTTAAATACCTCGATAGTTCCATGTTATTAGAAAAGAAAGCAACAACAGCCAAAACAAGCGAAACCATAATAAGACAACCAGCGGCAAGACCGTCTAATCCATCTGTAAGATTTACTGCATTAGAAGACCCTGTAACAACAAAAACAACAAATAGCCCTGCAAAAACAGCTCCTAGTCCTTGCAAAACCCAAACTGGATCTTTAATAAAAGGAATAAAATACATAGATGAATATTGAGACAAAGAAAACAGCTTGCTCTTTGTTTCTATAGAATTGGCCACTAATTCTTTAGCAACAGGAGCCTTAAGAGAAAACACATCAACAACAAGCTGACTTACAGAAGGGCAAAAAAGATACAAAGCAAATAAAGATGCAAATAAAACCTGCAAATAAAACTTTCTTTTTCCTTTAAGTCCTTTAGAATTTTTATGTTTAATCTTTAAAAAATCATCGTACGCTCCTAAAAAACCGATCCAAACCGTAGTTAAAAATAAAATCCATGTAAACACGGAATGTAAATCCATCCAGAGAAACAAAGAAACAAGCATAGAAGCTAAAATAAACACGCCTCCCATCGTCGGGGTATCTTTTTTCTTTTGATGTAACTCTGCGAGCATAGGACAATCTTCTACTCTAATAGACTGTCCAGTCTTAAACTCATACAATTTTTTAATGCAAATAGGACCCAAAAAAAGAACAAAAAAAAGAGATGTCAATGCAGCTAAGAGCATTCGCGTTGACGAATAATAAAATGCAGCAGGAATCTGCCAAGAGCAGGCTTGTTCCAGATACGAAAACAGTAAAAGAAGCATAAAAATTAGGGCCCAAGTTAAAATTCACATTGCCCTAATCTTACTTGTTTTATACCTAAAAACTCAAATGTTATTGAAGTAAATAAACAACGAAATCCTAGGTTCGCACTTTCTCTTGCACACCTTTGCAAAAACAGAGTCGAGACTCAAATTTAACGCATTTCATAAAAAGGATCCTCTAGAATAGTAATCAATTCAGTTTTTATTTCATCGGGACCAACCCCCTCTAAAGTTCTAACGAATTGCGCTAAACATTTATTTTTTAACAAAACAGAAAGACCGGATTCAGAAATACTTTTATCTTGCATAACTAAAAATCGTTTAAAAGTAGAGTCTTCTAACTGGTCTAGTTTAACTAAAAATTGCGCATAAGAAATTTCACACAAGAGATAATCAAAAAATTCTAAATCACAAAAATCATGGGCCACTCTCAGAAGGTCCACATAATGGAAAAAGTTCAGACTGACTAGTTTCTCATGAACCCGAACAGCTATTTTATGAATGCTTCTTAAAAAGCTAGAAAAACAAAGATAGTCTGATCCGATGAATTCTTCTTTTTCTAAAACAGAGGAAAAAATAGGACGACTTAACCATTTAATAGCAGTGCCTAAAAGATTTGTTATCCTCCCCTTAAAATGCACGTCACTCATTCCTACTACACAGCCTGGAAAACAAAGACCAAGAATAAAACTATTTGATAAAACTCTTAAATCCGACTTATCTTTAGACGTTAAATACTCTAGCCAAGCGTCTGAAGAAAAACCTCTATTTTCTGAATTAGACGTTTCTAAAATGGAAGATAGATAATACATATGAAAAACATTAGAAACTAAAGACTCTCCATCTTGCCATACCAGCCCTAATTCGTTAAAATATTTCCCTATAGGAAATTCGTCTGAATAAGGCCTTTGTAAAAAAGAAAAAGCCTCCTTCCCAGGCACTACGACTTCATACGTAGCCTCTTCTAAAATTTTTTCAAGCGCAAAAAAACTCTTAGACTCTACAGAAGTCAGAGCTGGTTGCTTGGTTTTAATCAGCTGAATAATGATTTGGCGTGCAATAAACACTTTCCTTCGATATTCAACAGCTGAAAACGTTCGGGCCTTATCTAAAAGTCCGATATCTTCAAAAGCTTTAAGTAATACCGATGCATGTTTTCTTTTAGAAGCCCAGTCAAGAAACTCATTAAATACATAAATATCTTTTTGTAAAGATTGATGAGAATAAAACTTCTCAGAAAGCAGAGAAGGTCTAATATATCCCATAGCGACGTTAATCCCGTCTGCTTCAATAATTTCTTTCAAACGATCATAAAAATGATGAACAAGATGTTCTGGCAAGTTAAAAAAAACCTCTTGCGAGTAAGTGTGCCATTTTAGATTCTTTCTAGTTTGAGCAATCAAAGCTGACACAAACTCACTGACAAGTAACGAATCAAGCTTTCTCTTTAAAATAAAATCCAGCAAGAGCTGAGGCGTATTTTGGCTGACTAAAAATTCACAAGCAGCAAAAAATTCAATTTTAAATCCTAACTTCCAGGTATTCTCTAAGGAAATCTTCGAATGCGACTGAAAAAACAATTTTTTATTTTTTTTAAAGAGCAAAATAAGTCGTAAATTTTCAAGTTCCTCCAAAGAAAAACCGCCCAAACTCAGAGAGTCTATGTTTAGATGGCGTGTGCAAATTAAATTAAGAAGAAGTCTCCTTAAAAAAAACTGCTCTTTCACCCCTCTTTCTTTTTGAATAAAAAGGAGAAAATCATGCCAACATTCTTCTTTCAAATTCTCGACCAGTTTTTTTTGATTTTGAAAAGAAATTGCTTGTAATGTCAAAATTAACAAAGCACATCGTAATCTTTTTTCTAGGATGAAAGGAAACAATTGAAAAATATCGACTACATCTAACCTAAGTAAAATCCGGGTTGTTTCTAAACAACTAGTAGCAAGATCTATAAATGACTCAATAGGTTTTACTGGAAGTTCCTCTAAATCTTTTTCCAACTTACTTTTTAACATTTCCTTTGCAAGCTTTTCGAATCTAGAATCCCCTATTTCTTGTACATAAGAAAGATACCTATGGTGCCTAGAATTTTGGAATATTCTATCTATTAAAAACACCTGTTTCTCAAAAGGTTTAGTAACTAAAAAGTCGGCAAAAAAACCTAAAGAAAACCGGCTATTTTCTAATAAACAAAATAAAGAGTCCAACTCATCATACAAAGATACTTCGTCTAAGAACTGGACAAGATCAAATACTTCTTCGCTTAAAAAGATTTCTTCTTTTTTTTCAGCAAGCAAAAAAGCCTTTTGTAAATATTCTACTTCATTAATTGTTTTTATTTTCTTAAACACCTGCTGTAGCTTCGGCAAAGAAATCTCCGGAAACCTTTTCACTGTTTGCCTAAAAAAATAAAAACGCAGCAAATGAAGTTCGCCTAAGCACAAAGAACAGCTCTCTTTTAAAATAGATACTTTCAACATGTTTTCGCAAAAAGAATCCAGCATATCAATAGGCCATTTCGAGAAAAAATCACCCTTAAACAAAAGTTGAATAGATTCGCTACTTGTCAAAAAAGCATTAAATAGGACTTCTTGAAAACCTATTTCATAAAGAGTCCTTAAAGCCCACTGAATACGATGACTACCTAAAGCATTCCCAATTACAGCTTCTTTCACTAAAACAGACTCAAGAAAGGTTACTTCTTCATAAGTATTGAGCTGTAAAAAAATAGGAAGCAAATCTTTTTCGGGAAACTGATCAGCAACATTCTGATATATAGCTTCTCTTAATAAGGTAAAACCTTCTGGTATTTGCCTCTCTTCTAGATACGTTCGGTAGATTTCGAAATCTTTTTTAAGGATATTTTCTTTTAGTAAATTCTGTAGGAGACCCTTTTTAATAAAGCAAGACTCAAAAAAAGAAAAAGCCCCGGGTCTATTTATAATTTGTATAAATAAAAGCCTAACATGAAAAGCCCCACCAAAATGCAACATTTTCTCAAGAATCGCATCTACCCCTTGAAAAGGGGTTATCTTATAAAAGCCTGGATCTAAAGCAAAAACAAAAGCCTTAAGTTCTTCAGTATTTGTGAGATTATTAAATATATCAGAAAAAACAGAAAAAGCCTTCTTTTCCCTGACAAAGTTTTTAAAAAAATCAAAAACAACCTGAAAAGAAATAAAAAAATCTTCTTCCAAAAAAGATCCAATATACCAAGAAAGCTTTCTCGTTTTTTGAAAATCATTTAAAATCGCAAGTTGCGCATCCTCAGGTAATTTCGTAAGAAACTGTAAAAAAAGGTTAGAAGAAGCTTTCTCCTTATCCAAAAGAGAGAAAATATTTTTTATTTTTTCTATTTCTCCTAACTTCCAAAGCATATAGATTACATCGGAAGACATAAACTCCTTAGTAATCAAGTCCTTATTTAAAGAACTACCTCCCGTAAAATATAAAATAGCCCTGAGTTCTAAAAAATTTGTGGTGTCTAAAATAACCCTACCCACATCTTTATTCTCGGTTTCTCTAGAGAAAAACAAACGCAGACAAGAAAACGTGGAAGCATATTCATCACGTAAAGCTTTATGAATATACCCTTCTAATTTAGCCTGTTTACAAAAAACTAAGAGTTCTTTTTGCTTATCTTCCTTAAGGGATGATAAATAGAAAGAAAACAAAGAAAATCCTCCTTCAACTTTATGAAAGTAGTGAAAAAACCGGACAACCTCTTCACATGATTTTTGCCTTAAAAACTTACAAACCGCATCTTTATTTGAAATATCAATCAGGTCATAAAATCCCTTTTCTAAAGATATAAAGGCTCTTAAATCACTTATCGAATCAACCCCGAAATCCTCTAGAGAGCTACGCACTCTTTTTGCAGAAAAAAGACCCGGTGCAAGATACGTTCTGACTCCTTCAGAACGAAAACTTGAGTATACATGCTCTAATAGATCTTCATCATTTTCTATCTTTGTAATGGTTCTTAATTCTTTGGAAGATGTGATACTTGTATCTAAAAAGGGTAACTCTAGTTGTTCGTTAAAAAATGCACAAAGAACAGAATAAGTTCTGGGATCTTCATACGATAGTGATTTATACAAAAATTGCAGCATGGGAGATTCCAAGCAAAAAGACAAAAAATACGCTTGCTTTTCCGGAGTTAAAACCGCTAAAACCTCAACAAAAAGCTTAAAAGCGCTTTTATGTTTTGCTAACGATTGAAACACTTCAATCACTTTATACATCAAAAAAGGGTGTAAGCAATCACTTAATTGATGCTCTAATTCCATATTAATGATCAAGTAGACCACTTGATGCATACCTAGATATTGGCTGTCTTCTTGAATTGAAAAAGAAACGGAAGAATCTTTGTTATTTTGTAATAAAAAAACACTCGCATTAAGCGATGAAAAATCCTCAAGTCTATTTATTACCTCACCTATACCCGGATATTTTTTATTTAATAAAGAAGCAAAAAATATTCTGAGAGATTGAAAAGAGCTAGGTTTTCTAAAAAAAAGAGCTTGAGTTGCATAAGAGTTTAAGCCCCTGGATTGAAAATGCTCAAGAAGTCTAGATTGCTCTTCGCTGGAAAATTTCTCTAAAAACTCTGCAAAAAAAAGAAAAGATCCCTCTTCTTTCTTAAGCCCTGAAAAAACTCGACTAATAGCATCTATTTTCCCTAAAAAGAAAGCTTTCTCCAAAAACACTTGGAGCTTTGTAAACTGAGGCAACTTTGAAAAATTTCGTCCGGTAAGCTTAAATACCGACGCAAGAGTTTCAATCTCTTCAAAGTCCTGTAAAGACCAAAAAAATGCGTCTAATTCTTGATCTAAGTCTCCGCATGAAACTGTTTCTTTTAACTCCTGACAAATTCGATGCAAAAAGAAAAACAATCTTTTATAATTTTGGAGTAAAGAATCCGCATCGTAGTCCTTTTTGCTTTTTCCTTCTAATGGTTTATTTACGTTCCAAAGGGCATGATAACGCTGCTTGATTTCTTCTGTAATAAAGGGGTGGGTGAAACTTTTTTCAATCCTTTTAAAAGATAAAAAAAGAGACGAACAAGAAAACCGCATCCAAATTTCTTCAATAACAGCAAATCTCTCCTGTCCTGTAAAGGCTCTAGCTAACTTCCGTAAATCCGGAAAAGAAAATTTTTCCTGAGTAATAATAATCATATGCCTCTAATAAAATACGTTTTGCTCTAATAAAATTTGGGCTGTTCGTCTGCTAAAAAAACGCTTAAGCCACTACAACTGCAGCTATAGCATTTAACGCAATCTGTTTTTCTTCTGCAAAAACCCAATCTCTTTCTGTCATTTCAACCTGTATTCTTGTTACTAATGCTCGTGTAAGTACTCCATAGTTAGTAAGAATCTCTAATCCTTTAATTAAAAAGCCACTGTTATTTCCAATCAAAAGAGATATAAAATCAAATACTTCCAATTCATTTAAATATTTATTAATTTTCATTTTAGAAATAACATATTTCATAACACAACAGATTTCGCTCATTTCTAAATGAGTCACAGCCTGACCTCTGAGCTGCAAGAACGTCAAACATTTATCGACTAATTGACACTCTATGTTTTGTAGATTTATACTTTTAAAACATGAATGATCTTTTATCTTGGACAGTTTCTCTGTGTTTACGTCCAAAATCGCGATCAGATCTTTAATTGGAAATATAGGTTTCCATGGAGATAATAGAAGGAAACAAGCCAGTCTAGAAAAAACCACAAAATCCTGAACACTGTTATAATGGATGCTATTTAATGAAAATAAGGCAAGATCGCTTGTATAAAAACCCTCTTGGCCCCGAATACAAATTTTATTAGCGCTATTTTCTACAATACAACGAATCATAGTTTGTATAACTTCATAGCTAACACCATCTTGTTGAGCCTCTCTTAGAATCTCAGTCAAATGGTCTATAGATAATTCCTCAAAATCATTTTGGAATTTTAATTTATCTGCTAAATAAGAAAAGTATACGAGCAAATCAGGAACCATTCCTAATTTATCAAACCACTTTAACGGAAGATGGTTAATAAACTTTAAATGTAAGTATGCAGCCAACTCTTCAGCGATCTCTATTTCGCCTTGAGCCATGCTAATGGTAAACAAAGAACTACTTGCTGTAGATATAATACGTAAGCGTTTGCGTAATTCTTTATCAAATTCTAGCCTTAGACAATTCTCTTTCTCTATCAACAAGCCGGTATACAAATTCTCCAAAAGATCTTTCCCAAGGGGGGGAAATAGCTGATAGGTCTTAGCAAAAATTGACAAATGGTGACTTACATGCTTCCAGAATATGCTTTCTTCAAAAATAGGATGACTATCAACCATTGATGCATCGCTAAATATCTTTTCTAAAGAATCAAAGAAGATGCTCGACGCCTTAGGAAATACTAGGCTTATTGCCCATAAAAGCTCTAGATTTTTTACGTGAGCAATATCAGAAAAAATGACATCTAAAACACTTGTAAAAATAAGAGGAGAAATGTGGTCTACCATTTCTAAAATTAAATGGATTGACTTAGCCTCTTCTATACTAGAAAATTTATTCAAAACAAACTGCGCCGCGGTTCGTATTTGCTTATTCAGTTTCCGATCTTTTCCTTGGTAGTATTTAACTGCCAATTGTAAAAATGCAAAAGCTAAATCCTTATCTTCTAAAAAAACAGAAAAAAGTTCCTTGTCAACAAGTAGTGTAATTATTCCATTTTGCTGTATTTTATCTTTCATTCCTTCTTTAAATAAACTCGCAACACTTTCGCTTTTTAAACTTACAAGCTTTAAAATCAACTCAATATTATCTATGTAGTTATTCAGTTTAGAAGCAAAAACACAAGCACATTCTACTGTCATTAGTTCTAGTCTCTCAGCTAAAACAAACCACCGATGCATTTCCTGATCGGACCAAAGATAATTAGAGATCGTTTCCAAAGGATTTTTCATGCTAACTAATATTAGACGAAATAGTTTTTCTCTAAGAATTAGTGATAGCTTAATACCTAGAGCATACTTTACAAGAAAAGAAAGCTTTTCTCTATCTTCTATAGAGTCTAAATATTGGACTAAAAAAACTTCGATAAGATCGTCGGAAAAAACAAAAGGCTTATCTACTTTTCCTAAAAAATCGAGCCATCCTCTTTCTTGTACATCTGTTGAAATAGCCACCTGATTAAGGTGAATTTTGTGAAGAAATTCTTGGCCAATTACCGGGTTTTTCACTAAAGCCAATAAAGAATCTAAAATAGAAGGAATATACTGAAAGAAATGTTCCGTGATGTAAGAAAAAACCTTGTCTTTATTCTGCGCATTTTCAAAAGCGCTGGCTATAAGAGAATCTATTTTATCTTTAGGCAAAGGATAACTTTCAACAAAAAGACAAAGAGAGCAACTCAAAACGCCCTTACCTTCTAAAGCATGTTGTTCAATTCTTTTTAACAATTTAGTAGGTGATCCCTGTAAACCGTCTACACGCTCTCCGACAAAAAATGTCTGCTCTAAAAATAAAGCAATTTCTGGATGCAAAGAAAAATCCTGATAGACTTCCCAAGCAACCACTTTATTTGTAACAGCCTGTTTAATCAGCTTCTTAGAAACGTTAAGAACAATACGATCTTCTAAATACCTGCTAAAAAAAGAAAGTGCTTTGAGGTCACCCAATAAAAAAACAAAACATTCTAGTAATCTTGTAGTATGTTTTTCGTTAGCTTTCTGTAAAATAACCGGGGTGACTCTTTCTAAGGTGGATAACACCCCAAGAAGTTCCTCTAGGATTTGCACATCGTCTTTAGCAGGAGTCCACAAAGCTAAAAAACGCTCTAAAAAAATTACATCCTTAAAAAGAGAAAAAACCCTTAAAAAATACAAAGTCTCTTTGGATGAAATAAGATCTGGAAACTCAACCTGAGGATCTTGCGATACATAGTTTTTAAGAGCATAAAGAAAAGAACGCTCCCCCTCATCTAGGCCTAAATTTTTTAAAACAAGCTGAACAAATAATCTTTTCCAAGGTTTTTCTGGGAGTTTTTTCAGGAATGCCAGCTCTGGAACTTCCAGAAGAGCAGACCAAAAACCGTGAGACAGACTTCCTTCTACAGACTCTAAAACTTGCCGAATAACGCCAACAGAAAGTTTATTTTTATTTTCCACATGTAAAGAAAGTTCTAAAAACTGAGGTAAAATACCCCTACAAACAACCCTTTCTAACTCTATAACCGGTAAAGTTCCCTGTAAGACAAGGGTCGCTAAAGCTAAAATATATTTACGATCTTTCAAAAAAAGAAAAACCTGCAACTTGACCTCAGGGCTCAACTTTGCATTTTTAAAAAGGTCAAACGTATAGTGGGGTAATTCCTTATCCTTTAACACATTTGGAAGTGAAACTAAATGCATCTGAGAAAAATCTTCCTCTAGAAAAGGAACTATGACGTAAAGACTCCTGCCTTCTATCACAAATTCACACTGGAGCTGATCCTTTCCTAAGTGATTTTTTAAGACAACCCTGTCTGATAAAAGCGGTAGATTTAACGTAAAAACAGCGTTAGAGCTAGATAAGTCATAGAGATCGATCATTGCCTTAAAAAAAACAATTGCAGGATGCGTCTCCGAACTTTCTTCAAGTACTTTTTTAAGCTTTTCTATAATAGCCATTCGAAATACTGTATAAGAAGGAGAATGAAATAGAACATTCAACAAAAAAAAGAATAAATAATTAGGAATTTGACGCTTTTTATTTATATGCAAAATCAAAGAATCAAGTAAAGTATTTCTCTTTAAAAGAGCATCCTGAGCAAAAAAAGTTTGATGAATGCGATCTCCTTCTTCAAAACTTCCTTCGGTAATAAGCAAAAGATAATGAACTAATCCACCACCATGGATAGACGCTTCCGAAAGAAGGGTAATTTTTCCTATTCTTGCATCTTCTAAAGCCCTAGAAGCATCACCTTCAAAAGAAGAAAGCAAATATTCTTCTTTATCGACAGCGTCAAGATGAATATAAAAAGAATCCATAACCGTTCTATGGAATCTCCAAAAAGAGGTACTAATGATATGAGCGGTCAACTCAATCGGAGAGCCACCTTTTACCGCATTTGGAAATGCAACAACAGTTAAGGAATGATCCCTAGATGACATCCAAGATTTAAAATTTAATTTTACTGGGGCTGTATTTTGAATAACCGAAGAAATGAGGTCTCTTATCTTAGTCGTCAATAAATCAAAAGAGGACTCTTCTGCTTCAAATATCAATCTAAAATCCAAGTCATTAGAACATGCGTATACAGATCGTCCTGCTATAAGATTTGTTAAACGACTACCTGTTAAAGAAATCCCAAGAAACCCTAATTCCTCTTTATTAGCATTCATAGTTAAAATTAAATCAGCAAGAAACTCTCGCAACAATAGCGCCTTGCTTTTTATTTTAATAGAGCTTTCAAAAATAGGATCTAAAAATACACCGGGAATAGAAACGCCTGAAAAAGATAAATAGTTCAATTAATCACCAAAAAAAACAATAAAACTCAAAAACAAAAGAACCCTTATAAAATTCTTCAACAAAAGCAACCTTTTTTTTCTCTCAAATCCCTATTTAATTGTCCCAAACCCCAAAAAAAATTCTCGGTCATCAGCATCTTAAATTATCTAACCACCTAATTTGGATAGGCTAACATAGAAGACACCTCATTCAAAGCAAACTGTTTTTCGTGATCAGAACTCCACTCACTAGACTCTACCTCGGCCTGTATTCGTGTTAATATCTCTGAATTAACCCCTGTAGCTAATGTAACAGAATACAATACTTTGACAAAAAGCCGAGTATCTTTTCCAATCAAAAGACGCAACAAACTAAACAAACAAATATTATTTAATTTTTTATTAAAACTCCACCTATTAGAAATATGAATGCTGAAATTAAAAGCATCATTAATATCTAAGGGGGAAACACTTGAACTTCTGCTCTGAGCTAAAAACAAACATTTTTCTAATATTTTGTATTCAAAGGTCAAGCTCTGCTCTAGGAAATCAGAATTCAAAGCTGCCATACGTGTTTTTTCTAATGCTCCCAAACTGGCCATATGTTTATCAAGAGAGCGTATTACCATGCCAATTATAACGCGATCTCCCCAAGAAGATGTAACGAGAAAAGAAAGAAGTTTAAAAGATGCTAAAATATCATCAATATCATTAGTGTATATAAGATTTAACGAAAACAAAGCAAGCTCTGTTGTATAAAAATCTTCATTCCCTGGAATGCAAATATTATGAGCGCTATTTTCTATAATACAACAAACCATATTTTTTATAATTTCCTGATTAACCTTATCTTTATTCGCCTCAAACAAAGTATTTTCTAGCTCTTGTATCGAAATCCTCTCAAAAGGCCGATTCGCAGACAGTGCATTTTTTAAATACGTAAAATATACAAGTAAATCAGGAGCGATCCCTTTTTTATCGAACATACGTAAAGGAGTGTTGTTAATAAATTTCATAGTCACATCTCGGACCACATTTGAAGCAATCTCTATTTCACCTTGAGCCATCGCTATATTAAACAAAGAAGAACTCGCAATAGATATAATACGTTCACGATTCTGATATTTTTTTTCCGATTTAATTTCTAAACAAATATCAGCTTCTCCTAATAATCCAAAATACAGCTGTTGCAAAAATTCTTTCTCAAGAGGCGCTAATAAACTATGAAAATTAGAAACAATCGCTAAGTGATGACTTAACTGATTCCAAAATATAGTTTCGTCAGAAATAGGATTAAGATTCCTATTTTCGATCTTGCTTATAAAATTAAGGAAGCACCGCGATGCCTTAGGAAATACAAGACTAATTTTAAATAACAGATTACAGGTAGTGGGATTACTTAGATCTGAAAAAATGAGCTCAAGAACACTGGAAAAATCAAGAGGAGAAATATGGTCCACCATCTCTAAAATTACATGAACCAGCTTAATATCTTCCACACTCAAACAATTATATAAAACAAACTGCGCAGCTATTCGTATTTGCTTATTTAATTTCCTGTCTTTTCCTTGATAGTATTTAACTGCCAATTGTAAAAATGCAAAAGCTAAATCTTTATCTTCTAACAACATGGAAAAAAGGTCCTTATCGACAAGTAGTGTCAAAATCCCATTTTGCTGTATTTTTTCCTTCATTCCCTCTTTAAATAAGGCCGCAATTGTCTTGTCTTTTGAACTTGCGAGTTTTACAATCAACTCACTATTATCTATGTAGTTCTTTAGTTTAGAAGCAAAAACACAAGCACATTGTACTGTCATGAGTTTTAGTCTCTCAGCTAAAAAAAACCACCGATTCATTTCCTGATCGGACCAAGGATAATTAGAAATAGCCTCTAAAGGATTTCTTATACTTAGTAAAATTAAACGAAATAATTTTTCTCTAAGAGTTAGTGATAGTTTAGCACCTAGGGCATGCTTTACAAGAAAAGAAAGCTTTTCTATATCTTCTATAGAATCTAAATACTGGACTAAAAAAACTTCGCTAAGATCATCGAAAAAAACAAAAGGAGTATCTATTTTTCCTAAAAAATCGAGCCATCCCTTTTCTTGTACGTCTATTGAAATAGCAATCTGATTAAGGCGAATTTTCTGAAGAAATTCTTGTGCAATAAAAGGGCTTTCTGCTCGAGCGAATAAAGAATCTAAAATAGAAGGAATATAATGAGAAAAATGTTCAATTATGTAAGAAAAAACCTTATCTTTATTCTGTGCATTTTGAAAAGAGCAGGCTATAAGAGAAGCTATTTTATCTTGAGGTAAAACATAGCCTTCAAGAAAAAGACAAAGAGAACAACTCAACACGCCCTTACCTTCTAAAGCATGCTCCTCGATTCTTTTTAACAATTTAGCAGCTGATCCCTGTAAACCGTCTAGACGCTCGCCGACAAAAAATGTCTGTTCTAAAAATAAAGCAATTTCTGAATGAGAAGAAAAATCTTGATAGACTTCCCAAGCAATCGTTTTATCTATAACAATCTGTTTGATCAGCTTCTTAGAGGAGTTAAGAACAATTCGATCTTCTAAATAGCTCCTAAAAAAAGAAAGAGCTTTCAGGCCTCCCAATAAAAAAACAAAACATTCAAACAATCTTATAGTATGTTTTTCGTTAGCTTTCTGTAAAATAACCGGGGTGACTCTTTCTAAGGTGGATAACACTCCACGAAGTTCCTCTAGAATTTGCACATCGTCTTGAGCAGGAATCCACAAAGCTAAAAAACGCTCTAGAAAAATTACATCCTTAAAAAGAGAAAAAAACCTTAAAAAACACAAAGCTTCTTTGGATGAACTAAGATCTGGAAACTCAACCTGCAAATCTTGCGATGCATAGTTTTTAAGAGCGTAAAGAAAAGAACGCTCCCCGTCATCTAGACCTGAGTTTTTTAAGACAAGTTGAACGAACAATCTTTTCCAAGGTTTTTCTGGGAGTTTTTTCACTAATGCCAGCTCTGGAACTTCCAAAAGAGCAGACCAAAAACCGCGAGACCGACTTCCTTCTAAAGATTCTAAAACTTGACGAATGACGCCAACAGAAAGTTTATTTTTATTTTCTACATGTAAAGGAAGCTCTAAAAACTTACGTAAAACACCCTTAGAAACAATCCTTTCTAAATCTATAACAGGTAAGCTTCCCTGTAGAACAAGAGTCGCTAAAGCTAAAACATATTTACAATCTTTCAAAAAAAGAAAAATCTGGAACTTGACCTCACCACTCAACTTTGCGTTTTTAAAAAGCTCAAATGCAAAGTGAGCTAACTCCTTATCTTTTAAAGCATTGGGTGATAACATTAGCTGCATAGCAGAAAAATCTTCTGCTAGAAAAGGAACCATTACATAAAGACGCGCACCTTCTATCACAAATTCACACTGGAGCTGATCCTTTCCTAAGTGATTTTTTAAGGCAACCTTATCTGATAAAAACGGTAGATTTAACGTAAAAAAAGCATTCGAGCTAGATAAGTCATGCTGATGGATCCCTGCTTTAAAAAAAAGAAGCGAATGCTGCGTCTCTAAACTCCCCTCAAGTACCTTCTTAATCTTTTCTATGATATCCGCTCGAAATATACTATCTGAGGGGAAATGAAATAGAACATTCAACAAGAAAAAAAATAAATAACTAGGAATATGACGCTTTTTATTTATGTGCAAAATAAAAGAATCAACTAAAACATTTTTTTTCAAATAAATGTCCTGCGCAAAAAAAGCCTGATAAATTCGATCCCCTTCTTCAAAACTGCCCTCTGTGATAAGTAGAAAATAATGAACTAAACCACCACTATGAATGGAGGCGTGTGAAAGGAGAGTAATTTTTCCTATTCTGGCATCTTCTAAGGCTGTAGATACATCACCTTCAAAAGAAGAAAGCAAATACTCTTCTTTATCGACAGCGTCAAGATGAATATAAAAAGAATCCATAACAGTTCTATGGACCCTCCAACAAGAGCTACTAATTACATGAGCCGTAAACTCAATTGGAGGGCCATCTTTTAGCGCATTTTGAAATGAGAAAACAGTTAAAGAATGATCCTTAGATAACATCCAAGATTTAAAATTTAATTTTACTGAGACTATATTTTGAACAACAGAAGAAATGACCTCTCTAATTCTGGTTATCAACAAATCAAGAGAAGACTCCTCTCCCGTAAACATCAACCTAAAATCTACGTCATTAGAATGTGTGTATACAGCCCTTCCTGCTATAAGATTTGTTAAATGACTACCGGCTAAAGAAATCCCTAGAAATCCTAATTCTTTTTCATGAGAGTTCATCGTTACAATTAAGTTAGCAAGAAATTCTCTCAACACTATGGATTTATTTTTTATTTTAATAGAGTTTTCAAAAATAGGATCTAAAACCCTACCTGAAATAGAAACGCCCGAAAAAGACAAATAATTCAATTAAGCACCAAAAAAAACAAAAACAGTAACAAATGCCAACAAAAAAAACAATAAAACCAAACTACTTGCCCAAAAAACTAAAGGTAAAAAACAAAACAACCCCCAAAGGAAAAATAAAGATTTGACAAAGATTTATTGATATAATTAAAAAAAAATCATACAGATAAGATCAAGAAGGCAAAATAAAAAAACGAGCATGGCAACAAAACAGCAAGGAGATATCTATGAGTGTAGGTACTTACGATCCTATAGAAAAACTAGCAAAAATGGAATGGATTTCCATAAAAGCACCCACAAGACAAAAAAATTTATACGAACTATTTACGCTTCAACTAAGCGGCCTTATACGAAATAAGTTCTTCACCCCACTTTTTCAAAAACTTTCTCAAAAACAAATCACAGTCTTAGAAAATGAAAAAAAATTCTGCAACGATTTTTGGAATCCTACAGCCCCCATTCACCCTGAAATTCCGTATCATGAAGCCATCAGAAACCACTTCAACTGCAAACTAGAAAACATTGAAGTCGACATAGAAGGAACAAAAGTAACCGTGACCTGTCTAGTAATAGAATCAAAAAAAGAAGAGTTTCAAAATCAAATGGATGACTGCTACAACTTCATACACTTAGTTGGAAATTTATCCACTATTGACAATGAGATTATGGGAACCTATCCGTATTTAGCATCTTACATGGAACATCTAGAAGAAGCTCGAGATAAAACCCCTCCAGCTCGATTCATAATTATGAGTCAATACAACACAACTTATAACGATGAACAAAAAACAGTTTACAAACCAGATTCTATCCATAGAGCTGGATTCATTAGTGCCGAAGTTATTAAAACAATACAAAATCGTTATGGGACTATAAATCAGGTCGTTGGACATTCTTTAGGCTGTATTGTTTTAGCTTCCTCTTTAAACTATCTACAACAAGGATGCGATCCACTGCCTAAAAACATACTATTTGATAGAGGGCCCTCTTCTATCTATCAACTTAGTCAAAGAATTTTAGGGAAAACATTCTACGTTGCTTCTTTGTTTTTCTCTTTAAGAGCTGTCCAAAATTGGCTACCCAACCTAGGACAACAAATCAACAGTTTCATAGATGGGCTAACCCGTTCTCAAAAAAAAATTCCAGAAATTGTGGTAGCTGGATCCCCCAAAGATCACCTATTTCCTAAGGAAAGCAATCTTTGCCTTAGCCCATTTATACAGGACTTGTACAAAAAAAAACAAATCACCTTATTAGCCTTTTCCCCCCCCAATCAATGTATCCCAAAAAGCTTAATTCACATGGCAGGAAATCATCTTTTCACTAAAAACCATCTCACAAAGGATTTAAAAGACCAAAATTTTCTGGAAAAAGAAACCTTAGCAAAAACCATTATAAGAAAATCTCTTCCTTCAACGGAAGAAGCAAATAGCTCCTGAATACTTAGGAGCTATTTGGCTACCCATGCTTAAAAGGTAAGAAATAGATATAAAAAAATAAGAACATCTTATAGCTTAGGTCCAATCTACATAAAATAGGTAAGGTACCGCATGAAAGCAATGGTCTTACACGGAATAAAAGAACCTCTTACCCTAGAAGAAGTTCCCATACCCACTCCAACTGAAGGAGAACTTCTCATTCAAATAGAAGCATGCGGTGTTTGCAGAACCGACTTACACATTGTAGAAGGAGATCTCCCTCTAAGTAACAGCCCTCTAATTTTAGGACACCAGATCGTTGGAGTAGTAAAAAAAGCAGTCGGCTGTAAAACCAGAAAAGAGGGAGATCGTGTAGGTGTGTCTTGGCTAGGAAGTACCTGTAATACCTGTTCTTTTTGCAAGTCTGGTAAAGAGAACCTATGTAAACAAGCTAAATTTACAGGCTATAATCTACCCGGAGGCTTTGCCGAATACACTCTATGTAAAGAAGAATATAGCTTTATTCTCCCTTCTAATGAAAAAGCAACTACCCTGGCACCTCTTCTTTGCGCTGGGCTAATTGGCTTTCGCGCCTATCAAAAAATTCAAAAAGGCAAATCTCTTGGATTTTATGGATTCGGTTCTTCTGCCCATTTATTATTGCAACTAGCAAAACAAGACGGAAAAGAGGTTTATGTATTTACGAAGCCCGGAGACTATGAAGGACAAGACCTAGCAAAAAAATTAGGCGCAACCTGGGTTGGAAGTTCGGAAGAAGAACCTCCTGTCGCTTTAGACGGATCGATTTTATTTGCTCCAAGCGGCGAGCTTATTCCTAAAGCACTTCATTCTTTAGAAAGAGGCGGGGCGTGTGTTTGCGCAGGGATACACATGAGTGACATCCCCTCATTTTGCTATCAAGATCTCTTCTATGAAAAAAGTCTCTCCTCTATTTCACATCTAACAAAGCAAAACGGCAAAGACTTTTTCTCCGCCTTAAAAACACATCAAATTACCCCAATAACAACAATCTATCCTTTGGATCTTGCCAACGAGGCTTTAATGGATCTAAAAACAGGAAAAGCAAAAGGCTCTTTAGTTCTAAAGATAACTACTTTCCCATAGCTTTTTTCATAACGAGTCCCATTTCCGCTGGAGTTTCAGCAATAAAAACACCTACATCTCTTAAAGCACGAATCTTATCTTCAGCCGCCCCCTTACCTCCTGAAATGATCGCCCCTGCATGTCCCATTCGTCTTCCAGGAGGAGCTGTTTTTCCAGCGATAAAAGCTGCTATAGGCTTTGTTGCATTTTTAGCAATCCATTCTGCAGCTTGCTCCTCTGCACTTCCACCTATTTCTCCAATAAATAAAATCCCTTCGGTTTGAGGATCTTTTTCAAAAAGCTCTAGGACATCAATAAAGTTAGTACCATTTAAAGGATCACCACCTATCCCAACACAAGTAGACTGACCAAGTCCTATTCCGGTCGTCTGCCAAACAGCTTCATAGGTAAGGGTTCCAGATCTGGATACTATTCCAATTTTTCCAGGCTTATGAATATACCCAGGCATAATCCCTATTTTACACTCTCCTGGAGTGATAATACCTGGACAATTAGGCCCAATTAACCTACTTGCGCGACTAAGTCGCATTACCCTACTTACCTCTAACATATCTCTTACAGGAATTCCTTCAGTAATACAAATAATAAGTGGAATGCCAGCATCTTCTGCTTCCAAAATAGCATCTGCAGCAAAAGGAGCTGGAACATAGATAACAGTAGCGTCACAGTTCGTTTTTTTCTTAGCTTCATATACGGTGTCAAAAACAGGCAATCCTAAGATCTCCTGTCCCCCTTTTCCTGGCGTAACTCCCCCAACAAAACAAGAACCATAAGCAATTCCCTGCTCAGTATGATATCTTCCTGCTTTACCAGAAATACCCTGAGTAATTACCTTCGTATTTTTATTTACTAAAATGGCCATGATCTATTTCTCCTTGTTACAGCACGCGGACTGCTTTTTCTGCAGCCTCTAAGAGGCCATCAGCTGTTATAATCGCCAGTTTTGATTCTTTTAAAAGACGTCGGCCTTCATCTACATTAGTGCCTTCCATACGAACAATTACAGGTACGCTAATATCAAGCTCTTTAGCTGCCGCAATAATACCTTCGGCTAAAACAGCGCAGTCCATAATCCCGCCAAATATATTTACCAAAATAGCTTTAACCTTCGGATCCTCTAGAATAATCTTAAATCCTGCTGATACCTTTTCTTTGGTAGCGCTTCCTCCTACATCTAAGAAGTTAGCAGGCTTTCCTTTATAATGATGTATAAGATCCATAGTAGCCATAGCAAGTCCCGCCCCATTAACCATGCACCCAATATTCCCATCCATAGCAACATACGCAAGGTCAAACTCTTTTGCCTCGACCTCTCCTTGGGAAAGCTGGCTTGGATCATAAAAAGACACTATTTTAGGCTGTCTAAAAAGAGCATTGTCATCTACACTTAGCTTTGCATCTAACGCCCATAATCCTCCACTAGATTGAACCAAAGGATTAATCTCAAGTAACGAAGCGTCCATTTCTATAAAAGCTTTAGCAACAGCTCTTGCCATTTTCGCCCCCTCCTTAGCTAACTCACCCTTCCAGCCCATAAAACCTGCTAGGCGAATAAGATGAAAGCTTCTAACTTCTCCAGATAACTGTATCGGTATCCTTAAAATTTTCTCAGGATGTTTTTCTGCTATCTCTTCTATATCCATCCCCCCCTCTGGAGAGGCTATTAAAATTGGCACCCCTTTTTCCCGATCAATTGCGGCGCCCAAATAATATTCTTTTTCAATCGAAAACGGTGGAGAGACTAAAATTTTATGCGCAATCACTCCCTCTGGGCCTGTTTGATTGTTCACCATCTTCATTCCAATTAGTTGTCTTGCATAAGAAAAAATTTCATCTTTATTTTTAGCAAATTTCACTCCTCCCGCCTTCCCTCGACCGCCTGCATGAACCTGTATTTTCAACACAGCCTCTGACAAATTAAATTTCTGTATCAGGGTCTCTACCTCTGATAAAGAAGAAGCAACCCCAAATGTAGGAACGGCTACACCGTAAGAAAGTAAAATTTCTTTAGCCTGGTATTCATGTATATTCATCAGAAATCCTCTTTTTCTCTTTTTAATATCCTTATGAGATAAACTGGAATTTTTGATCAATTCAAATAAGCACTTTTTTTAAATAAAATTTTACAACCTTCTATTTAATTCTTTTCTGTGCCAAAATCAGCGATTCGAAAACAACCCATCTAATAACTATGTTTAATTTTTTTAGAACAGGATACCAAAAAATAAAGCAAGCTCTTACTAAAACAAGATCTATGCTTGGTAGTAAAATCAGCTCACTTTTCGGAAAGCCTTGGGACGATTCAACCTTTGAATTGCTAGAACAAATTCTTTACGAAGCTGATCTTGGAACCCTTTGCGTTGAGGATTTTGTTTCTTATCTAAAAACAGAGCTGCGTTTAGAGCCTAAAGCAAACATAGAACTAATCTTAGAAAAACTCAAAACAAGAGCTCTCGAGATTTTAAAAACGGCAAAAGACTTACCGCCTGTCCAACCAAAAGAAGGCGAGCCCCTCATCATTTTAATTATTGGAATCAACGGAAGTGGAAAAACAACCTCGATTGCGAAATTAGGTTTGCATTTTCAAAAACAAGGAAAAAAAATCTTGCTTGGCGCAGGAGATACTTTCCGCGCTGCAGCAGTTGACCAACTCACTCTTTGGGCTGAAAATCTAGGCGCTGACATTGTAAAGGCTAAACCAGGATCTGATCCTTCTGCCGTAGCTTTTGATGCACTAACTGCTGCCAAAAATAGACATTGCGACATCGTTTTATTAGATACAGCAGGCAGACTTCAAAACAAAACAGATCTTATGCAAGAACTCGAAAAGACAAAAAAAACCTGTAATCGCCTTATCCCAGGATCCCCTCACGAAGTATTTTTAGTTCTAGATGCAACAACTGGACAAAATGCACTGGATCAAGCAAAAGTTTTTCATCAGTTTGTTCCTTTGACAGGCATCATTCTAACGAAACTAGACGGCTCTGCGAAAGGTGGAATCATTCTTTCCATCTACAAAGAACTAGGAATCCCAGTACGTTGGATTGGCGTTGGCGAGCAAGCAGAAGATCTTATTCCTTTTGACTCTGAAGCTTACATAGATGCGCTTTTCGAAATACCAAACGCAAACGGATAAAACAAAAAGTTTTTTAACGTAAATAAATTAATTAATTGAAATCCAAAATAGATTAATTTAAATTTTATTACTTTACTTCTTGTTTTTTCTCTTTTATTTTGAGATACTCGCTCAAAAAGCATACATCGAGCCATTTACGATGCTAAAAAGAAACATTATACACTCTCCTTTTTGCGATCGAACTATTTTAGAAAAAAACAACCGATCTCTTTTATTACAATTTATTCTAACCGAAATCTTCGAATCTTTTTCTTCCTACGAAAAACTATTAACAGCACCATCTTTAGCACCTAAAAGCGACTATAATTTCAGCCTTTCCTTATTTCAAAATAACGCTCCGCTGAATCAAATCCAAGAACACGCTCTTCTTTTCCCTTTAGCCTTTCAAGAAAAAAAAATAGAAATCTGTATTTTCACTCATTCACTTTCTAATGCCCTACATCTTGTGTATAACTACCAAGAAAAAGCATTTCATACAAAAAAACAAAAAACCGAATTTCAAATAAAAATCACAAGCTACCTCCGTCAAATGTTTTTCCTTCTTGAACCTTTCTTACAAGAATGCAAGAATGATGAAGGGTTCTTATTTTTTATACTGAAACACCACAGGGAAATTGTTTTGATATCACAGCCTAAATATCTAATGCTTGTTTTACACAAACTACATCCTAACGGATTTTTTAGCATGCAAGAATATATTTGTGACCACTTCCATAAAAGAGGATTCACCTATTTAATACCGAAAGTAAAAACATTGATAGAAACCATTTCCACTCTTTATGAATAGCGCCTATCACAACCTCCTTTTAGATACACTTCAATATTTAAAAGACACCTACAACCCTAAAACAAGCTGGGCTGCCCCTAAAAATCTAGTCGTATCGATCAAAAAAGAAATAAAAGAAATAAAAACACCTGCCCCGGCTGAAAGTGCTAAGAAACCAGTACAGACAAATTTCTCAAAAGAAATAGTTCCATTAGTTCCCAAAAACAAAGAACCTATCTCTTTTCCGACGCCTCAAATGACTCCGAAGCTCAAAACAGAGGAACACCTACTTCCTTTTGAAGAGCTAAAGAAAAATTTACACAAAACATTTCCTCTTTTTGTCGTAAAAGATACCCCCTTAAGCGATACAACCCCCTATCTTAAAGCTTTAGAAGCTGAAGTTCTTTTATTATGTTTTCAGGAAGGATCCAGCTCGAATCTCTTTTTAAAAAATCTAGAAAAAGCCATCGCAACATATCACAAGTCCGCAGAAACTTTAGAACCTAATACAAAAAGATTCCCAGAGGACTTGAAATCATTCTTTGATCAAACGCAGAATAAACTGACAATAGCATCTAAAGCCCTCTTAAAAAATAAAGACCTACATCCTTTTATCAAAGAAAACAAAGATACTTCTGAATGGTTTCTTGGTAAAAACAGACTTCTACTCTTAGAACCTTTTGAAATATACTTCACAAATCCCCTTGAAAAAAAGACCCTTTGGAAAACTATATGCGCGATCCTCTCAACCAAAGATATGCAGGCGTCATCTTAGACCAAGCTGTCGATAAAGTGTTAGACTACGAAATCCCGAGTCATCTCCAAGGGTTTATTATGATAGGCTCTCGCGTCGTTGTTCCTATGAAAACGGGGACTGCTAGAGGAACTGTATGGAAACTCAAAAACAACACGAACTCTCCCTACACCAAAGAAATTTCAGAAATAGCAACAACATCTTCTGTCCTTACACCTGATCTCATCCAACTTGCAGAGTGGATGTCTCACTACTACGCAAGCCCTCTTTTTAAAACCCTAAAAATTATTCTCCCTAAGCACATCCGAGAACACGAAAAAGAAAGAATGCAACAGCACGTCCGCTGCCTGCTTTCCTTAGAAGACACAAAATCATATAGCATTTCAATAAAACAAAAATCACCAGGGCAAGCGGCCATACTAGAAACCCTTATACGAAAAGGGGGCTCTTTTCCGCTTTCTTTTCTTTTAAAAGAAACAGGCGTTACACAAAGCCCCGTAACTACGCTTGTAAAAAATGGAATTTTAAGCTTAGTAGCCGCTCCTAAAGAAACTATAGAGCCTTTTGAAGCTGACTACTTCCTTTCTTCATCAAAAAAGCTCACGGAAGAGCAGCAATCAGCTTTAGAAAAAATTCAAATAAGCCTAAAAAGCAACACATTTTCTACACACTTACTTTATGGAGTAACAGGGAGTGGAAAAACGGAAGTATACCTCCAAGCAATTGAAGAAGCTCTTAAGCAAGATAAAGGGATTATTTTTCTTGTACCTGAAATAGCTCTTGCCACACAAACAATCGAAAGGCTAAAAAGTCGATTTGAAGAAAAAATTGCGATTTTACACCACAGGCTTTCTCCTGGAGAAAAAAAAGAAAGCTGGCACCAAATCCATTCTAGAAAAGCGCGCATTATTGTAGGAGCTAGATCGGCTATCTTCTGCCCTGTACCGAATCTAGGATTAATCATAGTCGATGAAGAACATGAAAGTTCATATAAAAACATGGGGGAAAGTCCTTTTTACCAAGCAAGAGACGTGGCTATTATGCGTGCCAAGTTTGCTCAGGGAGTTGCTTTACTCGGTAGCGCTACCCCGAGTCTAGAAAGCTATAGAAATGCTCTTTTAGGAAAATACATCTTAAGCGAGTTAAGCCAAAGACCTGATAAAGCTACCATGCCTAAAGTGCGTATCATAGATATGAAAGAAGAAAACATAAAACAAAAAAGAAAGGCTCTTTTTTCTGATCCTCTTTTAAAAGCAATTAAAGATCGACTACAAAAAGGAGAGCAGTCCTTGCTTTTACTAAATCGAAGAGGTTACCACACCTCACAAGTATGTCTCGAATGCTCTTTTTCTTCTAAATGTCCGAACTGTGAAGCTCTTTTAACGTATCATTTGGATGAAAAAAAACTCTCTTGTCATCTTTGCAACTACGAAACACACCCCTTTAGAACGTGTCCTTCCTGTCACTGCTCAACTTCAATGAAATTTAAAGGAGTAGGAACGGAAATGGTTGAAAAGGTAATACTTGCTCTTTTTCCTGACTGCAGAGTACTTCGTATGGATGCAGACACTACGAAAAAAAAAGACAGCCACGAAATGTTATTTAAAAAATTCCGCTCCGGAAAAGCTGATATTTTAGTTGGGACACAAATGATAGCCAAAGGCTTGCACTTTCCCTCTGTAACGCTTGTGGGGGTATTAGATGCCGATTTAACATTAAATATACCCGACTTTAGAGCCTCAGAATCTCTTTTTCAACTTATTACACAAGTAGCAGGAAGATCTGGCCGAAGCGATCTTCCTGGAGAAGTTTTCATACAAACTCTTCTTCCCACGCAACCAACTCTTCTACACGCCGCTAACCAAGATTATCCTTCTTTTTTCAAAGAAGAGTCTGAAACAAGAGAGTTGTTTAGCTACCCACCTTTCATTCATCTTATCAAAGTAAACTTATCTGGATTAGAAGAAAAACAAGTAGAAGAAAAAGCAAAAGAAGCAAGAACCTACCTAATCAAAAACCTACCTTCTTTTTTTGAATTTCTTCCTGTAGTTCCTTCTGGTCATGCTAAAGTCGAAAATAGATATCGCTTTCAATTCATTATTAAATCAAAAAAAATCCTGCCAGCCTCTGAAATCTTACTTCAGCTACAACACCTTTTTCTCGGAAAAAACGTAACTCTTTCAGTAGATATCGACCCTTCATCCACTTTTTTTTAATCAAGATAGCCCAACTGCTCCAAAGTTTTCCTAGCGCCATCCATACTTTGTTTAGCAGACCAATCTATTGAAGTTTCTATGGCTTGCTGTAATATTCTACATTTCTCAAAAGGATTTTTTTCTTTCCGTTGTACTAAATAACTACGAGAACCCCACTCTTTTTTTTTCGTGTCGAGCAAATAGTTTAGATCTAGTAAATCTTTATTTCTCTTTTCATGCACTTTTCCAGAATCTTCTGGATATAAACTCCAAATCTTATGGTAGTCTTCTTCGATAGTCTGATACACCAGTTCATCAATAGCTGTTTGTATTTTAGACTCCACAACAAAAATAGAATCTTTCAATTTTGTTTTGTATTCTGGGCTAAGATCGTTAATAACATCCGTTACTTGATCCTTTACATGTTGTAAGGCTTTAATTCGATTGCCGCGATACTGTTTTTCTATTATCGGATCTACCTTATCCCCCAGCTTTCTAAAAAGGGCATCAATCTGAGACTCGGTCATAACACCTAAAAACGCATGGGGCTGACTCACTCCTCCACTAAAAATACGCCATATAGCCGACGCTACTTTTCTAATCCAGGGCCATTCTAAATCACTAGCTACTTTAGTCACCAAAACATCAGATAACTCTCTTACAGCCACTTTATTTTCTCGAACAAGCTCATTTTGTTTAGCTAACTGCTGGAAAGCTTCTTTCATAAAAGCTAAATCACTGACACTACCAGACCACCACCCCCCTCGTTGAAGGTCAGTTTTCAAACTTTCGATTCGCTTCGTAGTATTTTTTATATCATTAACATTCAAAATAATTACCTCATAAAAAACAAGATTAATACAAAAACAATCCCAAACATCAAAATAACAAAAAAATTATTTTCATCAATCTAATTTATAAATAGCATTTCCCCCAAAAACCCCTCCCCAATGAAGGATATAGATTTTATTTGACTTTTCACCTAATAATTCATACTGTGACAAATAAAAAACGAACCTTATTTAGAGATGTATGTATGAAATTACCAAAAAAATTCAAACTCCCCTTTTCTACTGGATCAAAGTGGCTTGAAGAATTTCTAAAAAAACGAGCAGAGCAACTTCCTTCCTCTGAAGCTCTTATTGTATCAAAAAAACTTTACAAATCTATCTTACATGTAAATGAAGAAATTATAGATCACGACTTACCCTCTAACCTTGAATTAGCTTACGTACATAGACATGTAAAAACTGGAGTATTCTTAAAGCCAAAATCAAAAGCGATTCCAGCTGGAACCTTTATAGGCATCTATACAGGGCTTTATGAGCTAGTAAAAGGAGATCTTTGTTACAATACATCATATGCTTATGATGTAGCACAAGAACTAAAACTTAAAAAAAATCAACTTTCTCATGTGGTGATTCCTAATAAAGAAAAAGAAATCCTCACTACCCAAGAAGAATACTCTATACAAACAAACGCCATCACAACAGGAAATTTTACTCGATTTATTAACCATAGCTCTTTATGTCCTAATATCGAAGCTATTGTTTCAAAACTTCCGGAAGACAGAATCGAGATACTTCTTTTTGCCCTTAAAAAAATTCTACCCGGAGAGCAATTACTTAGTTGTTATGGGGGTATGTATTGGAAAGCTCTTGGGGTAATTCCAGATGATATGGAACCAACCACCTATAAATTAAATAAATCAGGAAAAGCTTTTCCATACACAAAAACTCCTGTCTTATCTTTAAAAGCAAAAAAAGCACTTATGGACCTACGTAATCCACTTCCCCAGATGAATTCTGAAATCATAAACTCTCCAAAAATAAAAAAGTTGAAAAAATCGCTACCTAGGCTTAAGGCGAAACAAAAAAAAGACATCGAAAAATTTGAAGACCTTGTATTAGAAAGAGGTATTCCGAGGAACTTCAAATTGAGCGTTGCAAAAAACAACTTGCGCCTCTTCTTAAAAAAAGAAGAAGAAACCATAAATGAAAAAGAATTTATTGGCGTTTTAGGAGGACAATTTACTTTTAGAAAAGAAAAAAACTTACTTTTAGAAAAAGGCATCTATATCGAAGATATATCTGGTAATTTTTTTAACAAAATACGTACAAGTGAAAAAGGAAACGCTTATATTTCCTTATTTTACGAAGAAGATACAGATACTATTTATCCTGTTATTTTCGCCTTAAAACAAATTCTTCCTGGAAAGGAAATAAGTTTAAAGGTCTAAAAAAATTCTAAAAAAAACTAAAAACTTGCATTTTAGACTATTTCTTTTTAAAATGTACCTTCTCAATATAATTTTACAAAGCAGATACTTATATGCTTCCAGA
Organism: uncultured bacterium; assembly: GCA_964455905.1. Lineage (GTDB taxonomy): Bacteria > Chlamydiota > Chlamydiia > Chlamydiales > Rhabdochlamydiaceae > CAIJXB01. The sequence goes on from CAYVYN010000005.1 coordinate 104,136, forward strand.
ATATCATGAACATGAAGAATTTAAAAATCGCAGTGCTAAACTTGCAGAAATACGCCAACTAGGTGTTGATCCTTATCCTCCAATGTTTAACCCATCTCACTTCACTAAAGATCTCTCAGATTCTTATGGAGAATCTTTTACTAGTCATAGTGAAGAAGCTGCTGAAGGCGCAACCCCTTTTGCAAAAATATCAGGTAGGTTAGTACTTTTTAGAGCTATGGGTAAAAATGCTTTTGGACATATCCAAGACGAAAGCGGCCGCCTCCAAGTCATGTTCAACAGGGATCTTACGCAAATAGACGGTCTTGAGTCTGAAGAATGGACTCCTATTAAATTTATAGAAAAAAAAATCGACCTCGGAGATATTCTAGGCGTAGAGGGACACCTTTTTAAAACACAAAAAGGAGAACTAACTTTATTTGTCAAAAAAGTAACTCTTCTTTGTAAAACGCTTTTGCCTCTGGCTGATAAACATAGTGGTCTTTCTGATAAAGGCGTTCGCTACCGTAAACGTTGGCTAGATTTAATCACCCACCACGACGTTTTAAAAGAATTTCAGTTAAGATCACAGATTCTTCGACTTATCCGACAAAACTTTGAAACCGCAGGCTTTTTGGAAGTAGAAACTCCTGTATTACAAAACGTATACGGTGGAGCTCAGGCTAAACCATTTACCACACATCTTAATGCACTCAATCAATCTATGTTCCTTAGAATATCTTTAGAAATACCTTTAAAAAAACTGCTCGTTGGCGGCTTTTCTAAGGTATACGAGATCGGCAAGGTGTTTCGAAATGAAGGCATAGACAGGACGCACAACCCTGAGTTTACAGAACTCGAAGCTTATGCAGCTAACTGGGATTACAGAGACATGATGACTTTTACAGAAAATCTTTTTGAAAAAATTTGTCTATCACTCCACGGAACAACAAAAATCCAAGTTCAAAAAAACGACACTTCCCATGAAATCGATTTAAAAACTCCATGGATTCGCATGAGCATGAAAGACAGCTTAAAAACATACGCAAATATAGATGTAGATTGTATGTCTTTAGAAAATATGAAAAATCTGTTGATTCATGAAGCGCACTTGCCTGCTGACGAACTCAAAAAATCCACTAAAGGAGAGCTTATTGCTAAGCTATTTGAAGAATTCGCAGAAAAGCATTTGATCCAACCTCACCACATCATCGATCATCCGATAGAAACAACGCCTCTTTGTAAACTACATAGAGATCCCCAACTGCGAGCAGAAGGTTTTGTAGAGCGTTTTGAAACCTTCATTGCGGCCAGTGAATTTTGTAATTCTTACACAGAATTAAATGATCCTGAATTACAAAGAAAACTCTTAGAAGAGCAAGCCCAAAAAAAACTGGACGGAGACGAAGAAGCTTGTCCTTTAGATGAAGAATTCATTGAAGCTATTTGTCAAGGGATGCCTCCTGCTGGTGGACTCGGAATTGGAGTCGACCGAATGGTAATGCTATTTTTAGGAGCCTACTCTATTAGGGATGTTTTATTTTTCCCTTTAATGAAGCCCGAAGATAATTAAACAAATAGGAAAGAGCCTTTTCAGAAATTTGAAAAGGCTTTTTTTTGTAATTATATATTTTTTAATAATTCCAAAACTTTAAAGCATATCTCTTTGGATTCTTTAAAAGTAAGGTGAAGATGTGCTGTTTCAAGAGGAAGCCACTTCGCATCAACGATCTCTTCTGGCTGTAATTTTAGCTCTCCTGAAACAAACGCTGGAAAATAAGCCACTGTTTTATAAATTTTTTCATGAAACTTATAAAATTGGTAAGATTCCACATAAGGAATTTGGCTTAGACAAGAAGAAACAGAAAGTCCCGTTTCCTCCAGAAGCTCTCTTTGTGCTGTTTCAAAATCAGACTCCCCCTCATCTTTATGCCCCTTAGGAAAAGCCCAGTGTCTTCCTCCTTTATGAAAAATCATAAGGATCTGAATTTCACCATTTTCTTCTCTAAGAGGCACTATTCCATACGAGTAGTCTTTCTTCATGGACGAAACGGAGCAAATAAAAGAGAAGAGTTGTGTCCACCAAATCCAAAAGAATTTGACAAAGCTACTCGTATCTGATGTGGTTTTGCTACATTAGGAACTAAATCTATCCCTTCAAGACCTTCTTCTGGATTCATAAGATTAATCGTCGGATGAAGCATACCTGTTTGAATCGCTTTAATAGTTGCTATAGCCTCTATTCCTCCTGCAGCACCAAGACAATGACCTGTCATAGATTTCGTCGCATTCATCTTAATGTTACGCATATGTGATCCAAAAACCTTTATAAGAGCTTCTACCTCACACATATCCCCCGCTGGAGTAGATGTCGCATGAGCATTAATATAATTAACCTCTTCCTTAGAAATACCTGCGTCTGCAAGAGCGTTTTCTATACAAAGACTTACACCGAGTCCATCTGCACGAGGACTAGTCATATGGTATGCATCACAAGAGAGCCCACCGCCAAGATACTCTGCTAAAATAGTAGCACCTCGCGCTTGTGCGTGCTCTAAGCTCTCGAGGACTAAAACACCAGCACCTTCACCCATCACAAAACCATCACGGGACTTATCCCAAGGGCGGGATGCAGCAGCTGGATCCTCATTTCTTTCAGAAAGGGCTTTGCAAGCAACGAAACCAGCAAGACCAACCGGAGTTAAAGAAGCTTCGCTTCCTCCGCATACCATTAGGTCAGCTTCCCCATTTCTTATATGCTGCGCAGCAGAAATGATACAGTTATTTGATGTAGCACAAGCTGTAGAAATAGAATAGTTAGGACCCATAAAACCTAGATCCATAGCTAAAAGAGCTCCTCCCATATTAGTAATAATAAATGGAACAAAAAACGGAGTTAGCTTTTTAAAGCTTTTTGTAACAACTGTTTCTACCCCATCGGAAAAAGCAGCCATGCCACCCATACCAGATCCTACAAGAACACCACAACGAGCTTTATTTAACCCGTTTAAAGCCTCTCCTGAAAGACCTCCCATTTCCAATGCTTTTTTACCTGCAACCATAGCATAACGAATAAACGGATCAACTCTACGAGCCTGTTTTTTATCTATATACTCACCGGTATCAAAATCTTGAACACTTCCAGCAAATCTAGTGGGATATTCTTCACAAGGAAACTCTTGAATCGGTTTAATACCACTTTTGCCAGCAAGAAGCTGATTATAAAAAAAATCGACGTCCGTTCCAAAACAAGAAACAACACCCATACCTGTAATCACAACACGTTTCTTCTTCATATCCACTCCATATCCAGTAAAAGTGCCATAAAAATACGAAATATTCTATTAATTATGCAACAATTTTATGAAATTCAAACAAATACATTACTTATCTAAAACTTGCCTAAGCTGTTCAAAACCAAATATAAAAAGAGCTATGGCAGCAAAAATCCCCATCACAAAGAGAAAATAACTAAATAAAATTATAACACCATCTTCTTCAAGGATCCCTAACCCCAAAAAAAGAATAGGCAACGCAGCCAACATATTCGATAAGGGAATTGGCAAAGGAAGAGACAAAAAAAGAGCTAAGCTAGTAACCAAAAGGCCATTAAGTATACGGGAAAAAGGACTGCTGACAAGACCAGGGAGCCTCGGACGAGCTCCACGCCTTACAATGCGACAAATCTTTCGGATTTTTTCTAAAACGATTTGAACACTACGACTGGATAGCTTTTTTTTCAAAATCCATTCCGGCCACCAAAGATTTTTAGAAAAAATCAATCGCAAGCCTAAAAAAGTAAGAATGAGTCCAAATACAGCTGAAAAACCAGGGATTTGGATTGGTAAAGCGCAAGGAAGGCTAAACACAACCAAAAGAACAGCGTAGCCTTTACCTTTTAGAACGGTAAAAAGATCCCTAATTTGAATAGAATTTTGCGTCTTTGTCAGCTCGAAAATAGCATCTAGCATTTTTGAAAACGACGCGGGCTCCACTTTAAATTCCTTTTGAGGGATACTTGATGCGCAAATGCCTAGTAATTAACAATGTTTTTACCATAGTTTTTTTGATTGTACAAAGCTCTTGAAAGGTCAAAGGACACTCATCAAATTGCCCTTCTTCTGCTTTTTCAGAAATTAACCTATCTACCATTTCGGCTAAAGCTTCTTCTGTAGGTGAATCTAATGAACGAGAGGCTGCCTCTATTGTATCTGCAATCATAATTAAAGCAGATTCTTTAGTATGTGGCTTAGGACCCAAATAACGAAATAATTTTTCATTTACCTTCGATGGATCCCCACCCATCTGTTCTATCTGTTTACAATAAAAGAAATAAACTAAAGTCGTGCCGTGATGCTCTTTAATTACGTCAATAAAACTTTGAGGAAGATGGTATTTCTTGGCTAAAGCTTCCCCTTCAGCTACATGAGCGATAATCACATGGGCGGATTCTAACGGGGTTAATAGCTGATGAATATTAAATCCCCCAAGCTGATTTTCGGTAAAGTAATGAGGATTAAATAATTTACCGATATCGTGATAAAGAGTAGCTACACGACAAAACAAATCATTAGCACCTATAGACCTAGCGACAATTTCAGCAATGTTGCCAACAACAAGCGAATGTTGGTATGTTCCAGGAGCCTCGAGGCTGAGCCTTCTTAAAAGCTCATTATTTGGATCCATGTACTCCATAAGACTCATATCGGTCATAATGTTAAATACTGATTCAAAAAGAGGAAGCAATCCCACTACAATAATAGCTGTAGCAGTCATAAAAATAAATGCCGCGGCAAGATCAAAAACACACGACACTTCAAAAAGATTGCTTTCCTTTAAATAAAAAGCAAAGAGAACTGGTACACAACAAAGCCAAACCTTACCACAAACTTCAAAAATATCTTTTCTTCTATGTAAACCCCTAGCAAACATAATAGTGCACATCGAGGCTATCAAATTTAATACCAAGAAGCGATCATATTCGATAGACAAACTAAGACTAATAATCACAGAAAGAAAAATAGACGTGAAAAGAGCTATCCTAGCACCCAAAAGCACACATAAAAGTAAAGAGGCGAAAGGAACTATAAGAGGAAATCGAACAGCCTCAACTAAATTATACCCTTCATATAAAAGAAGATATTCTGTGGCTTTTGCTAAAAACAAAGTCAGTAAAGAAATCAGAGTCAGCAAAGTAAGTCGACGTAGAGAAGAAAAAATTGTCTTATGATATAATTTTAAATAAATAGTAGTTAAAAGAGCTATAATAACGCTAAGTCCAAGACTTCCTAAAATAGAAATAATAGAAACTTCTCCCTGAGCTTCTCCTAGAGCATTTTTTAAAAATTGAACTTGCATCACATGTTTAGAAGTAACCTTCTCTCCAGGCTCTAAAATAAAGCTACCCGACTGAACAAGAACATACTGCTCCGGAATGCTTTCTTTCACGCTCTGCTTAACACGTTTTTCAAGGCCTAAATCTTCTTCAAAAGCCCATTTTCTTTCTGCAAAAAAATCAAACACAAAAGAAACCATCAAAGAATCTGTTTCTCCAGCAAAAACATATTTCTTAACAATTTCCCAATAGTTCGAAGGAATTGAAACCACTCCCTTATCTTCCTTATCAGCAGGATAGCTAAACAAATGATCCGTTGAAGACTCAACAATCTTCATTCTCTCTATTGTTCTAGGATCTGAAAAACGACTGTCCAATAAAAAATTTTCGAGAGCTTCTGTATATTCATAAATCTTTTCAAAAGTAACATGAGGAATTTTTTTACGCCAAGACTGATCTTGTATTAACCCTTCTTCAAACTCTCCACTTACTTTGGCTAGTTCTTTAGTATTTAGTCGATAAATACTTCCTATATCATGAATCGCCTGCTGCTGTAAAAAAAAAGTTTTTTCTTCGTCTGGGAATTCAAAAGATGTTTGGGCTACAACATACTGTTTAGAAATAGAATTTACCTCTAAAACATCTACTTTTACTTTTTTAAGCTGAAGAAAAAAAGAAAGAGATCCTATAAAAAGTAAAGCCAAAAAAACACGCCAACTAAGCCTTGCCATTTTCGAAATGCCACGAATTTCTGGTTTTTCTCCACTCTCTACACCCAAAGCGGAATCTTTCATTTGTCTCTCCTTCTCAAGCTTTAACCCATCTTGCTTTGTTTCCTCTTAAAAAACAAGTTCCCGGAAAAGATTCAATATTTACCTTGAAAATTCTAAATTCATTCATCCTCGATCTTCGCAGATCTAGGAAAATCCCAAGCGTTAGATATTTAAATTTTAACAAGACAACTCTCGCATTAAAAAGAATTTTAATTCAGTTAGTTTAAAACACTCACAAAATGCAAAATACAAAGTTCGGAATCCAAGATTTAAAAACTATACGCTTAAAGCAGATCCCCTTCCAAACAATGAAAGGGGGTCTGCTTTAATACATTCTTTAGAACCCGAATCTCGCCTCTGCCGTATACTTCTGAGCGCTATAGCCGCCTGTAAACTCGCCATCATAGGTGAAGTTTATACCTAATCTATCTTGATACATAGTACCAGCTATCATGAGTCCTGGAGAAAAAAGGTTTCTACTTGGAAAATACCCTGTGACAGTGAAAGGAAACTCACTGGCTCCAGCAAATGATGCTCTATAATGAGATCCTTTGACCCTCACTTCCCTTACCCAGCTAACTTTAGGTGAAACAGTCCACTTAGACTCTTTGACGCAAACACACCCAGCAAACTGTAAGCCTAGCTCGTTACGTAGCATAATCGCGTTGCTTTTACGGATACGTAGATTCCAGTCTCTAGCGCCAGTTTCCTCGTAGCTGTTTTCTACTCCAGCTAAATAGTCAAAACTATCAAACGGTCTAACAGTAAAGCCGCTAAATCCTAAGTTGATTCCTGTATCTATATGAGATAGAAGCTCTCTTCCTTGGCGCTGCCCTTTGGCTGTCTCATGAACACCTGGATAAAAAATGTTTCTTGTTGTGTTATAGCTGCTCCAACCTCCGATAATAGACGCGTTCCCGTAGAACATCTCCCCTAAGAACGATAGATAGAGTCCTCCGTAACCAGTATTAACATCGCCATGACCACGGTTTTCTTTCCAGTTGATGTGTGAGTTGGTATAGCCACCAAGAGCCCCTGCGTAGAAGTAGTCTAAAAAGTGAGCATCAACCCCAGCTACTGTTCCAACTAATTTACTTTGATATCCGACCTGAGGGCTATGGTTATAAGTATTCGACTTTTGATTTAATACATTTCCCATACCAGAGAGCCAAATATGGACTCTTTTCGTATCATCTTTACAGGATCCATCTTCTAGAGCGTAACATGATTTAGTATCTAAAGCATTTTGCATCCTAGAGCTAAGAGCTCCTCTTACCTCTATAGAAGCGCTTTCTTGTGCAATAACAAGTCCCTTTAATGCAGCAGGCTGCATCTTGTTCAAGGTATTTGTCATCTTATTTGGATAAGAAGCAAGAGGCATAAGGCTTCTAAGGACACCTGGTAAAAGGGCATTAGAAACAGTATCTACTAAAGGTAAAGTAAAGGATACATTGAGTCTATTCCAGTCAATGACGTTATCTAATGAAGTTGCTACTGCATCAGCATTGCGCCCTGTTACCTCAGGAAAAATTTGCAAAGGAGTCACCGTTACACTAATGGAAGAAGGATTGCTATAATCCAAAGTAGCAGTCATAAATAACACTTCAGGGACATCTGCAGAATTAAATTGCCCACTAATAGTCCCTCCGACATCAAGAAGGTTTAGAACTTGAGGTTTTGGATAAACACCCGGTGATGGAAGAATAAGAGCCCTTGAAAAAGAGTCAATCATAAAATCCCCTTCTACTAAAAGATTGGAGCAAATCAATGGATTGATCCTTACTCCCAAAGTAGAACCAGACTCCATAGAGACGTTTCCATTAATAGTAAGCGTTGATTCATTAAAACCATCGCCTCCTGCTATAATTCCAGATACAACTACGTCTGCATTTATTTCTCCTTCCCCTAAAAGAATACCCGCTGAACCTACTTCGACACTTAAACTAGCTGGAGCACTAAATGACTCGAAGCTACTAGAGCTAAAACTACTAGATTCAGGAGGAGTAGACCCTTGCATTACACCACCAACATAAAGGGTTCCTTCATCAACGACAACATAGCTTGTCACTGTAGTAGTACCATCTAAAGCAAGAGTTCCAGGGCCTGTTTTTGTGAGGGTATCCCCTATAACAGAACTAGTAAACGTTAGGGTGTTTTTTCTACTACCGTTATTTTGCACATCGACAGTAACACCAGCATCTATAAATGTAAGATAACGACTCGTTGAAAATGTATCTGTGGCTTGTAAGGCTCCATCAAAACCTACCGCAAAGATTTCTACCCCAGAAGATCCTAACTGATTATCTTTAGATACAGAATACATACCACTTTGTAATGTAAGGCCACCAGTATAGGATTGACTGTTTGTGACAGAAAGTACAGAACCTGGTGTCCCAGTCATTCTAAAAGAACCGGCTCCGCTAATGCTTCCTGAAAAGGTTCCATTTTGTTCTTGATAAAAAGCAATCTCTGTTAAAGAACTTGTCGTAATTGTAGTGGAGGCTAAACTAAAGCTATTACCTACAAAAGAGCCCTCGGATAAAACGAGCGTTTTTAGACTTTCTCCTGTTAGAGGAAGAAGCTTTAACGTTCCATCACCAAGCTTTGTGATAGAAGAATTTCTATCTAAACTACTAAGAGCGCCTGTAAAAGTTACTATGTTATCACTAACATCTATCGTCGTAGCTATTAATTTCTGAAATCCTTTTGAAGAATCGATTGTAGAAGCCGAAGCAACCACTTCTAAAATGCTTGTATCTAGGCTGATCATAGATCCACTTCCTAAATTCTGATCCGTAGAAAATTGCAGTGTACTCGAGGCAACTGTCGTATTCCCATAGTAAGCTGTGTTTACGCCAGATAAAAGAAATGATCCCCCTCCAGATAAACTAAGAGCAAAATCCCCCGTTATAGTACCTGATAAGGATACATCCAATCCTGTGGCAGTAGAAATAGGAGCCGTAGCATTCAAGAAAAGAGGTTCATTGAGTATCATACTAGATAAAACAGTGAGGCTTCCTCCACTAAAAGTAACAGGAAATCCGCAAGGTAAGTTCTCTGGTATAGATACTGAAACAATCCCTTCCCTGATTGTAAGTCCGCCTTCAAAGGTGTTAATTCCCCCAAGTGCCATAGTACCGTTGCCTACTTTTTCTAAAGCACCAAGACCACTGATAACACCATTCCATGTTAAGATAGCGTTTTTACCGACATTTACAGTTGTTGTCTTTAGATTGTTTAGAACCATCGCTTGGGCTACTGGAATAGTAGCTTCAACAAGTAAAGAACCACCATCTCCTGTCAATATGTTTGCGAAATCACCCAAAGAATCATCCTGATTGATTTGAAGCGTTCCATAAGAAAGAGTAATCCCTCCTATATTCGCATTAGCTCCCAAAGGATTTAAGTAAACTGTTCCTGTTGCAGATTCTTCCCCGATAACCAAATTACCTGAGCCCGAAATAAGACCATCAAGCTCTAAAACTTTATTTGCAAGAGCACTAAAAGTAGAGCTCGTCAAACTACTTAAGGTAATAGCTCTAGATAACTGAACTCCACTATTTGCTCTAAGAGTTCCTCCTGAGCCTGTAATAGAACTAGTTGAATAACCTAAATCATTATTTGAAGATATTGCCAATATCCCGTTTTTAACCGTTGTTCCGCCTCTATACGTGTTTGAAGATATTGTTTTCATTGTGAGTATTGCGCCGCTATCTATAGCGTCAATTATAACTGATCCATCTCCACTAATTGTACCTGTAAAATCTCCATTATTTGACTGAGAAAATGTTAATCTAGCGCCAGCAGAAACCGCTATGGTACTACCTTGTAAACTATTTGTAGAGCCTTTTAATCCACCTTCTGAAACAGTGACTTTTCTAATATAATCTTGACTTGGAGAATCTAAAAACAAATCTCCTGATCCTGTTTTTGTAAGGGCAGATAAAGCACTGGAATCAACAGAACCTGTAAAGGTCGCAAGTATTCCGGAAGAAACCTGTATGCTACCATTTAAAGTAGATAAGTTTTTAGGAGAAGAAAAAGAAGCGCCCACAATTTTTAAAGTGCCCCCATCAATCACAATATTATCGCCCTTTCCTAAGTTCCCATTGTTACTTACCTCTAAAGTACCTCCAAAAATTTGTGTAGTACCGAAGTAGGTATTAGCCCCAGAAAGAACTAACGTGCCAGTATTTTCTTTAACAAGCTCCAATCCAAAATCCCCAGATAACACATTAGAAAATGTAGCCGTTTTCGTTGAAGCTACAGAGAATAGACCGTCTGTAGAATCAAACGTCATAGGAATGGCAAGAGTCATGCTCTCTGTAAGGCTTAAAGTTCCTCCTTGAAAAACAAGACTTCCAGATAAATTCGATGGAGCGCTAATTGCAATAGAACCTTCTACCAAACTAAGAGCTCCCGTATATCCATTACTAGCTCCCAAGGTTAGTATACCCAAGCCTGTTTTAGTAAATGACCCAGAGCCGCTAATGAGTCCGTTCCATGTTAAATTTTTTCCTGTGTCTACTTTGATCCCTGTATTTTTATTAGCTACTAGACTCATGGGCTGAGGCGCAGCCATATCAGAGCTCACAAATAAAGAACCCCCATTACAAGTAAGAACATTTGCATTAGACCCTAAAGAATCATCTTGATTAATTTCTAATGTTCCATAGGAAAGAGTAATTCCTCCTTCATTACTATTAGCGCCCAAAGGATTTAAGTAAACCGTTCCTGTTGCCGCCTCTTCTCCTATTTCTAACGCTCCCGAGCTTGAAATTAGCCCTTCTACCTTAAGCGTCTTGTTAGCTAAAGCGCTAAAAACACTCTTTGTTCCCGAAGTTAGTGTGGTATTGCGAGATATAGTACAGGTATCATTAGCCCTAAGAGTTCCTCCAGAGGCTGTTATCACAGTAAGATCTTGGCCAAGGTCACTATTTCGTGAAATAGCAAGAATACCCTTTTTAAGGGTAGTACCTCCTTTATAAGTATTTGAAGAAGTTGTCCCCATGCTTAATACAGCACTGCTCGAGCTAGCATCCACAATAAGAGGTCCATCGCCACTAATAGATCCCGTAAAGGTTCCATCACTTGTTTGAGAAAACGTTAAATTAGTACCTGATGCAATAGAAATTTTACTACTTGCAAGAATATTGGTACTAGCACTTAAACTACCCTGTGAAATGGTTACATTAGGAATCGAAGCCTGACTTAAAGGATTTAAAACTAGCTTTCCTGTTCCTGTCTTAGTAAGAGTAGAGCCGGTCTTAGAGTCCATCACGCCTGTAAATGTAGCATTATATGACCCATCTACCTGAACAGTGCCATTTAAAGTTTCAAACCCTTTTTCTGTCGTGAAGCTTCCATTAATAAGTAAAGTTCCTCCACTTAAAATAATAGAACCTGCTCCTCCTAAATTAGCCGCTGAAGAAACCTTTAAAATCCCTGTGGAAATTGTCGTTTTACCTTGGAAGGTATTTGAACCTGAAAGTTCTAAAGTTCCTCCTCCACTAAAAACGATTCCATTAGCTCCGGATAAGATACCCGAGGCAGTAAGCACTTGACCTGAAGGGATTGAGAAGTTTGCATCTGCCAAGTTTAAATCCATGTTAACTGGAGTACTAAGAGTATTTCTTGCGGCTAATACCCCTCCATTAAAATAGACAATCCCACCAGTAGGTAAGTTTGCTGCAGATCCTATCGAGAATGTCCCTCCAGTTAGATAACTTCCGCCTGTATAGCTTGGGCTTCCCGTCATGACAAGAGTCCCGGATCCTATTTTACTTAAGGAGCCTCCTCCCGAAATAGTTGCCGAGTAGGTTGTGGTAATATTTGTAGACCCAATCTGACCAACATCAAAGTCTACTGATCCGGAAGCTGCGCCAGTAAGACTTATATTTCTACTAACAGTAAGACCATCAGCAGAAACTCTAAAAGTAGAATCTGCTGCCATGTTCACCGCGCTCGTAACTCCCAAGGCTCCCGCTGAAGTGATTTCTAGTGTACCAGCCTGTGTCACGTTAATAGGTCCAGTAAAATTACTGCTTCCACTAGTTAAAATAATAGTCCCATTGCCGTCGTAATTTATGCCAGCAGCACCTGTAATTACTCCTGAAAGAGTAAGGGAAGCGCCGCTTACAGTCTCTAAATTAGCCGCCTGCTGTAAGGTAATAGAAACACCTGAATTCAAACTAGCTAAAGCTTTTAAAACACCGCCTTTAAACAACAGTGCTTTTGCAATATTCGTTCCTCCTCCTAAAGACTGTCCTGAGGTAATCCCTAATGTCCCACTGACTACCTCTACATCTCCTTGAAACGTATTACTTGCTATAAGATCAACATCTCCACTGCCATCAATGACAATCTTTCCATAGTTAGAAGTGACACCGGAAGGATCGGCAATAATCCCTGAAAATGTCGTAATAACACCCGCATTTGTTTTGATTGTTAGTACTTTTCCTGCGTTTAATACCACAGCATTAGGAAACGTAACCGTTGCGTTACAAGAAATTGTTCCCCCATTGGATGTAATAGCCCCAGTTCCAAATGCAGCCTTACTCATAGTAGCTGTACCGCTTGTAAGAACTGTTCCACCTGAGTAGGTGTTTCCTGTATTATTTAAAACAACAGAACCAAGAGCATCTATAATTAAACTACCAGCATCTGATATTAAAGAGTCTACTGTAAGAGTAATACCTGTTACTGGAGAAAGAGTCAGCGTCTTACCCGAATACAAAGTAATAGTACGCGAGCTATTTAAACTCATACTACCAGTTGTCTGTAAACGTCCCCCATCACCTACAAAATTTCCGCCTCCCAAAGCTCCAATTTTAGCAACTGTTACGGTTCCATTTGTAAACTGAATACCTGCTAAACTATTAGAGTCATGGCTTAAGTTAAGAGTCCCTGGGCCATTGACAATAAGCCAGAGGCCATCTCCTACATGATTTGTAAGCTCTAACGTGGTACCGTTATTTGGAATAACAGTTAAATTTTCAACAAGAGAAATTGGGTTGTTTAATACAGAGTTTCCAGTAGATTGTAATGCTCCGCCATACGCCGTAATATAACCACTAGATCCAACAGGGTTTGTCCCAGAAACAGCCAAAGTTCCTGAATAAATTCTTACAGGACCAGTAAAAGTAGTACCGCTATTTTTTATGACCTCAACGATACCACCTCCACTTACATGAAAGTTACCCGATCCTGTAATTGCCCCTGCTAAAGAAACAGTTGTTCCAGTGCTAGGCTTAAATTGAGTAGTTGTTCCTGAATTAAGAGCTACAGAACGAGAACTAGAAAAACCACAATATCCTGTCGTTTGAAGAATCCCTCCATTACCGATCAAAGAACCTGAGCCCAAGCAAGCAGCTGAAGCAATCGATATAGTTCCACTCGTAAGGGTCGTAGTACCGCTATATGTATTCGAAGGAGATGAAAAAGTTGTAGTTCCGGCTCCATTCATAACAACTGAACCACCACCAGAAACTACTCCTTGTAATGTAAGAGTTGTACCTGTACTGGGCTGCAAATATGTTGTTTTTCCAGAGTTTAAGCTAAAAGAACGTGAAAAATTAACATTAGCTGTTGTTTCAAGAGTTCCTCCGTTTCCCACCAAAGAACCTGACCCCAACGAATTAGCTGAAGCAATAGAGAGCGTTCCGGCTGTCATAGTTGTGGTAGATGTATAACTACTAGATGTATTTGTTAAAACCAGCTTACCAGCTCCTGTTTTTGAAAAACCACCATTAGTAAGGATTCCTTGTATAGTAGACGTACCGCTATCTACAACAATTTTTGGATTGGTCGAAGCTTGAAAATCAATTGTCGTGCCTGTCCCCAAGGTAACATTATTTAAAGACAAAGAGGGAGATCCGGCGCCTGAAAGTAAAATACTAGTAAGTTTATCTGGAACAACACTCAACTTTAAAGTTCCGGCAAAAACTTTCATAGTATTGATGCTTGGTACTGTAGTTTTAAACTCCACTGTTCCATTTAATGTCAAGTTGGTAAGACTATCTGTCGCGTTTGGCGTAGTCGTGTAGTTAATCCCTAAGACTCCTCCACTTGTATTAGCCGTAAAAGAACCTGAAAAAGCTATCGTAGTGCCTGAAGAAGCATTTACAGCAACAGACGCATTAGAAACAGTTTCAAACGTATATGCATTTGAAAAAGTAACATCGGCAGCTCCAGTTAAAGAACTACCCGACAGTCTTGCCTTCACAGGAGCAGAACAAAAAGTTGAGCTATTTCGAACAATCACATTCCCAGGTTCTGAATCATGCCCAATATATACCCAACCCCCATTTTTTCCAGATGCGGTGTAAAAATTACCAGGACCTTGAATGTCTAAAACCCCATAACTCCCAATTCTAGTAATCCCCATACTTCCTAAATTAGTACATTCTCCATTAATAATACCGATGGATGAGACAGAAAATGTTTTTTGACTACTATTTCCTCGTATATGGTAGCATCCAACAAGTTCGCTTGACCCATTAATACAGGGATCGTTTTGTGCATTTACTGAAATTGACCCTGTAGGAGCTCCAGTACCAGAACCCAGGTTATAACTTGTAAAACTAGGTCCTGTTTTAAATTCCAGATCCGTAATATAATCATCATTCCCTCGTATGCTAAGACAGCTATATCCGCTAAAATCTGCGACTGCGTCATAAACGACGTTACTTCCACTACTACTATCTACAGATTTACAGCAACTCCTCTCACTCCCTCCTGATCCACAGACATTACTGCCACAAGCAGCCTCTAAAATTTGACCTGAAACGCTAAAACAAACCAAAGAAGTGACAAGAAAGTTCTTAAACATGGAATCTCCAATTTTTTTTAATATATACCTGGATACTAAGCGAGCCTAGGACATAGATACAACTTTTTTTTCAAAAAAAAATAGATCATGCTAATTTCTTAAAACGGCAAAGAAAAAACAAGCTACAGTATATCTATCGAAATTCGTACCAATCGTTTACTATTTTCCTTTAGGATTTTTCGTATTTTTTTTATACTACTTCTTACGTCTACTCAAGGAGCGTAGTAACTTCATGTCAAAGGAACAATACCAAGGCCTATCCAGAATCCATAGACCTCAAACATTTGCTAGCGTTCTTGGACAAGAAGCTATCGTCACAACGCTTAAAAACGCACTTTTACAAAAAAAAACAGCACAAGCATACCTCTTCTGTGGAACACGAGGAACTGGAAAAACAACTTTAGCTAGAGTTCTAGCCAAAGCCCTAAACTGCCCTAACCTTTCTAATGAAGCAGAGCCTTGTAACGCCTGTGCCAGCTGCATAGAAATTACACAAGGAAAAAGTTTAAACGTATTTGAAATAGATGGAGCTTCTAATCGAGGTATTGACGATATTAGACAGCTTAACGAATCGGTTGGATATGCCCCTTCTTCTTCCGGCTGTAAAATATTTATCATTGACGAATCTCACATGCTCACAAAAGAAGCCTTTAACGCTCTTTTAAAAACATTAGAAGAACCCCCTCCGAATGTGAAATTTTTCTTAGCAACTACTGAGCCTCATAAAATACCACCAACTATTATTAGCCGCTGCCAACGATTTGATCTTCAAAGAATATCAGCTGGAAAAATTGCCGAAAAACTCACTAAAATTATCGAAGCAATAGGAACACCACACGAAGAAGAAGCTCTTTATAAAATAGCTAGTCTATCTGATGGCTCTATGAGGGTGGCTGAGTCCCTACTAGATCAAATACTATGTTGTAACGAAGGAACTCTTACCGAAGATACAGTTTCAAGAGCTCTAGCAACCTTGCCTAGCGAGGCTTTTTTTGCTTTTGATAAGGCATTTAGTGAAAGTAATATCCCTTTTGCCTTTGAGTGGGCCTCTACTATATTTTCTTCAGGCAAAGACCTCGGCTATTTTTTTGAATGTCTTTTAGAGCACTATAGAAATATTTTAGTGATACAAATGCAAATACCTCAAAAAAACAAAGAGATGTCTTCTTCTCTTGAAACAAAGTATAAGCATTCAGCCACCCTTTACTCCGAAGAGCAAGCTCTTTACATTTTAGACTATTTAATCTCTAAATACGAAGAAGTGAATAAAACAGCTTTTAAAAGAGTTGGCCTCGAAATGATTTTACTTCACATTCTAAAAAGCAAATATCGAGTTTCTGCATTGGACCTTGTTGCTCGAATAGAACAACTTCAAAAAACAGCGCCACAAGAAGCTCTAGAGATAGTAGTTCCTCAGAAAGCGATTCCCCAAGCAGAACCTGTAGAGCAAAAAAAACCCACACCGATAATAGTTCAAGAAAACAACCCTGAGCCTAAACAAGAAAAACCTACTTTAAATTGGGTAGAGCAGAATCTTATCCCTATGGAAGAACCTATTATAGAGAGGCCTTCTTTGCCTTCTATAACAAGGACCCCGGAAAAACCTCCTGAACTCGAAAAAAAAACACCTACTATGCAAGCGAGATATGACACAATCATGCGATTTGCTTGTATTGAATTAGAAGGCACGCTAACTAAAGACTAACCTTTGAAGGAGACACTATGGCCAACTTTGGCAAAATACAAAAACAACTACAAGCTAGCCAGCTACAAGAAAAATTTGAAAAAATGAAAGAAGAAATCAAAGCTAAGCGTTTTACTGGATCTAGCGGCAATGGACTTGTTACCCTAGTAATCAACGGAGAAAAAGAACTCCAAGAACTAAAAATTAAGCCAGAATGTGTCGACCCTGAAGATGTCGAAGGACTCGAAGATTTAATCAAAGCAGCGTTTAAAGATGCTTTTAGTAAATCTGATGAAGATAACTCCATGGATCTACCTGGCGGTTTTTCCTTTCCTTTCTAAATAAAGTAGCCGTCTTATCGAATACGATAGACGGCTATTACAATTTTAAAAAGCAACTTCATTAGTCCCAAGAAGTCTCCTTACAAGATTCAGAGACAAACTGCGAAACTTCTAAGCAAGATCCCATTTGCAAAACCTTTTGAGCCAACTTAAATGTATCTAATAAGGAACAGCGACGAACTGCTTTCTTAATAAGAGGAATATACCGAGGAGAACACGAAAACTCACTAATTCCTAGCCCCAATAACAAAGGAACAAACAAAGGATTTGAAGCAATTTCCCCACAAATTGTCACAGGTTTATTTTGCCTTTTAGCTTCGACAACAACCATTTTAATCATTCGAATAAGACTTGGATGAGCAGGGTAGAAAAATTCAGTCATCGAAAGATTACTTCTATCCATCCCTAAGGTGTATTGTACAAGGTCATTTGTGCCAATAGAAAGAAAATCCACTTCTTTAGCTATAACATCCGCTAAAAGAACAACAGAAGGGACTTCGATCATACAACCAACAAGAAATTTTTGAGGCTTTATCATCCCCTGAACAACTAGTTCATCATGAACTTCTTGAATGATCTTCTTAGAAATACGTATTTCTTGAATATCTGATATTAAAGGTAGGAGGATGCGAACATCCTTGCCTTGAGAAGCTCGCATAATAGCTCTAAGCTGAACTCTAAAAATAGAAGGGTGTTTTAATAAAAACCGAATACCTCGGCAGCCTAAAACTGGGTTAGCTTCTTTTACACTTTCTAAAAACACATCAGGATTTTTATCCCCTCCAATATCAAAAACTCTCATTACAACAAAGTTTGATCCGACTTTATCCATAGCAAGAGAGTACGCTGCGAGTTGTTCCTCTTCAGATAAAAAAACAACATTTTTTTCTAAAAAAAGATATTCTGTTCGAAAAAGACCAATTCCTTCAGATCTACAAGCAGCCATTTCATCTAAATCCAACAAACTACCCACGTTGGCATAGACATGAACCGAGTAGCCGTCTACCGTTTCCGTAACAGGATGAATATCTTGCTGTAAAAGTTTATACGTGGTTTTTAAACGAGTTCTAATCTCTTTGTATTTTTCTAAAGTTAACGGAGAAGGATTCACAATAATTTCGCCGGACTCTCCATCCACGATAACATCTTGCTCTTTAAACTTTTCCAAAATAGCCAAATCTATATTACAAACATAAGGTATTCCTTTAGCTCTTGCAATTAAAGCGGCATGAGAGCTTCCCCCTCCTGTCTGTGTCACAAAGGCTCCAACACGTGAGGCTTGAATTGCTGCAGTGTGTGATGGGATCAATTCTTTAGTAAAAACAACCGAGCTTTGTGGGATTTCTGAGAAATTAAATTTAGCTCTTTCTAAAAGATGGCCTAAAATTCTTTTCGCTAAATCTAATACATCCGTAATTCTTTGCTGAAAATACGGATCCTTAATACGAGCAAATTTCGCCTCATACTCCCGCACTGTTTGACTAAAAACAGACTCTGCATTTTTTTTAGAAGTTTTAATCACCTCTTCGACTTCTTCTTTTAATAGAGGATCCTCAAGCATTTGGATATGTGCCTCTATAATGTCGGAAGCTTCTATGGACCCTTCCTTTTCCAAGCTAAACTTCAAAAAAAGAAGATCTTCTCGACTTCCCTCTATAGCCTTACGATACCTGAGAATTTCTTTTTCTATAGCACCCTCTTCTAACGAAAACTCAGGAATATTTTCCTCTGCAGCGGTGGGTAGAAAAAACAAATTACCAATCGCAACACCGTCGCTGACCGGGGATCCTTGTAATCGAAACTCTTGCATTACGCTCATTAATTATTCTCCAAACTTTTCCTCAAAAGCTATTTGTAGCCTTTTCAGAACATTTTCTGCATCGTCTCCTTCAACTTCGATTAAAACCGTAGAATTTTTTGAAGCTGCTAGAGTTAAAAGACTCATGATACTCCTTGCATTCACAGTCTCTTTCCTACAAGTAAAATACACAGAAGAAAGGCTTTCTTGTAAAATACGGACTATAACACTGGCTGGTCTAGCGTGTATGCCTTGTGCGTTTTTCACTTTGACCTTACAAGAAACTTTCACGTAACTTCCTTCCCTGTCTTTGTTTTTTTGCAATCGTCTCTAAAAGCTTAACATTAAAATCTTTTGCTGAATTAAATCCCATTTCTTTTAATCGATGATTTAAAGCAATAGTCTCAATCAAAAGAACAACATCTCTTCCGGGTTTAACAGGTAAAATGTGATAAGGAATTTTCATTCCTAGCATATCGCAAAACTGCTGATCTAGACCTATACGATCATAAAATCTACCGTCATCCCATGCCTCTAATTTAATAACCATATCTACTTTTTTATCATCTCGCACACAAACTACTCCGTAAAGGTGGGCCACGTTAATGATGCCAATCCCTCTAATTTCAAGTAGATGGCGCGTTAACTCCGGGCCTGAGCCTTCTAAATAAGAACCCTCTCGCAACCTAACCTTAACAACATCATCCGAGATTAATCTATGACCCCGTTCAATAAGACCCAAGGCAGCTTCGCTTTTACCTATAGAAGAATCACCCTGTATCAGAACTCCAACCCCAAATGCTTCAACAAGAGTCCCGTGACAACTCATACTAGGAGAAAATTCTTCACTCAAAAGAAGAGCTAACCTGTTCAAAAATTCCATCGTTTTCATTTTAGTACGAAAAAGAGGAAGTCCACTTTCTCCACAGAACCGAAGAATTTCACTAGGGGGGGCCAAACGTCCAGCAATTACTACGGCTGGTGTTTTTGAAGTGAAAATACCTTCTATTCTTTTCATTCGAGTTGCAGAGTCAAGATCTTTAAGATACGATATCTCTACAGTCCCGAGCACTAAAATTCTTTGATTCACATAATTTTTCAAATACCCAGCAAGACTAAGGCCCGGGCGGTGTGCTTCAGGTATACGAATTTGCCTAGAAAGACCCTCTTGCCCAGTCAAAATAGACAGGCTGAGTGTCTCCATATGCTTTTCATAAAGATCCTTTACATGATACACGAAGAGCTACCTTGTTAAATGAACGGGTTTCAATCCAACACATCTTATTCTAAACCAACCATTTTTTAAAGGAAAAACTACTTCTCTATATTTTCCCTCAAAATACCTTGGCAAATTCCATGAAATACAGTAAAACAAAGGAGTAACTGGAGGAAGAATGAAATACCCACGTGTTGTAATCATAGGAGGAGGATTTGCAGGACTCAACCTGGCAAAATCCTTAAAAAAAGCAAAACTAGATTTAATTCTTATAGATAAAACCAACCACCACCTATTCCAACCACTTTTATATCAAGTAGCGACAGCGGCGCTATCTCCCGCAGAAATAGCTTACCCAACAAGAGAAATATTTCGAAAACAAAGTAATGCCATGGTTATCATGGGTGAAGTTACTTTTATAGATAAAGAAAAAAAACAGCTCACCTTTGCTAATGGCGACTTGATCGAATACGACTATCTTGTGATAGCCACAGGAACTAGACACTCCTATTTTGGAAATGACCAGTGGGAAGCCTTTGCTCCTGGGCTAAAAACCATCAAAGACGCCTTGAAGATTAGAGAAAAAATACTACTCTCCTTTGAAACAGCAGAAAGACTTGAAAGCAAAGAGGCGGCAGCTAAATATCTCAATTTTGTAGTAATTGGCGGAGGCCCTACTGGGGTAGAAATGGCTGGTGCAATTGCTGAAATTTCTAGAACCACTCTAGTAGAAAATTTCAGAAAAATCAGACCAGAAACAGCGCAAGTATTTTTAATAGAAGCCATGAACCATATTCTTCCTGGATACTCTGAAAAACTTTCTGACGAAGCTAAAAGAGAACTAGAATCTCTTGGAGTAAAAGTCATTACAGGTAAAAAAGTGACAGATATTACAAAAGACGGCGTTCAAACAGAAGACTCTTTCCTCGAAAGCAACAATGTCATTTGGGCTGCAGGCAACCAAGCCTCCCCGCTTATGAAAACGTTGAACGTCCCCCTCGACAAACAAGGAAGAATCCTTGTTGAACCCGATCTTTCTATTGCGGGTCATCCGGAAATATTTGCTTTAGGAGACACCTCTTCTTTAAAAGGCAAAAACGGTCTACCATTGCCTGGAATTGCACCAGTTGCAATTCAACAAGGGAAATACTTAGCAAAACTATTAGAACAAGAACTCCCCCCCAAAAACAGACCTCCTTTTAAATATCTTGACAAAGGAAGCATGGCAACAATTGGAAAAGGAAAAGCGATTGCAAAAATAGGAAAATTAGAATTTGGGGGTCTTATGGCGTGGCTTGCGTGGGGTCTTATCCATATACTTTATTTAATTGGCTTTAAAAACCGCTTAGGAGTTCTAATGGAATGGATAACATTCTGTTTCACAGGACAGCGCGGTGTTAGGTTAATTATAGGAAACGTAGATGGAGAACTCCCTAAAAAAAATCCCTGAGCAGTTTTTTGTTTTTTTTAGGAAATGTCCTGCCTTTTTATTTTCTTTAGCTTTTTTATTTGGTCTTGCTATCGCAGTAAGACCAAATCTCATTTTTGGAATAGTCTTTTTTTCACTATCACTACCATGGATCCTATTTAAACCGAAACAATTCGCTCCAACCTGCGCAATTTTTTTTATAGCATTCCTTTACGGGATAACCACAAAACCTTTTTTTCCTAACGATCTACAAAAAATAACTGGAGTAGCCTCATTTACTCCGTCTGAGATCAAAGAATACAAGACACACTTTAAAAAAAGCTACGCTCTTAAGGGTACAATCGAATACATGGAAGATGAAAATGCAACATCTGTAGCTCGAATCCCTTGCACTATTCCTCTAGAAATCAAACTCCCCCTTAGAACAGAAAAATACTTGATCCCTGGTTGCTTAGAAAAAGAAGCAAACCGGTTCTTATTTACTCCTGATGAAAACTCCACTTGGATAGGAACTGGAAAAATGTATTCTTTGCCTCAGTGGCGATTCGACTGCAAAAAAGAAATAGCAAAAAAAATTCAAAAGATCTATGGAAACTCTCTTGTTGAAAAATTTTTAGTAGCCATTTGCTTGGGAGATCTAAGCGATCCGCTTCTACGTTTTTCTTTTAATAGACTTGGCTTACAACATATTTTGGCTATTTCAGGTTTTCACTTTGGGCTACTCGCTTTTTTTTTAAATTTCATTTTCTCTTTATTCTTATCAAAAAAACCAGCAACGATCTGCCTACTACTTCTTCTTACAGGCTATTTTGTTCTTGTAGGCTGCTCTGCTTCTATTTTAAGAGCTTACTTAGCATCCACACTTTATCTTATCGGAACCCTCTCCAAACGCAGCACAACCCCCCTAAACATACTCGGAGTAGTATTATTACTCGAACTTCTTTTTAAACCAGAAAGCATTACAAATTTAGGATTTCAACTCAGTTTTTTAGCCACCGGTTCTATTTTAATACTATTCCCCTTAACCTCTTCTTGGGTGAAAAAATTCTTGCCGAAAAGAACAGAGTTAGAAGCTTTTTCATTACGAAAAATAGATAGGTGGGCTTATCTTATCTGCGCCTTTATTCGATCTGCCTTAGCTTTAAATTTAGCAGTTCACCTAACTGTAATTCCTGTATGCCTTTTTTATTTTGGAAAATTTCCCGTAATAAGTCTTTTTTATAACCTTTTTATTCCATTAGGAGTTTCTTGCTCTTTATTTTTATTTCTTGGATCCTTACCTTTTCTAATGCTGGTTCCCCCACTAGGAATTTTACTCTCAGAAATAAACCATAGATTCACGCAATTTATTTTACAGCTTATTATAGAAGCCCCTAACCGATTCTCTATTTATCTAAAAACACCTGAAATATTCCCAAGTATAACAACTCCCCTTGTCATAATTTCATTAATTATAATTTTACTTTTACCAGTTGTTCGCCCTGTCGTGCCACCCACAAAAGATCTACACTAGAAAAAGTAATCCTGCCTTTATTTTCGTTATTTATTAGCTAGAGAGGGGAATTATTTTAATTAATAAATAGAAAAGGAGATTTGATTAAAGCAATAGGCATACGGCGCATGTTCTCTTATCTCTAGTGAAGAGTTGAACATAAAAAATCCTATGACCAAGATAAAAAAAGAAGAGGTTCTTGCTATCTATTCCCCAACTATCTAATTGCTAAATTGAAAATAGAAGACGTAGAACATCAATCTACTAGAAGAGTTATTTCAGGAGCCCTTTTACCAAGCTCTGCATACTGCTTTGTAAGAGAAAGCTCTTCGTCTTCAGAAGCAATCCCCCTTAAAATTTGCTCATTAATTAGCTCTCTCCGATCCATCCAAGTTCTTTGTAAAATACTTTTAATGGTCTCAATTACCCCTTCTTCTTCTTTAAACGGATTTATTCGCTTCAACAACAAGTCATTTAAAAGCTTTTGACTTTCTTCGTCTTCTAGATGAGCAGCCAAACAAATACGGTCCCTTCTTTCTTCTGGGGTCAAAGATAAATAGACCTCAAAAAATTTAGCGCAGCTACCTATCTTAAAATCCTCTTTGGAAATATTACGCTCAATGAGCTTTAATACACGGTCGGCTTTTTCTACAGAAAGAATCATCCAAGAAAGTAGATCCATCTCCAAAACCTTATCTGAATTAACAAATGGATGGATTAACGTCTGCATCGGCGTCGCTCTTTTAATAGGTAAAGAAAAAGAGAGCCCAGCGCCCAGAGTCTCCTCTGGAAGATCCGCCATAAGAGCTAATCTTTTTAAACTTTCATAAACCATTACCGGGTGCTTCCATGAACGAATGCGTTCAGCTATTTGCCCTACAATCTCCGTTTTTTTAGAGGGTAGCGTTAAATCTTGCCCCTTGCATAAATATTGATAATAAAAAAGAAGATATTCAGTTCCAGAAGAAAGTAAGTCGCTAAAAGCCTCTTTCCCCTGAGCCTGAATAAAAGCATCAGGATCACTTCCCTCTGGCAAACATACAACCGTGACAGCTACACCTTTATCTTGAAATAAATCACCTATCTTTATAGAAGCTTCTTGACCAGCCTTATCCGCATCAAGAGCTAAATAGACATGATTTACTCCAAGCTGAAGAAGTTCTTTTGCATGAAGCTCTCCAAACGCCGTCCCTTGTCCTGCCACTGTAAAATCAAAACCCGCATCAATTAACCTTAAAGCATCAATCTGTCCTTCCACAACAAGAGCCTTTCTCTCTTTTGCTATTCTGTGACGACTGTAAGAAAAACCAAATAAAACTTGTGATTTTTTAAAAAGTGGCGTCTCTGCGGTATTAATATATTTGCCACCAAAAGTTTCTTCATGAAACTTACGAGCAGAAAAACCAATTACTGCGCCCATACGATCTCGGATAGGAAAAGAAATTCTTTCACTGAAAAAATCTCTCTTGCTTCCTGTTTTACTAATTCGAATTAAACCCGCTTGAATCAATTCTTCTTCGGAAAAACCTTCTTGTTTTAATAACTTATATAAAACATCTCCCTGCTTAGGAGCATAACCGATCTCAAATCTACGAATAAAAGATAAAGTAAATCCTCTTTGATAAAGATAAACAAGAGCAGAAGCGCCCTCTTCCGTGTGCAAAAGAAAAAAGAGATACCAAAGACAAGCTTTTTCTAAAGCTGCTTTAAGACGACCTTTATTAAAACCCTTTACATCTTCCTCTACTTTCTCAAGGGGCACCTGAAATCTTTCCGACAAAAGTTCCAGGGCTTCTATAAAACTTAATTTAACATATCCCATCAAAAAAGAAATTGCATCTCCATGGGCCCCGCAGCCAAAACAATGATAATGGGTGTCTCCTTTATGAATTACAAACGAAGGAGTTTTTTCTAAGTGGAAAGGACAAAGGGACTTATAAGCTGCGCCAGATTTCTGCATTTTAACGTAAGAAGAAACTACTTCGACAAGATCTATTCGCTGTCTAAGCGCTTCTAAACTTTCTTTGGAGTAAAAAGACATGAAAATCCATTGAGATCTATTAGTTTATTCCCTACACTCTAGACTAGGGGAGCTCTCTTCGTCAAGATCTTTTCCTTGAAAAAACACCTATAAAAACAGACAACTATGAAAGATCAAAACATAAATAGTTTTATAGAAGAGCAAGAACTATCTGGGCAAGAAAGTGAATTGCTCCAATTAAAAAAACAAACAAAAGATGTTATGATCCCCCTTCTCATTAAAATCTTTCAAATTCGACTTGAAGCCCAACAACTAAAAGAACCTCCATCTAGATTAAGTAACAATCAAAACAAATCCTCCTTAGAAGATCTACACAAGCAACTTTACAATCTAGATAACGATTTAAAATTACAAATGCAATGGATTGAAAGCTGCAGAACACAAATAGCAAAAGTCACAACAGAAATGCAAGACCCCCTAGCAGCCCTTACAGATGTAAAAAAATTACAAGCAGATCCCGTTATACAAAAGTCTTTTAATAAAGCATTATCTAACCACCTGCCACTCCCTGAAGAAAAAAAATCTTCCCTTCTTTTTCGGATTAAAAAGATATTAGGAATTTAAACACTAGGCTCGATTTATGACAACTCTCATCGCTCAGGAACTCTCTGAAAAAATATCCCCTATGATGGTACAATGGCACGCGTGCAAAAAAAAAGCGCAAGGAGCCCTCCTTCTTTTTCGTTTAGGTGATTTTTATGAAGCGTTCTATGAAGACGCCACTATTTTAGCTAAAGAACTAGATATTACCTTAACTAAAAGACAAGATACACCAATGGCGGGGCTACCTCACCACACAAGTGAACAATATATAGATAAACTCGTAGCTAGAGGCTATAGAGTAGCTATTGCAGAGCAAATAGAAGATCCTAAAGAAACAAAAGGACTTGTCAAAAGAGATATTGTTCGAATCGTTACCCCTGGCACCTTAATCCACTCCTCTCTGCTGACTGAAAAAAACAATAACTTTATTGGATGTCTGTCTATTACAAATCACATTTTTGGCCTTAGTATTTTAGATTTAACAACAGGGGAATTTCGCGTATTAGAATTTACGGAATTCGCCTCTTTTAAAGATGAGTTTATCCGTTTGAAGCCAAAAGAGCTCATTACCTCTAAAAAATGCGTCAGCCTCTATGAAAAAGCGCTCCATGAGTTAAAAGAAGAACTTGGATTTTCTTTTTTCACTAAAGAAGATTCTCACTTTCACCTGCAATATAGCTATGATTTTCTCATTCGTCATTTTGGCATGCAATCCTTAGACGGCTTTGGATTAAAAGGAATGACTTCCGCCCTTAGTGCGGCCGGCGCGCTTCTTTCCTACGTCAAAGACGATCTAAACTTATCAGTAGAGCACATTCACTGCATAAAAAAACAAAATATCGACGAGTGCATGTCTTTAGATAGCACTACATTAAAACATCTAGAAATTCTAGAAAATATGCATGATAAAGAAAGCAAATGCACTTTACTGCATCACTTAGATAAAACAAAGACCCCTATGGGAGGAAGACTCTTAAGACACTGGTTATCGCATCCTCTTCTTTCTGTTTTAGAGATTGAAGAAAGACAGGAATCTTTGGCCTTTCTCATTCGATTTACATATTTAAAAGAACTTTCCACCTCCCTATCTAAAATAAAAGACCTAGAAAGACTCATCATTCGACTAGAAACAGGATTTGGCGGGCCCAAAGATCTTTTAGCCCTTCGCCTTTCTTTGGAAGAAGCCCCCGTCATTTTATCCTTATTTAACGATGTCTCTTCCCCCTTGCTTAGCAAGCTAGTAAAAAACTTAAAAGATATTTCATCTTTAACAGAAAAACTAAAAGCGGCTCTTCAAGAGGACCCGCCGATTAGGCTTAGCGACGGTAACGTAATTCGAAAAGGGTTTTCTCCTGAGCTTGATGAGCTAAGAAGTATTTGTGCAAACAGCCAAGACTGGATAGCTAGATACCAAACTACGCTACGGGAAGAAACTGGGCTAAAAACACTCAAAGTGGGCTACACGAAAGCATTTGGCTATTATATCGAAGTCAGTCGCATGCAAGCTGAAAAAATGCCAGCTTCTTTTCAAAGAAGACAAACATTGGTAAATACAGAACGTTTTGTGACAGATGAATTAAAAGAATATGAGCACAAGGTTTTATCTGCGGAAGAAAAAATAGCGGGGATAGAATTCGCTCTTTTTCAAGAGCTTCGTAAAGAGGTTTTATCTTACGGTGAGGAAATTCGGCTCATGGCAGAGTCTATCGCTCAAATTGACTGCCTATTAGCTCTTTCTCTTTGCGCTATAGAATATGGATACATCAAGCCAACAGTAGACGAAGGTTCTATTTTCCATATAGAAGGAGGAAGACACCCTGTAATTGAAGCCAGCTTACGCTCAGATACTTTCATCCCTAATGATGTATATCTAGACTCTTCCGATAGCAGACTTTTTGTCATCACAGGGCCTAATATGGCAGGAAAATCTACGTTCATTAGACAGGTTGCCTTATTAGCTATTCTTGTGCAAATAGGGTCTTTCATACCTGCTAAGTCAGCTCATGTAGGAATCATCGACAAGGTTTTTACGCGTATTGGAGCTAGTGATAATCTTGCTAAAGGACAATCAACATTTATGGTGGAGATGGCCGAAACCGCCAGTATTTTACACAATGCGACAGATAGATCTCTTGTTATTTTAGATGAAATAGGAAGAGGGACGAGCACTTATGATGGTATTTCTATCGCGTGGGCAGTAGCAGAGTATCTATTAACAACTGAAGGAAAAAAAGCTAAAACCTTATTTGCTACACACTACTGCGAGCTTATTGGTCTTGAAGAAAAAATTCCAGGCGCCGTCAACTACAATATAGCCGTCCATGAATCTGAAAAAGGAATTGTTTTTCTCCGAAAAATCAAAAAAGGAGGAACAGACAAAAGCTATGGCATCCATGTAGCTAAATTAGCAGGACTGCCTCCTAGCGTCTTAAAAAAAGCCGAAGCGATGTTACGCTCTTTGGAAAAAAACGCGCCTAAAAAAAGCTATTTACCGAAAGAGGAGCAGCTATCCCTTTTTACTCCTCCTAAAGAAAACCCTGTGCTTTCAGAGCTACGTGATTTAGATATTAATCAACTCACACCTATGGATGCTTTACAAAAACTTTTCGACCTCAAAAAGAGAATTTTATCCCTATGAAGAGAACCCTACTTTTAAATTTACTTAATGCGTACACCCCATCTGAGCCTGAAGAGCTACTTTATAAAGAAGAAATGTTAGAATTTCTTCAAAAAGAAGAAAACTGCTTTGAGCGATCTTTAGAAATTGGCCACTTTACAGCATCCTCTTGGCTTCTAAACAAAACAAAAGACCAAGCGCTCCTCATGCACCATGCCAAGCTGAATATATGGTGCCAACTGGGAGGTCATTGCGACGGCGAATCAGACCTTCTTGCTGTAGCTATAAAAGAAGCTAAAGAAGAATCAGGTATTTCCAAAATTGCACCATTACAAAAAGAAATTTACGACATTGACATCCACGTAATTCCTGCTAATCCTAAAGAAAAAGAGCATAAACATTATGATATTCGCTTTCTTTTGTATGTTGTCTCGGAAGAACAACCGATCCAAAATCACGAGTCAAAGGCTCTTCTTTGGATTGATAAAAAAAACTCTACTCTTCCAAGCCAAGAACAATCCATTTTGCGTATGCATAAAAAATGGCAAAAACTAGATAGAGAAGAACCTGACCACCAAAATAGCCATTAAT
Organism: uncultured bacterium; assembly: GCA_964455905.1. Classification (GTDB taxonomy): domain Bacteria; phylum Chlamydiota; class Chlamydiia; order Chlamydiales; family Rhabdochlamydiaceae; genus CAIJXB01. Next base: position 132,805 of record CAYVYN010000005.1, read on the forward strand.
TTTTTATTCTCTTGAGAGTAAGGAGGAAATAGGCATGAAAAGTTCTCATTTTACGTTTTTATTAGATTTTTGCTGTGGATTCATGTCCCTAATAAATCCAGCTCGGAGTGATAAATCGAAACCATCAAGTTGAATGAAACTCCAAGCTTTTCCTTGTATCAAGTTCGAAAATCTCAAGCCTTTTAAAAAAATTTTAGCTCTTTGTAACTTAAGACTCTTTTACAAGTTGAATTCCATAATATTAACGATACAATTTAATAAACGGCTCCTGCTCAAAAAAAAATTTACAAAAGCATGAAAAGTTAATTTGTCTATAAAAGAAGGATCTCCTCTCTGACGGAGAAAATAGATGTACTAAAATTGATTTAATTGCCATAATAACTCTGAAAATTCGTAATATTAACACATTTATAGGCTTACTTTGTCATTTAAAAATTTCAATCTATCTGAAGAGTTACTAAGAGCAATCGAAGAAAAAGGCTATGCGGCCCCAACTCCCATACAGTCCCAAGCTATTCCCCTCATATTAGAAGGAGGAGATTTGCTCGCTGGATCACAAACAGGAACAGGAAAAACCGCAGGTTTCACTCTACCAGTACTACAAAACTTGATGAAAAATCACCATAGGAAACAAGCCGAGCATCCAACTTCAGTTCCCAGGGCTCTTATTTTAACACCGACAAGAGAATTGGCTACACAAGTAGAAGAAAGTGTTAAAACATATGGTAAGCACCTCCCTCTAAAATCCACAGTTATTTTTGGTGGTGTTAATATTACAAGTCAAATTAATAGAGTGCGCCGTGGTGTAGATATTATTGTAGCAACACCAGGAAGACTCCTTGATTTAATCGGTCAAAAAGCTCTTTCCTTAGCCTCCATAGAAATCCTTGTTTTAGATGAAGCTGATAGAATGCTCGATATGGGATTTATCCATGACATCAAAAGAATCCTATCCCTTCTTCCTAAAAAAAGACAAAACCTCCTTTTTTCAGCTACATTTTCTCCTGAAATAAAAAAACTTGCTGATGGACTATTAAATTCCCCAAAAATGATCGAGGTAACACGTCGGAACTCAACAGCGGAAGGAGTTTCTCAAACCATACACCCAGTAGACAGTAAGCGTAAAAAAGAGCTCCTTGCATTTTTAATTACTTCTGAGCTCTGGCAACAAGTACTCGTTTTTACGAGGACAAAACACGGAGCAAACAGACTTGCGACTCAATTAGAAGCAGATGGCATTAGCGCAGCAGCAATCCATGGCAACAAAAGCCAAGGAGCTCGTACTAAAGCTCTTGCTGATTTTAAACAAGGTTCTGTCAGAGTTCTTGTAGCAACAGATATCGCAGCAAGAGGCATCGACATCCAAGAACTACCTTATGTGGTTAACTTTGATTTACCAAATGTACCTGAAGACTATGTACATAGAATCGGTAGAACTGGTCGAGCAGGAAGCGTTGGAAAAGCCGTTTCCCTTGTCTGTATAGACGAACATAAACTACTGCACGACATCGAAAAACTACTAAAAAAAGAACTTCCTAAAGTAGTGATTCCGAATTTTACTCCTGATCCAAGTATTAAAGCGCAACCGATCATGAACGGTAGACAGATGCCAAAAGGAACAAAACCTCCTATGAAAAATTTCCCTCCTAGAGGTAAGTATCCAGAGAAAAAACCTTATTCTAGACAGCAATAGAGTAAAAACTAATTCACAAAGAGTCCACACGAAGAGCTCTCTTCGACTGGACTCTTTGCAACTTTAAAATTCAAATGCAAAAAACCCCTGGCCTTTTTCTTCTTTAATTTTTTTCTTAGTGGTTTTACCTACAGGAAAAAGCGAAAGTCTCGTAATCATTCCCTCTAAATTTTTCACTTCTAGCTCTAGTTCCAAAGAGTGATGTTGCGCCTTTTGTAAAAGAGCCATAAGCTGTTTTTGATCAGAATTTTCCTCTAGCTCTCTTAATAATCTTTCATTTTCTAGGTTAGAGAGCTCCTCTTTTGCTAAGGCAAGATCTTCTCTCGCTTTTTCTAAAAGAGAGCTTAACCTTTGTTGCTCAAGAAAAGATAATTTTTCTTGGCTTTCGTCGAGGGCTGCTGCTAAAAACCCACTAAAAGTACAAATTCCAAAAAAAAGCAAAGCCTGAACATTAAAATTAGTAATTGGGTCTAAAATAAGTAACAGATACGAAAGAAGAGCCAAATAAAGACCTGAAAAACCCCAAAAACAAGAAAATAAAAAAAGAAGTACTCCCCCCATATAAAAAGAAGAAAACAAAAAAGGCCCCATTAAAGCGGATGCTGAAAGCATGGGAAAGACCACAAACGCTGCGAAAAAAAATCGATGCATCCTATTTGCCTGCATATTTTTCCTGCAAAGAAAGTTCCCATAAAATTTTAGCTAGTGACAAAAATCCCTTTTTAAAACATGACCACCTAAAGTGCTCATTGGGAGCATGCACGTTATCAGTTGCTAAAGCAAAGCCAAAAAGAGCCACATCTCCACCAACGGCTTCAGCGAGCTGACTTACAATTGGAACAGATCCGCCACAAAGAGAATATTGGCATTTTTTACCAAAGACTTCTTCCAGACTACTTGTAACAACTTTCGTTAAAGGCGCATTAAAAGAACTCCGAAAAGCCTTAGCGCCATGATGGCAAGAAACCTGTATTTCCGCCCCAACTGGCGTATGCGCGCGAAGAAACTTTGTTAAATTTTGAGCAATTATATGAGGATCCTGATCTCCAATTAACCGACAAGAAAGTTTAGCATGAGCGCTACCGGGGATAACAGTTTTAAAACCTTCACCTGTGTACCCCCCCCAAATTCCATTAATTTCCAAGGTAGGTCTAAGCCAACAAGCTTCCTTAGGTCCTACTCCTAATTCTTTAGAAAAAGCACCCACACCAAATTCTTTACGATAGAGTTCCTCATCAAAAGAAAGATCAAACTTTTCTTTTTCCTCTACCGATAAAGTTCCCACCCCGTCATAAAAATGAGGAATTGTAATGAATCCGTTTTCATCCCAAAGTTTTGAAAGTAGTTCGACTAAAATCCGGTTTGGATTTAAGGCTATACCTCCATGAATCCCTGAATGCAGATCTGTTTGAGCATTGATACAATCCACATGAAAAGCGACTATACCACGATACCCCATAGAAATAGCTGGCGTATCTTGATCAGGCAGATCAAAATCAATCACACAAAGAGAATCCGCCTTTAAGAGATCTTGATGATTTTGGATCACCACTTCAGTACCAGCTCCCCCTGACTCTTCTTCACCCTCGATAAAAAGTTTAATCTGTAAATCTTTAGGCAAAGTAATATGTTGTAGTGCCTTCAAAACCGTTAAAGAAATAAAGCACTGCCCTTTATTATCAGAAGCCCCTCTAGCAAAAACTTTGCCATTTTCTAACTTAGGTTGAAAAGGATTGCTAGCCCAAAGTTCTATAGGGTCAACTGGCTGGACATCATAATGATGATATAATAAAACGCTAGGAGATCCCTCTTTTCCAGTTTTTGCAAATACAACAGGTAAGCCGGGACTTAACAAAAGTTGGGAGTTAAAGCCCAACTGTTCTAACCGAAAAGCTAACCAATTTGCCGTTTTCAAACACTCTTCTTTATATATAGAATCAGCGCTGATGCTAGAAAAACCCAAAAAATGAAAAAAATCCCTTAAAATACTTTCTTCATTTTCTTCAAACCAATTTAAAAATTTGCCTTTTGGAAATTCCATATCCGCCCCCCTGTTTATCGCCATTCTAATCCTATCGCCTAAATGCTGAAAGCAAAAAAACACTAAAAACGAAATAAACAAATCAAAGAAATTGAAATTAAAAATTAATATTGACTAATAAATAATAATGTTGAATTATAACATTATGATGCTTTCTAAATAAGGATTTAATTATGTCTGTTTCGCCAAATAAACCGACTACTCAAACAGAAGAATATGCTATTTTAAGAACTGAAATCGATAAAATCGATAGATCGAGTGATGTTATGTTTCTCGCGCAAAGATGCATAAAAAACTTCCCTCAAAAAATCTCAGAAAATGAGTTTGAATCTCTTTGTGGCACCTTAAATCAAAAAATTCAATCTCACGAATCTAGATTAAAAATAAACAGAGAATCTCTTCCTACAACCCGAAACTACCTCACAAAAATTCAATTAGTTTTCCGAAATTACTTAGACTCTTTATCTATAGGAAAAGCGAAAGAAGCCTTAGAAGAACTTAAAATACAACCTAAAAAAAACACAGAAAAACTTGGATTTTTACTAAACAAACTAACTTCAATTAAAGACAAAACAGACTTAATATCCACCTTCCGCAAAAAAAACCTACAAAACCAAATAGATGAATTAGCTAATTCACTATTGGACAAAAAAACTCTAGATTCTTTAGCCCTCGAAATAAAGTCCCCTGAAATAGAGCTAAAAGGTCAAAAAAAGGACGTGCAGCAAGAATCAAAGACAGAAACACCCGATAATTTTTGGAAAGGAGTTCTCGAAAGAGAACTTGAAAAAAGACAAGCAGCACAAAAAAAAGAAGATCAACCAGCACCTCTCCCCCCACAAGACAAGTCTTCTGAAGGAACTGAAAAAACTACACCAATCGTTTCAGAAATTCCTGCCACCCCATCCCTAAGCTCGATTCCTCTTTTGGAAGAAAATGAAGTTTTAGAAACTAAAAAAGAGGAAATACCTTTTTCAATGAAGGTATCTCCGCAAGAAGCTCCTCGAAAGAATATTTTAAGAGAAAAATTAGTCGAGGCTCAGAGACTGTGTCTCTCATCTGACAATCTCAAAACAAAAACTCAAATACTCCGGAGCCTCACATCAGCCTCTGAAGGTACATTAGACCTCGTAATCTCAACTCTAAAAAAGGGAATAGCTGATCCTGAAATCATAACAGGACTACTCTCTTCAGAAGGTGAACGCGAATTACTCCTCGATGCCCTTCAAGAAGAAAACCCAGGGCCTACCCTTACTAAAGTTTTAAATGCCTCGGCCAACAGCATAAACCTCGCAAAAAAAGCAAAAGGCTTAGGACTTCAATATAAACTATTTTTAGATATTCCTGAAATAAACATCCCATTAGCAAGCAAAGCCTTGGATAAAGGTATTCTTCTTCCTGGATGTTTAAAAGCTTTAATGAGAGCCCCTCTACATAACTTATCGCTCGTGGCTAAAGCTATAGAATACTACAACTACGATGGTCAGTCTAGTCAAGTACTAGAAACCGTTGCAGGCCTTGATTTCTTAGAGGCAAAAAAAATTGCAGAAAGAGCGAAAACAGCTAAAAACATGACCGAGCTCGAAGAAGCACTCAAAGACCCCCTAAAAGAGAAAAAAAATGAGGCTATAAAAAAAGTAAGCGTCTTGGGTGTAAATCGAATTCAGCAAAGCGTCGTTGAGGCTAAAAACTTTTTAAAAACCGAAACTAAAAATCTTCTAAATAGGGTAAAAAAATGAAAAAACTAAGCACACTTACCCTTTTATTTTTTGTACTCTCTGCAACATCTTGCCAAGAAAAAAAAAACGTTTCATTTTCACCTCAAAACAATGAATCTTTTATGAGCAAACGCCCTAAAGTCGTGATTATCCAGGCTGATGAATTCAACAAACAAGAAGTTAATACAAATAAATAACCCTACGGTTTGAATATGGCAGACATAAAAATACGAACAAACCCTGAAGTCGTTTCTTTGGAGCGCATTGCTAAAGAAAAAGGAGTGGACCCAAGCGTTATTTTAAAGACAGTCGAAGAGCACATCAAGTTTCTTCCGGAGAACCTTACTATTCAAGTTGTTGGAGACTCCTGCGAATCACTAAAAGCAAAAATCATAGAACAAAAAGAAATAATTCAAAAAGAAAATAAAAACGCAGATAAAGCGTGTTGGAACGTTTTTGAAAGAGTAATCACAAAATATTTAAGCGCACGTAAAATAGATTATTTGGATGATATTTATCAGTTAATCAATAACTTAGAAAAAAAACCTTCCGACAATGCTAGAGCGATACAAAGTCACATTCTAAAACTTAACAGCCATATCAATAACCCAGGTCTTCTTTCTATTTTCTATAAATCTTATCATAGAGGTCGTATAAAACACTTAAGCTGGCAATCTCTGGATTTTCAAAACTTTAAACTAAATGAATTTGAAGACCTAACAAGCGCTCTTCGGTCTTTAAAAAGTGAGAACCCTGGTCTTACCCTTGAAATCAATAAAATAAATACTCTCTTAAATAAGCAATTAGAAGGCTTGATAAAACGAGCCGAGTTACAGGGAAAAGTACCAACACAAAATCTCAAAAATGCTATTTCTGCTATTCCTGATAGTGACATAGTGGTTTTAGATCTTTTACTTATGGCGATAAAAAACAAGTGTCCTCTAACCCCTGAAATTATAAAAGCACTATCTCTCGCTCCCCTAGATAACCTATATCTTTTTAAACTCGCAATCGAAAAAAAACAACTTAGTATTCCTCTTATCGAGGCTATCTCGTATATAAAAACAAGCGAATCCGACAAGCTAAAACTTTTTGAGACAGCTATACGAGCAAACATTCTGACCTCCCCAAAAGACGTAAAAACATTAAGCGCAGTAACTGGTGATGAAAGTATACGCCTTCTTATTTTAGGTATCGAAAAAGAATTAGGAAAAGATATTTGCTATAAAATTTTATTAAAAGTTCCTGAGAGTAAAATACCTCTTTTTACTTTAGCAATTCAAAAAAACCTTGGAAGAAATGAAAATATTTTATGGTTACTTTTAGATACATCCGAAAAGAAAATAAAATTCATCAGATTTGGAATAAATAGTTTATTAGGCGTTAGTGAGGAAATCATAGAAAAACTTCAAAAAGTTCCAGCTGAAAAAGAACTACTTTTTAAGTTTGCGATTAGAAACAACTATACATTGACAGAAACCCTATATAAAACTCTTAGAGAACTTCCTGAAAGTAAAATCTCTCTTTTTGAAAACGCTTTAATCAAGAAAATTCCTGTAGAAATTCTACTTGACGATCTTTTAAAGCTCCCTACCACAAAACCGAATCTTATAAGTCTTGTTTTGCTAGCTATACAAAAAGGAGTTAATAACGTAGATGCCTTGCGACTACTCACAAAAATACCAGAGGATAAAATAGCTGTTATATCCAAAGCTGTGAATCATTTCAGAGGTAATGATCTAAGCATCCTAACAGCACTTTTAGCCATTCCTTCGGAAAGAAAGGATTTGCTTGATTTAGTGTCTATAGCAATAGAAAAAGACTACCTTGAAGATACCGACACCCTAAAAACCTTTTTAGACATACCTAAAGAAAACATTGATATCATTCCACTTTTAATCTCTGCTTTTGAAAAAAATGCAAATGCAGATGTCGTAACTACTCTAATGGAAAAGTTTTCTCCAAATACAAAACAACTGTTTCAAAAAGCCATAGATCACAACTTAATCCAAAATGAAGAAGTGATGTCTCATCTTTTTAGAGTGTCAGAAGATAATAAACACCTTATTGACATTCTTTTGTTAAGTATAGAAAAAGGGATTGCCTCTAGTCCTAATCTTATAGCATCTTTTTTGGAGATTCCTAAAAATAGAGACGACCTGATTAGTATTGTAGGACTGTATCTAAGCAAAGAGGGTACTGCAAACACAGAACTACTAGAAACAATTTTAAAAACACCCGAAAGTAGAATAGGTCTTCTCCCTCTTATAAAATCAAGCCTGGAAAAGGGTTTAAACAGCACTTTTATCAATTCATTAATCGCTGAATACTCACCAAATAAAACTGCTCTCTTTAATCTAGCGGTAGCAAATGGATTTGCTGATAATGCTACTATCATGAAAGAGCTTTTAGAAATTGAAAAGAACAAAAAAGGGCTGATCCCTCTTATAACACTCGCTCTACAAAAACAGACAAAAGAAGAAATTATTTTAAATATCCTTTCAAAAACACCGACTTCTAAAATAGAACTCTTTAGCTTAGCCATTGAAAAAGACTTAGGAAACGAAAAAACGATTATGGAAAAGCTAGAGTCTATTCCAAACGATAAAATAGTACTCTTTTTACTAGCCTTGCACGATGAGAACCTCTCTAATCAAGAATTCATTCTAAAACTTGCTCAGAGTATAGATAGCTCTCAAATAAATTGCGTGCGCAATCTACTTGAAAAACACTGGATAAAAAACATTTCCCAGTTAGAAAAAATACTAGAAGCTTCGGAAGCAAGCACAACTCTTATAGATTTGGTGTTGGAAAACGACCTCACCCCTTGTGTAACACCTATTTTATTAGCTAATAACAATGAAAAAAAACTAGAAACGATGCTACTTGCTTTTAGAAAATTCATAGAAGAAATAGATGCAATCATAGCAGATCAGTCTATGCCCAAAGAATGGAACTTTTTACCTTTTTCTAAATCAAAAAATTCAGGAGAAGAAGGCGCATTACTTGATCAAGAATTAAAAACGCTCTTAATGACCTTATCTTTCATTAAAGAATCAACTGAAGACGAGCTAGAAAGCCTCTCTAAAGCGCTTCAAACGGAAGCTCTAGTCGAAGTGAAAAACAGCCTTACGCAGCTTGCACCAAAAGCCTATATCGCTTTAAAAGAGCAGGCAGCATTACAAGAAGCACGTCACAATCTCTATAAATTATTAAAAGAAAAAAGCCTAAGTATAGATCTTAATATTTCCAATGAAATTAAAAAAGCATCTTCTGAGCAAATTCAGGCTCTTACTAAAAGTACTAATTTACTTGGGACAAAGATTTCCAAAGAAAATTTCGATTGCCTTTTAGCTACAATACTCTCCATACCTAAAAGCCAAAACGTTATCAAAAATACCGACAATATCCTTAGCTTCATAAATACAGCTATAGCTAAAGGTTTTAGGTCAGAAAAAATCGTCAACAAACTGCTTTCTTCCTACCCAAGAACCTTTAGCCTAATAAGAATTTTGCTAGAAAACAATCTTCTTAAAAGCGAAGAAAACATTATAAAAGCAATCAATTCCCCTGTAGAAACATGCAATCTGCTAATAGAAATTGTCAGCAAAAATCTAGATTTATCCGAAGGCCTGGTGAATCAAATTATACTAAATAGTGATAAATTAGATGCTATTAGTTTGTGTAGACTAGCACTAAAAAAAGTAGATGCCAGCACAAATAAAAGCAACGCAGAAAAATCAATGAAACTTATTTTAAATGCAGCTATAGAAAAAATACCAAGATTATTTTCTATTTTAAATACAAATGAGTCCTTAGATAACGATGTGCTCAAACTGGAAGCCGTTTATAAAGCTGAGAGCCTTCCAAGAGAAGACTTCTCTATAAAAATGCCAAACAGAAGTAGAGACCTGGGGAGAATTCCTATGCGCATTTTGGATGGTCTTATCGATAATGAAGCAATAAAAAACCAGATAATTATATTGAACATACTACTATCTGGATTGGAAAGATTACCCGAAGGTACCGAACCTGATCTTTTGGAAAAAATCACCCTAAAACTTTTAGAAAAAATAGAGAGTGTAGAACTTACCAACTTCACAGAAAATCTCCTAGGTCTAATAAGCTCCCTTTTGGAAACCTCTCCAAAACCTATTCAAACAATTGAAAACCTCTTAAAAGCTTCAGATACTACGTTAGAAATTATTCTACTAGCATCAAAGAAAAAACTTTCAGATCCCCGTATGATAGACTCTCTTCTATCTAACATAAAAAACCTAACACCGGCTCAAATAAACACTCTAAAAGTCTTTTTAAACGCCTCAAGCGAATGGACAACAGCGGATTTTACAAATGTATTGGCTAAATTGGCTTTAAGCGAAGACTCAAAAGCAAATCTCATCAAACAAGTGTCTTATAAAAAAGCAGAATTATCCATTCTAATAGATATGTTAGATGCTGAAGAAAGCCAGCTAAATTTAATTGATGCAATGTTAAAACACGAAGAAAGCTCTAAGATACCGAAGTTTTTAGCTATTATATCTGATATTTTATCTGCTTCCACAGATAGCGCAGAAATAACTTTAAAAGTTTTACCCTTTTTACCGAAAGAGTCTGGAAAGTTTTTTTCAAATATTAATCGCATTTTAATAGATAAGAACAAACAAAGAGAAGCTCGTATTTTTTTAAGACAGCAACAAGCATCTAATCCAGAGTTCCTTTCAACTATTGAAAAAACAGCAGCTTCTGCCAGTGAAGCAGCAAAATCTGCAGCTGAAGAATTAAAGCGAAAAGTAAAAGGTCTATTTCCCTTTTAAAAAGGACAAGGAATCCTTGTGAAGAAAATGCTTTTTCTCCACAAGGATATAACTTTAGTCTAATACGCCACTTTTTTGTACGATAATTGCAAAAACAGAAATAGGCACGACATATCGTATAAAAATAAGCCAAACAGTCCAAGCCCACTTCCAAGAGCTGCCGGCAATAAATTCTTGCCAAACAACATTCTTATCCATGCGCCAGCCCACAAAAAAAGCAGTCAACCAGCCACCAACGGGAAGTAACCAAACGGTTACTAAATGATCCATCGTAGAAAGAAAATCCATACCATAAATAAGCTGCCAAGAATCTAAAATCGAAGTTTTCGCAAAGCAACTAGGAAGTCCAAATAAAAAAGCAGCTATTCCAACAGCCACTGCCGCTTTTGTCCTTTGCCACTCATACATATCTATTAAAGTAGCTGCCACCACTTCAATAAGCGGCACTGCAGATGTCAATGCACAAAAGAAAAGCAATACGAAGAAAATACTCGATAAAATTAAGGAACCCGGTAATTGATCAAAAAGATATGGCAAAGTTTGAAACACAAGTCCATATCCGCCTTGAGATGGAAAATCGAAGGTAAACAAAACAGGAAAAATGCTTAAGCCTGCCAAGATAGCTACAAAAATAATCATAGAACCGATGATTACGCCCATCTTAGGAATGTCTTCTGATTTTTGCATATAACTACCGTATGTAATCATGATACCCTGGCCCAAACTCAATGTAAAAAAAGCAAGACCAAGAGCCTCTAAAACGCTAGTCCACTTAAATGTGGTTAAGTCAGGATAAAACATAAAAGTAACTGCTTTGCCGAAACCAGAAAGACTCATAGAATAAAAAAATAGGCAAAGCAAAATCACTAAAAGAGCTTTTGTCATCATTTTACTCCACTGCTCAATCCCCTTTCTCACTCCGCTTACTACGATACTCACAGTAATCAGTGTAAAAAGACCATGCCAGAACATAGAAATAAATCCAGAGGAGGATAGTGTTTCGAAAATACTGCCGACTTCTTGTGCGCTTTTCCCTTTAAAGATTCCAGTTAAAGACATTAAAGAATAACTCATGCACCAACCAGCAATGACGCTATAGTAAGACATAATCAAAAATGAAGCTAAAACAGCAATCCAGCCGACCGATTTCCACTTGGAGGAAATACCCCTACCAGTAAAAGCTCCCACTGCAGATAACTGAGCATGCCTTCCCAAAACAAGTTCTCCCATAAATAAAGGAATACCGACTAATAGCACGCAAAGAAAGTAAGCCAAAATAAAAAGGCCCCCACCTTCCTTACCTACCGTATAAGGAAACTTCCAAAGAACCCCAAGACCTATCGCAGAACCTGCTGCAGCAAAAACAAACCCTAATCTAGAGCTCCAATGCTCTCTTAATTGACTCATAAAAATCCTTTGAGACTTTTTTTCCTATTCTATTTTAAAGCTTAAAAAGGAATCTTCTTGTAAACTAGGGTTTAAAGTCAAGAGAACCTTATTTCACGTGAATAAATGGCCCCATTTAATCCAGCGCTCTTAGAGAACTATCCCCTAGATCCGGGAGTGTATCTCATGAAAGACAAACACAATATTGTGATCTATGTAGGTAAGGCCTCTTGCTTAAAAAAAAGACTAAAACAGTATTTCATAGAAGGCAGTGACACTAGGGCAACAATCCCGCTGCTACGTAAAGAGCTCTCTGCAATTGACACTGTAATAGTTCCGACAGAAAAAGAAGCCCTTCTTTTAGAAAACACACTTATCAAGCAGCATCAACCAAAATTCAACATCCTTCTAAAAGATGATAAAACGTACATCAGTCTTTCTATTAACAAAACAGAGACCTGGCCTAGATTACGATGGAACCGTTTTAAACAAAAACCAAAAGATGGTTCTTTACATTTTGGGCCCTACACAAGTGCTAAAGCAGCAAGAGATACTTTTGAACTGATTAGTCGGCTATTTCCATTAAGACAATGTTCAGATGAAGAACTTAAAAGAAGGACACGCCCATGCATGCTTTATGACATCAAACGATGTTTAGGCCCCTGCATGCAAAAATGTCAAAAAGAAGAATATGCGATCCATGTACAAGCAACTATAGACTTCTTACAAGGCAAAAGTGAAAAACTTTGTAAAGCTCTTGAAGAAGAAATGTTAAAAGCCTCTGAAAATCTAGAATTTGAAAAAGCAGCAGCCATTCTTAAAACCCTCCGACAAGTTGAACATGTAACAAAAACTCCAGCCCTCATCCAATCAAAGTGCACAGAAAATAACACCGATATTTTGGGATATTACCGAGAAGCTGATAAAATACTTTTACTCCGAATGATTTTTAGAAACACAACCCTCATTGGATCCAAAACGTTTTTTTTCGAAAACACTTTAGAAGAGAAGGAAGAGCTGCTTTCTTCTTTTATTCTACAAGAATATGAAAAAGAGCTGCCACCAGAAGAACTTTACCTTCCATTCCCCTTAGACAATAAAGACAGCGTTCTATCTATTTTAGAAGAAAAACATAAAAAAAAAATAAGCTGTGCTGTGCCCAAAAAAGGAGAAAAAAAAGATCTCTTAGAGTTGGCAAATAAAAACGCAAAAGCTGCCTTTTTACAAAAAAACACAGAAAAAAACGCACTCGAAGAAATTCTTTATCAGTTACAAAATGTCCTAAATCTTTCAAGATATCCAAGAAAAATAGAGTGTTTTGACACATCAAGCCTATCTGGAACAAGCCTTGTAGCTGCGACCACTGTTTTTATAGACGGCAAGTTGGAACCTAAAAAAGGCAGACTCTATCACATCAAAAATATTCATAAATCTGACGACTATGCAGCATTACATCAGGCTTTAACAAGAAGGTTGCTCCAAGCTAAAGTCGATGAAGATTTTCCTGATCTTATTTTGATTGACGGAGGAAAAGGACAGCTCTCACGAGCTCTTGAAGTTTTAACGGAACTAGATCTTATCCATATTGATGTAATTTCACTTGTTAAAGAGAACGCAAGGCATGATAAAGGTCTTACAGCAGAAAAGGTTTTTATTCCGGGAGTCAAAGAAGCCATAGGATTCCCGGCACATTCTCCGCTTCTATTTTTCCTGCAGAAAATACGTGATACTGTTCATGCTAAAGCAATTGCTTTCCACAAAAAAACAAGAGCAAAAAAAACAATTCAAAGCGCTCTAGATGATGTGCCTGGGATTGGCCCCATCAAAAAGAAAAAACTACTTCAACACTTTGGCAGTCTTCAAAGTATTTTAAACACACCCTTAGAAGATAGCCCCAAAAACGCAGGATTTTCACTAAAAGACGTAGAAAAAGTACAAAATCATTTTAAAAACAAATAATTTTAGTCTTGAGGTTTAAGTTCTTACAAAAGCTTTATGTGATCTTCGTCAGAGGAAGCTCTTCTCCATCGTCCTGTTTGGTCATAAAAATCTAAGTGATTTTTCAAGACATTCAATACGATTTCCTTGGCCTCTTCACCCTCTTTAGACCCCTCTACTTTTTGAATAATTTGAACCATAAAGCTTCTAGATATTTCAACTATAGGCATAATAGCCGTTAGAGCCTCTAACGGTGCTAAAACAGAAAAGTCTACTAATGGGGTAAAACACTCAATTAAATCCACAATAGAGCCAATTTCCGGATTTATCTTAGATCTAAGACAAATATACCTAATAAAAAAGATTACAGCTTCGACGTCTTCTATACTTTGAAGAGGCCCCATTTCTTTAAAAGACTCGTAACATCTAGCTACGACACTACATTCAAAAGCTGAATCAACCTGCAAAGTAACAGTTGTTGGTTCCTTGTTATCGCGTAGCGTTTGAGCATGGGAGGCAATCACGACCTTCCCCATAATATAAGAAAAAAGACTTAAAACAGGGTAAAACTGCCTACGACTTATCCAAGGACTATTAAAAATAAATTCAAGCAATTTAATAGAAACGTTTAGCTCTTGAAATTCATCCTTCGTAAGATCACATATTTTTTCATCTTCATTATGAATTAATTGAAGCGCAAATATAGCAAGCTCTGCAGAAAAAGGAGATTCTAACCCAGGATAGCAAACATGGTTGATAATATTTTCTAGCACAGCATTAATAGAATCTTTCCTCCCCTCTTTTTTCTTGTGGGTAAAATAAGTAAGGGTAGAAGAGAGTTTACTCAAAGAAAATTCCCACCCCAGAAGTTTTCGTAGCTTCAAATTTTCTTCTAAATACAAAAAGTACATGGACAAATCTAGTAAAATATTTTCCTCACTACCACTTTGCATTACCTGAGTCATACGAAACCAGTGGACTTCTGTTACTAAATTAATAAGGGGTTCTTTTTTTTCTAGCCGCATAGCAGCAACAATTACTTTTTTGCTACATTCCGATAATAGAGCTGAAGGTTCTTTACTAAAACTAATCAAATATTCACTAAGAGGATATAGATGTGATCCAATGACTTCATCAAAAGAAGGGGTCTCTAATATCTTCAGGTGGTGATGTAAGCTCCTCAAAGAAATATCTCGACTGTTAATCAAATCTGGCCGCTGAAAAATAGCATCGATGAATAAGAAGCTAGCGTGAGGAAAATGTTTACTGATCTGTTTCAAAATTTTTTGGAAAGACTGATTTTCCAACTCTCGGACTATTTTTCGAGAAATCCCCCACCAATCTATTTTGAGATGGTCAGCTAATTTCAAATACAGCTGCAGAATTTCTTCATCTAATTTAAAATTATTAGACACATAATACTCTAAAACTTTTTGTATTTTTTTATTTAACTGTCTATCTTTGGACTGTTCAAAATGTTTAGAAACTAACTTCAAAAAGAACAAATATAAATCGAGATCTTTCGAACAAATATCAAAAATACCCTTGGTAGACAAAAAAGCAATCCAAGAAAAAACACTCCCTCGGTTATTTATCTGATTTTTAATTTTTTCGATAAAAAAAACCGTTAATTCTTCATCTAAATACGGTAGGATCTTTTCGATTAAAAAATTACTATCAGAATAGTTTTCTATTTTAGATAAAAAAGCATGTACATAAGTCGACTTCACTTTATCTGTTTGAATTAAAAGAGAAAACCACTTTTGCATAATGTCTATAGACTCATCAAAAGTTGCTAAAAAAGCTTCAGGATTTTGTACAGAACTCATAGATAAAAAAAACAGCTTTTGAACAACTTCAAAAAAACCACCTATCTGGGAGCATCGTATAGTCAAATCCAAGCGCTCTGAGTCTTTGGCTGTATCTAAGTACATCTTTGCAAAAAAAAGAAGCTCCTCACTATCTTTTAAAAAGTCATTTAAAGATTTTAAAAAAGCAGAAAAACCTTTATCTCTGATAGAATCATCTATTTTCCATAAAGGGATCTCTCGTAATTTAGAAATAAATAAATGAGGGCATTTTAGATCCTTGCTTTGCAATAATTCCTCGAAAACAAATGGCATCATTCTTTCAAAATAAAGCGTTAAAAACTTGACTACTTTGTCCTTTTTTTCTGAGGAAAGAAAAGCATGTGTTAGGATTTTCACGATAGCACCCTGATCCAATCCTAGTTTATCTAAGTATCTAGCAAGTAAACAAACAACGCCTCCTTTTTTTTCCTGACTGTATAAGTCTATACGAAATAAAAGAGCTTTCAAAGGGACGTCGGTGGAGCTACTTAAACCAAACAGTTTGTCCGAATCTAAAAGAAACTTACGTTCTATAACTTCTGCGAGTTTAGGCTCTAAATATACCTCTTGGTAAACTTGCCACATATTCTCTTCAGTGATAACGAGCTGAGAAAAGCTTTGAAAACACGCTAAACGAACCTGTTCATTTTGAGAGTCTTGCTGAAGAAGCCTCAAATAACCTTTTAGAGCACTTAAGGAACCAAAAATACGACTTTGATAACGAAGTAACGATAAAGATTTCAAAACACTTCCCACCTTGAACAACCCAAGTTCAAACACCTTTTGATCAGTAAAAGATTTGTCTGAAACCATGTCTAAACGAGTTTGATTCACCTCAAAATCAAGTAGCTGCTTTAAGTAATCAATTTCCCCCAATAAAGCAAAAGCATTCAAAAAAAAAGTAAATCGTTCCTCTTCACCCGAAAGAATTGGATTCGTAAAGCTGGTTAAGTTACGAAGAAAACATAAAAAAAAATCACTCTTATTATCAGGAGGATCCAAAACAAGAGCTGTTAAAATTCTTCCCCAAGGAAGGGTTGGTAAATCAAGATCTCTTGCACGTTCAAGCAAATAAGAAAACTGTGTCCAAAGGTGTTCAACAATCCAGTTAGAACCTTTCATTAAAAATTCTCGAATAACTCCACACGAAATACGATTTTTATACTGCTTATCTATAGGAAGGTTCATCAAATTTAATAGTACAAGAAAAAAAGCAGATCCCTCTTTAAAAACATGATAAGGAGCTCTAAGAAGAGCTCCTGTCAAGTAGGGAATATTTTCTAGAAGATGTTTGATCTCTATTTCTGTTAAGCACTCTAAATCACATCTAGAGGCGATACTTTCAATATGCTGAAAAGAAAGGGATTTACTAAGTAACATCAAAGATAGAGCCGCAATCTCCTTTCTTTCCAAAAGTAAATCTTTTATTCTCTTTCTTAAATCTGGTTCTATAACCAAAAAAGCTATAAGAGGGCACAACTCACCTTTTAATAAACTCCTCTCGGCTTCTTCTTTCAAAAAAGAGGGGGCCAATTGTGGGAATTTTAACAGCCAAGCAAGTAAAATATTTCTCGGAATCTTTGTCTGTAAAAAAGAAAAAAAAGTAGAATCAAACTTAATCAGCTGCTCTTTCAAATCAAACGCATAAGGATCAGAAATGTCAGTTGTTTCAATTAGATCACCTTCGTCAATCAAAGGCACAACCACATACCCCTCTAGAAATGCACACTGCAAGCTAAAATTTCCTAAATGATTTTTCCAAACAACCCGATCTGCCAAAAGAGGAAGAATGCTTTTTAAAAAACTTGGCATCAAATTTTCCTCTAAAAAAGATAATTCTTTTTGTAACAATCGAATCCAAACATTCTCTTTGGGAATCTCTGCTAAAAAACCAATCAGGGCTTTTAAAAAAAACACTTTTTGCACATCCCCTTTGGGCAAACTAAAAATAGCATTTAAACATATAATAATTTTATACGAAAAATCCCCTCTTTTTTTATTCACAAACTGAAAAAGTTGGAACACAAGACTCTCTTGCTTGTTTTTCACATCAATTGCATAAAAAAGTTCGTTCAAAGAGTAA
Source organism: uncultured bacterium (assembly GCA_964455905.1). Lineage (GTDB taxonomy): Bacteria > Chlamydiota > Chlamydiia > Chlamydiales > Rhabdochlamydiaceae > CAIJXB01. The sequence continues at coordinate 150,331 of CAYVYN010000005.1, forward strand.
GGATCACTATATCCTTTGCTAACAAGCATGAGATAACGAAACCAACCTGCTCCATGGAGTTTAGTTGCTACCGAAGAAGTAATCACCCGATTACGCACATTTTCAGCAACAGCTTCAAAAGCTCCTTCCTTAGAAAACAAATGATAATGAGTACCATCTTCGCTAGGAGAGGCAACAAAAGAGTCTACATTCGTTACATGTAATGGGTAGTCTTCACTTTCTACAACATGCCCAACACATTCAATTGGTAATTGCCCCACATCCCCTCTAAAAGAAAATGCTGTAATAGAGTGCTCTGGGCTTAAAAACTGCGAAAATTTTTTATGTGGACGAAACGAATTCAGAGGTTCCGATATTTTCGTGTTTAACAAATGATTGATTGCGTCTTTAAATATATCTTCAATTTCATAAAGAGCTTCGGTTTTATCTCCTTTCCTAATAAGAACAACACTTAAATCAATGTCGCTATGTGGCACTGGAGTTACACAAGCATCAAGCACAGAACTACCGACCCATCCCAATCGAAAGTTTTGCGTGTTTCTACGTAAAAGAGAAGCTCTAACAGCATCCATGAGCTGTTGGGCTCTGCAAATGATTTTACGGCTTTCCTTCGAAGAATATATCGCAATTCGATTTTCTGAAATAGAAGACAACTCTATTTGCGAAATAGTTTTTGAAGGACCTAGAATCGAGCCGATAAAAAACATTAAACACACCAATAAAATCTAGTAAAATGCATTAAATGCTAAATCAAAACAAATTAAATGTCACCAAATGTTCTTTTGATGTTTTTTTTGATCACATATAAAAATCAAAAAAAAACGCTATAAAAAAATTGCTTTTTTCTAACCCCCATCGCATTATAAGCTATTTTTCAGCCTAAAACAGGAGATCTTATGGCAAACAAAACTACGCTATCCATTTTAAGTATGGCTTCCCTTTTTACAACACAAAAAGCCTTTAGCGACGGCTCCACACAAATCCCAGAAGGCAAGCTCACAGACTACGCTTGTATTTATCCCGACATAACTCCTGGCGCAGGCCCTCGAGTGATTAATGGATGTGATGTTTTCCTTACAGCAGACTACCTATACTGGACAGCTCAACAAGACAACCTAGAATATGCTGTAACAGGAAATATCACAGACCTAATTACATCAAGTCATCAAGGAAGTGTAAAAAACACAAACTTTCGTTATCAATCAGGATTTCGTGGAGGTCTTGGATTTAACTTTGATCACGATGCATGGGATACTTACTTTAACTATACCTGGTTTCAAAGTAATAAAAACAAAGGAAACACACACACAAACTCTGCAGAAACAGGGCTATTTCCTTCCTTTACCCCTGTTTTAGTCGTTCCTGAGGGTAGTTTTTTTTCTCAGGCTCAAACGATATGGCAAATACATTTTAACAGCTTAGACTGGGAACTTGGTCGCAACTTATATATCAGCAAATATCTCTCTTTGCGTCCTTTTATTGGACTAAAAGGAACCTGGCAACAGCAAAAAGGTGTAAACAGCTATCGTTTGACCACAACAACTCCCTATAAAATACCATACGAAAACTCTTTGAAAAGTTATTTTTTTGGAGTAGGGGGACGTGGAGGGATAAATACGGCTTGGCATCTTTCTGGTAGCTGGAGCTTGATTGGAGACTTGGCGCTATCCGGCGTATGGGGACAGTTTAACACCCACAGAAAAGACTACTTCAAGCTTGAAGATGAAGCAGCAATAACGAGCATCAATAAGAAAAATCACTTTAACACAATTATTCCCGTATTAGAACTCTGCCTTGGCATAAAAAAAGATGCTTGGTTTTCTGAAGATCGTTTTCACGTAAATATGCAAGCTGGTTGGGAAGAGCAAATTTGGTGGAATCAAAACAAATTCAGCTTAACAAATGGAGTACCAAGAGGAGGCAACCTATCCTTACAAGGTCTTACCGCTCGAGTTCGTGTTGATTTCTAAACAAAAACAGCAGTAAGATGCCAAGCGCCTTTATAGCCCAATTTATCAACCAGCTCTTTAGCTAAAGAGTTTTCAAGTTTTGATAATTGAATATAAAAGGCGCTACGTAAAGCAGATGGAACATAGGCAACTATCTCCATCTTCTTTTTACGATAAAAAGAAACATCAATAGAAAATAAAACTTCAGGCATCTGCTTAGCAAAAAAAGACACTAAAAATTCCCTCGCAACAAGTTCATCTATACTATAGGTTCCTTTTTCCATTCTCACTCGATAAAATGATTTTCTATGAATAAAATAAAAGGAGACAAATAGCAGTAAACTAAATAAAACCCCCATAAATCCAACAAACACAAAAGCACCTGGCTTTTCAAAAAAAGAGAAAAAAGACACCTTTAACCACGGAGACAACCCTGCTTGCAAGAAAAATATACTGGCGAAGGCAAATAAGATCGCCAGTAAAAAATGTAAAGCTGATAAAAGTCCACTTTTCATAAAAGACTAGCTAATTGAAGTTCTTTCTCTTCCTCTACAACTACAGACCTTTCCTGTATTAAATTTTTAAATACAACATGAACAGATCCAACATGCAACCCAGTCAAGACGCTCACTTCTTCAGCTACTTTAGCTTGAATTTCTTCTGCTTTTTGAGGAATTGCGACCCCGTAAGCAACATTAATTTCAATTTTTATCTGAACTGTCTGATGTTTTTGATCTTGCTCTACATGAATTCCTTTCACTCTTTCATTTACGTCTCTACCAAGTAAATGATCAATAAAATTTCCCTCTAAAAGAGCAACGCCCTCAATTTTTGCAAGACACTGAATAGTAATAGATTGAAAAACTCTACTTTCAATATCCCAAATAAATACCATGTCGGGTAAATCAACTTCTTTACGATCTATATGTTTCAATTGACTATGCATAGCCTGGAGCCCCTTATTTTTTCTAGCGTTTTTAATTCTTTATTAAGTTAAAATGGTAGCAGAAGGTCTCCTTTAACGAAAAGGTAGATTGCAAAAATAGATTTAAAAATATTTTTACAACAAAAGAGCGCACCATGCCAACTCTCTACTTAATTCTCATAGGTGGAATTTCTGCCTACTTTGCAAATAAACAAGGAAGAAATCCTTTAATTTGGTTTGCAGTAGGTTGCTTCCTACCCAGCTGCACCCTTATACTCCTCTTTATCCTTCCGATAATAGGCTATTTTTTCAAGAGAAAATTGCTTAAAACTATGGGACAGTCCAAAAACAAACCCAAACCACCCCAAGAAGACGGAACTGTAACAATTGACATCCCACTCTTTCCTGACCTTCAAGTAAGCAAAGATGCGACTAAAAAACTGTGGTACTTTCTAGATAGTGAAAACAAAACAGTTGGCCCTATGAGTTTTGTGGCTTTTTATCAAAAATGGAAAAACGGGACTATTTTAGGTAAAACGTTCGTATGGAATGAAAGTTTAAACGAATGGAAACAATTTCAAGAAGTATTTCCACAAAACACCTAATTCGCTTTTAAATAAAATTTTACATTTTATTTTCACTATTATAGGATCCATTTTACTAAGGTGGAGAAAAAAATGATTTCCTATAACGCTTTCGGATCAGGCCCCCAAAAAGTATTAGTCATGCATAGCTGGTTTTGCGATAATAGCAGCTATGCACCCCTATTGCCATTTATTGATCCAAATGAATTCACTTTTTTATTCATGGATTTAAGAGGATACGGGAATTCCAAAGAGGTAAATGGAAAATATACACTCCAAGAGGCTGTAGAAGACGCAATACGATTAACCTCCGGTTTAAATTGGAATCAATTTCACATCCTAAGCCACTCCATGTCCACCCTCATCGCACAAAAAATCGCAATAACCCATGAACAAAAAGTCAAAAGTCTTATTGGAATTAACCCAATTCCTCCTTGTGGATTATCCAAAAGCATGGAGCTCCTATCCTTTCTACAAGAGGCTGCTCTTTCAAATGAAAGTAGCGCACTCGAGGGCATTCATGTACTGACAAATCGCAAATATTCAGAATATATAGCAAAAAAAATAGTTATAAACTGGCATAACTGCTCCACATCAAAAGCTCGAATGGCTTATCTAGAAATGTTTGCGAAAACAAATTTCACAAAGGAAGCTAAAGGCCTAAAAACACCTATGCTTCTTATTTTTGGAGAAGATGACTACGAGGAGCAAGAAGAAGCCTTACAAACAAGCTTTCTGAAACTATATTCAAATGCTCAACTCAACCTTTGCAAAAATGCCGGACACTTTCCCATGCAAGAAACTCCCCCTCTAATAGCAACCCTCATCACGAATTTCATCTACAAAAACAAAACGTAAGTACTCAAAAAAAAGAACCTAAATTTTTTTTATCACACTTACCTAAAAGGTCCAAAAAGATATCTAAAACTCCTGATAAAACAGCAATTTTTATCGATTTTTCTTTGAGAAAAAGCGAATTTCAGATATAAACATTAGCTAACTTATTAAGGAGATCTAACTATGCCGGTACCACGTAACCGTATGTCAAACGCTAGAAAAAATTCTAGACGAGCACACCACGCGAAGTCCCCAAAACATTTAAGAAAGTGCTCAAACTGTCAGCACCCAGGACTTCCTCATCGCATTTGCCCTAGCTGTGGTTTTTATGATGGAAAATCCATTGAACACACACAAAATGCAACAACAAGCGAGTAGTAACAAAAAACCTCGAATCGCTTTAGATTTATTAGGTAGCGACGCAGATTCAAATTTCATTTTAGAGTCTGCGATTCCTATTATAAGTTCTTTCAAAGAAAACGCCTCTTTTCTTATTATAGCAGAAGAAAAAAACAAGTCTCTTTTAAATTCAATTGCAAACATTTCTTACATAATCGCAACAGATACGATTACCATGGAAGAAAATCCACTCACTGCGATACGAAAAAAGAAAAACTCTTCGTTAGTACTAGGAATTCAAGCTCTTGAAGAAAAAAAAGTAGATGCGTTTATTTCATTTGGAAGCACGGGAGCTCTTGTTGCGGGCGCAAAAATCATCCTAGAAACTCTTCCTCACATCAAATATCCAGCCCTTTTAACAGAATTTACCTCCAACCAAAAGCAAACAGCCATACTTGACATCGGAGCTGTTACCTCATGTGACAGTAATTGCCTTATAAACTTTGCCTTCATGGGCACCGCCTATCAAAAAACAAGAGGAATACAAGATCCAATAGTAGGACTGTTAAATATTGGAAAAGAATCACACAAAGGCCCCCTGGAATTCCAGGAAGCCTACAACACACTCTCCTCTTTAAACAAAACTTCCGATCTCCCATTTTTTTATGGAAACATTGAAGGAACCGATGCCTTCAAAGGACTTGTAGACGTAATTGTCACAACTGGATTTGCCGGAAATATCTTCCTAAAAACAGCGGAGGGACTCTCTGCATTTTTCTGGGACAAACTATCGGAAGAACAAAAAAAACTTCATCCTCAATTCAATCCAAAGCAATATCCTGGAGCTATTTTATGCGGAGTGAAAGGAATCGTCATAAAATGCCACGGCAACGGAAACCCTCAATCGATCCATAAAAGCATAAGTGATGCGATAAAACTCACTAAAGAAAATTTCATAGAAAACATAGAAAAAGAAATCAACAGCCTCTTTGAGAAGATTCTCCCTAAGAGTTGCTGATTTTTATAGAAAAAGAACGCTTTTTCCCCTAATATACTGTCAGTACACAAAAAAAACTCTAATCATCTACCTGGGCGGCTTTATGCAAGAGATCCTCTTGAATATCGAATCTAAAGAAACACGATACGCTGTTTTAAAAAATGGCATTCTCCAAGACCTCGTCGTGGAACGCAAAAAAAACAGACAACTAGCAGGAAATATTTACCGCGGTAAAGTAACAAACATTTTACACAACATCCAATCCGCTTTTATTGATATTAATGAAGGCGAAAATGGTTTTATACACATTTCAGATATCATTGAAAACACACAAAAATTCCAAGAACGATTTGAAATGGATTTTGAATGGGAGAACGATCTATCTTCTGCTGAATCTAAAAACACGAAGGAAGCCGACATCACTAAACTGATGAAAATGGATCAACCTGTTTTCGTTCAAGTAATCAAGGAACCTATTGGAACAAAAGGTGCCAGACTAACATCTAACATATCAATCGCTGGAAGATATCTCGTTCTTCTGCCGAATGCACCTCATAGAGGTGTTTCCAGAAAAATAGAAGACCCCTCTGCTCGAGACAGGCTAAAGAAATTAATAAGAGCTTTTGAAATGCCAAAAGACATGGGACTCATCTGTCGAACAGCGAGTGTAAATGCTTCAACAGAAATGCTTGTAGAAGAAGCTACTGATCTTCTCCAAAATTGGCAAGAGATCGTTGAAAACTTTCATAAAGCCACCAAACCCTGCTGCCTTTATGAAGAATCTGATCTTATAAAAAAAGCTGTCTTAACCGCTGTCGACAAAAAATTTGAAAGACTTCTTGTAGATGACTACAACACATACCAACATTGTAAAAGACTCCATCTTAAATATAACAGCGAGCACCCGTTAAAAATTGAGATGTATAGAGATAAAACGCCTATGTTTGAGCGCTTCAATGTCGAAAGAGAAATTGACAAAGCTCTAAAAAGAAAAATATGGATGCCTAGTGGCAGCTATCTTTTTTTTGATAAAACAGAAGCTATGTATACAATCGACGTGAATTCCGGAAGAGGCAATTTACAATCGGGTTCTGACGTAGAAGAAACTCTAGTTAGAATCAACATGGAAGCGGCTGATGAAATTGCAAGACAGCTACGCCTTAGAAACCTAGGCGGACTGGTTATATGTGACTTTATAGATATGCGCTTTAGAAAAAACCAAAGGCGAGTCTTAGACCGCTTAAAAGACGCCATGAAAGATGACTCCGCAAAATGTACCATTTTAGGTATGAGTGAATTCGGTCTAGTTGAAATGACAAGACAACGAAGTAGAGAATCTCTGATGCAAACTTTATTTACTGCCTGCCCCTACTGCTCTGGAAGCGGCAATATTAAAACGCATGAAAGTTCTTCAATAGAAATTGAAAGAGCTCTCAAAAAAATCCTCTCTCAACAAGAGCATCCAACACTAGAACTTGTTTCTCACCCAGACCTAGATCACTATCTGAACCACCAAGACAAAGACTTCTTGCGTAAGTTAGCAGAAAAAAGCAACAGCTCTTTAAAATTTAGAGTGAATGACAACCTGCATTTAAACGATTATGAATTCTACACAGCCCCCAACGGAAAAAAAATAGAAGTTTAAAGAGACCACCTATGGATAAAATAAAAAACCAAGAAAAGCATTTGGACAGAAAAGATCTTCCCGAAAAACAAAAAAAACTTTTCTTGGAATTTTATCATGGTTACAAAAAAGTTTTAGAAAAAAAATTCCAAGACACGCAACCTTATGAAAAATTCCTTCTTGATTTCATAGAAAAACTACAAGAACAAATTCTCAGTCCATACACGTTTGAACCCTATCATAAACGGATTCTATCTCCTTTTAATTACTACCAATTCGGACTTGATTTTTTACGTCCCCTGATAGATCTCCCAAATTCCACGATTCAAGGAGAAAATTATTTAGATGAAATTCAACAAAAACTAAATCAAAAAGAAAATGTAATTTTTTTAGCGAATCATCAAATCGAGCCTGATCCACAAGCTTTAAGTATTCTTCTAGAAAAAAACTATCCCCACCTCGCGGAAGAAATGATTTCTGTAGCAGGAGATCGGGTCATTACTGACCCGTTAGCGATTCCGTTTAGCATGGGAAGAAACCTTCTTTGTATATACTCTAAAAGATATATAGATCAACCCCCAGAACTTAAAACACAAAAACAAGCACATAATAAAAAAACCATGGAACTCATGAGTGAGCTCCTTAGTGAAGGCGGACACGCCATATATGTAGCTCCTAGCGGAGGGAGAGATCGTAAAAATGCAAACGGCATCGTGCAGGTAGCTCCCCTAGACCCTCAAAGTATCGAAATGTTTAACCTTATGGCTAAAAAAGCCTCTAAGCCGACTTCATTTTATCCTATGGCACTTTCGACTTATCACATTCTCCCCCCCCCGGATTCAATTCAAACAGAACTTGGCGAAATACGAAAAGCCGGAGAAGGCCCTATTCACCTTTGGATTGGCCCTTGCATAGAAATGGATTCATTTCCAGGAGCCGAAGAACTGGATAAACGAAAAAAAAGAGAACTTCGAGCTGATTTCATTTGGCAAGCTATAAAAAAAGCTCACGACCAGTTTCCTAAAGCCTAAAAACATTTCTTGATCCAAGATAAATTTTCTTGCTGCCTAGCGATTTTAAGTGTTATATTGCACTTAAAATTTAACCCCCAGGGAGCGGCATTTCTCAAGCCTAAAAAGCACAGAATTCATGCTGTCATAAAAAATGAAATATAAAAAATATATCATATTATTAGCGACTTTATCTTTATCTTCTTTATTTGGAGCAAATAGCCAAACGCCTTCCAATGAAGCAAACTACACCTTAATTAAAAATGAGAGCTCTTACTCCATTCTGACCCCCTCTCTTAAAGATCGTAAAACAGCTAAAATCCGGCTAAAAAACGGGTTGGAAGCCTACTTAGTATCTGACCCTGAAATCGACCAATCCGCGGCGGCAGTCTCTATTGAAGCCGGATCATGGCAAGATCCCTCTTCCTACCCAGGAATGGCTCATTTCTTAGAACACATGCTATTTATGGGCAGCAAAGCCTACCCTGACGAAGCAGAATATATGAGATATATTCAAGACAATGGAGGAACGGTAAATGCTTTTACCGCATCCGATCGAACTGTTTATATGTTCTCTATCAACAACGCTGCTTTTACCGGCGCCTTAGATCGTTTTAGTCATTTTTTCATTGACCCTCTTTTTAATCCTTCCTCTATTAATAGAGAACTTCATGCCGTTGACCAAGAAAACTCTAAAAACCTAGAAAACGATTTTTGGAGACAATATATGGTTTTAAAAGAAACAGGAACAGAAAATCATCCTCATACAAAATTTGGCACAGGTAACGCGAATACTCTTTCAGGAATTCCCCAAGAGGCTTTAAAAGACTGGTTTAAAACGCACTATGGTGCCAATAAAACACATTTAGTCATGTTATCATCACTTCCACTAGAAGAAATGATACAACTAGCAAATAAAGACTTCTCTGCCGTTCCTGTTCAAGAAGAAAAAGAGCTTTCAATTCCTTATGAGCCAATGTTGTCCGAAAAACAAAAAGGGCACTTTGTTTACGTATCCCCAATTCAAGACATAAAACTACTTTCTATCATTTGGGAACTTCCAAAAGCCTTTACTTCCGTCAATGAAAAATGGACAGTAGAATTACTCTCTTATATGCTTACAGAGGCATCTGAAAATAGCTTAGTTAAAGAGCTTAAAAAAGAACAGCTAGCTGAAGATATACAAGTCACAGTCGACCGCTTCAGTAGGGATAACATACTTTTTACGATAAATATTAAATTAACTGACAAAGGACTTTCACAGGTAGACACAGCCATTCTTCGTTGTTTTCAAACACTTGCAAGGCTAAAACAAAACGGTGTGCCTATATCTCTTTTTCAAGAAATTAAAACAATGGCTGAAATCAACTATCAGTACCAAATTCGCCAGGAACCTTTTTCTTGGATTACGGATATAGCGTATAACATAGTCGATGAAAACATAAGCTCTTTTCCTGAAAAAACAGAGGTGCCCTCTGAGTTTAATCCACAGGCATTTCATGATCTACTTTGCAGCTTTACGCCAGAATCTGCCACATATTTTATCCTAGCTAATCCCCTACAAACAGGAGTCAGCACAACTCTTAGAGAAAAATGGATGGATGTTCCTTATACTATCAAAAGCATCCCCCCAGCGAAAATAGCAGCTTGGCAACAAGCCTCTCCCTACCTACAAATGGGTATTACACCAGCTAATCCTTTCATCCCCGATTCCCTTACTTTGGTTCAAGACGAAAACGACCTATCAACATACCCTACACCAACAAGAATCCTCCACAAAAGCAAGTATGATATATACTTTGCCAAAGATAACAAATATCAAGTACCCGAAGCCTCTTTAATTTTTTCGATAAAGACTCCGGTTTTAAATGGATCGGCTAAGGCTGCAATAACAAAAGATTTATTGTGTAAAGTTCTTGACGAGGACCTCTCCCCTACGCTTTTTTTCGCTTCGCAAGCTGGATTAAACATAAGCTGCTCAACAAAAGAAATGGGGCTTTCTCTATCTATATCAGGATTTAGTCAACGAGCTCCAGATGTAGCTTTGACTGTTTTAGCAGCTTTAAAAAATATCCAATGCAGCGAAGAACGCTTTCTCACCTACAAGGCCTCATTGCTAAGCAACTACGCAAATAGCGCGCTAGAACTGCCCGCAAAACAAGCAATGTATACTATGAGTAGTATTCTTTTAAACAATGCCCCCTCCCCAGAAGACAAACTAGAAGCATTACAAGCTCTTTCTTTTGAAGAATTCTCAAACTTTTCTAACACATGGCTTAACTCTATTTACGTAGAAGGCATGATTTACGGAAATCTTACAAAAGAAAACGTCGCTTCTTTTTTGGATAACCTGCAAGAAATTTTCGCTTCCTCTAGCGAATACGAAAATCCCAAACAAGAAGAGCTACTGATCCTACCAAGCCAAGGAGGCCCTTTTAAGATTACACAAAAAACAGATCGACAAGGCAATGGAGCTCTTCTTGTAGTAGAACAAGGTTCTTTTTCTTTTGCCAAAGAAGCTGCTCAGCAACTATCATCTAAAGCGTTATCTGAAGCCTTTTTTGACACCTTAAGAACAAAACAACAAACAGGCTATATTGCTAAGTCTTGGGCTTCTGAAGTATCGGGAGAATTATTCCAAACCTTTATAGTGCAATCAAGCTCCCACGTTCCAGAAGACCTACTAAACCGCTTCGAACTTTTCATTGAAGATTTTAATAAAAGGCTTATGGATTTTGTTCCTAAAGAGCGTTTTGAGCATATGAAAGAAGTAGAAATTGCTTCCATAGAAAGGCCTCCAGAAAATCTTTATGGCATGGCGAACTTATTAAACACGCTAGCCTTTGAAAAAAAAGGAGATTTTTCTTGGCAAAAAGAGCAGGTTCAAGCAATCAACGAGTTGACTTACGAAACTTTTTTAAAGGATGTCCACGATTTTTTTTCTAAGGATAACCATAGAAGACTCGCGGTGCTAGTAGAAGGAATTTCATCTAAAAGATCGTTCACATATACATCTTGTGACAAAGAAGAAATTCGCAAACTTAGTTCCTTTACATCTATCTCTTCAGAACAATAGATAGCTAACCCGAGAGCTCTTTTAAAAAGAGCTCTCTCTTCTTATTTCTTTCCCTTTTAATTTTCCTGAGATTCCAAGTAAAAACTTCTTAAAAAATTAGATCTTTAATTTTTTCTATAAAAACATCTTATTTTTTACTTTATTTAAAGATACTTTAAAAGATTTTCCAGATCGATTAACAAGTTCTCATACTACACTATTTACTCTAATCGCTGAATGAGTAAGCACTCTTTTGATCGAACTTTCGGATAGAGATCTCTATGCATATAAGCTTGATTTATAAGATTCTCCGCTCAAGATTCGATTCTTAATTTAAAAAATGAAGTATTGAGAAATTATGAAAATGGATAAAAAAAAAGAAAAATTTGAATGCTATTAGAATATAAAAAATGAAAATTTAAAGACCTCTTTTTTTAAGAGGCCTTTAAAAGAAGCTTACCAGCTAGATTTGACAACACCTGGGATAAGTCCCATGTTAGCCATTTCTCTAAAACACAAACGAGAAAGTTTGTATTTACGAAGAAAACCTCTAGCTCTTCCCGTAATCTGGCAACGATTGCGCAGACGTGTAGGTGAAGAATTTTTCGGAAGTTTATTTAGAGCGTTGATAGCGTCAAAACGCTCTTCTTCGCTCGTCGCAGGGCTTAAAATAACTTTTTTAAGCTGTTGCCTTTTATCCCACTTTAGGGCAACCATTCTTTCTCTTTTTTTCTGTTTTGCAATTGAAGATGTTCTTGCCATACAACTATAATCTCTCGTTACTTTTTGCGAGCTGGACCTTTTTGTCTTTGCTTGCGATTTGGATCTGTTTTATTGATAACATATACCCGACCTCTGCGTCTGACAATCTTGTCTCCTTTGGACGGGTCTGCTTTAATAGAAGCTTTAACTTTCATAATTTTTGACAGTGCTTTCCTTGGCTATTCAAAGAAAAAACTGCTCCTTAAGGTTGTGTTATTAAAAATTCTCATATAACCTAAAGCGAGCTGCATACAGCAGGCATAAGGCAAAAGTTACGAATAGTTATAATCTTCGGACGATTTCTTGGCAAGTATTGAGTTTATTCTTGCTAGATAAGTTGCATTTCATGTAGGATAAGTTCAATTTTTTAAAAAGCTTGCAAAGGATCTAACTCCCACGAAAGCCATTTAACAATTAACAAAGGAGCAGCGCTTCCTCCCCGTCTTTATAAAGACGAGGCTTCCGCGCTGTCAATAGGATGAAACGAACTTATCAACCCAGTAAAATTAAGCGTCAAAAAGCATGTGGATTCCGCAAGAGAATGAAAACAGCCAAAGGACGACAGATCGTCAACCGCAGAAGAGCTCAGGGCAGAAGACGACTCACTACCGCATAGGGCTATGCTTCCCTAAGACGCTTCGAATTCTTTCGAAGAAATATTTTCAGAAAGCTAATTCTGAAGGAGCGCGCCTTGCAGGCAAGGTGCTCTTCCTTCAGTATTACAAAGCAAAACCCCCATCTAGATTAGGCTTAACCGTTTCAAAAAAATACGGAAAAGCTCACGATAGGAACAGGTTCAAAAGGATCGTAAGAGAAGTCTTTAGAGAAATTTATGACACGATCCCAGAAGGAACGCAAATCAACGTATCGCCTAGACTCCCCAGAAACGTTCTTCTTAAACAACAAGTCCTAGAAGACTTTAAAACACTAATCCAAACCATATGTACTAAGGTGAACTAATGCTCTCTCACCTAAATCCCGAGCAAAAAAAAGCGGCCCTCACTACAAAAGGACGCATTTTAGTACTAGCGGGAGCAGGGAGCGGAAAAACAAGCGTGCTTTCCTGTCGAATCGCACACCTTATTCTAGATCAAAACGTACCAGCTAGTAATATTTTAGGCCTGACTTTTACCAACAAAGCTGCAGAAGAAATGCGTGTAAGAGTAGGAAAACTAATTGGAAGCAAAAATGCAAAACAAATCACACTTTGCACCTTTCACAGCTTTTGCATGCAAGTGCTTAGAAAAGAAATACACCATCTAGGGTTCACTACTGAATTTAGCCTCTACGACGAAAAAGACGTAAAAAGAATTCTAAATCTCATCGTTAGACATTCTCTAGAACACGACGGAGAATTACCCTCCTTACAAGAAACCTTAAACAAAATAGCCGCCTCTAAAAATAGAGGGGATAGTCAAATAGAAGAAGAGGATAACTCATCCCCTAGCTGGCATGCGAACTTCAGCAAAGACCTTCTAGAGAGACTAAACTTATGCATGAGATCCTATAACGCAGTAGACTTCGATAGCCTCCTAACTCTAACGGTAGAACTTTTTGAAAAACATCCCGAAGTACTAGAAAGATTCCAGGAAAAATACCGATACATTATGATCGATGAATACCAAGACACCAATCCGATTCAATACAAACTAGCTAAACTTCTTTCTAACAAATACAATAACCTATGCGTTGTCGGCGACGACGATCAATCTATTTACGGGTGGAGAGGTGCAGAAATTAAACACATCCTCAACTTCCCCTCCGATGTAAGTATTAAACTAGAACAAAATTACAGATCGACGCCTGAAATTTTAAAAGCAGCCAACCACGTCATAGCAAACAACACAGAACGCTATCGCAAAGAACTTTGGAGCAGTAAAACGGAAGGGGATCCCATCACTTTATTTCATGCCCCTAACGAAATAGAAGAAGCCCAAGCAATCTGTCAAAAAATTGTGTGGTATAAAAAACATAAAAATTTTCAATGGAAAGATATGGCTATTTTATATAGATCGAATGCGCTTTCCACTGTATTTGAAACAACTTTAAGCCAAACAGCATGGGAAGATGATGGCAAATGGAAAAGAGGAATCCCTTATGTAGTTTTCGGAGGGACTGAATTTTATGAAAGAGCCGAAATCAAAGATTTACTAGCGTATTTAAGAGTCATTGAAAATCCGAAAGATGAAGAAGCTCTTTTACGAATTTTAAACGTCCCAAGGCGCGGGATTTCGGATAAATGCCTAGACTTACTCACCCAATACAACCGCTCTCAAAATATTCCATTATGGGATCTTATATCCTCATCAGAGACTCCACATAAACACGACGTATATGAAAAAATCACCCCAAAAGGACTCAATGGGATCAAAAGTTTTAAAATCCTTATAGAAAAAGCGCAAAAAAGCTTTAAAGAAAGCTCACTACACTCCTGCCTTGAAGAATTTGTTGAAGAAATCAACTACCGTAAAGCAATCCAGGAAGAAGCCAAAAGTGAAAAAATGCGTGATTTCAAATGGGAAAACGTCCAAAGCTGTATTGAAACTTTATCTAAATACGAGGAACAAAAAAAGGAAAGTGGAGAACAAGCGTCTCTTCAGGATTTCCTAGCTACTACTTTATTACAAGCCTCTCCTTCTCTTAAAGCAACTAAAGAAGAAACAGAAGATAAAGTACACTTAATGACAATCCACAGCGCTAAAGGCCTAGAATTTGCAGTCTGCTTCCTTGTTTGCTTGGAAGACCATATCATGCCTCACGAAAAAAGCGTAACCCAAACTGGAGTGGAAGAAGAAAGAAGACTCATGTATGTCGCTATGACAAGAGCAAAAAAACATTTAACACTAAGTATGGCCAAGGAAAGAAAAAAAATGGGGCAAAAAATCAAGACAACCCCCTCTCGTTTTCTTTTTGAAATCCCCAAAGAACTTCTGAAAATCACTTCTTACCAAACAGTGGACCCAACATAATGGAAAAAGAAACTAAAACAATTATTTTAAGACATAGAAGAGAAAACCTTAATAAATGCAGCTTACGAGGGCTAGAACCTAGAGAAGACATGGTATTTTATACCTACCCCAAAGACTCCTTGCCTGTTTTAGAAAATACAATACTGCTTACTCTCGATGCCCCAGTCATCACAAAAGAAGACTCCTCATATAATTTATTTTTAATTGACGGGACCTGGAAATACAGCAACGTAATGTACAATCAGCTTTCAAAGCCTCATCTTTTTGAAAAAAGAAGTCTTCCCAAAGAACTTAGAACGGCTTATCCAAGAAAACAAGACGACTGTTTAGACCCAGAAAGAGGACTAGCCTCCGTCGAAGCACTTTTTGCCGCCTACTTTCTTCTTGGAAAAAGTACAGAAGGAATTTTAGATCTTTATCACTGGAAAGAAGCTTTCTTAGAAAAAAACAAGAATTTCTTTGCTCGATAAAAGCATTCTTAAATCGACCAGCCAAGAATTTAGTTTAAAAAACCCTTATTTAAAAACGTTTAAAAACACAAATAGAATAAAAATAATCATAAATATGTAATTGAATTATAATTACAAATAAAGTAAAATAGTTAATTTAATTAACTGTAGAGGCTGAAAATAATGATTTCTTTATCTATTCCAACAATTACTTTTAATACCCACAAAGAACTTGATAGACTCCTAGGATCCGGAACAGTAGTCGATAAAATACCTGAGATAGAATCGCTAGTTCGCCAGACGTTTAATGAAATACCAAAAACCGGAAGCGTTCCATCAGACAACCATCAAAGCCAAATAGAAATCGTACTACTTGCCTCTAGAATTTCGCAAATTGAACAATCAGCAAGAACAGACTCCTTGGCTATTGGCCTCAAAACAATACAAAATTTAGTTGATTTTTTTCAAAAAAAACATTCTATCCATTGTTTTCCAACAATTTCAAATCCAAAAATTCAAGAACAAATCACAAGAGAACAAATTGTACAAGCTTCTCAAAAAATACTAGGGAATCTACATAGCTTTAATTATTATGACAATCCAATTGAATTAATTCTCTCTTTAACTGATGAAAAAATATCAAGTATCCCCGAGATCTCTAATCAACTGCTTTCAATTATACATCCTAGAATGCGAATCAATTCCATATTAGAAATCTTAGATCTCCTAAAAAAAATTCCTCAAGAAAAGCGACATGCAATTTGTCAGTTGATAAATGAAATAAGTGAAAAGTCTCCACTAGAATACAAAAAAGCTATTAAGCTACTAAATCTGCTTCACACAATTCCCTTAGACGAAATCGATGAACTTAAAACGAGTCTTCTAGTTTTTCGAGAAAAAAAAATCAGCGCCAACAGAATCCCTGAAATTTTAGAAGCCTTACTCGAAATTCCAATTGGATTAAGAGCCCCAACATCCCAGGCAATCAAAGGATTGTTAAATTCTAAAATAGATAACGATGCGATAGAAAAATTACTAATCTCTTTATCACAAGTACCAATAGATCAACAAAAAAATATAGAATCTCTCCTTTCACTATACAATTCGACAGTAACAAATAAACACTACATAGTAAAAGCTCTTTATACAATCCCATGCAACAACGAAGAAAAAAAATCTATCGTTAGATCTATAAAAGCAATATCTCAGTCTACAGAAGGTAAAGAAATTGCTAACTTAATCGTAAAAGAAGCTATTAAAATAAAACACCCCCTATTATATGCAGGAATCGGCACAATAAATAAAGATTCCATTTTCAACCTCTTAATTATTATTAACTCTTTTTCTGATAAAACCATCAGATCTACCCCGTCTAGAGCCCACGAAGCATCGTTTGCAAGCTTACAGACCGATTCTTCTCCTCTTGAAAAAAATCCCACACCTTTATCACTAGAAAAATTAAACATTTTCATGGAAGAGATCGTATCTAATCCTTTAAATCTGGAAATAACAAATCTTGAAAAACTAGCGGCAGGAAAATTTATTATTGAAAATCCTAATATAGGTACGCTAAGCCCAAATGACGACTTAGCGATAAAAGCATTATCTCTATATCTCCTACTATTTAATAACCCAACAGCTCCGCTTAACCCTGAAATAAACTTCATTGAAAAAACTCTTAAGAGCATTCCTCGTGAACACTTATTAAATATAACAGACCTTGTGAAATTTTACTTGAAAATTAGCGAAAGAGAAACTACCCCAGCATTTATAATTAAACTAATCAATACTATTAAAAAAATCTCTCCCCAATCAAATGAAATTATCATTAAAGAAATTCGTAAAATAAGCGCATTTTACCCCAAAATGAACGCGACAATCGATCTGATCGTATTTTTACATTCTGTTTTAGAAAACGAAAAAAGCCTAAGCAGTATTGTGGATTCTTTTTTAGAAAGTGAGCTTTTTTCCTCTCATCTTGCTAATAACAAAAAATTTACGGCTGATCTTTTCTTTATATTCGTGGTTGAAATAATAGCTCCTAATTTAATTGAGTTTGTAAAAAAGATGGACCAGGATACCTATCCAACACTCTTGGTATTATTTACAATGTTAAAGAAAAGTCAACCACCAATCCCCCTTAAAACAATTACCGAGGAAGATCTTTTAAATGCAATTTTAAAAATTCTTAAAAATCCAATAGGAATACTCAGAGAACTCGGTTGCCCCAAAGGGTTCATCGCGCACATACTAGATTTTATTTTTATGAATTATGAAATTTTCAAACTTTCAGAAGATCATCCAGTAACTCTTGAAGCGTTTGCCATCATAGGTATAATCGGAGAGGGGCTCCGAGCAAAGAAAAACCACTACTTTATACATAAAAAATTATTAGAAAAAAAAGCTGAAAAAGTTGATCTTCGTAGACTTCACTTTTCCTTAAACAGCATCGAAATTGACGTTGATTTTGAAAAAATACTTGGAGTAGTAAACCCTAAAAATTTTATAAGCATTTCTCAATTGCAACAAAATAACTCTCACATTTCTTCTAAAACTTTTAGAAAACTATTTAATAATTTCAGAGAAAGGATAAATGCCCTTTCTAAACGCGAACAAGAAACTGTCAGTTCTGAATTATTAGGATATCGTAAACAAAATGAATCCATAGACGAAAATCCTACAGCGCAATCAATTTTCGCATCCCTCGAAAGAACCTGCACAGATGAAAGACTGTCTATTTCCTACTGGATGAATTATTCCTCGTCTAACCCTGAGGCTAAAGCTCCCATTCATCTAATTGCTTTATATGCAATTTTAAACAATATTTTAACAAAACCAACTACCCTAAATCCTGGGGATATTTTTTCAGAGCAAGAACGCGCACTTTGTGGACTTGCCCATTCCATTGAGAATTGCCTATCTGGACAAAGTGAAGGCATCCTTAAAGTATATAAAGTTTTACTAAAAAACACAGCTCTTCCAACGGTAATAAAACCACTCCAAGAACAAGCGATGGAAGTCTCTGAAGATACGGTATCAGTTGATACCTGGAATAGAGAGGAAACAAGCTTTGATAGCATCTCTACTTTTGTCTCGTCGGTAATCGAAGAAAACATACTTACAATCACAGACCTTCTTGAACAAGACGGGCCTCTGCTAAGAAGCCTTATACCAGACAATGAAGGAGCATTTAACCAACTTCCTCACCAAAGTATCTACTTAAAAAACCTGCTAAAAGCAGACCTTTTTCTAAATCATAGCACTATTCTAGACATGAATGGCGACTGTATAGACATTGGTCTTCAAGAAAAAACAAAACAAGATATTTTAGAAAAAGTTGCTGAACACTTCATTCCGCAGCTGATAGAAACATTACAAACAAAAGTAAATCAAACGCTTAGTCTAATTAACTCTCCTGACTTAGAAAGTCAACGAAATGCACGAAAATTTTACAATGCACTTACTGAATTTCTATCCTCTACAGACACTTTTGAATTAGATGAAGAAACATTAACAATAAAAATGCATAACACTGGGATTTTTCTTTTGCTAGAAAAACTGGAATATTTAACACAGATTAAATCCTCTAATAAAAAACGTAGAATAAATGACGCGGTATCCTAAAAAAAATTAAACCGCTTAACAAACCACGACTTAACAAATTGCGTAAGTGTGCAATATAAAAACAAGATGCCGCTAAGAAAGTAAAAGTACGATACGGGAAGAGGGACTAATCCAATGCTCCGGCCTATTGAGGAATAGGGAATAAAAACCCCTATTCCCATTACAAGCAACGTAGTGACAAGCAAAGGGATCGACGCTATACTTTGTATAAAAGGAATTTTTCTTGTTCTGAGCATATGTACAATCAACACCTGAGAAAGAACCCCTTCAATAAACCACCCTGATTGAAAAAAAGCCTGTAACTCTATAGAGTTTGCTTTAAAAACAAACCATAGAACAGCAAAAGTAACATAATCAAATAAAGAACTAATCGGGCCTATAAAAAACATGAACTTAGCTATTCGACCAGCTTCCCATTTACGAGGTTTTACTAAAAACTCCTTATCGACATGATCAAAAGGTATCGCCATTTGAGAAAAATCATAGAGTAAATTTTGCGTAAGCAACTGAACTGGCAGCATAGGTAAAAAGGGAAATAGGACACTGGCACCTAAAACACTAAATACATTCCCAAAGTTAGAACTTGTAGCCATTTTTATGTATTTAATGATGTTTCCAAATGTTTTACGTCCCTCAAGAACCCCATCACCAAGAAAAAGCAGGCTCTTTTCAAGCATAATAATATCAGCTGATTCTTTAGCAATATCCACTGCTGTATCTACAGAAATACCTATATCAGCTTCTCTTAAGGCAGGAGCATCGTTAATCCCATCTCCCAAATATCCAACCACATGACCATTTGCTTTAAGAGCCCTGATAACACGACTCTTTTGTAAAGGGTTTAATTTTGCAAAAATGGTAATCCTATCAACCTTCGAACGAAGTATATTCTCGTCCATACTATCTACCTGAGATCCGGTTAAAATACCCTGAACCTCAAGGTTTACTAAATGACAAATCCTTTGCGTTACAACCTCGTTATCTCCTGTTAAAACCTTGACCGAAACGCCGTACTCTTTTAAAAGAGATAAAGCTTTTGCTGTAGACTGCTTAGGAGGGTCTAAGAAAGCTAAATACCCTAAAAATGTTAGGCTATCTTCATCGTTGACCGTATATTCTTTTTTATCTTCCTTAACAGCTTCCTTGAATGCAATGGCTAAAACACGCAGTCCATCTTTATTTAAATCCTTTTCTTTTTCTTTTAAATGGGTTCTTAGTTCCTCAGTTAAATCTAAAAGACCTTGTTGTGTTTGAACCCGATTGCAAATAGATAGCACCTCATCAAAAGCTCCTTTACAAATCAAGAGAGTCTCTCTCATGTCTTTTTCTAACACTACAGACATTCGTCGCCTTGTAAAATCAAAAGGGATTTCGTCTATCTTCTTGAAAATTTCGTGCAAGTTAAAGTCTTTTTCTAGGTGTTTATGCTCCAAAACAGCAACGTCCAATAGATTCTTTAACCCTGTTTGGTAATAGCTATTCAAGTATCCGTAAGTAAGAACCTTCTCATTTTCAGCTCCATCCGCATTTAAATACTTCTCAAGGATAATCCGATCCTGCGTAAGGGTTCCTGTTTTATCTGTACAAAGAATATTCATAGCGCCAAAATTCTGAATCGCGTTCAACTTTTTTACAATGACCTTATGCTTTGCCATACTAAGAGCTCCTCTGGCTAGGTTAGAGGTAACAATCATTGGGAGCATCTCTGGTGTCAATCCAACTGCTACAGAAAGAGAAAAAAGAAAAGCCTCTAAAAGGTTTCCTTTAGTCAAAGAATTAAGTAAAAAAACAACAGGAACGATCACTATAATAAAACGAATTAAAAGCCAGCTAACTTTGTTAATTCCTTCATCAAAATTAGTCAAAGGTCTTTTCGCTTCGATTATTTTTGCCATAGAACCAAAATAAGTTTTAGTTCCAGTATGAAGAACGACTGCTATTGCAGTACCATTTAAAACATTTGTCCCCATAAAACAAAGATGGCGCATTTCGAGAGGATTTCTGTCTTCTATAGGAGCAATTAAGGCCTCTTTTTCTACAGGTAAAGACTCGCCTGTTAGAATTCCTTGACTTACATAAAGCCCTTTGGAACTTAGCAATCTCACATCGGCCGGGATAAAATCCCCAACAGAAAGATGAATAATGTCACCAGGGACTAAATATTTAACATCTATATCATGAATAACCGACTGTTGCCTTTTTATTCTTTGTACCGTTGCTTTTACACTTACTAAACTCTTTAGCTTCTCTGCGGCCAAATTAGAGCGATACTCTTGAATAAATCGCATAAAAATACCGAGAAAAACCATAACTCCCATAATAATTACAGCATCTTTTTGAGCTAAAAAAAAGGACACCACCGCTAATACAATCAATAAAATGACAAAAGGATTATTAAAACATCCTAAAAAAAGTGAATACCAAGAAATAGTTTTCTCATGAGCCACTCTGTTAAGTCCAAATGCATCTAGCTTAGCCCGTACATTCCCTTCGTGCAAGCCCTCCTCTGAGGTCTTTAAAGTTCTAAACAAATCAGAGATAGGCATAGACGACAAAGAACGTAATTCGCTCAAAGAAGAAGAGTCTACTTGTTCTTTATGGGGTTGTTTAAATAAGAACCTGATCCAATCTTTCGTTTTTTGAAAAACCATGTAATTTCTCATGAAAATTTTATGAATCTTTTTTAAATTGTCCAAGAATAGATGAGCCAAGACCAAAAAGCATAGCAAACAAAGAAATAAACCATCCAACAAAAGGAATATAACAAAGAGAATAATATAACAACTGGCCTAAAAACAAAGTCAAAACCTTATTTTTCTTCCAGCCAATAGATTCAAATAAAGCATTCGAAAGCCAAAGGATGGAAAAAATTTTAACCGTGTAAAAGCTAATAATATTTAAGGCCATTAACGTGAGAGCAAACGGGGTACCAATTACTGTAATCAAAAGAAAAAAAGAAGATATGGGCAATAAAATTAAGATTAAAACACCGACAAAAAAAGATTTCCAAGGAGTCTTACGTAAAACCCTTAAGGCACTTTCTATCTTTTTTGGGAAAAATCGAATTAAAATAGCACCAACACCAAATGTATAAAGAAAATTCATTAAAAAAGAAGCAACTCTAGAGCCTATAACCACGCCACTTAAAATGGGCATATCGACTACATCTCTAAAAAAAGAAGTCTTATAGACAATTTCGCCTAATACTTTAGCTCCAGGATCCCTTGTCAGAGGATAAGAACTCCTATAGGTAAGATTTCCATCAATTTCTGCGGTCCCCATCAATCGAAGTCTTCCAACAAACGTTTGCAAATCTTTCTTCATTGTGCCTGATAACTTAAGTCCACCAGCTAAAGCTAAAACATTTCCTTCTATCGTATTTTCTATATCGCAGTATCCTGCAAGCAAAAATAAGTTGCCTAAAAGACAACCCTTAGAAGGAAAATTAATATTCACGCCAAAAATAGCAGAGTCTCCAAAAATTTCTCCTTCTATGGAAACCTGACCGGCTAAAATTTTACTATTCCCAGTAATCTTCCCGTTCACCACAACAACGGCTCCTGCCGCATAAAGATTTCCACGAATTTCGCCGTCTATAATAATTTGAGTCCCTACTAAATACGCATCGCCATCGATAATTCCATCAACTTCGATAGTATCTCCAGTTTCAACATACCTTCCGTGAAAAACCTGTCCCGACGGAATTAGGGTAATGTCTCCTTTTTCTGGAAAAAAATCAAATTCATCAGCTGATAAAAACGTCGTCCAAAAGAAGCAAAAAAGAAAAATTAAGCGCATACATATAGTCTCTTTTTCTTTTCCAAATAACGAACAACATGTTTTTTGACTAACTTTTCTAAATGCTCTTGAATATCTTTTTGCAGAACCAAAGAATGCTGTTGCTTTTCCTCGATAAACTTGTTGATTTCTTCAATATTAAATAAAGTAATCTGTGGATTTTTTGTAATCATAGGATCCACATTTCGAGGTAATCCTAAATCCACAACTAATCTTGTCTTTAATAAAGAAAAATCCTTAGGAAGCTGGTTTGCCTTTATAATGTATTCAGAAGAATGGCTTGCGCAAATTACCATATCAAACTCCACCCACCGATCTATGTCATCCCATGAAAAAAAAGCAGTACCGGATGGTGGTGATAATTCGTTTTTAGATTGTCTAGTAGCAAGCTGCATAACAAAAACGCCCTTGCTCTTAAAAAAAGAAATTATCAATTTATTGATCTCAGAATACCCTACAAGCAATAAGGAAACAGGCATTTTCTCTGAAAAAAAACACCTAGAAAGATCCCAAAGGGTTGATTCCAAAGAAACTAAGCCTCTTGGCAAAGAAAACTTCGTCCTAATCTCTTTCCCTATCTTTAAACTTTTCTGAAATAGATAATGTAAAGCCGATGGTAACTGTCTACTAGAATCACGCTCATAAGATCTTTTAACCTGTCCCTGAATTTCCGCTTCGCCAAAAAGCACACTATCAACACCTGAAGTCACTTTTGCTAAATGATCGAAACACTTTTCGCCAAAGTAGCAATAAAACCTCTGCTCAAAATCACCTCTCGTGTTAAATAAAGAAAGAAAATCAGCATACGTTTGCATAAGATCAGTAGAGCTAAAATAGATCTCTGTGCGGTTACACGTTGAAAGCAAAACAACAGGAAAAAAAGTACTCTTAGTCAAAAATTCACAAGAAACTTTTGCAAAAGATTCCCTACAAATAAGCTCGGAAGATTTGTAACTGATTCCTAACACACCAATATCCATAGAACCTCACCCGTGCATTCGTTATTTTTTCTTTATAAAACAAAAGATTCAATAATTGCAAAAATCTTCTTCATCCAAGCCTTTGAAAACAGCGTGAATATTCTCCTTTTTAAAACCTCGTCGAAGTAATGAAGAAAACACCTTAGCCTGTACTTCTCTTGTAAAGGATTCAGAATATTGATCTATTTTTTTCTTCTTAAGGTAACGAACGATCGACTCTTTTTCTAGACGGTCCGTATTTTCTAACTCTAACAAGATAACGTCACGATTTACCAATTTTTTCAACTTATAAAAAGCTAAAGATACTCCCCTACCCTTAGATAGATCTCCAAGAACTTTTCTTTCCGCAAGGGTTTTATCATCTAAAGCCCCCATTTTCCTACAAAAATCCAATGCTTTTTCTACAGCTTCTAGGGAAAAACCCTTTTTAAGTAATTTATCCTCCAGCTCAGAAGAAAATAAAGACTTCAAGCTTAAAGATTTAATGGCAATTTCCTTGGCAGCTTTTTCTTCTATTACAAAAAAAGCAACCTCAGCTTCTTGTAAAGAGGTCAGTTGGTAAAAAGAGCGATCGACCTTAGATAAAATCGATTTATGGCTTTTTTTCCAAAGGCTGCCCTCAAAATAAATAAATGCCGACTCTCCATCCTTTTCAATACGAATTGCGCTCATATCCACCACAACAAAAAAATAAGCTAGAAATTAAATTAAATTATTTATATTATAAAAATAACAAACAGGAGGCATTTTAAATGTACGAAGCTATAAAACCATTAAATACCCAAGCTTTAGAAACAGAAAGTTCTTCGCAACCTGTCGCCTATCAACTTACAAGCACACTCGAACGTCAAAAAGCCGTCAACGCCTCGTTAAAATCCAACCTGCTCACTCTGACTAATACGGTCATAGAAGGCATGTTCCATCGACAAGCGCAAAGAAGCAAAGAAGTAATAGAAAACATTAAAGCAGAATGGGATGCCATTCAAAAATGGGATTCCATTCGACGCAGCTAACTTATACTCCTTGAGGATTTAATAGTAAAACTGTTATAAAAACAAAGAAAAATAGAGGACTAAATGACTACTCCACCGATTGGGTCTCCAACAACTCCACAAACACCAGAAGAGCTTTCAGCGATAGAAAATACCTCTATAAGTACTAATCCCGACAACGATCTATCAAACTCTCCGTTTGCCAAAATGTTTCGAGGGGGGGCAACACAAGCTGAGCTCAAAAAGTTTATCGAGCAGTACATGCAAATGATGATCACAGAGTTTAAAAGATCGACAGATCGCTGGAAAAAAGCCCAAAAACAAATCAGAAATGCCATGGAAGGTAGGCGTCTTGATCAAGACTAGCCCACTAGAAGTTGTTATTGCAACAGAAGAAGATCTAGGCCTGCGTCTAGACAAACTACTTTCTCTTAAATTTCCAACCTGTTCTCGCACTTATTTTCAAAATTTAATAGAAAAAGGAAGCGTACTCATCAATGGCACCCCAACAAAAAAAAGAGAAAAACTCAAGCTGGGCGATGAAATTGAAGTCTGTTTTGAACTTACTCCAGAAATCAACCTAACCCCGGAAAATATCCCCCTAGACATTCTTTTTGAAGATGACGATATTCTCATCATCAACAAGCCCGCAGGAATGGTTGTGCATCCGGCTCCGGGACACCCGCAAGGCACCTTTGTAAACGCTCTACTATTTCACTGTAAATCGCTACAAGAACAGCAAAAAGACCCCTTAAGACCTGGTATTGTGCACAGACTTGACAAAGATACTTCGGGTGTTCTTATTGCAGCAAAAACCTCCTTCGCTCATAAAGCATTGGTCGAAAAATTCAGTCAAAGACAGATACAGAAATTCTATAAAACAATATGCCTAGGGCAACCATCTGTCTCAGAAATCAACGCACCAATTCAAAGGCACCCAACAAAAAGACAAGAAATGACAGCGGCTTTTGAAGGGGGCAAACATGCAATCACAAAGTTAACAATCTTAGAAAAAACTCAAGATTTCTCTCTTTTATCTGTAGAGCTAATTACAGGAAGAACTCATCAAATCAGAGTTCATTTAAAACACATAGGGTGTCCAATACTAGGAGATTCTCTCTACGGAAAAGAAAGTACAAATCAAAAATGGGGAATAACCCATCAATTACTCCACTCTGAAACCATTGTTTTTACACACCCAAGAACAGAAACAATGATAAAAATCACTGCCCCTTTACCTGAAGATATGCAGACTTTCATCCAAAAACAATTCCAGTAAAACCCTTTAGAATCAAAGACCTGATACAAAAAAAATCGTTTATTTTCCTATTTCTAAAAGAACTATTGGACAAATTCTCTTCTTGCTGTATTCTTTTTTAATAGAAAGGGTTTCTACGATCCGTTTGCGTGTGAAGCTTCGTTTTTCAATTCAAATTAAAGGTCGAACTATGAAAGAATTTGTAGAATATATCGTAAAAAATCTCGTGGATCATCCAGATAAGGTCCAAATCAATGAGATTGGGGGCACCCACACTCTAATTATAGAGTTATCGGTAGAAAAATCCGATGTGGGCAAAATTATCGGAAAAAAAGGAAAAACCATTAATGCGATTCGCACATTACTAATGTCTGTGGCAAGTCGTAATGGAATTCGCGTCAATCTTGAAATTATTGAAGACGAGGATGAAAAGGCTGATACTGAGTAACCAGCCCCTAAGAAACCATTTTAGGCAAGCAAGGTGATATCATCGCCTTGCGAGAGTTCAATAGTCCGGCTCTATAACGTAAAATAGCTATGGGGGCGGACATTTTTGTATCAGCAGACAAACCCTTTTTCACAAATGGCATAAAACTCTCGTGAAAAACTTGCTCTAACCACTCAGAATCATCTCCCAAAAACTCCACTTCCATTTCCTCTCCGATAAGAGGAGAAGACGCTCTAAAAACGCTTAAAAAGCTTTGTAACCGCTCTATAGACTGCTCTTCTTTAGGAATCCAAATCCAAAGCTCGTCTTTGTGCTTAGAACCACCTTCATTGCCTTGATAAACTTCTTCAGCACTAGGAACCGTACTGATCATATGCATATGAAGAGTACAATCTAAATGCTCTTGATAATATTTTTTTGCTTTTTGGAACCAAGAAAGTCTAATTTCTTCTGCAAACGAAAAATAAGAAGGGAAGTTTTTGATAAAAAACTTACTTTGCCCAACACGACTACATCCATTTTGCACTTTAGTATCTGAAAAAATAGACGAAGGAAGATCTCTTACACAAGCTTGAATCCCTTCTTCAACAGCGGATTCCTTTGCTGCATATATTTTTTTATAAAGAGAATACATATCTTCATTTTGCAAAATTCGTTTAGCCGCTTTTGTAGCGAACTGCGAATCGAGAACAAGATCATCAAAAGAAATAATTTCCACTTCTTTTTTCAAAGATAAGCTCTTCAATCGATTCAATAAGTTTGCGACACAAACAACATCTCTATAAGAAACCTTCGAAAGTAGGTCTGTATCATCCAAAATAGCATAAAGATACTGAAGGTATTCTAAAATTTCCCTTTGCGTATCTACGAAATAGTTTTCTTGTTTTTCTAAAATCATCTGCTTTTGCAAAAGCCTTTGAAGAACTCTGCCATCAGAAGGTTTCTTAGTACTGGTTTGATAGGCTTTAAATAACCCCTCCACTTCCGATGAAGATACTCCTGATGTACTATATTTATCGTGCATAGCAAAAGCCATTTCTGCAACAAGAGCATTAGCAGACTGAGCATCAGCGATAAAAGCCACAGGAGCAGAAGCTGTTGAAAGCACCGTTTTATGGTGATCAATAACGCTTATAACTTCAAAATAAGCAGGTATTTTCGTCTCATCACGATTACAAAAATCACGTAAAGAAACCGTTCCCAAAAGAGGTTTAAACAAATCGACAGATCTAATAATCCCAATAGCTCTTTCCCGGCTTTCTACTTCATTTTCTGGGGCTAAAACAGAAAGATATGCGTGAGGACCTACCTTACTGCGAATCTCTTCTACTTCAGCTCTATGACTTACCACCTGAGGAGGGAATCCAAAAACATCTTTTTTAATAGAAAAAGCAACCCCTAACTGATCTACATAAGCCCTCAGAGAAAAAATAGCATTTTCTAAAGCTGAAACAACACTCTCTAAAGCATGAAAAATTCCGGACCTGCTTTCTATTAAAGAGCCATCTGAACTAAACAAAGAAGAATGTAAAACATCGTCTAAAACTTGTCGAAATTCCCCAAAAGCCCCCAATGACAATTGCCCCATAGAATCCCAAAAGCTCTCAAAAGTACTATTCCAACCAGAAGAAACACCTAAGACTTTGACAAGATAGGTTTCGACGCGTTTTTTTTGTTTTTCAGTCAAATCTCTTACTGGCTCTAAGTCGATCAAACGCAAGCAAAACATTTCCTGAATTAAAGAAACAAGACCAGCTTTTGAGACTTTTTCCTCTGAAAAGAAGACTGTAAACTTGCGCTGAAAACAGCTAGCAAACGAGCGCATGCAATTATGCAAGAAAGCTGTAACTTTTCTAACGCCTTCTACATCAAGCTGTCTCCAATCGCCAAGGTAGTACCCTTCGTCATCCACAAGAATAATTGCGCTAGAATTTTTATCATATTCAATTTTTTCTGAAGATTCGGTTAAGTTTTTCTTTACCACACCTTGTTGAGTTAAAAGGTCTATCGCCGTTAAAGCCAAAGAAGTTCGAGTTTTAGCAAAATAATCA
This sequence comes from uncultured bacterium, assembly GCA_964455905.1. Taxonomy (GTDB): domain Bacteria; phylum Chlamydiota; class Chlamydiia; order Chlamydiales; family Rhabdochlamydiaceae; genus CAIJXB01. Next base: position 178,982 of record CAYVYN010000005.1, read on the forward strand.
AAACACTTCCCTCCAATCAGATCTTTAAATAAAAATTTAACTTCAGCCTGAGAGTCTGGAGGACCGCCCGGCACGTTCCATATATGAAGTCCCTGGCCCACCCGAGCAGCAAAAGCATCGACCCAACCCCAAAAAGAAGCAATTGTAGTATCTAAATCTGGAGAATTATGAGCGGTAACGTAATGAGAACCAAAATATCGCTTGCCCATACCTATAGGAAAAAGCACCTGGTACGTCTCCCTAGGGATATACTTTCCCATGATCTTTCCACGAGCTAAGTAATTTACCTCGTCATCTACTCCAGAAAAATGATTTAACCAAAACTCAAATTGAGAAAAAGAATAGGAAGAAAGACATCCTCGATCTAAAACCATAGAAATAAATTCATGAACAGCCCCCAAAAGAAAACAGGGAACTGGAAACTCTAAAACAAGCTCTAAAAGCAAAGCATTTACTTTTTCTAACCGCTTACTCTCCTCTACGTCCCAATCCTGTAAAAAAAGAACATCCAGTCTTTTCGCTAAATTAGGGAATCGAACAAGTTCTAGCGAAAAATCTCCTAGTTTTTGATGTAAACTCATCGGGACCTCTTCGTAAAATTTAACATGAATAAAGCGCTAAAAAAAGAAATTTGGACTGAGCAGGACTTGAACCTGCGACCACCCGCTTAGAAGGCGGGTGCTCTATCCAGCTGAGCTATCAGTCCAAAGCGCAATATTGTACGAAACAGTTGCATTTTAAATCAAGGTATCTTTTCTAAAAAAGAAAAATACAACTTTTCCCCATTAAAATTTTAATACGCCGGAGCCAAAAGATTGATACCAGCTTTAAAATCTTCAGAATTAGACTGCGACTCATAAACCTTCTCTTGACCTTTTGTGATACGACCATACTCTTCAAAAGAGTGTATGATTTGGGGCCTAACGAAAATAATCACATTTCTTTTTTCTTCTTGCCTTTTTGTACGGCTAAACAAAGCTCCAACCCAAGGCAATCCCCCCAAACAAGGAATTCCTGTTTTGTGGGTAGCTTTAGCATTACGAATCATGCCACTAAGAACAAGAAAATGTTTGTCCGGAACATGCACATGCGTAAGCATATTTGTCTTTGTAGTACGTATCCCATTTACATTCGCATTAACTGGATGATTGTGATCATATACAGCTTCAGTAATTTCCTCATCCAAACTTAATGTAATAACTTCCCCATCTCCTAACATAGGGGTAATATTTAAACTAACACCTACATCCCGATATTCTATATTTGCTGTGGTTTGCTGACTTTGTCCTACAGTGGTTACAACAGAACCCGTAAAAGGAATATTATCCCCTACAAATATTTTAGAATGCTTATTATCTTGCGTAATGATCTTCTGATTTAAGACGATCGTGCTGTCTCCATCCGATTGCAACGCAGACACCAAGGATCCAAGAGTCAGAAAGGAGCCGCCCTTATGAGTGATAACGTCACCGATCACCCCGAGATCAAATCCTGGAACTATAGGGATATCTCCAAGTCCACCCGGAATACGAGCTCCATCCACTCCGTGCATAGCCTTAGCAAAAGACCCATTCGCACCTACGTGTGGAGCAAAATTCCCAAAGCCTCCACCAAATCTATTATCATATTTACCGCTAGCCGCCCATTGAAGACCAAACTCCAATCCTTTTTGCACATCTGTTTCAATTACGAGAACTTCAATAAAAACCTGACGTAAAGGAGCATCTAGGGCTGAGATAATTTCATTCATCTCTTGAATCACTCTCTCATCGCCCGAAAAAATCAGAGAATTTGTCATTTTGACCCACTGCAAACTATTAATAGCCTGAGCAATCTGAGGCGAAGCTCCTTGTTGAGCAGCTAAATCCCCTCCCATTTTCTTTAAAGAATCGACAATTTCAGATCCTTCATGATACTGAAGCTTATAAACAGAAAATGACGAACGACTCGCTTTCTTTACCTGGCCACCTCCAAAAAATAAATCATCTGAGGAGACTAGTAATTTAGATGGATCAAAAGGCATTCCGTCATCAGAATCGAATCCCCTTCCATCTGAGTTTTTATGCAAGACCAAATACCCATTTTCTCTGACCACTTTAACGTGATGAATTTGTAAAAGACGCATTAACGCCTTAACAATACTTTCTGGAGCTAATGGAGTGGGAGAAGAAAATGCGACATTGAAATTTACATCGTCTTTATTAAATAGAAAATTCACGCGAGAAATCTTGCTAACAAAACGGATAAATTCAGCCGCAGGGATATCTTCAAAGCGAACAGTATAAAGTGGGCATTTTTCTAAATCTAATTCTTCCTCCGCTGAGAGGGAAGATAAAAAACAAAAGAAAAGAATAAACAGGTGGTTTTGCAGTTTCATAAATCCAAATTCCTAATAACAGAAGAGATTGTAAAGACAGTTCGATTTTTTAAACAGGATTTTCCCTGTTCAAAAAGTAATCACACAAAACCATTTAAACACAAATTCATTCAATCTTGATCAAACCTTTACAATGCGAAGTGACCTAAGAAACTCTCCTTGATCAAAATCAAAAAGTTATCCATACTCCATGGCCAAATCAAGGATTGAATCATGACAGCTATAGAATTCTCCACATTCCCGATCACAGCGCACCAAGATTACGCAATTAATCAGGAATATAGCCAAAAACATACACCTACTTTAAAAAGCTACTCTAGAAGCCTCCCCTCTATTCCTGGCAGTATTTCAAAGAACACTTCTTCAAATCTAGAAAGCATTCCTTTTTTCCACTCTGCAACACTATCTTGGTCTTTTTTTCCAGCTCCTCCTCCTACACTAAATACCCTTTCATTCTTCTACTCTCAAACCTATTACACACATGTACGTACCGCTCACGAAAAACTAAAAGAATTTCTCTCAACACTACCACAAGGACTCTCCCCTATTATAGAACACGAAAAAACAAAACTCTCTTGCCTTTTTAAATTGCATGAAAATCTAGAAACTCTGTCTAATTTTATTGATTCGAAAAGAACTATGCAAAAAGCGTAGCCAAAAGTTCAAAAGAGGCTCTTCATGACGATTAAATTAGGCATTATTGGCGCGACAGGACGAATGGGGAAACAAATCATTGCTTGCGCACTATGCGATCCATCTTTCCTCCTTTCTTACGCCCTTGTAAAAGAACATTCCGAACTAGAAAACGTAGACATAGGATCTCTTCTAGGAAAAGATCCTGTAGGCATCTTGTGCAGTAGCGAAAAAAAACTTCCACTTTTAGATGTTTTGATTGATTTTTCAGCAGAAAGCTGCTTAATAGAAAACCTTGAAATGGCTCTAAAAAAGAAGATCCCCTTAGTTATAGGAACAACTGGATTAAGTTCGACTCAAAAAAATGCAATCAAAGATGCAGCTCAAAAAATCCCCATTTTTTTTGCTCCAAATTTCAGTCTTGGAATGGCTGCTACAGTCTATTTAACAAAAAACCTTTCTCTATTTCTTACTACTTTTACTCCTTCAATCACTGAAGTACACCATATCCATAAAAAAGACTCCCCTAGTGGATCTGCGCTGCATTTAGCTGAAACAATATCACAAAAAATGTTAAATCCCCCTCCAAGCATCCATAGCATAAGAGAAGGGGAAGTAATTGGAAAACACTCCATTTCTTTTAAAGGAAAATACGAATCACTTGACATAGTCCATGACGTGAGCTCTAGAGAAGCTTTTGCAGAAGGCGCACTAGCAGCAGCTAAATTTCTTATAGGAAAAAAACCCTCTTTATACAATATGGAAGACCTTCTCCAGTTCACGATAAAAAACTCTTAATTTTTAGAAAAATACTCTTTTACCTTTTCATTAATCGCTCATTTCCTATAATCACGGTTATAGGTCAATGCTCATTTTTACAGGATACCAGCGATGTACTTAAAAGTTCAAAATGATATAGTTCGAAAAAATGTAGAAATCCTCAAAATCATTCTCAATCAAGCCATTCAAGCACGCGAAGAAAGCAAACTCGAAACTCTCACTCAGTGTTTTAACGCCTACGTTCATAAAGATAGAGGGGAAATTCGCTTTAGAGACCTTACAGTATCTTCTTTGGACACTTATGAGTGGTCTCAAGTATCCTTCATATTTTCACTATCCAATAACTCTGAAGAAAGCTTTTCCTTAGATATTTCCAATACAAACTCGGATGTTTTTTCATGGGACGAACTAAATCCAAAAGCTTTTGCAGCCCTAAAAGAAACCCTAAAAACCATCCAGTTTATTTCTAAATTCCTTCCTAAATTAAAACGCCTTTCAGAGGTTCTAAGAGAATTTTCTCTAATGAATCTAGATACTTTTTTAGATGAACTCCCCACCAAAGATCTTATCCATGAAGCATGGCACTCCCTGCAAAGAGAAGAGTGCGAAAAACTTCTTATAAATCATCAACCAGGTACATTTCTTTTCCGGCAGGATACCTTTGCTGCAATCTTAGAAAGCGAGCTATCGAAAGAACACAATAAAACGATTAAATGCATTACGTTAAGCTACGTATCTGGTCTCCATAAAATCTCAGACCTTACTATCGTAAAACAAGATACAAGATGGATTATTTACAACAACGACCCATCCCTAAATAGCTGCCCTTATCCATCAGCTAGATCTTTACTAGAAAGCTTAAGAAGCATCTTAAAAACACCTTTTTTGCACTCTTATGAACAAAGCCCCTAGGAGAAAGAAATCAGATTACCTATTTAACCAAAATAGAGTAGACTAACGATCTGTAAAAAAAACGATCTAACAATCGTTTTTTGATGTATCATAAAAACCTATTTTTTAAGGAGAGTATTCATGAAAACATACGATACAGAAGCTTTAAAACTAGTGGAAAACATCCTTGAAGAACAGATTACAGCTCTTTCAGAAGAAGATTTGACATTGCTCTCCGAGCATAAAGAAATTTGCTTAAAAAAAATACTGCCCATACTAGCCCTAGAAGTCACCCAAATTCAAAATGATGAGGAATGGAATCCCTCTAAACTACACTGGAGCCTAAAACTTGCTTCTTTTTTTAAAGAACCCAAAGCATTTCCCTGGATTTGCCAACTGCACCGCCATGCAGATGCTATTCACCAACAGCTCGGCTCTGTATTTATTAATTTATACTGGCCTTCAATACTAGCCTTAACAGCAGATTCTGAATGGGAAAAATTAAAAGACGAAATCGAAGATCCTTCTATTGACGAAGAAATGAGAAAATCGTGCCTAGAAGCTCTTCCCCTTCTTGTCGCAAATAACTTACTGGACCGCTCTTTCGTTGTTGACTATTTTCAAAGTCTCTACAAGAAAATCCTAAGTGGAGAAATCGAAGATTCTATCTTTATCGTGGATCTAGTAGATGCTTCAATAGCTCTTTGGCCAGGAGAGTTTTTAGAAGACATTCGAGAATTATACGGCCTTGATTTTATTAATGACAACCAAATAGAGCTATCTTGCATAGTAGAAACATACAACGATGGTCTGCAAGAAACCCAAAAAGAACTCAAAGAATGGATTAGTTCCTGCCATCCATTAGAGCCATTAATCCCTAATCGTATATTTGAAGAAAAAGCTTTTGAAGACCTTTCTCAAGAGCTTTCTGAAGCAGAAGAACATTTTAACTACGTTTGGGAACCCTATAGCCTGGCTAATAGCCAAGAAGTGGCTGAATTAGGAGGCTTAGTGCGTTTTTCATTAAGCAAAACAAGCGAGGGTGATCCTGTTGAAATTGGGAATATTACAGAAGGCTACATCCCAGAACCCTTGATTGATTCGATGCCAAATAAAGACAAAAAAAAATACTTTTCCCTTTGCCCTCTTTCTCAACATAGACCCGAAAAAGCGGCCGAAATAGCAATAGATCTTCTCGAAAGACACTCCGAAATCCCCTCTTTATACTACTATCTTTATATAAGTTATAAAATGCTAGACATGAGACAACAAGCAATGGACGTTTTAAAACAGCTTGTGAAAAAATTTCCAAACTATCTTTTTGGACAAATCGCCTACGCGAACTATCTTTTAAAGAAAGCAGAACCTGAAAAAATGGCTTCTTTTTTCTCTCATGCATTCACCCTTTCAGGATTGCACCCTAAACGAGAAGCTTTTTACGTAGCCGAGTGGGTTAAATTTGTACATGTCGTGGGATGGTATTTCTTACAAATTGGCATTATTGAACAAGCCGAAGCACACCTAGACACATTAAAACAAATAGCGCCTACAAGCGAAGAATTTTGTGATTTAGAAGCTCGAATTCAAAATAGCTTATTTCAAAGTTCTTTAGATGATGACCTTCTAAATTTTGACTAAATGAAGCTTTTGAGGATCACTATAAAAGTGATCCTCAAAAAAATGCTCAATCCGATTGAAAAACCTTTTCCCACTCAGATTCTTTAAAACCTACAAAACCAGAGGAATCCGTTAATAAAAAAGGACGCTTAACAAGCATTCCATGAGTACTTAACAATGTTAAAACTTCATCCACTGTTAAATCTGGTAATTTTTTAGAAAGATTCATTTCTCTATAAAGTAGGCCTGACGTATTTAGCAACTTACTCAATTTACCATTTTGAAAATGCAACATTTTTTCCAATTCTTTAACGCTTGGAGGATCTGTTACAATGTTTTTTACTGTAAATACTATTTTATTTTTCTCCAAAAAATCAACAGCCTTTTGGCAGGTGGAGCATTTATTATGGAGATATACGATCATAAGACCCCCTTTAAAAAATTAACACACCCCTACTCTACAGGTTTGAACCTAGCTTGAAGCTGTCCATTTATCACGACATTCTCTAAAAACATTGTAATGGGACGCACCCACATGTCATTTTCTCCGTACAAAGCTTGATAAACAACTAGTTCTTCTAGCGTTTCACTATGACGAGCGACTCCAACAATTTTATAACGCAAACCTTTATAGTGCTCGTAAAGACTACCAATAACAATTGATTTAGCTACGGAAGAAAAAGCAGGCAAAACATCTTGACTCATAAATTCCCCTCTTGTTTTAAGTCAAAATCTAACTTAAAACCAATTAATTAGCAAAGAGATTTATTCAATAATATATAGAGCAAAATATGCTATAGACTGAAACACTCCAAAAAATTTTGAATGGCAATAAAAAACTTGTTGCTTCGATATTCACGGGAAAATTGCTTTTTGAGAATGCATATTATCAAACCACAGACTCAAATAAAGCAGAACATTTAGACACTTCTGAGAAAACGTTCAGTCATATTCGCTTCACAGAACTTACATCGAATCACCCTATCGAAGGAATGCGCAAAATCTTTAAGTTAGAGCTGCTTGTAAAAATCTATTTGATTAGTTCAAACAAAAAAGGAGAGAATGTATTACAAACTACCACCACCATCCACGCAAAGCGTTTGACCAGTCATAAAACCTGCATCTTCAGAAAGTAAAAACTCAATTACAGCCGCCACCTCTTTCGGTTGCCCGACTCGCCCCATCGGAATGTGCGTTAACAATTCTTTTTCTGCTTTACTTCCTAAGGGACGAATTCTGCGAAACGTTTCTGTTTCAATAGGACCTGGGGCTACTGCATTCACGGTAATACCAAACGAAGCTAATTCAAGCGCCCATACACGTGTACAGCCAATCAGCGCACTTTTTGCAGCTGAATAGCTAGTTCGTCCAGGAACTCCAAATATTGCTCTAGAGGCTAAGTTAATAATACGCCCCCATTTAGCTTCTTTCATTCTATCGACAAGACCTTGAGTCATTTGAACGGCAGTACGAACATTGATATCATAAAGAGTCTTCAACTCGGCAAGATCGATAGATCCCAAAGGTTGAGGCCCACCGGCACCTACATTGTTTACTAGAGCTTCTACATGGAAGTTGTCTAAAATTTTCGCTATAACGCTCTCTGTTTCTTTTTCACTACTTAAATCACAGGATAGGAATTCTCCTGGAAAAACCAGATCAGGCTCACTGCGAGCTATTCCAATCACATGATAACCTGCATGTGAGAGACGCTGGCTTGTAACCCACCCAATCCCCTTAGAGGCCCCTGTAATCACAACTGTTTTCTTCATACTATCTCCGCTTTTCTGAGATTTTAGGAGAGTCGAACATTTCGAAAATCCACTTTCTATGAGTAATCATTAAAGACAAAGAAGATATACCGAAAACACAAATAAAGACGATTGTTCTTATAGATTTACTTGATAAATTTTTTAAAAAACACTAGTAATTTCAGGTTTTATTAAGAAAAAAATGCAAGTTCACCTGAAGCTAGCTCCTCCTTCCCTTTATATCAGATGTTTACAGTAAGTAAGCTGACTGTTTGACTGTCTAAAAATTCTCTTGCCCAATGAGCTAACGCTACACAAGCTACGTCTATATCCTTCTAGAAGATGTCTTCTTGATCGTATTTTCGGGCGGCTTTGCTATTCGTTTAACTTATTCAAAGCATCAAAATGCCCTGAAGTCTCAAATCTTTACATAGGTATTATGAAGAGATCGAGAAAAAGAACTAACGCTTCCAGAAAACCTTAATAGAGTTCGAGTCTAAGCTTATGAAGATTGTTGATGAGATGTGCGTAAAGGACTATTTGGGAAAAGATTCTTATCAGCGAATAAAAGAACCTACGAAAGAAGGCATTCCGCAACTCCAGACTCAAATATCTCGATTGATCCGCACGGATACCTACTTTATAAAGTACTGCCTCTATAGCACGTCTCTTTTGGAGAACCTCGACTTACAACACAACCAAGGATTTCCATACGTCAGAAAATTGCAGAAGGACTTACAAAAGAAAAAAGCCGAACGTTTGGACATTTCTGACAAAACGTTCGGTAATGTGCCGATGACAGGACTCGAACCTGCACTCTATTGCTAGAAGTAGATTTTGAGTCTACCACGTCTACCAATTCCATCACATCGGCATAAGATAGGTACAGTCTAAGTGGTTACCTTTTTTTTCTCAAGAAAAAGATAAAAAAGCTTAGTAACGCTTAAATCCATTAGAGGCTTTATCAGAAGAAAAAATTACTTTCTCTTTTGTTTCTCTATCAAATCGAACCTGGAGGCTAATATAAGGATATGGGTGTTGATTCTCCCCATCCCTCCCTTCATTTTTTTGGTATAATTTTATTAAAATTTCCTTGTTAAACCAGGGAACAGTAACAACATCAACTTTCACGTGATCTAACCGATTAAAAATAACATATTCCTTTTCTTTTTTATAAAGGTCGGTATCTTTGTAATAAGACATCACATGCTGTATCACATCTAACGGCTTAGATTCCATTCCCTCCACATAAAAATCAACCTCTGCGCCAATCATATGTTTAGAATTTTTGTTATAAGAAGAAGGATCCATCTGATTATGATGCTCCGGGCATCTATGCCCTGAAGTAATAACAACAGCTAGCCCTGTCTTAATTTGAATATAATTTAAAATATCTAGCAAAACTGGATAAATAAATTCCTGACCACCTCTTAGGGGCAAACTGTGCTTATGCTCTCTCCCGGAACCTGTAGAATTTTTTACAGCTTTACAACGAAATGCCTCTTTCGTAATGAGAGGATGAACCCCAGTAAAACCAGATTCCCAAGGATATGGAGACTTAGGCTGAAGAGCAAGTTTTTTTATAGAATAATTTTGTTCATTCGATAGTCTATGAATCAAATCTTTACGTTCGTTTCTTTCTTTCATTTGCTTTTTTTGAGCCTCTTCGACTCCTGAACAGCCAGTCAAAAAAACTAATACCCACAAAAGACACTGCACCATAATCCAACCTCATTAGCCATCGATAAACTGATAGAAAAAGATTACTCTACAAAGGACATAGAGGTCAATCTATAGGATATTTTTTTCCTTTACTTGCATGATTTATCTTATTTCTATATAGATTAAATTAAATAGTATAATTCCGGAAAAAAGCCCATGCACATAGAAAGAACATTAATTATCACAGAAACTCCATTTATTTCAGAAACGGTAAAAAACCACATAAAAAACTATTCTAAGGATACGGTAACAGCGACAAAAGCTTTACAAGGAATTGAGCTTATAAAACAAACCTCCTTTGATCTAATTATCTGTGACCTAGAGCTTAGTGATATTTCCGGTATAGATGTTCTACAAATTGCCAAACAAATACATCCCGAAAGTATTTTCCTAGTGATAGCCTCAGAATCGTTGAAAGATAAAGCCCTATCAGCGATTCGGCTTGGCGCCTTTCAATACATGCTAAAACCGCTAACCTCCGAAATGTTAGATGTGGTTCTCCAAAAAGTGATAGAGCACACTTCTTTACTTGAGGAAAATGCTTTTCTACGTAAGGAGATGTCTTATCCCGCCAAACATGAACGACAACCCCTGATCTTTAAAAGCAAGGCCATGCAGCTTCTTTTAGAAGATGTTGAAAAAATAGCTAAAAGCAATGCTAGTGTTTTTATTTTAGGAGAATCGGGAACTGGGAAAGAGGTGATTGCTAGTGCAATACACCACCTTTCATTGCGGTCCCATAAACCATTTATCAGGGTAAACTGCGCAGCAATTCCAGAAAACCTTTTAGAATCTGAGTTTTTCGGCCATGAAAAAGGTGCTTTTACAGGCGCTATTCAAAAACGAATCGGCAGGTTTGAACTAGCCGATCAAGGGACTCTCCTACTTGATGAAATATCCGAAGTTCCTCTAGAACTTCAACCCAAACTTCTTAGAGTGATCCAAGAACAGGAGTTTGAAAGAGTGGGAGGAACAAGAGCTATGCAAGTGGATGTACGCCTTATTTCCACATCAAATAGAAACATGAAAGAAACAGTTGAAAATAAACTTTTCCGTGAGGATCTTTATTTTAGACTCCACGTTGTTCCGTTAAAAATACCTTCCCTAAGAGAAAGGAAAGACGACATCATACCTCTAGCAGAACATTTCTTAGAAAAATTCTGTAAAGACAACGTAAAACCGTTAAAACATTTATCTGAAGGAGCTAAAGAACGTTTACTAGACTATTACTGGCCTGGAAATGTTCGAGAACTAGGAAATATTATCGAAAGAACCATCGTGATGCACTCTGGAGATATTATAAAAGCCGACGAAGTTAAATTAGAATTTTCCTGTCCAGTCCCCTCTTCGTATAAAAAACTACCTGAAACGCTTTCTGTTACAAATAAAACTTTGGCTTCTTTGGAAAAAGATCACATTTTAACAACGTTAAAACAACTAGGAGAAAATAAAACACAAACAGCTAAAATATTAGGAATCAGTTTAAAAACACTTCGCAATAAATTAAAAAGCTACCAAGAAGTAGACTAAAAACGCTTGAACTATTTTTCTGAAGATGCATACTTCGTTGTATATATTTTCCCAAGCCTGAATAGCTCAGTTGGTAGAGCGGCGCATTCGTAATGCGAAGGTCTTCAGTTCGATTCTGGATTTAGGCAATCCTTATACAGTTATTAGAGAATCATTTATACTGCGTTAAATACTTTAATTAATGCAAATTCACGCCTTGCGCTACATTACAATAACCATTCACAAGCTCACCCATCCATTTAAACTAAAACTAGCAAGAGCTTTAAAGACATTCATCTACCAACGCGCAAATAAAGACGGCACCAAAGCATCGGAATAAAAAATTATCCCACAGTTTCAAATTATTTCGATTAAAAAAATCTAAGATAAGCTCGATCTGAGAAAAAATCTCCTTTTTGCAATTAAAGTCGCATTTGGAAAAATTGATATCAAGAAATCCTGGAATAAAACTCTTAAAACCATCAAAATTAAGTAGAAAGCAACTTGAAACCTTACACAAAGAATGTGACCATGAAATGCCGGTCATTCACTAGGAATAAAAAAATATGAACTATGTGATTCCCAATTTACCTCTTTCGACTGATCTAGAGACAAAACCTGTCTTAAAAAAATTAGCGAAAGCTCATCAAGCTTTGGCTGAATTGAAGGGTGTTGCCGGTATTATCCCTAATCAAAGCATTCTTATTAATACTCTTTCTTTGCAGGAAGCCAAAGACAGCTCAGCCATTGAAAACATTATAACGACCCACGATGAACTCTATAAAAGTGACGTTTCCGCTAAACAGTTCAGTAGTTATGAGGCAAAAGAAGTCTACAGCTATGCAACAGCTCTTCAAAATGGGTATGCGAAAGTTAAAAAAAAAGACTTATTGACTAACACCTCCATTTTGGAAATCCAGCAGACTTTAGAAGAAAATAGCGCAGGTTTTCGCAAACTTCCAGGCACCGTACTAAAGAACGACAGAACGGGGGAAGTTGTTTATAGCCCTCCGCAGGATCAAGAACAGATCCGTACTTTAATGAACAATCTTGAGCAATTCATCAATGATGACAATCTCTGTGATTGGGATCCTCTGATAAAAATGGCCGTAATTCATCATCAATTTGAAAGCATACATCCTTTTTATGACGGTAATGGAAGAACAGGCCGGATTATCAATATTCTTTATCTTGTAAAGCATGGTCTTTTGGACACTCCTGTCCTTTATCTTTCTCGGTTTATTAACCAGAGCAAAGGAGAGTACTATCGACTTCTTCAAGGAGTCCGTAACGATGGAGAATGGGAGCAATGGCTACTTTACATTCTTGACGGCATCGAACAAACCTCACATCAGACAACGCATTTAATATTGGGAATCAGAGACTTAATGCATTCCTATAAGCACAGAATTCGAGAAGAGCTTCCCAAAATTTATAGCCATGATCTCCTGAATAACCTTTTTCGCCATCCATATACAAAAATTGATTTTGTCATGCAGGAACTTCAAGTAACACGCAAAACAGCTATGAAATACCTAGAGGAACTCGTACGCATTGGACTTCTTTCCAAGCAGAAGAAATGGAAGGAAAACTTTTATATTAATGATGCTTTATTCGATCTTCTTTTGAATACAGGATCCAAAAAAGATCTTTCTCATGAGTAGAAAAATGAAAAATTTGGACATGACAGCTTTATCATGGGTATAAAATGCTCATTTCGCACTCATGATGGACTTGTCATGTATAAAATTCCGCTATTTTTTACATATTTCAAAAGTGTTAGTTAGAAAAAGAAGAATTTTGATTAAACAAATTAAAGAGTTAAGATGTTAGGAAAGTTAAAATAAAAAAGTCCAAATTTTCAATTGTTTCTTGTTCAGAATTAGAAAATGCTTGGATTGATGCGAAAATCGATGAATTTAATAGAAAAGAGTTTTCGGTTATGGGAAATCAGTTAGAAATTCCAATCAATTGTATCGTTAAAGAAGAAAATTTAATCGTTGCAGGAATTAAAAGCTGTTTTTATCTCGGAGAAGTTGTCTCGATTGGCGTGCTTTTTGTTGATGAAAAATATCGAAGTAAGGGTTTTTACCAACTTGGGAAACACCTGTGAATGGACTTTTTGAATGCATAGACCTCAGCTCTTATTGCGAAAAAGCAGATAGACACGCGTTTTTAATAAAGGTAGACAATGAATTAGCAAGGTTTGCATTAATCAACAGGATCGGAAGCACACCTGATGTGGATTGGAATGTAGACGAGTTTTTTATCGTCTCTAAATTTCAAGGAAAAGGCGTTGGCAGTTATGTGACAGAGCAAATTTTTAATCGATTCCCAGGAACATGGGAAACAACGCAAATACCGCAAAATACAGCTGCTATAGATTTTTGGGAAAAAGGTGTAAATAAATACTCAAATGGGAAATTTAAAAAAAATCGTAAGATAATTACTGAGCCAAAACCGCATACCATGATTGTTCTAAAATTCATTTCTAAGGCAGAATAATGCTAGTAACAATTCGCGATGCAAAAATAGAAGATTCTCCTCTCATAGCAGAAGCAGAGCGTGAAATAGCAAAAAAGCCAGGTTTTTTCTGTTCTCAACCGAAGGTCATTACAGAAAATCTACTAGAACTATACAAAAAGTAAAACGGCCAATAGTGAGACAAACAAGCTTTTTCGTATGCTTGGTATAGTTCCCGAAACAGGCAGCGCTGACAAAGTTTTGAAGTATGAGCGAGGACTGCAAAAATCCATTTATCAGAACCTCATCATGCTCAAAAAGTTCCAAGGATCCTTCTAAAAATGGGTTTGCTTTAGGAAAATCAAATAATTGTTCTATGGAAAAAAGATGCGATTTCTTGGAAAGCAAATGAGAGATTTTTCTTAATCCCACATTCTTTTGCTTGTCCAGCAGTAAAATACCCCTGTTAGCGATCAGCTATTTCAAAAAGTTTATCTTCTTTGCTCATACATAAAAGCTACCATTTTGGTAGGTTTTATGTAATGTTTTTTTTCCTTGAAGGCCCAGATCTGTTATCGGAATAAGTTTAACCTACCCACAGAAACCGCAGCAACTCATTTATATAGTTTTTATGTGGGTTAACTAGACAGATGGTTGCAAAACCATCAGAACCCAATAGTCTTGTAAACCTTTTCACTCTATTATCAAACTTAAATCGGCAGGCTCTTCTCGAATCGTCTGAAAAATTCCCGCATTTCGAATGCGAAGGTCTTTAGTTCGATTCTGGATTTAGGCATTTACTAAAAACAAGAAATTGCCTTTTCGGTTATAATTTCTATCCATTTTTTAACAAAAACCTAGAACGTAAAGAAAAAGAAATAGCCAAACTGCTTCCTATAGCCAAAGCAACCAAATACCAAGAAGCACTTCCTACCTGGCCACTTTGTTTAAAACACCATAAAGCAATCGCTGAGGTAGGCCCCCCAAAAACCTGCGATCCAATCGCATATCCAAACGCAATGACAAGATACCTGTGAGCTGAAGGAATAAGCTGTTGAGCCCAAGCGTGAAATGGGGCGCAAAATACCACACCCAAAAGAACAAAACAAATCCGAACCAAAATCACCATAAAAAGAGTTGCCTCCTTTAAAAGTAAAAATAAAGGAATAGCACAAATAGCGATACTTAACGAAGCAAACAGCATCATCTTTTCTCTGGAAACTCTAGAAGCTACCCACCCGAAAAAAGGTAAAGCGCAAAAATCAAGTACGAGTAACCCTGTATTCACTCGCATAATTTCTGCTTTAGTTAAAGATGATACAAGCGGAATGAACCCATTCATTAATACAAGTGCTGTGGAATAGCTCGCATACGAAAACCCCGAGACAACGGCTATGAGTAAAATTTCCTTACGAAAACGCCACAAAACTGACGTTAAGTGAGAAAATGTCCCAATCATTTTTATAGATGTTTTAGAAGGGGCATTTACATCCATCCTGCTTCTTATAAAACAACCAAATACTCCAGTCAAACATCCTACTAAATAAAGAAATCTCCACCCCTCTTCGATCATTCCAAAATGACTTAAATAAGTAACTCCAAAGGAGGCAACTAAAATACCTCCTATTGTAGAAGCACTATAAATACTACTTAGTAAATCTTGATGTTTTTGAGGAGTATTTTCTAAAAGAAAAACAGCCCCTCCAATTGTTTCTCCCGCAGAAAAAAAGTTCTGTAAAACTCTACCGAAACAAAAAAAAATAGGAGCTAGTACTCCTACCTGAGAATACGTTGGAGTAAATGCGATAAACCCAGATAAAATAGACATGCCGGCTAAAGACCAAAAAAGAGCAAGATTTCTTCCATAAAGATCTCCAATATATCCAAAAAAAAGAGCCCCTAACGGTCTAGCAAGCATGCCCAAAGGAATAATTGCATAAGTTAAAATAAGACCTGTCAGAGGGTCTTGCATAGGAAAAATCATAGGCGCTAAAAAAATAGATAAAAAACCAAAAAGAGCAGAGTCGTAATGCTCAAATAGATTGCCTAAGCAAGCACTCCAAATCTGTATCCGTGAAACTTTTCTAACCATAAGCACATCTCAAAATAAATGGGCGGCTAGGAAAGAGGAATACTAAAAAAAGCATAAGACTGTTTTTAGTAAAGCACTCTTCCTACGCTGGCACAACCCAGATCAGGTATAAGGGACTTTCTCAGCCATCTTCTTTTTAAAGAAGTTAGCACCCCTGGTGTTTTAAAACGGTTAGATGATACCACACAATTAGGTTAAAAACAAGATCATAAAAAAATACGTCTATAAATATTTAGATAAAAGGTCTTTACACTCTTTTGTTACAGAGAAGCACTCCTGCCAAAGTCTTTTTTTTCTCTTTAAAAAAGCACTTCTTCCCTCTATAGAATCTAAAGAACCGAGGCTAGGATAACACCTTTCTATCATCCTAGGATAGACAGCAAAAGCATATTGCAAACATGCTGTGTAAGCAGGTTCATCAGCCAGGTCCATTTCTAAAAGGCTCATTTTTCCCGATTCCAAAGGCACTAAAAGATCTGAAATCAAGGTAATTCGCTCATCAATCTGCTGAAGCATTTGAGCTTCTATAGATAAACACTTTTTTAAACTATCCAAAAGAACTCTAAATAAAGATCGAATGGTTTCTTTTGACACCGAAGAAAAACTTACGGCTTCTGATTCACCATGTAATAAGCCCCGAAGGTCATATTCTTTTTGGCAATATCGATCAATAAATTCCTCAATAGATAACAAAGGGATATTTGGAATAGGTAACCCTTTAGAGGATGCATTAAAAAACTGTGCGTCTGGCGTGTTTTTAGCATACAATCCCAAGCAAGAAGCTTCCATAACCCACTTAACAAGACTTTGAACAAAAACCCCCTCACTATTTTTTCTTCTTACCAATTTTTCCATAGATCTTTCTTCTTGGTGTAAGTCATCTAAAAAAACTGTCGATGAAGGTAATACACCAGGAACATACCTTTCTTGGTTTTGATAGGAAAGATCGACTCCACAAAATAAAATAGGATTACAGCCTAAATGTTTAGCTAACGGAGCTGCTAATGTAGTCACAGAAAGAGCTTCCATGCCTAATTCTGAACCCAACGATTCTGTTCCTATCCCTATCTGGTCATGCATCCACGTTTCAAAAGAGCCTCCTGTATCACTACAAAGATACCCACTTTTAAAGTTAGAAGATAAAAGCACTTCTTTATTTAAGCGAGAAGAGTAGATGAAGACATCTTCAAAAGAGGAGCTGCCTTTAAGCCTTACATATTCCTCATCATTCGGATCCAAAGCCATCGAAATATGTGGTTTAATACCATAATAGCCTAATGCTGTAATAGCAGAGCCTCCTGCAAAAATAAGGGCCTTTTGCTCCAACTTCTTTAAAAGAGGTAAAACCTCTGATAAAGAGACTCCTGCCCCACAAATAATAGCCGGTACATTTTTAAATTTTCCTGCCATTTGATTTACATGAAAAGAGTCTGAAACAGATAAAATATTTGCCGTAATATTTTTCATTAAAACATGATAATGTAAGAGCTCGGATATGCCCACATGTACAAGAGAGGCCTTACGGAGTAAAGAAAGCCTTAAAGCTTTTATTTTTTTTGAAATAAAGAAACTGTAAGATCGTAACGCTGATAAATCCACCTTATCGCTAATCCAAGTTCTTACACATTCATCTAAAATCAAATCCCAAGAGCCTCTAGATAGGTCTGAAATATAACGAACATGCACCTGTGGATTTTGTAAAAGATCAAGACCCAAAGGCAAAGAAAAAAGCTCTTTTAAAAGAGAAAGGTCGTCTTCAAAAAAAACCAAAACTCGTTCAGGCCTTTCTGAAAGCCAACTCTTTAAACTTTCATAGTAATAACCAAGACCAATACCATAAACATATAGTATATCAATGCCCTCTAAAAAAAGAGATTCCTTCCAGGCTTGGACTTCCTCGGCGACATCCTCACTATAAATAGGACCCTTAATTCCTTTTACATTGAAATATCCCCTACCATCTTGAGTTAGCTCTAAAGAGGGCTCTGGATGTACTGTTAACAAAAAAGAAATGTCCGGAAATCTTTTTGCTAACAGATCCCAATCAATCCCCTTTTGCAATCCATCTAATTCTATTTCCATCCCAGATTCCCTGTTTCACTTCTTTATGCTCATTATTACCATATCTAGTTTCTTGGAACCTCGTTTCATCCAAGTAGATCCCCTCATACCGTAAGTGGCCAAAGTCATCCCACTCCCATCTTTCGTTTTTTTTGGGAGTATGATATTTTTTTTCTTCTTTCAAATTTCCACTTAAAAATCGCCTACGATGTATCCCGACAGGCAGTCCTTCTATAAAATCGCCCTCATCTAAAACGATTCCCTCTTCACTATAAATTGTATCTATACCAGATTTCATCCCAGACTTATAAAAACAACGCCTTTTTAATTTAGAAGATGGAAAATACAAAACGACCTCACCATCAAGAAGGCCTTCTTTATAAAAAAGAAGACTCTTCAATATTTGATTCTCATAAAAGTATTGTTGTTTGCCTTCTAGTAATCCGTCTTTATACTGTAAATCAGCATAAAGTGCGCCTGTCCTATAAAAACGTCTACAGGAACCCTCTGGTTTTCCTCCTTGAAAAAATGTGGTAGAAAGGAGGACTCCTTCTTCTGAAAAAAATGAAGAAGGTCCATCTAAAATCCCTTCAAGATAAAAGGATCTACCTTTAATTTCTCCTGAAGAATAAAAGAGAACACATTCCCCATGCAGCTTACCATTTTTTTCTTCGTACGATTTTTCTACAAAACCATTTGAATCTTTTTCTAGGTGCTGCATAGACATTCCTTATATTGAACAAGAATTTTCTGAAAAAACAAAAATCGATTTACTTCCCTAGCATAAGGGTCTAAAAACTTCCTCGCCATAGGAAACTGCCAAATATCCCAAAGAGGAGCTAATACTTTTTGATAAAAGAGTTCTTCTTGTAAATCTAAAAGAGCAAGAACAAAAAGCCCTTTTTCACTAGGATCTCTAGGATAAAATTGAGCAAAAAGATCCAGTATTTTTGTCGTGAAACAAAGTGAATCTTCGATGCTTTTTTTTAATACATTCCATTTCAAATCTTCTCCAACACTTTGTCTCCAGGAAGAAGATATACTCCAAACTAAAGAAGAAACATCTCTATCTGGCAACGCACTAAGGAAAGAGCCCAAAGATTTGTATGGCATTCCTAAAGACAATCCTTGAGAAGATGCATTATAAAATATTCGATCTGAAAAGCGTTGTACCAGATCTTCAAACCACTTAGCTGATAAGACCCAATCTTTTTTAGTTTTGCAAGAACCTAAAACCGGATCATGCCAAATAATTCCTTCTGAAGGATCCTGTAAAGAAACATTTAAAGCGTATAAATCTTCCTCAAAAGAAGCTAAGTCAACGCCCACCAAGCAAATCGGATTACATCCAAAATGTGCAGCTATAGCAGTCATAAATGTAGAAACAGTCCAGCCCCCATCAAATGAAACTCCATCCTGAAACCACTCTTCAAGCGGATACCCAGGGTTGCTTGGGACACGAAAAACTTGCCCGTGAATCGTTTCTAACATGCGAAAAGAAAACCTACCTTGAGAAAAAAAAGGCGCCTCAAAGCTGCCTTGCATAAGAGTTCTTTCATAAGAAGGATTAGGATCTATACCTGCTGCAATATCGACTGAGATACCCTCTCGGGTCAATACCCCAAGAGAAGCCCCTCCGGCAAAAACAACAGCTTTTGTCTGTTTTTTTTTTAACTCTTCAATATGAGAAGCTAAGGAAGGACCTGCTCCACAAATAATCGCGGGAACCCCTTTCAAAGCATTTTTTTTTAACAAAAAAAAGTCTGCATCGATCGGTTTTTTTGCTGTTTCTACCATGTTTCGAAAAACAGAAAGGCCAAAATCCTGGTAATCAGAAGCTCTTAGATGACAAAGCCACTCTATTTCTTTACAAGTAGAAGCAAAAGAAGAAACCTTTGCTGCCGCTTGAGGATTAATACTATAAAAAAAATCCTGAAAAACATGCTGTTTACAAAACGATTCAAAATAGGAAAAATCACCTAAAGTAGCTTCATAGACATCTTCTTCTAGATTAAAAAAAGAAGCCTGTTCTTTAAAAAAGAGATAGGTCTTCCCTGGTTTCTTTTCTAAAAAACAAAAAATTTCGCTTGGTTCAAACCCAAAAAAACAAAGAACTTCAACAGATTTCGCTGATTCAAGTATAGCCTCTTTATCCATTGAAAACCGCGCGAATTAAATCTTGGTATTTAGGAAAATACGGTAAAAAAGAAAGGCCTTTTTTCGTCATAAAACCAAATAATTCTCCTTCGGGATAGGCAACACCAATAAATGGGGCCTTAAGAAAATGATTGTATCCTAAAATTTGCTCTATAGCTTGGTCTACATAAGACTGCTGTTCTTTGCATTCAATGACAAGTAAAGGAGACACACCCCCAACCAAATTCTTTCCAAAACAAGTTATATCCACTCTTCTGACTGGAACAGTTTCGTTGCAGAGCTCTGATAAAGATTTCTCAACAGAAAGGAGCTCTCTTGGATAAGAGAGCTCCTTTAACATTTTTTGAATAAGTTTTTGTCTAACAATCTCCTCTGGGGTAGAAACGACCCAAAGGCCTCTTATTTCATCATAAACTTCTTTACTCATAGTTCTGGTTGGATAATTCCATAATTTCCATCTTCCCTTCGGTAAATGACCTTTAACTTCTTATCTTCTTCTGAACGATAAATTAAAAAACTGTCATTAGAAAGTTCCATTTTCATGATAGCTTCTTGTGTCGTTAGTTCTTTTAAAGGAAGCGTTTTTTTTCCTGTGACTTTAGGAAGGGTGACCTTACTTGCAGCTTCTTCTTTATTTTGGATTTCGATATCCGCGTTAAATTCATCCAATTCATTATAGGGTCTTTGCAAAACATTGACTTCCATATCAACTACAGAAAGTTTTTTTTGCATATGGCTATGGATACGATCTTTCCATTTCGTTAACTGCTTTTGTAAACGATCGACCGCTAAATCTATCGAAGCGTACATATCACTTGATGTCGCTTCAGCTTTAACTTTAAAATGAGAAAACGATGCAACAATAGAAACTGTATGATCTAGGTGTTGAATATCCATGACTACATGGATATCCATTACGTGATTTTGTAGTCTTTCAATTTTAGCAAGCTTATCAATAGCATGCTGTTTCATAGCAGGGGTAACAAGCACATTTCTTCCAATGACCTGTACAACATGTCCTGAAGGCGTTTTATTATCTGTCATACTCTCTCCTAAAATAATCTAGTGTATTAGACCGGACTATACGACTTCAGAAGGTTTTCGTAAAGATTTCTCAGTCAAAATACGTAGAGATTTTCTAATATCTCGATTACCTAACTGTCCACAAGCTGCCATGATAGAACGACCTCTTGTAATTCTCACTAAAGCACAGTAGCCTTTACCTTTTAGATATCTTTGAAATGCTTCTAATTTTTCCTGAGAAGGAGGGGAAAAAGGGCCTTTGGTCTGTGCATTATAGGGAATAAGATTAATCCTAACTCTTAGTCCTTGAAGATACTCAGCAACCTGTTCTGCGGCTAAAAGAGAATCGTTAATCCCATCTAATAGAACATACTCTATAAGGATTTCTCTTCTTGGATCCTTACAATATTCTTGCATAGCAGATTTAAGAGAAGAAAGATCAAACTGATGATTGACCGGCATAATTTTTGCTCGGATTTGATCATTAGGAGCATTTAAGGAAACAGCTAATTTCAATCTTGGGTCAGCATCTTTTGCAAAGCGGTATATTTCTTCTACCCTACCGCTTGTAGAAACTGTGATCTTGCTAAAAGGGATACCAATCCCTTTAGGAGAAGAAATAACAGAAATAGCTTGCATGACAACTTCATAGTTATCAAAAGGCTCACCCATTCCCATAAATACAATATTGCGAATCGAAGAGCCTACTAAGAATTTCGCCGCAAAAACTTGAAATACAATTTCTTCAACGGTTAAGGACCGCAACAATCCCATTTTACCAGTCTGACAAAAAGAGCATCCCATACGACACCCAATTTGAGAAGAAACACAAAGCGTATTTCCAAAATTCATAGGAAGGATGACAGATTCCGACTCGAATCCACCTTCATATTTAAGTAAAAACTTTCGAATCTGCCCTTCTTCCTTACAAGAAGTCACTGGAGCTGAAAAAAAATCGGTAATAGCAAGAATGTTTTCAACCAAAGACCTTGCCTGAGGCTCAATCCAAGCAGCGTCTAAATCAATTTTTCCTTTTTTAAACCACTCGGAATACACTTTTGCTGCATAAATTTCTCCCTTTCCTAACCTAGCTAAAACAGCAGAAGAATAAGCATCTTCTGTAAGAGAAAAAATAGAAAGTAATTGAGCCATCAAAGAATCACCTGAAAAACTGCACCGAACAGGACTCGAACCTGTAACCACCCGGTTCGAAGCCGGGTACTCTAT
>CAYVYN010000006.1:0-143501 GCA_964455905.1 uncultured bacterium
GTGGGCAATTTAATTCTGCAGATGTCCCTGAAGTGTTATTTATGACTGCTACTTTAGATTATAGCAATCCTTCTTCCATTAGTGTAACTGTGACTCCTTTGCAAATTTTTCCTGAGGTAACAGGGCGTAATGCTGACGCAGTAGCAACTTCATTAGATAACGTCATTGACTGGAATAGACTCAATGTATCGTTTACTTTACCTTTAGTAGATACTGTTTCTAATGCCCTTTTACCAGGTGTCCTTAGAAGCCTTATGCCTCTTGCTTCTTATCCAAATAAGATGACAAATACCTTGAACAAGATGCAGCCTGCTGCATTAAAGGGACTTGTTATTGCACAAGAAAGCGCTTCTATAGAGGTAAGAGGAGCTCTTAGCTCTAGGATGCAAAATGCTTTAGATACTAAATCATGTTACGCTCTAGAAGATGGATCCTGTAAAGATGATACGAAAAGAGTCCATATTTGGCTCTCTGGTATGGGAAATGTATTAAATCAAAAGTCGAATACTTATAACCATAGCCCTCAGGTCGGATATCAAAGTAAATTAGTTGGAACAGTAGCTGGGGTTGATGCTCACTTTTTAGACTACTTCTACGCAGGGGCTCTTGGTGGCTATACCAACTCACACATCAACTGGAAAGAAAACCGTGGTCATGGCGATGTTAATACTGGTTACGGAGGACTCTATCTATCGTTCTTAGGGGAGATGTTCTACGGGAACGCGTCTATTATCGGAGGTTGGAGCAGCTATAACACAACAAGAAACATTTTTTATCCAGGTGTTCATGAGACAGCCAAAGGGCAGCGCCAAGGAAGAGAGCTTCTATCTCATATAGATACAGGAATCAACTTAGGATTTAGCGGCTTTACTGTTAGACCGTTTGATAGTTTTGACTATTTAGCTGGAGTAGAAAACAGCTACGAGGAAACTGGCGCTAGAGACTGGAATCTACGTATCCGTAAAAGCAACGCGATTATGCTACGTAACGAGCTAGGCTTACAGTTTGCTGGGTGTGTTTGCGTCAAAGAGTCTAAGTGGACTGTTTCACCTAAAGTTAGCTGGGTAAGGGAAGTGAGGGTCAAAGGATCTCATTATAGAGCATCATTTGCTGGAGCCAGTGAGTTTCCTTTCACTGTCACAGGGTATTTTCCAAGTAGAAACCTTTTTTCTCCAGGACTCATGATAGCTGGCACTATGTATCAAGATAGACTAGGTATAAACTTCACTTATGATGGCGAGTTTACAGGCGGCTATAGCGCTCATAAGTATACGGCAGAGGCGAGATTCGGGTTCTAATCAATGTATTAAAGCAGATCCCCTTTCATTGTTTGGAAGGGGATCTGCTTTAAGCGTATATTTTTATGTTCTTTATTCTAATTCATAGGAATTTTTAAAATGCTTAATGAATCTAGTAACGACTGCTATCTCTTGTTTTTCATTTATTTCCAGAGTAAAGTGAAATATTCCTAATGGAGTCCTGTCGGCCATTGGGTCGTCTTTTGGACCTAGTTTTACTTTTAAGTCAGTTTCAATTTTAAGTTTCCACTTGTTTTCATCTTCTATAAAAGACATTGTAACGCTTTTATTAAGCAAAGGATCTTCAAGGTCGGATTCTTTGAGCTCGTTTGCGTACTCTCCATTAGGAATCAGTAGTTTCTTAAGTATTGGCTGAAAAGAACCTTGATGCATAAATGAAGCAAATTTTTCAAAAGGAATATTTGGATGAGAAGATCTAAATTGTTTTAATTCGATTAAAGTAGCTTCTCTTATTTTATTCTCATCATGTTGGAGTTCCGGGTGAGACTTTGCTGTGTCAATTATCGTTTTATCAAATTGCAATGTGAAGTTTCTAGATAAGTCTTTTACCACTTGTGTAAATTCTTCTTCAATGTGAGCTTCTTGTGATAGCCCTTTGGGGCTGGCGAATTCATTTGCCTGCAATACGACTTTTAGAGAAAAAGATTCTAAATGCCTTCCTTGCTCGGATAGTTTGTTTTTTAGCCCAAGTCTTAAAATGTTGATTTGAGCTATTTGAGGATCTTTATCTGGTATAGTATTTAATTCGACAATAAACTTTTCTAAAATTTTCGGATTAGTTTTTTCCAGATAATCTAGAACTGGAGCGATTACGCCTGCTTTTGTAAATTCAAGTAAAACCTGGATTTTTACGTCTGTGCTTTTACAAAGTCTAGCGAGGTTTACGACTTGGTTAGATTTGAAGAGTTTGCCTGCAATTTTATCATTACCTCCAGCAACAAGAGCGTGAGGAATACATTGAATAAGCTCTTGAGCGATAGGGTGTTTTTCTGGATTACTTTTATGCATTTTATGAAGGAAGTTAATAAAGCTAGCGGCTTTTTTTACGTCCATCTTATTTACTAAGTTAAGAACCTCTTGTGTATTTCCTTTTTCCGCGTTAATTAGAAGAGCCTGGTACTGATAAAAATGGTATTTTTTAGCTTTTCCAATAGCGTATTCTGGCTGACTAGCTTCGATTAACGCAGCGATTTTATCTGCTTTTTTAGTGGATATTTCAAATATTTTACTTACTGTTTCGCTAATTTTTTGAATTAGATGAGTAAGGGATGCGCTGGCATAACTGATATTTTGTTTGGTAAATCCTCTTTCTGTAGGTTGTGGTTCGGATAGAATCGGGCTAACTATTTGTGTAATTTCTTTGTCAAAATCAGCGGGCTCACCACTCGTTGTTATTAATGGCGGGTTTTCTGAGGGTAAGCCGTGAGTTTCTTGAATGCTCATATTGTATCCTTATTTAATTCTTGTTTATAGTTCTAATTATATAGTTAGTTTATTAACTGTTAAAATATATTTCGTTTTTTGAATTCTTGTATGTGTAATTGTTTTAAAGTCAGTTGATTGTGAAGGTGAGTTTTAGTTTTATCCTGTTTTAAATCGTTTTTTTGTTTTTTTAAGCTGATTTTAGATCAAAAAACTTTAGGTAAAAGTAACGAATAAAACAGTTTTAGATATGGCTTTTTCTGTTGATGCTTGCTCAGAATGTGTTTTGAGTGTGTTTTTTAGAATTTTTTTGTAATATTTTCAAGAAATAGAGCGGAAAAATCCAGAATCAGGTATAGTGGTGTTGTTTACTGCTTCTTGGGGCAATGTTTTTTTCAAGAAGATAGTAAAAGAAAGAACTTGTTATTGCTTGCAATAACTAAAAAAAATAAGGAAATAATCGTGTCAGAATCTAAAGGTACAGTTAAGTTTTTCAATTCACAAAAAGGCTTTGGTTTTATTGCTCCAGACAATGGCGGCCAAGATATTTTTGTTCATGCAAACAATGTTAAAGGCCCATCTCTAGTAGATGGACAAAAAGTTAAATACGAAGTAGGCGAAGGACGCAAAGGTCCTGAGGCTATGAACGTAGTTGGCATGTAATATAATAGGAGAGTTCTTTCGTTCTCTCCTTCTTTTTTTATTCTTTTTATTTTCTTTAAAATATAGCTAGCTTTGGCAATCCATTCATAATTTCCTCGATATATGTTTCTGAAAGGACTAAGGGGAGAAGGTCTGGCTCAGGCAAGTATAGCGCCTCTTCTGTTGTTTTTTCTTTTTTTAAAGTAGTGACCTTTTTAATTTCTGATTCAAAAAAATTAAATAGGGTGTTTGGGTTTTTATTAACGTCTTGAAAAAGTAGAAAATCAAGGTTGTTTTCTGTTGTAGGGATGGTTATCTCAACCTTTAAAGGCTCGTTCGAGATTCCAAGCTGCTTTATAAGAGATTCTAGGGCAAGTGTGTATGCTACAGCTTCTTTAGCTGAGTAGATGCAAGGTTCTGATATGATTTTAAGTAAAGGAGCTCCTGCTCTATTATAATCTAGCCCAATAAAAGAGCCTGTTTGTTTTGTTGCTCCACTCTTCTCTTCAAGGAATGCTTTTCTAATGAAAAATTCTTTTATTTCTCCTAGTATGCTAGTACGTAAGACTCCGCCTTGTATAAGGGGATCGTGAAATTGGGTGATTACATAGTTTTTAGGACTTTCTGGATGAAAATACAATTTACGGTCGAAAAGACTTAGACGTGAAACATGGGAGTAAATAGCGCAGCCAAATTGGACTGCTTTTTTTACCGCTTCTTTATTTAAAACAGGGAGGCTTCCTGGTTGTCCTGTACAAACATCGGTAATAGTTTTGTTTGGTTCTTTACTAACAACATTCGGAGCGTGACTAAATAGTTTTGACTTTGTGTTAAGTGTTACTTCAATAGTAAGACTCATGACAGGTTCTTTAGATTTTTTTTTATTTTGAGTCATGGGACTATAGCTCCTTATCAAATAAAGGGGGCAGTTTTTGGTGTTCTGGCGTTGCCTTTTCAAAGTGGTGAGCTGCTTGTAAAACAAGATCATCGTGCATTTGAGGACCGATCAGCTGTAGTCCTAACGGCTTATTTTCAGAGTTAAATCCACTAGGGATGCTGATCGCTGGAAGTCCTGCTAGATTAGCTCCAATTGTGTAAATATCTTGCAGATACATCTGTAGGGGGTCTTGTATAGATCCTATAGGGAAAGTGGGTAGCGGCGTAGTTGGCATAGCGATTAGATCGCAAGAGCAAAAGACCTCAGTTAGTTGGTTCATGATCAATCTACGCACTTGTTGTGCTTTTTTATAGTGCGAGTCGTGCTCCCCGGAGGAAAGTACATAAGTCCCCAAGAGGATCCGACTTTTTACTTCTTTTCCAAAGCCTTCTTGTTTGGAAAATTCATAAACTTCTTCGATTGTTGTGGCTCTTTTAGAGCGATTCCCATACAAAATTCCATCATAGCGAGCTAGATTACTAGAAGCTTCCCCAGTTGCTAAGATGTAATATACTGCAATCGAATATTTCAGTAGATCTAGATTGATTTCGATTGTAGAGCATCCTAGATTTTTAAAAACGTCTAGGCTTTTTTCGAAATTGGACCTAACTTCTGAATTAAGGTTTTCAAGAAAATGCCTAGGGACCCCTATTTTGAGTTCTTTTAGAGGAAGTCGTATTTTTTCTAGATATTTTGGAGTTTTTTTTTGTAAAGAGGTGGAGTCCTGAGAGCAAGGCGAGGCGATTGTTTCTAGAATATAAGCTGCGTCGGCCACATTAGTGGCAAAAGGTCCTATTTGATCTAGAGAAGAGGCAAAACTGACAAGACCATACCTAGAAACCC
This sequence comes from uncultured bacterium, assembly GCA_964455905.1. Lineage (GTDB taxonomy): Bacteria > Chlamydiota > Chlamydiia > Chlamydiales > Rhabdochlamydiaceae > CAIJXB01. The sequence continues at coordinate 5,164 of CAYVYN010000006.1, forward strand.
TGCCGTAAGTTGGTTTGAATCCAACTATTCCATTAAATGATGCTGGCTGGCGGATAGAACCGCCCGTATCGCTTCCAAGGGCTAAAGGACAAAACCTTGCAGCGACTGCAGCAGCTGATCCTCCAGAAGACCCTCCTGGAGAGCAAGCCAGATCCCATGGGTTTTTTGTTATTTTAAATGCAGAATTTTCTCCAGAGGAACCCATGGCAAATTCATCGAGGTTGGTTTTACCAAATAAAAGAGCATCTTCTTCTTTGAGTCTTCTTATTACAGTTGCATCAAATACAGCTTTATAATTGCTTAAGAATTTCGATCCGCAGGTCGTTATAGTTTCTTTCAGGTGTATATTATCTTTAATAGCCACAGGAACCCCCGCCATTTTGCCTAGGGGAACTCCTTCTTTTCTTTTTTTATCTAAGAAATCAGCGTTTTTAAGAATCTCTTCTGGGATTAAGGAGATAAATGCCTCTACGGAGGATTCTCCTTTTTGACTTCTTTTTAAGAAGTATTCTGCAATATTTCTGGCTGATACTTTTCCTTCTATAAATAGCGCATGGAGTTGTAATGCAGAAAAATCATACATGATGGGCTCGTTATCTAGGTGGTATTTTGATCATCCCGCCGATCTTGTCGGGTGCGTTGGCTAAAAACTCTTCTTTAGATAAGGTTGGCCCTATTAAATCTTCTCTTAAGTAGTTGCTTAGGTCTTCAACGACTTGCTTGCAAGGTTGGATATTCTCTGTGTTGATTTCATATAAAAGTTCTGCGTAAGATAGCACTTTCGATAGATTGCAAAGCATGAACGCTTTTTCTTCTGAAGAAAATTGGATATGGCAAGCTTTTGAAAGTTTTTGGAATTGTTCTTCATTCATTTTATATGAGAACCTTTTTTGTTTTTTTTGATTATAATTTCATGTTATTGTTTTTTATTTTAAATAGCTAATGTATTTAATGGGATAGAGGTACTTATGTCGTCTGTTGTAGGAGTTGGTGGTGCGATAAGTCAGGCAGGAAGAGAAATCGTTTGTCAGTTTCCTGGTTTTTTTATTGAGGAAGAAAACGTATTTGAAAACAGTAGCCTTTCTCATCCCATTTGGGAAACTCTAGTCTTCGAGGATGAGAAAATTCTTTTTCATCTCGGTACAAAGGGTATTTTTCCCAAAGTACCAAGCTTAAGCACCGACAATTTTGCTTTTTTTGAGGAAGGTAGAAAAAATGCTCTTTCTCAGGAATCTTTACCTTTTTTCAGCAAAGAGGATCTGTTTGTGTCTTTGGCAAAGTTTTTTGCTAGGGAAACTACTCTTGCAGGTTATTGTCACCACAATGGATATCTTCTTTTAGAAGAGGTGAGAGGAAATATGGTCCCGGAGTTTTCTTTTTTGCAAAAACAGCTGTTTAATTTAATCTATCAAGAGGAGTGTGAATATAGAAAGACATTTTCCGTTGAATTGCGTTTTTTAGACTTATTAGCAAGGAAAGAAGCTAGAAAAAACTATGAAAAAGATTTAGAAGAGTGTTCTTTTTTTAGTGCAAAAACTTCCTTTTATAGCGACAGTGAGATAGCATTTTTCCATAAGGTGTATAGGGAAAAATGCAGACTGTCTAGGTTTTTAGTAGAGGCTTTTGATCGCGGATTTTTCTAGAAAATAGAAAGAGCTGTTTGCTAACAAATCTATAATCTGCGATTGTGTAGAGAAAGGTTTAATAAATTGTAAAGTTAACCATTAACAGAGGAGCGGCATTGTCCTACGTAACACGCGGTGGGGTTCATGCTGTTTTTAAATATATGACTTCTTTTAATCAATTAAAATCAGTGGTTCGTTTGAATGAACTAGCTGAAGAGCCACTCGATTTAACCGACGAAGCAAATTTCACTCCTAAGCGAATTGATTCTATGACAAGTGAGTGCTTGGGTTTGAAGCTATTTTACTCAGGAGAACGAGTTTCTGAAGTAACTTTGCAAGGTCTTTGGGATCTTGCTGAAGAGACTGGCGTTTTGGATAAAATGCAAAATATGCAATCTGGTGCTGTTATGAATTCTATAGAAGGCTTTCCCAGTGAAAATAGAAGCGTTCTTCATACGGCTATGAGAGATTTTTTTGAAAATCCTAATGACGGCGAGGTGGCTAAAGAAGCCACTAAAATGGCTTATCAGGAATTAGAAAAGTTAACAAAGTTTCTTAAGAATTTGGAAGTAAATGACGTTTTTACTGACATGGTGCAGGTTGGCATTGGGGGCTCAGACTTAGGGCCTAGAGCTGTTTACCACGCTCTCAAAGCTTATGAAAAGTCTAAACGAAGGGCTCATTTTATCTGTAATGTTGATCCTGATGATAGCGCTGAAGTTTTAAAGGATCTGGATCTTACAAAAACTCTTTTTGTAGTTGTTTCTAAGTCAGGATCGACATTAGAGACACTAACAAATGAAGAATTTGTTCGTGAACGCCTTAAAAAAGCAGGACTTGATCCTAAGAACCATATTATTTCTGTTACGGGGAAAGGAAGTCCTATGGATGATCCTGACCGATATTTGGCTTCTTTTTACATTTGGGATTTTATCGGAGGACGCTACTCTGTTACCTCTATGGTGGGCGGAGTGATTTTGGCATTTTCTTTAGGTATGGATCGTTTTTTAGAGTTTTTGCGAGGCGCTAGCGCTATGGATAAACAGGCCCTAAAAAATGATAGAAAAGCGAACCTCCCTCTTATTTCTGCGCTTCTTAGCGTATGGAATCGTAACTTTTTAGGTTTATCCACAGCAGCAATAATCCCTTACGCCCAAGCTCTTTTTAGATTTCCAGCTCATTTACAACAGCTTAGCATGGAGTCTAATGGAAAAAGAATCGATAAGAAGGGAAAAGCGGTGGATTTTGATACTGGAGCCGTGATCTGGGGAGAGCCTGGAACAAATGGACAACATTCTTTTTTTCAAATGATTCACCAAGGGACGTCTGTTGTTCCTGTTGAGTTTTTAGGTTTTTATGAGAATCAGTACAAGGAAGATATTTTATACCAAGGAACCTATTGCCAAGAAAAGCTTCTAGCTAATATGTTTGCGCAGTCTTTGGCCCTTTCTACTGGTCAAAAAAGCGAAAACCCCAATAAGGTTTTTCCTGGAAATAGATCAAATCGCATTTTATTAGCATCTAAACTTGATCCTTATACTCTGGGTGCTATTCTTTCGTATTACGAAAATAGTGTGGCTTTCCAGGGCTTTATTTGGAATATTAATTCTTTTGATCAGGAAGGGGTTCAATTAGGTAAGCATTTAGCTTTAGAGTTTACAGAACTTTTTGCGCAAAAAAGAACCAAAAAAGGGATTGATTCTAAAGCGTTTCCTTTAGGATCAGCGTATTTTCGACATCTATCTTCGTATATGTCTTAATACTTCCATTTTCTGTAAGCAGCATATTGGAAGGCGTGTCGTTTATAAAAGATGGGGCAGTTAAAAAAACCTGTCCCATTTCTTTAAGGCAGTTTTTTAGCAAAGAGGATCTTTCTTCATCAAGGTGTACTCCAAAGTCATCAATTCCGAACAAAGGCGGGATGTTTGATCTATTTTTAAGTCTTTCCCATTCTGCTAAACGAAGAGCTGCAAGGCAGCATCTTTTTTGCCCTTCACTGCAATAGGTTTTTACATCTTTTTTTTGCAGGAAGAAAAGAATGTCATCACGGTGTGGGCCTATTAGTGTTGTTTTTGCATCCAATTCTTTCTTGCGCATTTTCTCCCACTGTTTTGCAAAAACAGTTGATAAGGGAATTGTTGAATCTTCCGGTAGGATTAGGGAGCTTTCATATTCCATGCTAAAGGGTTCTTTATGTTTAGAAAGTTCCCCTACGTATTTTTGGCATGGTTTTTGTAGCTCAAAAATCGTTTCTAACCTTTTCTCTATTAAGTAACTTGCAGAAATAGCCATTAGCTCTTCCCAAGTGGAGAGTCCTTGTTCTTCTTGTCTTTTTAATAAGATATTTCTTTGTTTAAGGGCTCTTTGATATCTTCCAAGATGATATACGTAATTAGGATCTATTTGCGCTAGATGAAGATCCAAAAAGCGGCGGCGTTCTGCAGGAGAGCCTGTCAAAATACAAATATCTTCAGGCGAAAGTATAATAGAGGGTAGTAATCCCAGAAGAGGTAAAAAACTCGAGTGTGCAGTTTGGTTATGCACTATTTTACGTCCTTCAGGACTAAAGGAAATTTTAAGGGTATTTGAAATTGTTTCTTTGATAAATTCAACTTCTATTTGAAAACCAGTATTTTGGTACTGAATCAGCTCTTGTAGGCGGTGGGTGCGAAAGGACTTTCCTGTGCTTATCAGATGGATCGCTTCAAGTAAGTTGCTTTTTCCACTTCCATTAGCCCCTTGTATGCAATTGACGCGGGAGCAGAAAGAAACCTCTTCTCTTGTATAATTACGAAAAGAAGAGATTTTGAGGCTTTTAAGATACATCAGGTCTAGCTTTCAAGTCGCATAGGCATAATTACAAAAAGTGCTTTAGACGAGTCTGTAATTAGTCCTGGGTCATAAGGGTCTTTTATGCTTAAGTTGATGATCTCATCTTGGCTATGTCTTAGGATGTCTAAGAAGTAGGTAGGATTAAAGGCTACGTCCATACGCTCTCCTGTGTAATTTACAGGCATAGTTACGTTCCCTTCGCCTGTTTCTCCATTAGCTGCAGAAAGGTGAAGAGTTCCTTCTTCAAAAGTAAAACGAACTGACGTTCTTTCTGTTGTCGTAAATAAAGACACTTGTCGAAGCAAGGATATAAGCTCTTCTCTATGAAGTTTAATTGGAGAAGGAATGCTTTCAGGGATAATTCTAGAAACATCTGGGTATTGGCCAGCGATTAGCTGAGAAATTAACGTAACAGCACCTGCTTGTAAAAAAATGCGATCATCAGAAAATCGTAGTTGAACAGTTTCTTCTTTTCCATCGAGTAAGTGTATCATTTCTTCAACAGCTTTAGTTGGCAGAATAAAAGACCCTTTCCAAGTTGCAGGCGCAGGAGCATCTGTATAAGCTTTGGCTAGTTTTTTTCCATCTGTTCCTGTGAATGTGGTTAATTCGTTTTGTCTTTGGAGCAAAATTGTACTAAAAATAGGACGAGTCTCATCTTTACCTGCAGCAAAAGATGTTTTGGAAAGTAATTCTTTCAAAAGAGCAGATGAAAATGCTACTTCTTCTCCTTGAGAAAATTCGGGTATTTTAGGGAAGTTTTCCCCGGGGATCCCTAATATTTTAAAGGAGGAGGTCCCAGACTTTAGAGTGGCTGAATGGGAGTCGATAGATCGAATGTCTACTTCAGGAGCTGTTAACTCGCGGATAAGAGAAAAAAGTCTTTTAGACGGTAGTACCACAGACCCTTCCTCTAATACTTGCGCATCAATAGATGCTGTAATACTTAGCGATAGGTTTGTTGCACTGATAATCAGTTTGCCATCGACTGCTTCAAGAAGGACATTCGCTAGAACAGGTATAGATGGTTTGGCGGGAACGATATTTTGTATTTTTGTAATTAAAGAGGTGATATTTCCTTTGGAAATCGTGACTTTCATAAGTTCGCTCCTAAAGTTGCTGTTTAGTAATTAATAGTAACCAAGGATCATAGCGAAAAAAAGGTGATACGTCAAATGCTATTCTTTATTATTTTTCATAGCTCGATCTATATCTCTTTTCATTTCTTTATCTTTGACAGATTCTCTTTTATCATATGTTTTTTTTCCTTTAGCTATACCAATTTTTACTTTGATGATTCCTTTTTTTAGGTATAAAGCAAGAGGGATCAGGGTAAGGCCTTTTCTTTCTGAAGCCTCTTTTAGCTTTAGGATTTCTTGTTTATGTAAAAGAAGTTTTCTTTCTCTTTTTTCTTCATGGTTATGAAGATTTCCGAACCGATATAAGCTGATAGACGCGTTTTTTAAAACGACCGCTGATTTAGCAACAAGAATATAAGAATCTTGTAAGTTACCACCGTGGTCTTTCAAGGACTTGACTTCAGTTCCAACTAATACGATCCCAGCTTCTAGAGTGTCTAGAATTTCATAGTCGTAAAAGGCTCTTTTATTAGAAGCTAAATCTTTTTCATGGCTCATGGTTTTAGTCTATCTTGCAAAAAGAGTTTGTCCAAGTGATGTTACGCGAAAACAGTCTTTGCCTTCTATTTTGCCAGGTTGGACAAGTGCTGCTTCAAAAAGCCAGTCTAAAATAACAGCGCGAAGAAAACAACATTCTTCTTCTGAGTAATCGGGTAAAGAGTATTTCCACATTTTTCCAGTCTTTTTTAAGGTGATTGCTAGATCCCCGTTCAAAGGAACTAACATGCCTTTTAAAAATTCATCAAACAAAACCCAATTAGATTGAAGAACACGTGTGATCGATTTTTCAGTTTCTTTGATTGTTTTTTCTTTACAAAGGTCTTGTGGTATGCCCTTAGTAGTTATTTTATTCATTGGATGGCGGTATAAATAGATAGCTTTATCATCAATTCGTAATTTCAGCCAGTCAAGGCCTGCTTTTGTGATTTGAAGATTTGCTTCTGTTATGACAGCTAGTTTAAGTAATGTGAGTTTTGTTACAAGAGTGTGGATGTATTCTTTGTCAGCAAAAGGAAGTTTTTCGGAAAAATGATTTTTTAAAAGAATCTGTTGGGGATTTTGTAACTCGAGCTCGAGTGGATTGGTTTTGCATTCTTCTAATAACAGAGATAAGTCTTCTGCAAAAGAGAATTCACTGGGTCTTTTTTTCTCTATTTTATGCTCTTCTTGTATGGAGTCTATTTTAGCATTTTTAATGAAGCGTAGATATTGAGCCCACTCATAAAAAGGAGTTATTTTTTCTTCCCATCCATTTTCTGTTTTTTGATACCCTAGACAACAAACGAAACTAAATTCCAAGTGTAGCATGTATTCAGCGAAAAGTTCTTTGGATATGTTATATTTTTTTCTAAGAAAAGACGCGGAAAGTTCTAAATTTTCAGAGTTATATACATCTTCAATAATTTGTTTGAGAATAGGTTCTCCAAAGTTGAGCTCGCCAACATAACGTAAGAATATTTGAGGTGTTAAGAGATTTTTTTCTAAAATTGAATCGAAGATGTGTGTGGATGTTTTAGGTAAAGCATACCAAACAGGTAAAACATGAATGGGGGGTTTTTTTAGTAAGGATTGAAGAAATTCCATGCCTGGTTGGAAATCTTCGTCAAATTTCCGGATTTCTAATTCGAAGTATTTTCGCATGTCTTTATCTACGGTGACAACTCTTTTTTCTAGCGAAAAAAGACCAGAAGGAGCAATTTTTTCTAAAATAGGGATTAGGGTCTCTTCGGACATGCTTAAATTTTTAGAGAGCTTTTCGATAGGGATCTGGAGGGAACTGTATAAAATTTCTTCAAGTACGCTGAGGTCTTCTTCTGTAATAGTAGCCATCAAAAGGCGATTTTTAATATCTCTTTGATAGTCGTAGTCAGTTAAGGTAATTTTATTTTTTCGAGTAATAGTTGGGTCTAATAGGCAAGAAGTCATTTTTTTACTCGCAGTTGAAAGTTTTCTTAAGTTTTAGTCCTATGATAACCTATTCTATTCTTTTCTACAACATTTCTAAGTGTAAAAAATAAAATTAATCCCTCGTTTGTAAGGTTTTTTTATTAAGTCTTCTCTAAAATCTCATCTTTTTGTTACCATGTTTTTGAAAATCTGTAGAGGAGAAATGGCATGGAGAAACCCAGATATGATCATCAGAAAATAGAACAAAAATGGCAGAAAATTTGGCAGGATAGGCAGGTTTTTGCTTCTTATGTAGATCTTGAAAAACCTAAATATTATGTACTAGATATGTTTCCATATCCTTCTGGATCAGGGTTGCACGTAGGTCATGTTACAGGCTATGCAGCGACTGATATTTTAGCTAGGTATAAAAGACAGAAGGGTTTTAATGTTTTGCACCCTATGGGATGGGATAGTTTTGGCCTTCCAGCAGAGCAGTATGCTATCCGAACAGGGACTCACCCAGCAGAAACTACAGAAAAAAACATTAATACATATAGAAGACAGTTGCAGTCTTTAGGCCTTAGTTATGACTGGTCAAGAGAATTTGCTACAAGCGATCCTAAGTACTATAAATGGACCCAATGGATATTTACCAAGCTCTACGAGAAGGGTTTAGCTTATGAAGCCGAGATGATGGTGAATTTTTGTCCTGCACTAGGCACTGTCTTAGCAAATGAAGAGGTCGACGGCGGAAAATCTAAAGAAGGGGGATATCCTATAGAAAGAAGACCTCTCCGTCAGTGGGTTTTGCGAATTACAGCTTATGCAGAGCGTCTTTTGCAAGATTTGGATCTTCTTGATTGGCCTGAGCATTTAAAGAAACTACAAACTCATTGGATCGGGAAAAGTCGCGGAGCTAAGGTGCATTTTAAAGAAGAAGCCTCAGGTAAGCTTATCTCTGTGTTCACAACTCGTCCAGATACTTTGTTTGGTGCTACTTATATGGTTTTAGCGCCTGAGCATCCTTTAGTCCAAGAGATAGTTTCTCAAGAGCAAAAAGCTTGCGTTGAGGACTACTGTAAGGTGATTAGTTCTCGTTCTGACCTTGAAAGAACAGATTTAAATAAAGACAAGACTGGCGTTTTTACTGGGGCTTATGTGCGAAACCCTTTATCGGATGCTTTAATGCCTGTTTGGATTTCTGATTATGTTCTTGCAAATTATGGGACAGGAGCGGTGATGGCGGTTCCAGCCCACGATGAAAGAGATTTTCTTTTTGCTAAAACATTTTCTCTTCCAATGATACAGGTTATTGATCCAATTGTGGAAGATGGTATCGATAAAGAAGCTGTTTCTTTAGCAGTTAAAGAAGGAACTCTTTGCTGGCCTAATGCTGGAATTTTAATTCATAGTGCAAATGATGAGCTCTCTTTAAACGGATTGACTGTCGAAGAAGCAAAGCAGGCTGTTATTCTTTATCTTGAAAAGAAAGGCTCAGGGGAGGGCACTGTCAATTATAAACTAAGAGATTGGCTTTTTTCTAGACAACGTTATTGGGGGGAGCCATTTCCGATTTTACACTTTGAAGATGGATCTAAAAGAACATTAGATGTGGATGAACTACCTTTGTGTCCTCCTGAGCTTATGGATTATAAGCCTGCTCCAACCGGAGAAAGCCCTCTTTCTAGAGTGGGAACCTGGGTCCATATTACTGATTCTAAGACTGGTAAAAAAGCTTTAAGAGAGACTAACACGATGCCTCAATGGGCTGGTTCTTGTTGGTATTATTTGCGTTTTTGTGACCCTAACAATGATAAGGAAGCGTGGAGCTCTGAAGCGGAAAGATATTGGATGCCTGTCGATTTATATGTAGGCGGAGTGGAACATGCTGTCCTTCACCTTTTGTATGCTCGTTTTTGGCATAAAGTTTTATATGATTGTGGTCTAGTGAGTACTCCGGAACCTTTTCAGACCTTAAGAAATCAAGGTCTTGTTATAGCTAAATCTTTTCAAAGAGACGGAGGAGGATATGTTCCTCCTGAAGAGGTTGTAGAAAAGGGGGGGCGTTATTTTCAATTAGGGACAGATGAAGAGCTTCGCTGTTCTATAGAGAAAATGTCTAAGTCTAAGTTAAACGGAATTACTCCCGATGAGATCATAGAAGAATACGGAGCAGATTCTTTAAGATTGTATGAAATGTTTATGGGACCGTTTGATAAAGAAAAACAGTGGAATCAAGATTCTGTGATTGGATGTAGACGGTTTTTAAATCGTTATTTAGATTTAGCTTATTCTGATAAGGTTTGCCAAGAGGAAGACGAGGAAGGTATGAAACTTGCTCATAGGCTAGTTTATGCGGTAGCCTCAGATATAGAAGGGCTGCAATTTAATACAGCGATAGCTAAAATGATGGAATTTATGAACGCATTTTCCTCGTTAGCGAAATATCCCAAAAAAGCTCTTCTTATGTTTACGCACGCATTGTATCCATTTGCCCCTCATATAGCCGAGGAAGTTTTTTCTCATTTAGGCGGAGAGGGTGGTTTAACGTATTCTTCTTATCCAGAAGTGGAAGCAAAATACTTAGAAGACCAGGTTGCTTTATATGTAGTCCAGGTGAATGGAAAGCTTCGCGGTAAGTGGCTCTTGCCTAAGAACCAAACGCAAGATGAGCTTTTAGCTTTTATTGGTCTTCAACCTCAAATAAGGAAATATTTAGAAGGTAAGATAGAAAAAGTAGTTCATGTGCCGAATAAACTGATTAATTTAGTTGTTTCATAGGATGTTTGTTTGGTTTTATAACGCTATACAAATTTTGATTGCCTTGGCTTTTTTGCCAAGGCTTTTAAAGTCTTCTTTTAGATCTTCTGTTTTTTCGTATTTAGGTTTTAGGCTCCCGCCTCGAAGAACAACAAAAGAGCGCTGTTTTCTTTTTTATGCTGTTTCTGTTGGCGAAACAAAGGCAGCCCGTCCTCTTTTTGACAAAATGAAAAGCCAGTATCCGGATGCTTCTTTTTATATAGCATCTAGAACTAAAATGGGACATGAAGAAGCTAAAAGATCTCTTCTTGACGCTGCGTATTATTTTTTTCTTCCTATAGATTTTTCTTGGGTCATGAAGAATCTTATTCGAAGAATCAACCCAACAATGGTTATCGTTATAGAAAGTGATCTTTGGTTCAATTTTCTTAATGAAGCAAAAAAAAGTGGTATTTTGACTGTGTTAGTAAATGCTCGTATTTCTGATCGGTCTTATACGAGATTTAGGCTTGTTCCTGCTATTTCTAGAAAGTTATTTTCTTTGTTTGATTTTATTTTTGCTCAAAATGCACTGTTTCAAAAAAGATTTGTGGAATTAGGGGTAGATTTTTCAAAAGTATTTGCTTCAGGGAACTTGAAGGAAGAGATTATTCATCAAACTCTTTCCTTAGAAGAAAAAATTCTTTTGAAGGATAAAATGGGTTTTCAAAAGGAGGATTTTGTCCTTGTGTTGGCTTCAACCCATGGCCCTGAAGAAAAAGCTTTTTTAACTTTGCTAAAACCTCTTTTTTTATCGATGCCCTCTTTAAAAGTTTTATTAGTCCCAAGGCATCCGGAGCGTGTTGATGTTGTAGAGTCTGTTTTAAGAGACTTACACGTTTCTTATGCCTTGTATTCTTCTATAGCGTCTAAGTCAGGCCTAGAAAGCGTTGTCCTTGTTGATGCCGTAGGTCTTTTGGTTGATTTGTATCAAATAGCTGATCTTGCAGTTGTTTGTGGCAGTTTTTATCCAAGCTTAAAGGGACATAATATTTTAGAGCCTATCCAGGTGGGAGCTTCTGTTTTTTTTGGACCTTATATGAGTGATCAGGTTGATTTTCTGGATAAAGTTGTTTTGTATGAGGCTGGAAAGCAGACCTCCTTGGAGTCTTTTCTTATTGATTTTCAGTGGTTTATTGCAAATAAAAGTGTTTTTAAGCCTGGGGTCGATCGTCTTTTACTTTCTTTGCAGACGCCGAGTCGATCTATCATAAATTTATTTAATGAGTTTGTTGGAAAGATTTGAATCTTTTTTAAATAAACTTTTAGTTGTTATTAATGTCTCATAAATATTATAATATAACTTCTTAGCTCGGTTTTTGTGGAATAATTGGTTTTTTCGGTGATTTTTACTAGAATGAATCCTGTTATGCGGATTATTAGTAACACTCGTCACTAAAAAGTTAAAAAATTTTACGACATTAGTTTGTGTCGTATTTTATTAAGTGAATTAAATTAACCAGAAAGGAGTTCTTATGATCAACACTGTAAGAGAGCAATACTGTGCCACATTTAAAGAGATAGAGCAGCACGGTGAAGTTGCTGGCTACCCAATTCCTGGATTAACAACAGATTCTTCAAAGCAAAAAGCTGCAAAGGTGTTTGCTTTAGTAACTCCTGTAATTGCCGCTTTGGCTTGTTTATATGTTGCATCCATGTGTTTAAAAACTATTGTTTTTGTTGTTACGGTATTGACGCTTGCTTCTGTGGCGGGGCTTTGTTTTGATTCGACAGAGAGAAAAACGACAACTGTTGTTTTTGGTTTCCTAGATGCTTTATTAGATAAAGTTAAAGGATTGGAGAATTTATACACTGAACATTGCAGCTCATCGCTTGAACTTATTACAAAAAAAGAGGCTGCAGCTTTAGAAGCTTTCTGTCCTTGGAAAGATGGTGCAGTTGATGTCGAATACGAAGAGTCTTAAATAGCTGGATTTTTTCAGCTTTTATTTGAACGATTATTAATCTAAAGGGAGAGGCGCTATGAGCAGCATTGTATCCGCGTTACGCGATTTTAGAACAGGATTTGTTGAAGAATTTAATAGTATTGAGATGGTTAAAGAGTCTGGATGGAAAGGAACAGGCGACACTGTTTTTAGAGTTGCTGCATTTGTTGCAACTGTTGTGTTTCCTTTGTTGTTAGCCTCTACACTTGCTTCCCCTTTGCTTTTGATTGTGGGAGGGAGTGTTTTGACAGCTGACGCCATGTTTAATGATGGGCAGGGCTTTAAAACAACTAAGGCTGTGTATACTGTTTTATTATCTTCTCCGTTTGACGCATCTTCGACGAACATGGGGTTTGCATTTTCGGCAAAAGTGGATTCTTGGAAAAATTGGGCTCGTTCCTTTTTTTAGAGTATTTTTTGTTGCATTAAAAAGACGCTTTTGTGTATGCTCCATGTCGTTATATGTCGCGGGATGGAGCAGTGGTTAGCTCGTTGGGCTCATAACCCAAAGGCCGGAGGTTCGAATCCTTCTCCCGCTATTTTTTTTGGCGGCATAGCTCAGCTGGTTAGAGCAACGGAATCATAATCCGTAGGTCGTTGGTTCAAATCCGACTGCCGCTATTCTTTAAAGTCTCATAGATAAAATCACATAAATTTTCAATTTAAGATCTAAGTTGTTCTCTTCTTTTTTTCTGTAATGGAGAAATACAAAGAACAAATGACGATTGATGATCCTTTCGGAGTTCTTTTTTGGGGATTCTCGATTAGGATTTTTTTTAGTCTGTTTAGCAGGATACAATTATTTTAAGCTTTTGAGTTTGAAAGCGAGTCTTTTCTTATTAGGTTTTAATAACTTTACGGAATATATCAAAAAAGAGTTAAAACTAGAGGGTAATTGAATATGAAAGGCTATCTATATTGGATCTTAGTGAACATAAGTCTAGACATGGAAAATATTTTACATTTTATGACATGTTGGATATGTTGGCTAAAAAAGCTTATAGCTAATAAATTAAAGTTTTTACGGTCTTGATGGGTGTTGAATGTATTTTTTGAGAAGTTAATATAGAGTTTTTCATGAAAATGTGTTAATACCCCTGTAGGGTGAAGTGTGTGCTTTTATGAAATGTATAGGTGTTTTGTTGTATTCTGAGGCTCCTTCATCCAAGAGTTTTGATTTCCAACCGCATGATACATCTGAAAACTCATTTTAGAGCAAATCGATGCTTTACGTAAAAAATGAGTGCATTACCAGCACAATGTGACATTCCTAAAAACGAGACAGTTCTTCCCAATCTTTCTAATGAAGATTTTTCTTGTGATTTCTTTTATCTTATCTTCACTTAAGTTCCTCCAAATCCAATTGGAGGGCACTAGATAAGTCTTTTATTCTTTTGCAAAGTTTCTTCCACTCTTAAGTCTGATAGCTATTTTTTAGAATTCTTTAGGCGAGGATTTTTCAGGTAAGTTACCTCTTTAAATAAAGAAATTTTGTTATTTTTTGACAAAAAATAGCAATCTGGAGTAATCACTTATTTGAAATGGTCTAAATGTGTGGGGTAAGATTTTTTATGAAAGTGAAATGTTTATGTGTGATTGCTTTGGGTTGCATGGCAGCCCTAACCCCATGCGCAGCTTTAGCAAGTGATCGTAGTGGCCCTGTTGTAGAGGTGGGATGGTTTACAGTAAACCAAGGGAAGTCTCAGCATGTGGGTATTGATGGTCTTATAGGGGATGACTTTAGTGTTAGTAAGTCCTCAGATCAAAATTTTCTTTTGGGGCTTGGATATTATTTTAATGGGTTAAGCAAGGAGAAAGTAAGCTTATTATATGGACTTAATGCTTTTTATCTAGCTCCCACAAAAGTATCTGGTAAAGTAACTCAAGAGGGTCTTTTTACTAATTTATCTTATGAATATTCCAGGACAAACTACCCGATTTATGCTGAAGCAAAAGCTCTTATTCATTGTAGCTCACGTTCGGATATTTCCATGAATTTAGGCATCGGACCTAATATTGTCAGCTCAGGAAGTTTTAAAGAAAAATCTCTAGATGGGGGTGTGACTATTCCAGATTCCGACCTCTTTTCTCGAAAAAACGTTGTTTCTTGTAGCGCTACAGCGGGTTTGGGATGGAGGATTGCTGCTTTGAAATATCTCTCGTTTGAAATCGCTTATCGTTTCTTTTACCTAGGCGAAGGTGAATTGAAAAAAGCTAATGATCAAGTGAAAAACAACTTAAGTACAGGAAATAGTTATGCCAACGCTCTTATTTTTTCGATCTCGATGTAATGTTTTTAGAAATAGTTTTTTTTGGATCGCTCTTTTTACTTTTGGGAGCTGCTATGCGGGTAGTGGGCTATTTTTTGATGTTTCAGCTACAGAGAAAACAGAACCGCTAGATATCACGCTGTCTCTTGATGCTAAAGGTCCATTATCTTGTCAAAAGTACAAAGTCGATGGATTACGTTTAACTATTACGACAACTGTTCCAAATCACTTATACAAATATGCAGGCATAAAGATAAATGCTCCAGGTTATAGGGTGGCTGGTCTTACACCTACAAAAAATGGATATTATCTGTTTTCTGTAAGCAGTGATTCTCCTGCGCATCTTCTAATTATTCCTCCAAACCTTCCTTGGTACCCTTCTTTGGAATCTTTTGAGCATTATAATTCGGGAAGATCTCACGTATTTCCTGAAGCCACTTTTGGAGGCTCTTATTTAGGTGATAACATCGTGGATATTGTGAGTTCAACTACTTTATATCCATCTGGGTATAATATGTCTTATTTAGACGCTAATCATGCCTATATTTATGGAGGAGGGTATGGCGATGTAGAAGGTTCTATTGGTGCATTTGTCGCTAGAGTGAACCCTGAAACATTAGATCCTGTGTGGTATGACCAATTAATTGATACGTATGTAAATGGCGAGTGGGATTACCCGGGCTCAATGGGAATATTGCAAGATGGATTTATTTATGTGAGTTATGGGTATCGACTAGCGAAACTCAACGCGAAAGGGGATGTGATTGAAACCTTAGTTCTTCCAACAGGAGGGGCTAAACCAGAAAATACTTCTTTTAATGGATTCAATGCTACAGAAGATGGTTTCATTGTGATGAAATCTGTCTATCGCCAAGACGGATGCTCTATACAAGGGCCTGATGCTTTATTACACTGCCCTAACCCTTCAGATGTTCCTCCTTCTATCTTGGTTTCTGTCGACCCAGCAACAATGAAGGTGGTTGATCGTATTACTTTGCCAGCTCCTGTGGGTGCTAGGCCTACTATAGGGGTTTTTCAAGGGAAAAGTTATGTCTACCTTTTAGAGCCTACAACAGCTATACGGTATGCGGTTACAAATGGAAAGTTTGTTTTAGATGAGACCTGGAATCCAGGAGTAATTACCGTAGAGGGCCAAACGCTTTGTACTTCTTTTGTTGTGATGAATGATTGGGTTGTGGCTCAAACAAATACTCTTCCTGCTTCTACGGCTTTGGATGTAATAGCTATTAATCAAGGTGATGCTTCTATTCAATACAAGCTGCAGCCATTTTTAGGAGATCTTATACCGCCATTAGTTCAGTTTGCTTTTGCTGATCAGGGTCCAGAGGGCACGCAGGCAATCAGTTGGGCTCCTATGTCGCTTTCTGCGGATTCGGAGAATAATTTAATTTTTGCAAGTGACTCTTTGCCGGGAAAAATAGCAGCAATTACTATTACTTCAGAAGGATTAAACACTGTTTGGAAAGCAAATCAAACTACCACAGAATTTACTACTTTGATTGGGCCGGCAGACAGTAGGGTACTTGTTGGAACCGATATTCCAGGCATTGAAATTCCCGGTAATAATGAAAATGATTTTGTTGTTTGGAGAGAAGCTTCGACAGGTAGAGAGCTTGCTAGGTCTCCTTTGCTGCCGGCTATGACACAGGGGACTATGGTTCAGCCGTATTATGATGGAAATATGTTTTTTGAAGGACAGGAAGGCACGTTAATTAAGTTAATTCCTAGAGCGTATCGATAGAGTTGCTTAAAAGAAAAGATGGAGCCATAGGGCTCCATCTTTGTGTTTTTTAATTTCAGGTCTAATACTATTAGATAGCTGCAGCCGGTGTTTTTGAAGAAATGTTTCTTCTTGCAAACTCTGCTAATCCAGCAAGTCCAGCAAGGCCTGTAAGTCCGAGGACAGCCTTTCCTATTGTTGCATGATTTGCTAAAATAGCAGCAGTTTTTGTTGCTGCCTGATTGTAGCTTGAAGCAATCCATGAATTAGAAATGTAGCTTCCAGCCGCACCAGCTTTAGCAAAAAATGCGCTTGCTATCGTCGCCATTTTTGTGCAGGCAATAGAAGAACCTGTTGTGATTTTTGCCCAACCGAATGAGAAAACAGAAGCTGTCTTAGTATATGCGTAGGATGAGTAACCTATTGCTTTTGGAGCTACCCAGCCATAAGCTGATTGAACTGCAGGTACTGCTTTAGCTGTTGCAAAATGGCAGCCTTTAACTGCTAAAGGAGCTATTTTATAAAGAGTTATTCCAGCAACAGAAGCTATTCCTAGAAAATAAAGAGCACTTCCAATAACTGGTAAGGCGTGATCTTTGACTTTTTCTTGAAGGTTTTTTGCTTCTACAGCAGTCGATCCATCTTCAGTTGTGTTTATTGTACCAAAAGCGCTGTATGCATTTTTGAGTGCACCCAATCTTGCTTGTGGATGAAATTCTTTTGCTATTTCGCTGAATGGTATTTCTTTGATTGATGATATTCCGAACATAATGCCTCCCTGGCCTTTAAAGTAAATGCAAGGGAATTGTAAAGAGTATGGCGCTTTTCTATCAAGAAGTATGTTTTAAAAAATCGAGTTCTTTGGGTTAAAAAAGCTTAATTACCAAATAAGTGTTTAGATTCTTTTTAAATTAGGCTCTTTTTCCAGGGAGTTAGGATTTCGTATCCAGAACTTGTGATTAAAATAGTATGCTCCCACTGAGCGCTAGGTTTTCCATCTAGAGTTCTTGCTGTCCAATGGTCTTTGCTGTCAATTTTTCCAAGTCTTGTTCCAGCATTAATCATAGGTTCTATAGTAAAAGTCATTCCTTCTTGTAAGGGAATAGCTACAGAGTTGTAGTGGTGAGGGATTTGTGGGGCTTCATGAAAATCTACACCTACGCCATGACCTACAAATTGGTTGACGACAGAACACTGTTTTTCGCTTGCATAGTCTTCTATTATTCTTCCAATCTCATAAACAGGAACGCCTGGTTTTAAGATCGCAATTGATTGCATAAGGCATTCATAGGATACATCTATGACTCGTTGTTTTTCTTCGCTGACTTTCCCTATAGTTACCATTTTACTGCAGTCCCCATAGTAACCATTTAAAATACACGTAATATCGATATTTAAAATATCACCTTCTTGAAGAGGTCTGTTATCTGGGATTCCGTGGCAAATGACTTCATTTAAAGAGGTGCAAATGCTTTTAGGAAATGGGGGGTGCCCATAACCAAGGGGAGCTGCAATAGCGCCAGCTTCTTTGTGAAGAGATACAGCAAAGTCGTTTAGCTCTTGTGTTGTAGTTCCTGAAATAGCTTTTTTACACGTTTCTTCTAATATGTGAGCAGCGAGGTGCCCTGCTTTTCTGATACCCTCTATTTGGCTTTCATTTTTTAGCAAAATGCCATAAGCTTTTGCGTATTGCATACGTAGTAGTTCTTTCGGAGAGTGGGGGAGTTCTGGGAAATGGCACTTTTTCCATTTCTTTCCGCTTCCACACCAGCAGGTGTCGTTTCGGCTTAACATGGGGGATTCTCGCTTTTGGATGTGTTTATTCTTGAGAGTATATCTATTTCAGTCTTTTTATAAAACACTTGTGTCAGGTAAAGGCCTTGAGGTGGCGCTGTAACCCCTGCATTTGCTCGTTTTTTGTTCGAGAGAATTTCTTGAAGGTCCTCGATTGGTATTTTATTTTGCCCCACGTAGACGAGAGTTCCGACAAGATTACGCATCATTCTAAATAAAAATCGATCACCAATAATTTTAAAAGACAGTCGGTTATTTTCTTTTTTGTCTATTGAGATAGAATATAGAGTGCAGATGGGGTTTTTTTTTGATAAAGAAAGGTCGTTGCAAAAAGTAGAAAAATCATGTGTGCCAAGCAGAATTTTCGCTCCTTGTGTCATTTTCACGAGATCTATCGGGAGAGGAACATGCCAGGAAAAAAGACGATACTTTGGCAGTTGCACTGGGCTGTTATATACTAAATATTCGTATTCTTTTCCTTGACTATCTAGTGTTGGATGAAAATCTAAAGGCATTTCTTCAAGGGTTAGTAATCTAATAGAAGGGGGGAGCAAAGAGTTGATGCTTTTTTTTAATTTTTCTAAGCTTTGTATCGGTTTATTCGTTAAAAAATTTACCACTTGGCCATCGGCATGAACGCCGGCATCAGTTCTACTAGCAGCTTGCAGAGTGACTTTTTCTTGGAGAATTTGTTCTAAAGCTTTCTCTAGCGACTCTTCTATAGTTGGACCTATAGGGGTTTTCTGCCACCCAAGAAAAGAAGTTCCATCATAAGCGATACACAACTTAAAGTTTTTCAAAATGTGTGTCTTTCTGTAATGTAAAGGGATAGTCCTTCTAAAAACATTTGTATTGAAATTAGAATCAACAGGAGCCCTGTCAGCCTTTCTAAGGCAATAAGACCTCTTTCTTTAAAGATTTTTTTGAGGATGTTTGATGAGAGCAAAATAACTGTTGTAATAATCCAAGCTATAAAAATAGCGCCAAGAACCGTCCAGGTGGGTTTGTTTTGCTGTGAGTATAGCATTACAGCTGCAAGAACAGCAGGTCCTGCTACAAGAGGGATTGCAAGAGGTACGATAAGGGGTTCTTGTGTTGGAGCGTTTTCTTCTTGCTTTACAGAAAACACTTCGGGAAAAATCATCCGAAGAGCAATTAAAAATAAAATAATGCCTCCAGCAATTAGAATGCTGTGTTGTTTTATTTGTATTAGATCTAAGAGGTAGTCTCCTGCAAAATAAAAAAGGATGATGATTCCAAGAGCAATTGTTAGCTCTCGAAAGATGATTCGTTTTTGGTCTTTTGGCGAGAAGTTTTTTAGTAAGGGCACGAAAATGGACACATTTCCTATGGGATCCATTAAGAGAAAGAGTGAAAAAGCTATATAAAAAATGCTGGTATCCATGGTTTTATCTTCCCTTGTGCGTACAGTTTGATTTTATGTCTTTCCAGATTTTTGAGAAATAGTTTATTTGTGAGTTAGTTAAATTATCTAAAATAAGAATGCAGTCTTCGTTTTTTTTAAACGCTGATGTCGTCCAGTTTGCTGACCCTAGAATAAGTGTTTCTTGATCTAGGATAGCCCATTTGTGATGCAAAAGTTTTCCTCCGCCACTAACATAGATGGAGATATTTTCTTGATGCAGTTTCTCAATTGCTTTTTTACTAGCTCCTTTGGCTGAATAAAAATCGATGGCAACTTCTATAGACACGCCTCGTTTTTTGGCACAAATAAGAGCTTCTATGATTTTGGGGTGAGTGAAGGTGAAAAGAGCTATTTGAATAGAGTCTTTGGTGTTATTTATTTTTTTTAGTAGGTGGGTTAGGCACTGGTTTTGAAAATCTGGTAAAAGCCAAAGTTCTCCTGTTTGGTTATCTATATTGAAGTTACATCTATTTTCTGTGGAGTTTTCAAGAAAAAAAGCTAGCTCTTTATTGTATAGTCCAATTACGACGTTATCGTGCATGCAAAGAGAGGTTGGCGTGAAGTTTGCACTTCCTATAAATACTTGTTTTTGGTCTAAAACAAGTATTTTTTTATGCATCAATCCTTGAATTAAGATAGGTATAGCAGCTGGGATTTTTTTTTCTAAATGATGAGAGCCTGATGGGTCGTAAAAAATTTGTAGGTTTACGCCTCTTTTTTCTGCTTCTAGAGTTTTTTGTATAAGCCGTTCATCTGTGAATCCGTATATTTGGAGGAAAAGATTTTTTTTGGTGTTTTCGATTGCTTTAGAGAAGATTTTTTTTAGATCATTCCCTGTTTGGTTGGAGTAGAATTGTAGAGGAGAATGTTTAGTCGGTAGAGAAGGGTTTTCTGTCTTGTAAAATAGAAAAAGGAATAAAAATAAAACCCCTCCTATTAGAAGTGCTTTGCAGATCAATGCAAAATACTTATGCGATGGCATATCTAAATGGAGGGGTTTTTTGAATTATACTGTCTGTCCAGAGGCTCTGAGCTGACGAACTACCGTAGAAAGGCCTAGCTTGTCGATCGTTCTCATGGCAGCCATGGAAAGTTTTAAAGTGATAAATCTATTTTCTTCAGCAAACCAGAATCTTTTTTTTGTTAGGTTTGGTAAGAACCTTCGGCTAGTTATTCCGGTAACTTTTAGGCCAACGCCTTTTTTCTTTTTTGCGATACCGCGTAAGGAATAATGATTTCCTGTACTAGGAACTCTTCCTGTAATTTGACATTTTCTACCCATGACTTGAACTCCAATTCTGTAAGTTGTCACGATGGTAGCATGTTCTTTGTTATTGAACAAGAATATTTAGAAGTTGTAAGTTAGAATTTATTTTTATATATTTTGTGTAACGGGATGGTGTCGGGTGGAAGAGCTGATTGTAGATTATGTGGTAATAGGATCTGGTCCAGCAGGGCAAAAAGCTGCTATCCAGGCTTCTAAACTTGGGAAAAGTGTTGTTGTTTTAGAAAAGGATAGTTTTCCAGGTGGCGCTTGCTTGAATTCTGGAACGATTCCTTCAAAATCCTTACGGGAAGCTATTTTAGATTTAACAGACTTTCATAAGAAAAATTTTTATGGACAATCTGCACCTTTAAAAAAAGCATCGATTAATGATTTAAATTTTAGGTTGCACAAAGTTTTGGCCGAACAAAGAAAAGGCCTTTCTCATCAGTTAGAAAAAAATAATATTCGTTTGATTTTTGGTGTCGCTAACTTTGAAGGGCCGAATCATCTGGTTGTTGCAAATCGATCCTGTGAAAATTTCTGTAGAATTAAATTTTATTTTTGTCTTATAGCGACAGGGTCTAGACCTAGAAATCCTATTCATGTTCCTTTTGATGCCGAAAAAGTTCTAGATTCAACTAGGCTTCTTTCGATAGATCATGTTCCTAAGACTATGATTGTTTTAGGCGGAGGAATTATTGGAGCTGAATATGCCAGTTTTTTTGCTGCTTTGGGTACAGAAGTGACTGTTGTTGATAAAAGAGATCACTTACTTCCTCTTTTAGATAGAGAGATAGGAATGCATTTACAAAAGTCTTTAAGTACTCTTGGCCTTAAAGTTTTAGGGGGAAGGGAACCTGGAAAAATTGAGCGCTTAATCGATTGCGTCAAAGTTACTTTTAAAGATGGAGAGACTATAGAAGCTGATGTTCTTTTGTATGCTTTAGGAAGAGAGGCCAATGTCCAACAACTTAAGATTGAAAAGGCGGGGATTTCTTTAAATGAATTTGGCTATATCCCGGTGAATGCTCTTTTTCAGACAGTTGTTCCACATATTTATGCTGCGGGTGATGTGATTGGAAATCCCGCTTTAGCTTCTACTAGTATGGAGCAGGGTCGTCTTGCTGCGCGGCATGCTTTTGATGCCGAAACACATCATTTTCCTAGCTTTTATCCTATCGGTATTTATACTATTCCGGAAATTTCTTCTTGCGGATATACCGAAGATCAGCTTGAATCTCTGGGCTTTCGGTACCAAATAGGCCGGGCCTATTATTATGAGATCGCAAGAAACCAAATCGTGGGTAATGAATCTGGAATGTTTAAAATTTTATTCCACGCAGATACCCTTGAAATTTTAGGCATCCATATCATTGGAAGGGATGCTACAGAGCTTATTCATATCGGACAGGTGGCAATGAGTTTTCGAGCTAGAATCGATTATTTTATTGACCAAATATTCAACTATCCTACATATGCAGAAGGGTATAGAATTGCAGCTCTTAATGGATGCAATAAAGTTAAAAGAAGGAAATAGGGACGTATATGGCGATTATCGATATTATAAAAACAGAGCAGGAACGAAGTGTAGTAGAAGAGGATCTTGTAAAAAGCTCGTTTTCTTGGGAGACCATGTTTTCTTCTTTGTGCGCTCGTTTCTTTTTTCTTGTACTTATTGTATTTGATGCCTTTTGGTTTTGTTATCTTATCTGCAAGATGGGGCTTTACAGTGTCCTTTATCTAGGCTTTCTAGGTTCTTCTTCTGCCCTCCAAGCAAAGTTGCGAAAAAACTGGGTTTCTATAAAACGTTCTCTTATTTGCGCTCTTGCTCTTGCTGTTGCTTTATTTAGTCCGGCCTTTGGGGTTATGATCGGTTGTACTTATTTTTTAATGTATGATAAGAAGGGGATTGAGGAGGTTGTTCCTTCTTCCCTGCGCTCTCAGTTTAAGGAGCTTTTCGCAGCAGCCGGGGATAATTAATTTCCATTTTCAATATGTTGCAATATTATTTTTAATTGTGATATAATTGATTTTAATTAATTTGAGAGGTGTTTATGAATAATAGTTTTTTCGTGATTCTATTAAGCGTTTTTGGCTTGTCTTTTTTAGCAGGTTTCTCCTCGGTGGTGGCAGGTGTTTCCCAAAAGACTCAAAATCAACAGATTGCAAACGTTAGCTTTTCGGATGCTTTCATTGCTGCTCAGGAATCTTTAAAAAAATGGGCTAATAATGATGCAGATGTCCTCGATCAGTTTGGAAAACTTGTTGATTCTTTGAAAAATGGGATATCTAAAGGGGCTATTTCGGAAAAAGATGCAGCTGTTGTTCTTAGAGCGGTTTCTTTTGCTGCAGAAAAACATAAGCTACAGGTTAGAAAAAATGCGCAAAAAACACCTTACGTGATTCATCCTTTGGGGGTGGCAGATCAGGTAATTCGCATTGGTCAGGTTTATAATAAAGATGTCTTAGTTGCAGCACTACTTCATGATACATTAGAAGATACAGTAACAACGCCAGGAGAGATTGAAAGTTATTTTGGAAAAACTGTAGCGCAGTATGTGGTCGATATGACCGATGATAAAAGGTTGTCTTCTAAGGAAAGAAAAAAACAACAGATCATTCGTGCTTTACACCAGTCAAAAGAAGTAGCGATTATTAAATTTTCCGATAAACTACATAACTTAAATACATTAATGAGAGATCCTCCCGAAGGGTGGACACAGGACCGTATGGATCAATACTTTCAGTGGGCTCAAGCTGTTGTAGATAATCTGCCTTCTGTGAATGATTCATTAAAAGATGCTGTCCATAATTCTATTGTTAAGTATTGGGATATGCAAAATAAGTAGTTTTTGTTTTTTTAGGTTTCAAATGGGATCGATGCTTTTTAGCCTTTGATCCCATTTTTTTTTCCAATTCTTATTTTTCTTAAATTACTACAACCTGTGTAAAAAAAAGAGGAAGAGAATTATAGTTCTTTTTGAGGACATTTTATAGGCAAAGAGGGTGTTTTGAAAAGGGATTTAGAAAATATAGGATCTGTTCCGTGCGATGATCCGTTTTTTTTAACGTCTATATTTTTTGATGTTTTAAATAGTTGTGATGATTTAGAGCTCCAGAACTTTTTGGACTTAAAGAAAGAAGCTGAGCTTTCTTTTTTTGGCGAAGCTAGTGGGTTGCAAGACAGTCTTCTTTTTCGGTTTAAACGAAGAGCGTTTATAGTAGCTAAATCTATTATAGATGAAAAAGGAGATCTCAAAAGACCAGTTCTTTCTCGTATCATTCATCTTTTAGAAGAAAAAGGAAATATTTCTTATCCAGGCAGCTCCGCGGATGGCTTTATGGGGAGACATCTTTTGTCTGTATTAAAAAAAATAGAAGAAGACCCATCTATTTATCAGCTCATTCGAAAATTTAAAGTCCCTCTTTGCCACCATTTTGCTGAGCAGATTATTAAAGATTCTTTAGGCTTTGAAGAGGGCTCTATACTTAGTGATGTAGATTTAAGAGTTTCTATTTTGGCAGCCTGTCTTATGAGCTTAAGGCAAAGCGTGGGCTCTTGTTTTGCTACAGCGCCTGCTATTTTGATTCAAAGTGAGCAATTAGAAAACTTATTAAAAGATCTTTATGAGCTTCTAATGACAGGAAAGATCAAGAGAACTTTTGGAGGAGCTGAGTTTTCTGTCCCGTTAAGTCCTAGCTCTGGGGCTGGAGATTTATTAAGGCTCGTTGATTTTTCTAACCCGAATTTTTTAAGGTCTCCAAGTTTAGTCGCAGCATTTCAATCTGTAGATTTAGATTTAAATGAACTAGCTAAGCCTTTTTTAGCAAAACAGACAGGTAAGATGAGGCTCCTGGACTTTATTCATGAGGCTCTTTTGATCCATTTTGGACTTAAGGAAGAAGAAATTGTTTTGTATGAAAAAATGCAAAAAAACTTAGCTCAAACTAGGGGATTAGGTGGCAGCTTTATTGGATATTTGACCAAAGAGAAAACGCGCTCTTTAGATCTTTTACAGAAAAAGGAAAGAACTTTAAAAACTATTTTTAAGTGTTGGGTGGATCATCCTCTTCTTAAAGTATGGGAATTTACTCTAGCTTCTTTTTCTGAGATAAAAATGGAGTTTTCTAGGTGGAATTTATATCAAAGCCTTGGAATGCACCATGAAGAAGAGTCTGGTATTGGTGAAGTGATTTATCGTACTTTAGAAAAAAAACTAGAGGAAAGCAATAGGCAGGTAGCTGAATTGCAGACTGAATATGAGATTGCTTTTGATCAATTAAGGGCTACAGAGTCTCTTTTAAAAAGAGCTTCTTCTGAAGAAGAGGGGCGGCGATTACAAGCAGAACATACTGCTCGACTTCATCACATGCAAGCTTGTTTAGATAGAAGAAATAAATGCCATCAAGCTGCTTCTTGGTGCTCTTCGTTTTTTCCTTTTCTTATGAAGGAATATGATGCGAAGTTTCAGGAGTATTTTCAAGAGATTTATGATGCGGATATGCATGATGTTCAGGTCGGTCGATATGAAGATAGTCCAGCGGGTTTTCGTCTTGTATATAAACACGGAAGAAGTAACGCTTCTTTATGGACTATGATTTATACTCCAGAACAGTACATTCAGGTGCTAACTGAGTTTTTTTTAGCTGTTGAGTCTCAAATTGGTGGTGAACTAGAAGGGGAGGATGCTGTTTTAGTCCTATCAGATGTAACAACAGCTGTTGTATCGCATGTGCAAACAGATGGATTTTTACGGTCTGCTATTTTACGTATGGCTAAAGCTCACGGAGGCGCTTTGCCTAAAGATCCTTTGCTTGCTTTAGATAAAATGGAAAAAAAACCTTGGGCGTATACTTCTGGCGGTACAATGACTACACTTTTGAAAGCATATTATCGAAGAGAAGCCGAGGTTACAGAAGAATCTAAGTGGGTGGAAAGTGAAACGGATCTTCTGATTTTTATTTTAGATGTTTTTAAAAAGATGCCATTTTCTGTAGAGGAAAAAATTGTGCAACAAGGTACGGGTATTTTGATGTATTCACCCTCCCATGCTTTTATTTTGTACCCCGATTTCCCTTTTTTGAGAAAAGGCTGGCAAGAAAATATGTTTACTTATTCTTGGGTTAGGGATCAGGTGATTGTTCCTAGAAGACAGTTTTATGCTTCTTTGTCATTTTCTTTAAGTGAAAAGGTATTTCTTTTAGAAGAGTTTAGTAAAAAGATTCCAGGTGTTGCTGTTTGGTTGAAATCTGTAGAATGTTTAGAGGGGGGGGCGGTTAAGGATTTTAGAAGCCAGGTTATTACGTCTTTAAAAGGGCAATTAATTGATCAGGTGGATAGCTTTCTTTATGAGATGTTACCGCTCACTTCTATTAAAGAGTGGAAGGAGGCAGTAGTCAAGCTTTTAAGTGAGTATCCTCAACAGCAGGTACTTGATCTTTTAGATTTGTTTTCTCCTCCTAAAGCATCTTTTCTAGGGGCTAAGGTTTTGCGAGAAATAGCTCAAGCTGTTCTTCTTTTAATTCATAATACCGTAACCCTTTCTTTTGATGTGGATCAATATATTGCTAAAAAAGCAGAATCTATTTTTTTAGCTCCCCCGGAGCCTCTTCTTTTTGCAGATACTAATTGGACAGGGTACTACTTTGCATTTTTGGTGAATCCTGGGACAGGAGAGCTTGAACTTTGGAGGGTAAGTCCTACGGGATTACAAGGGGTTCCTATGACAGCCTGGAAACATTGGCTAGATGGTAGAGATAAAGCACTTTGGCATATTTGCTCATCTCCGTTTGAGTACGCATAATTTTGAAGATTTCATCAATTCTGTTTTTTATTTTTTTTAATGCTTGTGATTAATTCGGTTTGTTTTGTAAGATGTTGGTACTTTATTATCGCGGGATGGAGCAGTGGTTAGCTCGTTGGGCTCATAACCCAAAGGCCGGAGGTTCGAATCCTTCTCCCGCTATTAAGTAACCAAACCCCTTAGAGCTTTCGCTTTAAGGGGTTTTTTATTTTCTATTCAATGAAAAACGTTTTTTCTACGTTATTAAAAGAGCCTTCTACTAAATTGTTTTGTGGATTGATTAGCTCTAGGCGAATTTTATGAGCTCCTTTTTTTAGTCCATAAATGTAGTAAGGATTCCACTCATATAAAAACCGTTGATTTTCACCATCGATGGTTACACGAACTTTGTATCCATCTTTAGATAGGGCGCAGTTTTTAATATAAAAATCTAATAAGATAGGCTTGCTTTCGTCCTGATAGGTTCCTTGAGGTGTGTTATATGTTAGATATGGTTTTTTTAAGTCAAAAGGAACGCCTTCTTTTTTCTGAAAGTAGAAAACGCTATCCATATAACTTTTGCCTTCTTTTAAGCTTTCTCCGTATGATCTACAAGGAAATGCACGGATTATATGCACTCCGGGCTTTAGAGAAAAAGGTATTTCAAACTCAGCGATTTGGTCAAAGTAGTCATCGTGGTCATCGACAGCATCAAAAAGAGCTTCGTTGATTTCAAAATAATCGTGATCGTCAATAAAAATATGAATGGTTTGTCCTTCATCATTACTGTAGATTTCTTTTTTTCTAGGAAATTCGCTATCTACGCCAAGAGGAAACCAATCTAGCCTCATTTCCACATGTACTGTATCTTTTTTTTCAACGTAGCCATAGTTCGGATATTGAAGACGAAGCTCTACGTCGTCTGGTGCAGGGGTGCGATCTACAGGTACTACTTGAATGTCGTTAGGATTTGGGCTTCCTTCTTTTGTCTCTACAGCAGAGTAAAGAAAAAGAGAGCTGACAAAAAAACCAGCGCTCATAAGCATTAGGGGTATTGTTTTATTTTTAAAAGTTAGCATGAACAGACTCCTTCTTGTAGCTACTGAATTATCTAACAAATAAAATATTTTACAATTCATGTCTAGATCTATTTAAATAATTTTTATTTAAATTGTTTTTTTGTTATGACTTGTTTTATGGATATTTTACTAATAGCAGTGTTAATTGTATTTTTAGGTTTGGTGTTCGATTACACAAATGGATTTCATGATGCTGCAAATGTCGTAGCAACAGTGATAGCGACAAGGGTTTTAGCTCCTGTATCTGCGATTGTTCTTGCTGGAATATTGAATACGGTTGGAGCTCTCCAAATGAGCCGTGTGGCAGAAACTATTACATCGGGGATTATTGAAACTGCTTTAGCAACACCGTTAACTGTTTTAGCAGGTTTAGTTGGAGCTATTATTTGGAATATCTTTACTTGGTATATTGGAATGCCTAGTAGCTCTTCTTACGCGCTAATCGGAGGCCTTGTCGGGGCTTCAGTTATGACTTCTGGTTTTGAAAGTATTTTGTGGAAAGGGGTTTTTTCTAAGGTTATTATCCCCATGATTTGTTCTCCTTTTATTGGTTTTTTTCTTGCTTTTCTTTTGATGAAGAGTATTTCTTTGTTTATTTTACGCAAAAAAAATGGAAGCGGTAAAGAAAAAGTGTTTTCTCACTTACAAATAGGTTCTGCTTGTGTAGTTGCGTTAGCTCATGGGTTAAATGATGCGCAAAAAAGTATGGGACTTATTACTTTAGGTCTCTTTTCTTCGGGCTTTTTACTCAACAAGCAGGTGCCTTTCTGGGTAATTATATCATGTGCTCTTGTGATGGGACTCGGAACTGCAACAGGGGGGATGAGAATTATTCACACTGTTGGATTTTCTATCACAAAATTAAAACCTGTTCAAGGATTTGCAGCAGAACTTTCTGCTTCAGTTATCATTCTTCTAGCAAGTTTTTTAGGTATGCCTATTAGTTCAACGCATATGATGGTAGGAAGTGTAACTGGAGTCGGCGCTTCTGATCGCTTTTCTTCTGTACGGTGGAGTACTATTCAAAGGCTTATTTGTGTGTGGGTTTTTTCCTTGCCAGGCTCAGCTCTAGTTGGTGCTTTTTGCTCAAAGGGAATTTTGTATTTTTTTTAAAAAGAGAAAGCGATAAGTATTTGATCACCTATCGCTTTTTAGAGTTGTCTTAAGAAGCTTTTTGAATTTGGATAAGCTCTTCGTTGTATAGCTTGATGCTGTCAGAAAGGCTTTCTATCTCCTTTAAAAACAGAGTGAAATCTTTGGAAAACTCTTTGTCTTTTAAGATCTCTTGTTTTTTCGGGCTTTTTTCTGCTTTGTCAATAAGCATATTCAGTCTTGATAAGGCTAGATTCACAGCTTCAACTTCTTGGTTGAAATACGTTTTAAATGCTTCTGGAGTTTCTAAGGAGCTCATTAAAGTGATCTTTTGAGCGCGCTCTCTTTGCCAGGTTTTATTTAAATGAAATAAGATACCAAAATGATTGATATCATTCATCATTGTATCAGCCTTGCTTAAAAGAGATGCTACTCTAAGATACATGCCGTCATCTTGGATTAACTTACCAATTGTTCCTTTACCGCTGGCAATACAGGACGTAATTTCTTGGATAGAACCAGCTATTTGAGTAGCATTTGTGAAAAATTGTCCTTCTTGCATCGTTAGTAAAGAAGCATCGATTTTTTGCATTGCATTCGAAAAGTTCGTGATACCTTCTTTAGCTGCACCAATAAGGTTACTTTGATTTATGGAAATTAATGCTTTTTCTGTTTCGTTTAAAGCCCCTTTAAAAGACGTAATGGCTTCAGATAAGGACCCTCCATTTTTATTTAACCAGTCATTCAAGTAACGGAAAGTTCCTTCCATTTCATTTGCTAATTGGGAGATTTCTGCTAAAGCTGTTTCTAGGGGGTCTGCCGACTGGGCATAAATGGGTTCTTTTCCAATTGGTTTTGGAATGACATTTTTAGGGGGGGTTACAGGAACAATCGCTATAGATTTTTCTCCAAGCAATCCAGAAGTTTGAATTGTGATTTGGTCTGTGTTGTAGATCGTGACACTAGAATCCACCTTGAGAGTTAATTCATAAAAATAGACCCTTCCAAAAGGATCGGAAGGTTGCTCTCTTGCATCTGGAATTTCTTCTACTGAAACAACTTCTCCAACAGGCTTTCCGGAAAACATGACCCTAGTTCCATCGCCAAGACCGTTTATATTCGAAAAGCGTACAAAATACGTTTTTTCGCCATTTCCTACGGAGGGCTTTAGAAAAAGAATTAGTGAAATAGTAAAGGCGCAGGCAGCTAGCATCACAAGCCCAACAAGCATGTTTTTAATTTGATCGCCCATTATGAATTCCCCTTGTAGGTTTCTTTAAAAGATCTAGGATCTTTTGAAATTGTATTGTATAAAAATTTAATTAAAGGATCGTCTATTTTTAAAAATGCGTCAGGTTCGTCGATGTGAGCAATTTTTCCATCTCGAATTAAAGATAGTCTATCACCCACATAAAGAGCTGAAAACATATCATGAGTAACTACGATACTAGTAGCCTTGAGCTCTTTTTGCATTTTTACTATTAATTCGTTAATTTGCATAGCCATAATTGGATCTAGCCCTGTTGTAGGTTCGTCGTAGAGAATGATCGAAGGTCTATATACTATAAGTCTTGCAAGAGCTGCTCTTTTCCGCATCCCTCCAGATAGCTCCGAGGGCATTTTTTTTTGTGTTCCTGCTAGGCCAACCATTTCCAGTGCTTCTTCTACTTTCGTGGCTATTTCTTGTTTTGTGTAGTGTTTGCCATCAGGAGCTCCATGTTGTATCAGGTGAAATGCAGTATTTTGCTCTACATTCATAGAGTCAAAAAGAGCTCCACCTTGAAAAAGCATTCCCATATGACTTAATGCTTTATACAGTTCTTGATCTTTTAAGGAACAGATGAATTGTCCGTCTACTTCGATAGAGCCTTCATCTGGTTGACAAAGCCCAATAATATGCTTTAGTAGTACGCTTTTGCCAATCCCTGAAGGGCCAAGGATAACAAGGGTCTCACCTGTTTTAATTTCTAAGTTAAGGCCCGCCATAATTTGTAGCGTGCCGAATTTTTTCCAGAGGTTATTTATTCGTATCATATGAGCTTGTCTATTTCACCTCTAAGGATATTTAGTAAAATAGTTAGGAGAAAGTTAGACAAAAGGATGCAGCAGTAGGTGATAACCACGCTATTTGTTGTTGATCGGCCTACTCCCGCTGCGCCGCCTTCGGTTTTGAGTCCTTTATAACACGCTATAGTCATGATTAAAGATCCAAAGATAAAAGCTTTAAAGATTCCAGTAAAAAGATCAAACGTTGTTATATGTGTCGGCATTGGATCAAAATAGGTAGCCGGGGCCATTCCAAAAAAATAAATGGAGATAAGGTATCCACCCAAAATACCCATAATGATGCTAAATATCGTTAAAAGAGGCATCATGATTGTTCCAGCAAACATTCTAGGAGCTATCAAATATCTATTAGGGTTGATTGACATTGTTTTTAGCGCATCGAGTTGCTCTGTGACCCGCATTGTTCCTAACTCAGCGCACATAGAAGCTCCAACTCTTCCTGTAATCATGAAGGCTGTTAAAACGGGCCCAAGTTCTGTCATCATAGCTTTAGCGACCATAAGCCCTGTTACGCTAACGAGTCCTTTGTCAGCTAGCTGATAAAAAGACTGAGCAGCAAGAACAAGACCAGTAGAAAATCCAGTGATTGCAACGACAGGAAGGGATGCCACTCCTATATCATAGAGTTGATTCATGATTAAAGAGATCGAGGGAGGACGTGACAAGACAGCTTTGATAGTGTCGCCAATTAAGGTAATGTATTCACCCGTATCTACGAGGAATCGAAGTTTGTCACTAACTAGTTTTAGCGACTTGTTTAGCCAGTTTTTCATATGCATATAAATCGCATTGTAATGAATAAAGTCTTTTACGGTCAAATAAGATTTTTTGTATTTAAGGACAATGTTTCTGTATTTTGACTTTTTTTATGTGTAGCTGTTTGATAAAGGGTAGGTAGATCTCTGTAATTGGTGTATCAAAAAAGTTAATCGATTGTAATTGGTTGAGATTTCCTAAAAAAGAAATATCTTCGAGGGATTTACAACCTTCAAAACTTAAACGTTTGATAGATTTGGGTAAGTAGTTGATTGTGCATCCTTGTATTTTAGGGCAAAAAGAAAGATCGAGTATTTTCAAGTTTGTTAGAAACTCTAGATTAGCAAGACTTTCATCTGTTATCCACTGGCAGTGGCTGATTTTTAGCCTTGTTAACGAGGTAGGTAGGGTGTCGAAAGTTGCTCCTGTGATGCTAGAACAGTGAATCAAAGAAAGCTTTTTTAGTTTTAAAAAAGAAAGAGATTGGATACCTCGATCGGTTAGATTAGGGCAGTATGCAATTTTTACAAAATACACTGAGGGTGGTAGTGAATCAAGTGTATAACCAGTTATTTTTCCACAATTTTTTAGAGTTACCTTTTTAAGGTGAGGAAGTAGACAAAGAGCTTGCAATCCTTCATCTGTAAAATTACACCCTTCAATTTCTAGGGTTCTTAATGAGGAAGGAAGTAGAAATAAAGCCGCGTCAGTGAGTAATTTACAGTCGACAATTTTTAAGTGCTTCACGTTATTTGAAAACGAAAAAAGTGAAAGATCTTGATCTTTGAGGTTGTTTACTCCACAAAGAGTTAGAGAAGAGGGCAACGAATCCCATAATATAATTGGATTATTGGGGTTTTGACAATATCTGTTGTATTCAAAGTTTATAGCTTGAGTGGATATATCCCAAAACATATGATAACTCTATTTTATTTACATAATAATTTAGAGTTATCATAACTTGGTATTAGATAGAAGTTTTTTATTCTATTTTGTTTGTCTTAAAGCTTCATCTACTGATGAACTAAGGTCTCTTGCCCAGCTAAGAAGAGTTGAGTGCTCTTGTGATTTTATTTGTAAATGGTGTTGCGAAATCGATTTAGATTGGTCATAACCATCTCCAAAATATTGAGAAAAAAGGTGCGCTGCTTTTCCTGATCCATCAATAAGAGAAGTATACATTTCTGGTTTTGCCGTCGCCAAAGTACTTAAAATGCAAATAGCCGAGCAAGCGCTAAGAGCTCCTTGCTTTAGAGTTATCCCATTTTTACTGTAAGCGTATTGTTTGACTTCAGATTCACTTCTATAAAGTCTGTCTTTTGTCGTATTTTCTAAATCAGAAAAAAGACGTTGAAACTTTGCTTTTAGGTTTATAAGTTGTTCATTGATCGAGTGGGTATTTCTAGCATATATTAATGGTGTTTGGCTTGTGATTCTTAGACTTCTCATGGGGCCATCCTTTTTTTTGTGCCAATTTCGATTATGGTTTTCGTTGATTCCCAGCCGTCATTTAGGTTTTGAAAAAAATCCTTGAGCCAGGTTGTTAATAGGTCTTTATAAAAGGTTTCTTCCTCTATTTTATCTTGAACTTGAGAAAGATCCGTTTGTATCCATTGTTGCTTTCCTTCTGTAAACATCTTTCCTGCAGAGGAAAAAGTTGTATAGAACAGGATAGCTTTTCGTATCGTTTCACCTGAGTTACCTGATACATTGATTGAATGTAAAAGATTGTTGGAAATAGCTAGAGAGCTAGTTCCTGCTGTTAAAGCTGCTCCAAGTAGAGTAGAGACTAAAGGTAAATATAAACGTAGTTCTTCTTCTAGTTTTTTATTTTCTTGAGATAGTCTCTTAGCTAAATAGTCCCATCCATGCATTTCTGTCATAGCAAGGTTGGCTGTTGAAAGAACTGCTGTAGCGACAAGTGCAGATCCAATAGCTGGAGATCCTGATGCAATAGCAGCACCTCCAAAAATGAAATTAAATGCACCCAAAAGGCATAGTCCTATTTTCTCAAGGATTTTCCATGTGCCAAATTCTTGAGATTTTTTCAAGGATTCTTCTAGGATTTCAGCACTGCTTTTCATGTGTTTTTTCAAATTTTCACATAACACATCCACTTCAAAGTCTGCAGAACCTAGCAGATCTTTGCCGATAGAGTATAAGCTTTCAGTTAGTTCTATATAGATAAAATCCGGAATTGTTTGCTTGGAGGTGTGCTTTTTTGTAGAAAGAAAAAGAGGCGCTTGACCTTGCAACAACTCCTTTATCTCGCAATCTTTTTCCACAGTTGTCATCGAGCTAGTGGCGTAAGAAGCAAGTCCTAAGGGTGCTTTTCTAGAATTAGAAAACTCTAGGGATTCGTCCATTTTTTTTGAAGAGACAAACGAATTTGAATAAGAAGATTCTATAGCATAAGTCATGTTTTTGCCTAGGCGCGCTGATTGCTTATCATGGTTCTTTTTTCACTAGAATCTCTTTCTAGCATGTTTTTGATCGCCTCAAAGCAGTTGTTGTCAACTTTTCGATCTTCCGTAATGCGGGCGTAGATCTGAGTTGTTTTCTGACCTTCTGTTTGAGTCCAAGATCTTAAGTTGTCAGCTTCTTGTTTAAGACCATCTAAAGAGTCCCACTTATACGCGCCTTGGTCTCCTAGGAAAACTCCGTCAAAAGAGCGTACTCTATCTATTAAGAGCTTATCTTCTGAGCTTGTTGCTATCCAGTTTCCATTGTGCATATGACTATTTAATCTATTGATAAGCTCACTAACACTTTGCATTTTCTCTGTAGTAGCTTCAAGATCGTCAATGTGTTTTTGTTGCTGAGGGATGAAAACTTCGTTGTATCGTTTAGTATATAGCTGCGTTCCTAATAAAGCTAAATTGGAATCTCTTGCCATAAGGCCTCCTTTTTAGCAGGAGATCGTACTTATTTTCTTCTTTTAAGACTATCTAAAACAGTGTTTTTCTATTCTTTTTTCTTCGATAAAAAACATTTTCTTTATTGTGTTTTTGTTTTATCTTAACAAATTTCACAGTTGAGCTCGTAAGGTTTATTATTTTGTAAAAGGAAAAAACTTCAGGAGGTTTTGATGCTTAGTCTCTTATGTCCTTGTTTTAGGAGCGGCTATCAGGAAATTGTAGATCAAGAGCCGCTTCTTGTTGAGGTCAGCTCTAAGAGGCGAATTGATAGAGAGCCAACTCCATTTTTTTATGGGAGTATAGCAACTTCTCTAGAAGAGCCTGTCGGTGTCTTGCTAGAAAAAACACATAAAGTAGAGAGGGTTCTTTTTCAAAATAGGACTTCAGAGATTTTAAGTGTAAAAAACAGTGAAGGGGAATCATTTGTTTTAAAAAGAGCTTCAGACCGTTTGCAGGATGCTCGTATTTTAAAAGAAAGCAAGATTCTTCAGTTTTTGAATGGAAAAACAGGAAAAGATAGTTCTTATGTCATTAAACAAATGGACACAGGTTTTTTTCAAGGGACTAGAGCGATAGTATTAGAAATACAAGAATTAGATCTTCACGAGTATGTGTGTAAAATGTCTTCAGAGCGGGATTTTCGATTTCTTTCTTTGTATGAAATACGAAGAATCGCTAAGCAAATTTTACAAGGGCTATGTTTTTTAAGAAATAATAATGTTGTTCATGGTGATATTAAGCTCGACAATATTCTTTTAAAAAATGGTGCTATTAAAATAGCAGATTTCGGAAGTGCTTTTTTTGAGGGACAAGATGAACCTACTTTTCAACCTTTAAATTATATAGCTCCAGAATCAATTTTAGAAACGAAACCCTATACATGCGCATTAGATATTTGGAGTTTTTCTTGTTTGTTTTTTGAAATGATTACCTTAGAGCGTTGTTTTGCCGCCTCTCGATTCGCTTCTCTTATACTCCAACATGAGGTTCGTTTATGTCAGAGTTATTCAGAAGAGCTTGTTGCTAGAGCCTCTAATTTAGGTCGAACGCTGTTTCGGCTAAGTAGACCACTTTCAAGAGAAGGGATTTGTTCTATAGAATCTGGTATTGAAGAAAACTTTAAGAAAAGAGGAGAACCAGCTTCTTGTGTAAATTTGGTAACTAAGCTTATTAAAAAGATGTTTGTGATTGATCCAGAAAAAAGATTAGCTCCTGCAGATCTTTTAAAAGAAACTTTTTTTGGGGTTTAAATTTTCATTAATAATTTCTATTCCATTTTAAAGAAAATTTACCTTCTTCTTGGTTTTGTGTTTCAGCTTCGAAGACAAACCCGTGTTTAAGGTCTACTTCGACTGTTACATCACTGCTTGTCGCGCTTTGAGAAAGGGATACAGTGACTCCATGCGTTAAGTACCAACCTATTTGTAAAGCAATTTCATCGGAACCATCTTTTCCAGCTATAGTTAAACGGTCAATTCCAATGCTTTTACGGATGGCTTCTAGGACATCGGGCCCGCCGTTTCCAGATAACGACATGATTACCTGAGCTAACGAAAGGGTTTGTAATGGGGATATTTCCGAAATGTCTTTATTAAATAAGATAAGAGAAAGAATAGAGCTTGTTGGAAGAGCTGGTGTTGATTGGAATGTTAGCTTGGGTGCTGTAAGCGGGCCTTGCATCGTCGCTGTGATTGTAGCTTCTGAAAGCTGTAACTGTCCTGAAAGTTTTAAATATGCATTTTGGCTGGCTTTATCAGAGAAGGAAATGTCTCCATGCATCAGTGTGAATGTTTTTCCAGAGAAAATAAATTCTCCTTTTTTTAATGTCAGAGATCCTTTTCCTATTGGGGTAAAAGGAGTTCCTGTGAGAAGGATATCACCTTGCCATTCAGAATCAAGCCCTTTGCCTTTGATAAAAACAGTGTTTTTAGCCTTGATAGAAAGCTCAAGGTTTATAGGATAGGTAGAGGGTAGATTTATTTCAGAGCGTTGTAGGTGGATCGGTTTGTTGATGTATGTAATAGGAATAGAGGGTATTTCCATTTGAAGATTATCAGATATAGTGAAGGTTGTTCGTTCTATTTCAAGGTTTCCTAAGGCTTTGGCAGATAAAAGATTTCCTGAAAATACAACGTCACCTGTTGCAGTTGCTTCCAGTGTATCTGATTGCATAAGACAAAGTTTATGCAGTCCTAGGTTAGCTTCAAAAGGATATTTTTTTTCTTTATCTAAAAATAGCTTTCCTACTCCTTGTGCAGAACCTTCTTTTAAGTCAAATGCTTGAAAATGGACTAAATCGATCGAAGATCCTTTAGCTTCTAACGAAGCGTCTATATTTTTTAGTCTAGTTCCTGAAATATAGTTTTCGTACGATCCCTTTTCTAAGTCGATTTTTCCTTGAATAAACGGTTTTTTTATATTTCCCGAGGCAAAAAGGTGTCCAGTGATCCATCCAGAAGCTTTCTGGCTTGCTGTTTGCAGGAAATCTAGAATCTCTTCGATCGCTCCCTGCAGCCGTATTTCTCCGCTGAATGGTTTATTGGAATCGATAGTTGCTTTGAAGGGAAGGTATGTAAAGTTTAAGGGAATAGTTGCTGAGCAATCAATAAATTGATTTTGTGTGGCATAAAGATGTGCGTGTATTTGAGAGTGAAGTGGCGTTAGGTGGATTTGTAAGGAGCCTTTGCCTTTCATTTTTTCTAAGAAATCAATTTCTTCTAAAGTAGCTAGAAATTCTCCTGTTATAGTTTCTTCAGTTCCCTTAAAAGCGCCTTGAAAAGAAACATTTCCATAAGTAGATATATTCGGATAAAATAAGGAAACAATATCTAAAGGCAAATGAGAGGCTTTTGTTTCAATGTCAGCTTCTTCTTTTGATAAGGAACCTTTTAAAAGAAGCGAACCGTTTCCCACTTCTATTTGTAAAGTATCTAAAGCAAGCTTGTTGCCATTATAGCTAAGAAGGAAAGGATCAGCTTTAAAATCATTTTTAAAAAGAAATCCCTTCCATTCTTTGCAGGAAATTTGAATTTTTTTATTCTCATTATTCCAAAGGCCAAAGGAAGATAAGTAAAACGGTTCTTTCCATTTTCCACTCGCAGTAACTGTAAAAGACTTCCAATCAGAATTTTCTTCTTTTGAAGTTAAAAGCAACTTAGAAATTTCTCCTCCTTTTACGAGGATATTTGTAGCATCTAAGGAAAAACTTCCTTTAGCTGCATGTAATAGATCGTGGATAGTTGCTTCAATACGTAACGAGTCCAAAATAGAACTTTGATAACGTATGTTTCTAAAAAGAAGGTTGGTGCTTAGTTCTGCATTTTCTTTTTCTAGAGTCAAGGAAAGGCGTCCTCCTAATTTTCCTTCTAGATCAGAATTAGGGAAAAGAGATCTGAAAAGCTTTAAGTTGTTGGCTAAAATGAAAAAATTACCTTCTGAAAGGTTTTTAGTAGGGTCCCAAAAACCTTCACCTGAAATTTCGGTTTCTTTAGTTTTGATCGATAAGTTGTTAATGTTTACAAGATTATTTTTAATATTAAATGCAAAGAAGCTTTCCCAAGTAAGATTGGTATTTTCTAAACGACCACTAAGGGTTCCTTTCCAATTGTCTTGTTCATTTAACGCTTCTATTTTTAAATTAGCAGGGGTGAACTTTTCTTTTCCTATTTCTAAGGAGGAAGATTTAGCAGAAAAAAGGAAGGCTTGGGCGCTTAGACCTAGTTTGGCTTCGACGTCTCCTTGTAGATCGAATAAAGGAGAAGTAGTTAGATGGGAGATGTTTTTTACGGAAGCTACTAGATAAGCTGTAAGAGGTTTAAAAGAGCTCGAGAAAGAAGCTTTTCCTAGTAATTTAAATTCTGAACTGTCTATAGAAAGGTTCTCTATTGAAGAAGACCGATCTGGCCAAAGAGTGTAGTCAGAATGTAGGCTCCAGTTTTTTTCTATTAGGGGAAGAGCACTCAGTTCAAAATCGTTTAAATGACCCTCTATTGTAAAGTAAAGAGGCGTTTTACTTGCCTGTGTCTGTAATTCTTTCCAAAAAATCCATTTTCCACGGCATCGAATAAACGCATTTAGTTTTGTTTTTAGGGGTAGATTGAAAAAGTTTACTATCGACAAGCTGTCTTCTATGTCTATTTGCGTATTTCCAAGAATGCTTTCCTTTTTTTTAGAGGACTGGACTTGTATTTTTATGCTGTTTTTTTCAGAGAGTTGTTTGAGGAGTATTTCTAATTGAACTTCTTCTAATGCGTTTTTTATATTTAGATTTCCATTAAGTGATAAAAGTAATGTTTTATGGGTAGTAGAGTTGTTAAGTAGAAGCTGTTTTATTTTTAGATTTTTGACGTAAAAAGAAAAGGGTAACGTTGTGATTTCAGGGAGCGTTAAAATCGATGGTTGATTGGTTGAAAAAAAATAACTTGCGTTTTCTACTTTTAAAGAAGTGAAAGAGAGTTGTTTTTTTAAAAGAGGTAGTATTGCAATTCGTAAGCGTATGTTTTCTAACTCTACTTTATCGCCACTTTCCCATAAAATAGATCCTTCTTCTAAAGACCATTTAAAAGGACCCATAGCGCTTAATCCCTTGATTTCTAATCGTATTCCTTTTTTTTCAGTTTCTGTTTTTAAAATATTGATGAGATAATCTTGGAATCCTTGCGTTTGGATAAGAACTATTCCAACTGTTAAAGCACAAACGACAGAAGAAAGGATCAGAAAAAGAGGTGTGTAAAGAATAGAAAGTGGTTTTTTCATTTTTTGTCCATTAAAAGGCTTGTCCTACGCTTATCAAGATTCTATATTTTTTGTCGATGTTCTTTCTAGGATTTAGAGGAAATCCAACGTCTAAACGAAAAGGCCCTACAAAAGAAAAGTAACGAATTCCAAGACCCACAGATTTTAGCCATTTTTCTTCAGGAACAAATAGCGTTTTTTTCGATACGTTGCCCATGTCGAAAAAAGGAACAAATCCTAATGTTTTTGAGTAGCGGATCCTTGTTTCTAATGTGTAAAAAATAGCCGATCGTCCTCCTTCAGGCTTCCCATTGTGATTTAGGGGGCTCACAGAGTAATATGCATAGCCGCGCAAATCGTCTTCAGATCCTCCAAAAAAACGTTTAGGGACAGGTACAGACCCATCACCTCCGCTAATAATTGATCCTAGCGTGATTTTTTGAGCTATAGTGAATATGTGTTTTTTGTCTAAAGGTAGATAGTACGATAAAGAACCTTCTTGCCCTAAAAAGAAAGATCTATTTGAAAGGAACGTAAAAGTTGGAATTGTTTTATACTCAAAGTTAAACCCTTTGGTTGGATTAAGAAGACTATTCGACAGGTTGAGTGCTAAGAAAATAGGAACCTCTAAAATCCAATAGTCACCATCTTGTACACTAGAGGTGACAAAGAGTTTTTCTCCTTCAAGACCAAATGAAATACGCATTTTTTCGCTGAATTTTTTTTCAAGTCGTGTGATGAGGTGATAACTTCTTTCTGAAAAAGGTAAAATATCTAGGTGGATGGCTTGTGCTTGCCACACATAGTCTTGTCCTATGGCTAAAAAATTAGGTTGTAGAAAAGTTGCTATTCCGGAGTGACTCCGTTTTGTAATATCGCCTTGCAGAGTTAACCTTTTTCCCATTTGCCCTATGTTGCGGTTTTCCCATCCAAATGTAAGACCTGGTCCGTAGTAGGTTTGGTAGCTTACCCCTCCGTAGATGCTTTTATGTTTGCTCTCTGCAACTTCCACATGTATAGGAAGCTCTCCTTTTTCATTTGGAGTCTCTGCATGAGTGATTAAAATCGAGCTAAAAAGACCAGAGTCCATCAGGTTTTTATGCGTTTTTTCGACCGTAGATCCTGAATAGACATCTCCTTTTTGGATTAAAAGTCTTTCATCAAAAAAAAGAGGCCTAATAGAAGTATTACCTGTAATAGAGATAGGTCCAAAAAAAGATAAGGGTCCAGAATCGATTTCAAGGTGTATTTTTACTGTTTTAGTATCACCATCGGCAATAAAAGATCTATTACTAATACGAGCTAAAGGGTAGCCGCATTCTGAAAGGTTTTGTAAGGCTTTTAGCTCTGCGTTAATGACTTCAGCGGCTTCAATTTGCTTTCCTATTACAAGACCTAGAGTGTTTGCAGTAAGAGAAGGACAAGAGACACAATTATCTTTACAGCTTTCAAAAAGATATATGCTAAAAGAGGATATTTTATAAGCCGGACCAGGATTTACGTTTACAATAACTTTTGCATTTGTTGCCTGTTCTTCAACTGTCACTAAAACGGTTGCTTCATAGTATCCGTGCGAATGGAGAACTTTTAAAATTTCAGGAATGTCTGATTCAGCTCGATAGCGTAGTGCGTAAATGGAGTCAGGAGGTCTTTTTTTTAATGTGTTAAGTTGGGTAATAGATTTTATGGTTTTTAAAGCGGTAGGATTGTCCACTCCGACATAATCAACAGTGTATGGAATTACTCCAAAAGTTAGGCTACATACGCCTATAAAAAATACACAGAAAAATTTTATCATGAAAGCATCTACCAGTAGCCTTGAATTATGTGGTTATCTAGAGAATTTTGCAAATCTTAATTTGCATATCTCGATGGCTCTTTTTTTTTAAGATTTGCCGGAATTAGCAAAGTGGGTATATTTTCCATTTTCTTATCTAGCGAGGAAGTATGCTGTTTAGACCTTTAACAGAGAAAGTTTTTTTGGAAAGTTGCTTGAAGATTCCTGGAGGGGTAAATTCTCCAGTAAGAGCTTTTACTAGCTTGGAAATGACCCCTTTGGTTGTTGCCAAAGGAAAGGCGGATTCCATTACTGATGTGGATGGTAATGAGTTTATAGATTATTGCATGAGTTGGGGGTCTTTGATTTTAGGGCATGCTAACCCAACAGTTGTTGAAAAAGTACAAAAGCAGATGCAGCTAGGTTCTTCTTTTGGAATAGCAACCCTTATTGAAAAATTGATGGCTGAAAAAATCTCATCCCATATTCCTTCGATAGAAAAAATACGTTTTGTCTCTTCTGGCACAGAGGCCACTATGTCGGCACTTCGGTTAGCTAGAGGATTTACTGGTAAGACAAAGGTTATTAAATTTAATGGAAACTATCATGGGCATGCAGATCCATTTTTAGTCCAGGCCGGATCTGGTGTTAGTTTTTTATCGAATTCGTCTTCTTTAGGGGTTCCTAAGGGAGCTATAGAAGATACAATATCTATTCCTTATAATGATGTAGAGGCTGTGAGAAGTGCTTTTATCCGCTATAAAGATGTTGCAGCTGTTATCGTAGAACCTATTGCCGCTAACATGGGACTTGTTCCTGCTACTTTAGAGTTTTTAGAAACACTGCGAGCTGAAACATTCAAAGCTGGCGCTCTTTTAATTTTTGATGAGGTTGTTTCTGGTTTTCGTTTTGGTTTAGGCGGAATACAGAATATGTTGGGCATTACTCCCGATCTTACTTGTCTTGGAAAGATTATAGGTGGAGGTCTTCCTGCGGCTGCTTTTGGAGGAAGAAAAGAGGTGATGGATTTTCTAGCTCCAATTGGACCTGTTTATCAAGCGGGCACTCTTTCTGGTAATCCTTTAGCTTTATCTGCCGGGCTCGCTACTTTAGAACAGCTGGAAAAGCCGTTTTTTTATGAAGAACTTTCAAAAAAAACTGAACAATTATTAGCCCCCGTTGAGGATCTAATTCGCAGTAAGAAAAAAAATATAGTGATTAATCGAATAGGGTCTTGCTTTACACTTTTTTTTGGAGTTAACCAAGTTAGTTCACAAGAAGATGTAAAACGTTTGGATAGAAGAATGTTTGTACAGTTTTATCAGTATATGTTTTCTAAGGGAGTCTATTTTTCGCCAGCGCAAGAAGAAGTGTGTTTTATATCATCGGCACATAGTGAAGACTCCATAGTAAAAACGAGAGATATTTTACTAGAATATATGAAACTTTAAGAGGATAGCTAATGCCTTGTTGTTTTTTAAGAAAAGTTATTTTTTTCTTTGTTTGTATTTTTTCAGGTGCGCACTCTTTGGAGTTTTCTTTAGAAAAAAATTCAGACACACTTCAAAAAGAGCTTTCAGAGGCTATTTCTTTAGGTGAAAATTCTGTGGCAGGCTATTTAAGCCTGCCGAAGGATCGATCTATAGACAATACGACGTATTTATATATTAAATATGCTTTAGAGTCTTTTCGAAAACAGGGGGTTTCTTTTGTTCTTCTAGATTTAGATACTCCTGGAGGCGAGGTTTTTTCTTCTTTACGTATTGTAGAGGAGCTTCGCAAGATGGATGTTGAATACGGGATTCCTATTATTGCTTTAGTGGATGATTGGGCTATTTCTGCAGGAGCTTTACTCGCGTACTCTTGTCGTTTTATTGGAGCTAAAGAACAGTCTAGTATGGGAGCCGCTGAGCCTGTAACAATGTCTTCAGATGGAAAGATGGAATCTGCTTCTGAAAAGATGATTTCAGCTTTAAGGGTAGAGTTCGGTAAGACAGCTGAGTTCTATGGTCGTAATCCTCTGATTGCTGAGGCTATGGTAGACAAAGATACTGTTCTTGTTCTTAGAGAAGGTAAGGTTGTGAGTCTTTTAAAC
This sequence comes from uncultured bacterium, assembly GCA_964455905.1. GTDB lineage: Bacteria > Chlamydiota > Chlamydiia > Chlamydiales > Rhabdochlamydiaceae > CAIJXB01. The sequence goes on from CAYVYN010000006.1 coordinate 48,194, forward strand.
GATAATCAGATAGAAGAAAAAGATTATTTGATTAGCTCTAAGGGGAAATTATTAACGCTAAGTGGATCTTTAATGCAGGCTTTGGGGGTATCTGATTTTTTACTTCCTTCCACACAGCCAGCTTTAAGTGGAGAAAGTATTTTAAAAGAAGAACTTTTTTTTTCAGGTTCTATTCGTTGGATTTCCTATTCCAATTGGAAAATTGATCTATTTTCTTTTTTAAGTCATCCTTTTGTGTCTTCTTTTTTAGTAATGGGTTTGATGATTGGCTTATATGGGTCTATTCAAAATCCCACCTTTGGTTTTTCTACTATTTTAACTCTTTGTTGCCTTTCTTTGATTTTGTTATCTACTTTTGCAACACAGCTTGTAGGATGGCTTGAGGTTGTATTTTGTTTTCTTGGTGCCGCTTTACTTATTTTGGATCTTTTTTTATTTGGATTTGGATTTCTTGGATTGATTGCTATTTTATTTATTATTGGCGGAATTTTTGCTATGCTCTTGCCTTCGTTAGAAGGGGTTCCGTTTTCTTATGATCCCACATATTGGGGAGTGGTTCTTTCTGAATGGATTTATAGGCTGAGCCTTCTTCTTTCGAGTGTGTTGTTCGCACTTCTTTTTAGCGCTATGTGTAGTCGATTTTTACTCCAAAGAGGCCTATTAGCAAGGAAACTTGTTTTAAAAGAGTCCCCACATAAAAAAGAAAAAATAGTAGATAAACCTGAAAAAGGATCTTTAGGGTTGTCGATTTCTTCTTTTCGTCCTTTTGGAAAAGTTGAAATTGACGGAACTATTTATGAAGCTAAGACAGAAGGTGAATTTATAGAAAAGGGCGTATACGTCGAAATAATTGATTTTTTTGGTGAACTTCTTGTAGTTAGGGAGCGTATTTAATGATTTTGGCTTGTTTTATAGGTCTTATAGGCCTTCTTTGTTTGTATTTTGAGTTTTTTTTGCCTGGAGGTGTTTTGGCTTTATTGGGGGTAGGGGTTTTAATTTTAAGTGGGGGAATTTTTTTCTTTCATAGCGAATCGCTTACTGCTTCATTTTTTTATGTCATTACACTTTTTTTACTTAGCGGGGTGGTTTGTTTTATAGCTCTACGAGTCATTCGTAAATCAGGAAAGAAAAATTCTTTTTTTTTAGAGCAAAATCAAAAAGGATTTACGACAGAAAGACTGGAGGCGAGTTTAGTTGGAAAGGAGGGTGTTGTTTCTACTGAGTTAAAGCCTTCAGGGCATGTTCGTATCGAGGACAAAGTATATCAGGCAGTTTCTCAAGGGGAATTTCTACTAAAAGGGTCTCTTGTTGAAGTGGTAGAGGTCAAAGGATCTCATGTGCTTGTAAAAATTAAAAAATAAGAGGGGACTTTAATATGTTTTGTAGTTTATTAGCCGATGCGGAATTTGGATTAAGCTTTTCTGTTGTCGTTTTTATGCTTGTGATTTTACTTGTTGTAATCTTATCGATTTTAGGAAGATTTGTTAGTTTGTGGTTTCAAGCTTTTGTTTCAGGCGCTCCTGTTGCTTTTTTTAGCATTATAGGGATGAGTCTTCGTAAAATCCCTTCTAGAGTGATAGTGAATGCTTATATTAACTCTCATAAAGCAGGGTTAAAAGACATTACCGTATCTGATTTAGAAACTCACGTACTTGCAGGTGGTAATGTTTCGAATGTTGTAAGAGCTCTTATTGCTGCAGATAAAGCTAATATCGCTTTAACATGGAGACAGGCAACAGCGATCGATCTAGCTGGTCGAGATATTTTATCTGCTGTAAAAACTTCTGTGAACCCCAAAGTGATTGACTGTCCTGATAAGGAGCATGGTGAATATATTACTGCGGTAGCGAAAGATGGTATCCAGTTGAAGACTAGAGCAAGAGTGACCGTAAGAACAAATATACAACAGCTTGTTGGTGGAGCTACTGAGGAAACTATTATCGCTAGGGTAGGAGAGGGTATTGTAAACGCGATTGGCTCTGCTGATACATACACTGATGTTCTTAAGTGTCCTCAAACGATATCACAGCTTGTTTTAGGTCGAGGATTAGATGCACAAACAGCCTTTGAAATACTTTCAATTGATATCGCAGATATTGCTGTAGGAGAAAATATTGGAGCTCGTTTACGCGCTGACCAAGCAAACTCTAATAAGATTATAGCTCAAGCAGAAGCTGAAAAAAGAAGAGCTATGGCTGTTGCTATGGAGCAAGAAAACAAAGCTAAAGTGATTGAGGCAGAAGCACAAATCCCTCTAGCTATTGCCGAAGCTTTTCAAAAGGGGAATTTAGGAATTTTTGATTACTATAAGCTTAAGAACTTACAATCCGATACAGAAATGAGAAAGTCTATAGGACAAGGAACGGAAGGAAATGAGTAGCGAACAAGGAAGCTCTACTTTTATTTTCCTGATCATTTCTTTGCTTTTTTATGTTTTCACAAGAGCAGGTAGGAAGCCTCGTATACCTGCTCCTATAAAAACAGCAGAACAAGTTTCGCCTTTACCTTTTAAAAGAAAGGAACAGAAAGTAGTTACAAGGCATGATCACGTAGAGCCTTCTACTATCTCGTCCTTTATCCAGGAAGTTCCCAAAGTAAAGAGAGCCCCTGTTTTGCAACAAGGATGGAATAGAAGATCTTCTTTAAGGCAGGCTTTTATTTTGTCAGAAGTTTTTAAGAGGTTTGATGAGCGTTAAAGAGCGGCTATCTCTTCTTTATTTTGAAATACAAAAAACAGCTTTGAAAGTTGGCCGTGACCCTTCTGTCGTCACGGTCATTGCTATAGGAAAGTATGCTAGTTTAGATCAAATAAAAGAAGCTTACGCTGCCGGTATCCGTCATTTTGGAGAAAGTCGTTTGCAAGCTTTCTTAGCTAAAAAGGATCTTTTGCCAAAGGATATCATTTGGCATTTTATTGGACCTATACAGTCTAATAAAGCAGCAGCTATCACAGAGGCTTTTTCTTATATTCATTCGATATCTTCTATAAAAGTTGCAAAAATTGTATCAGAGACTTCTTTAAGATTAAGAAAAAAAACTCCTTGTTTTTTACAAATAAATGTTTCTTTAGATCCTCTTAAGCAAGGCTTTACTCAAGAAGAGTTTAAAACACTTAAAGAAGAGCTAAGTTCTCTAGAGGGACTTTCTATTCAAGGCTTAATGACTATTGGACCTTATGTAACGGAAGAAAATAGTTTAAGAGAGTGTTTTCAAAAGTTATATTCCCTTCAGGGAAACTATCCCTACTTGTCAATGGGAATGAGTGGTGATTTTATGGTTGCTATTGAAGAAGGTAGTACCCATATTCGAATAGGGTCTTATTTATTTTCCTAGTTAATAATTAATTTATTTTATATGTGTGATTTATAGGTTGTTATTAATAGGAGTATATATGCATCCCTTAGTTAGTCCAGTAGGATCTTTAATAGCTGGAATTCTTGTTTTACTTTTTCCTGCTATTTTGAATTACATTGTAGCTATATATTTAATACTGCTTGGAATTTCTGGAATAGTCTGGAGATTGTAAGAAAAGCCATCTCTTTAACGAAGAGATGGCGATAGTTTCTGTAGATGTACTGAAGATAGAGAAAAATGGTGTTTATTGGCCTTATATATAATAAATAAACTATGGCTAATAGAGGTCATTTTCTCCAGTTTGTACCAGAGCTCGTACCTCAGCTTGGGATTCAGAGATGAGAATTTTTTTGCCTTCGACTTCAATTAGGTAGAGAAGTGTTTTAGGACTTAAAGGTTTCCTTTCTATGATATTGATCTTTTTTTGCGACCCAAATCCACCAAATTTTCCTTGTCCTATCTTTTTTAAAATCCAAACAGTAAAAAATACTAGAACAAGAAGACCTCCTAAAGTAAGAAGCATTTTAGTTAAGGTACTTTCATATGAAGGGATGGGTTTTGTTTCTAAGGCTGTTTCAGGAGGAGGGATAGGTGATTCTTCGGCTTGCGCTAAAAAGATATGACTAAGGCAAAGTAAAAACATAGTTATAATTTTTTTGCGCATAAATTCCTTAAGATGTGGTGTGTTTTGTATTTTACCATTTTTCTCTGAAAAAAGTTTTTTTGCAAGAGGAGAATTATATTCTCTTATGGTAAAATTCAGTTTTTTTAGAATTTGGAGTTCATATGAAAGGTTGTATTTGTTTGGATATCGATGGAACGATTACAGCAGACCCTTATAGGGTGCCGGATACAGTAATTGACTGCTTTAGAAGCCTTTATTTAGAGGGATGGAGCTTTGTTTTTGTTACAGGAAGAACATATGCTTTTGCGTTAAATACCCTATTAAACATGAACTTCCCGTATTTTTTTGGAGTGCAAAACGGCGCTGATATTTTACTCATGCCTGAGAAAAAAAGCATAGCCCAAGAATATCTTACTTCTGAGGTAATTTTAGAAATTGAAAAGGCTCATGAGGAAATTAAGGAAGGTTTTTTAATTTATTCAGGTTTGGAGAAGGGGGATTTTTGTTATTATAGACCAGCTTCTTTTTCTTCGGATATGAAAAACCATTTAGGGAAGATTCGGTTGCTTTCTCCTATACCTTGGCAAGAAAAAGAGGATTTCTGTTTTTCAGTCGATCAGTCGTTTCCTTTAATTAAAAGCCTTGGAAGTAAAGAAGAAATGCTAGCTTTAAATCAAAAATTGAAAAAAATACCAGGGATAGAAGCTGTGTATATTAAAGATCCGCTAGGAGATAATGTGTATTTAAATCTTATTACAGCTACTAAGGCTAATAAGGGAAATGTATTAAAAAAAATCAGAACTCTTTTTCCTTTAGGGACCCAGTTTATAGCAGCAGGGGATGATTATAATGATGTGTCGTTACTTAAAGAAGCAGATTTGTCTATTGTCATGAATACAGCTCCGGAGGACATGATTTCATTAGGCGACATTATAGCTAGATCAGCTAAAGAAGAAGGGATTATAGAGGCGCTTTTACAAGCAACAGGGAGTATATAGATAATGGGTATGTTTTCAGAAGAAAATTATAAAAGAAAAATGGTAGATCTGGCTTTAAATGCTTTTAAAAAAAGATATAGTCAACAAACTGAATTTATTCATTTTTTTGCTGGGGACCCTCTTTCTGTAAGGCAAGATACAATTCCCTCTTTAGAAAATTTCTTATACGCGTATACCCTTTTTCGTTCTAAGCTGGTAGACAATATACAACAAGCTAAAAGCTTAATTGAAAGACTGCTTTCTTTTGAGGTAGAAGGGAACTTTCCGTATTATTTACATGAGTATCCAAATAGAGTGGATCCATGTCATTCTTCCCAGTTTTTAGCGCCAATATTTTATATTCTGCGAGATTTTTCTTCTGTGCTGGGAGAGGAATTAGAACAGAAATTAAAGTGTTTAGCAAATAGAATTGTGAATCATTTAAGCGCTCTTCAAATAACAAAATCAATTTCTAGTGTTGCTGAGAATCGTCTTTTGGCGTTTTTAGGACAGTTTGATCCTGATTTATGGAATCCTAAAACTCCCTCTGAATGGGCTGATTTTTGTATTTGCTCTCAGATGGCAGGAAAGCCTTTAACAAAGGCTTTAGCTGTTTGGGATCCTATACACAGTGTTTATGTCGGAGGTTGCTTAGAACGTCTTCAAGAATCTCTAGAGCCTGCTGTCACTTTGTTTGATCTTTTTATGGGCGAGGTGTATCGCTCTTTTTCTTCAAGAGCTCTTCAATCCGATTTGGTGCATTTAAAAGCTGGTTTAATTCAGTCTATGGATTGTTTACCGATGATAGAGCGTAAAAAAACTTCATTTACCGTATTAGTTGAGGAAAATAAAAGGCAAAGGCTTACTTTTTATTTTGGTTCTTCTTTAGAAACTCATTCTCTTACTTTAGAGGCTAAGACAGGTTCTTTTTCTATTACTCAAAAAGACGTTCAGAGATTTGTTATAGAGTATACTTACGAAGAAAGTATTCCTTCGGAAGAAGATAGCGTAGAATTAGCATTTTATCTTAGCGCTCATCCTTCTCAAGAAATTTATGTAAATGATGCGAAAGCTACTGTTTTTAAATCAGGAGAATCTATTTTCTTGAAATCACCTTTTTTACATGTTTTTCTCTCGTTTTTTATGGATCAGAAAGATGGGCAGTGTTTAGGGCATATTTCTAAAGGAAATCGTTCTTATCAGAAAAGTCAAAAAATATACGCTGCTTATGATTGGAAAATAGGCTGGAGAACTTTACGAAGAAATCCCAAGGCAACTACTCAGTTAGAGATTTTTTGTGAGTAATAGTTAAGAAGCTCATTTAAAAAAAGGGGGGAATTCTCCCTCCCTTTTTTTTAAGAAGCAGTTTAGAGTGTTTTTCCTTGATATGATGGACTATCTATTGCAACTCCCATAGAGTGAAGGCCATTATCTACATATACAGTAGATCCAGTAATCGCAGAACTAAGAGGAGAAAGAAGAAATGCTGCTACGTTTGCTACTTCTTCTGCCTCTAGATCTTTAGATAAAGGAGCATTTGCTTTCGAGTATTCTATCATGTTTTCAATGAATCCAATTGCTTTAGCTGCTCTACTTTTTAGAGGACCTGCTGAAATTGTGTTGATTCGAATACCCCACTTACGTCCAGCTTCCCAAGCTAGTGTTTTAGTATCGCTTTCTAAAGAAGCTTTAGCAGAACTCATGCCGCCTCCATAGCCAGGAACGGCTTTTTCAGAAGCCATATACGTTAAAGATAAAGTGCTTCCGCCAACATTCATAAAAGGTCCAAAATGAGCAAGAAGACTTATAAAAGAATAGGAAGAAGCGCTTTGCGCTGCTAAATAACCAGACCTGGATGTCTCTAAAAGGTCTTTTTTGACTTCTGGAGCATTTGCTAAACTATGAACGAGAATGTCAATTTTTCCAAAATCGCGGTGGACGGCTTCTGCCACTTCAGAAATTGTGTATCCAGAGACATCTTGGTATCTTTTATTTTCTTTTATTTCTTGAGGTACATCTTCAGGCTTATCAAAAGCAGCGTCTAAAGCATAAACCTTTGCATATTCTAAAAGATTTCCGTTTGAAAGTTTTCTCGATTCGTCAAACTTTCCCATGCTCCATGATGTTGTGAATATTTTTAATATAGGAGTCCATGTTCCTATAATAATTTCAGCTCCGGCTTCAGCTAATGCTTTAGCTATTGCAAATCCGTAACCTTGGTCATCGCCGATGCCTGCAATAAATGCTTTTTTTCCTTTTAAATCAATCGATAACATAAGAACTCCTGGTTAACCATATAAAAATTACCATCTTTATAACAGATTTTGGAGAATCGTACAAGTTAGTGGTTTTTTTTCTTGAATCTTAATGAAAAATTTATGTATGTACTCAAAAAAAAAGTAATTTTTATTATTGCTTTAAAATGATTTATATCCACTTCGAGGGTGTCGTATGATTACAAGTGTGTTAGATTCTGTAGATTCTTCTTTTTTTGCTCCAAAAGTGGACGTTTCTAAGGAAAATATTGACAACCGACCTAAAGCTATTTCGTTTGATTCGGTAATAGATGAAGCTTACGCTAGCGACTTTGCGTCTTTAGGTTTTTGGCAAAACAAGAACGTTGAGATACTCTCTTCTAAAGAGGTAGATGATTCGAAGTTAGACCTCGAAGAAGATTCGTATAGCGAAATAGAGAACGAAGACCCTTTTGAAATAGAAGATATTTTTGAGGCTTTTTCTTCAGATTTGGCTGAAAGCTGGGGTACAAAAAGAAAAACAGTTGTCTTTTGTGGGACAGTGGAAAACGTTTATTTAAATGGGTTTGTAGAAAAAGACCTTATATCAGGAACTCCAAAAAATTTAAGTATAAAACCGGCAGGTTCGGATAGGTTCAAGATGTTAACCAATAGAATCGAGGAAGTGGTTATTATGGAAATCAGTCGCTTAGGATATAAGGTGCCTTTTGAGATAGGCTGTATCGTTAGACTTATGTTTCATGATCTTGAAGATTTTTGCTCGAGCCATTCTTCGAAAGGACTTTCTTTGCAACAACAAAAAGATATCATTTCAACAAGGTTAAAATCTATATTAGAAGAATATTGCGATAAGCAGGAAAAGTTGGATGCCGAAATGATTGTTTTTTTATCTTCAAACCCCAAAATAGGGCGAGGATTTTTATTTTATGACGAATTTACTCAAGCACGATTAGAGGTCGAAAACAATACCATTCATAAAAGAGATTCTAGTGAAATGTTTTTTAAAGATATGCGTTTATCCCCATTTTTTAAACGCATTTTTATCGATTCTATTGATTTTACAATGGACGAGTATTTTTCGTTTACTAAATAACTGGTTGTCTTTAGGATGAGCCTTTGTTTTTTGAAAATTCAATAAGGTGATTTTTTATGGATGTTGTAATTTTATCGAGAATTCAGTTTGCTCTTACAAGCGCATTTCATTATATTTACCCTCCTTTAAGTATTGGTCTTGGTTTAATGCTCGTTATTATCGAGGGTATCTATCTTAAAACTAAGAATCCCTTATATAAAGAAATGGCTAAATTTTGGACCAAGGTTTTCAGTTTGACTTTTGCTCTTGGTGTTGCTACTGGGCTAGTCCAGTTATTTGGATTTGGGACTAACTGGGGGAGGTATTCTCGCTTTGTAGGAGATGTCTTTGGAAGTGCTCTAGCTGCAGAAGGTATTTTTGCTTTTTTTCTGGAAGCTGGTTTTATTGGTGTTATGCTTTTTGGGTGGGACAGAGTTTCTGCTAGAATGCATTATCTTTCTACTGTTCTTGTTGCTTTTGGAGCGCACTTTAGTTCTGTTTGGATTGTAATTACCAACTCTTGGATGCAAACCCCTGCCGGTTATAAAATAGTAGGAGAGGGGAAGGAAGCTAAAGCGATTGTTACAGATTTCTGGGAGATGATTTTTAATCCATCATCTATAGATAGGTTGGTTCACGTAATTTTAGGTTGCTGGCTTGCTGGGATTTTTTTAGTGGTAAGCGTCAGCGCCTATTATTTACTTAAAAAGAAACACTTACCATTTTCGAAAGCTTGCATGAAGATAGCCTTATCTGCTGGAGCTATTGTTCTTTTTTTACAATTTATTTCAGCAGATTCTACAGCAAAAGGTGTAGCAAAAAATCAACCAATTAAATTAGCCGCCATAGAAGGTTTATATGATACACAGCCAAATGCTCCTATAGCACTTTTTGGGTGGGTTGACTCTAAGAACCAAACAGTTAAAGGTCTTCAAATTCCTTCTTTATTAAGCTTGCTTGTTCATAAAGATCCAAATGCTCCTGTCTCAGGCTTGAATGACTTTCCTAAGGATGAATGGCCCAATGTTCCTGTTGTTTTTCAGGTCTATCATATGATGATTCTTATGTGGGGAGCCATGACTCTTTGCGTTGTATTTGCTATTTGGTTTTTTAGAAAAAAAAAGTTAGAAAAAGCCAAGTGGACTTTAAGGGCTCTTGTTGCTTCTGTAATATTTCCACAAATAGCTAATCAAGCAGGATGGTTTACTGCAGAGATGGGAAGACAACCTTGGATTGTGTATAAGCTGATGCGTACTCAAGATGGAACTTCTGTTTCAGTTCATGCGAGTCAGGTGTCTTTTTCTATAGGAGTTTTTGTCATTCTGTATATTTTACTTTTTACTCTTTTTATTTTTTTATTAGATCAAAAAATTAAACACGGTCCAGATGATGCGGTGGATAGAGAAGATCCTACGCAAGTCGAGTATAGAAATTATCTTAACAAATAGGTGAAATTTTATGAGTATAGCAGTGTTAGAGCACCTTTGGTACTTTATTGTCGGGATAGCATTGATTGCCTATGTGGTTTTGGATGGATTTGATTTGGGCGTTGGAATGCTTCATATTTTTACTAAAAAAGATGAGGATAGAAGGATTTTTTTAAACGCTATAGGTCCTGTTTGGGATGGAAACGAGGTTTGGCTTGTTATTGTTGGAGGCGCTTTGTTTGCTGGATTTTCTGGTGTGTATGCGACTCTTTTTTCTGGTTTTTATGATCTTGCTATAGTTTTTTTGCTTGCTTTAATTTTTAGAGCTGTCGCGATTGAATTTCGTAGCAAGCATACGTCTATTTATTGGAGGTCTACATGGGACTATTTATTTGGAATTGCTAGCTTTGGAATCGCTTTTGGTGCGGGGATTGTTTTAGGCAATCTAATTCAAGGGATTCCTTTAGACGCAGATAAAAATTTTACAGGCTCTTTAGGTATGTTTTTTCAACCTTATCCAATATTAATTGGATGTTTAGCTGTAGCTCTTTTTTTTATGCACGGCGCTATTTATCTTGTTATGAAAACAGAAGGTGAGTTGCATGATAAATTGCGTAATTGGGCTATGCGAGCTATTGCCGTATTTTTCTTTTTTTATTTTTTAGCAACCTGCGCGACGTTGATTTATATGCCTTATATGACAGATAAAATTAGAGATATGCCATGGGTGGGCCTCTTAGCTGTTGTTGCTTTTCTTCTTTTTTTCAGTGTTCCTAAACTGTTTTCTATGGGAAAAGATGGCTCTGCTTTTATCGCTTCTTGCGTTGGAATAGCTTCACTTGTTGGTCTTTTTGGTGTTGGTACTTATCCTGTGTTGGTGCGTTCAACTATTGATCCTATCGCTAATAGTTGGACTATATCTAATGCAGCAGCTTCTACGCCTACTTTGAAAATGCTTTTACTCGTTGTTGTAATTGGTGTCCCTTTTGTAATCGGGTATGGGATTTATATTTATAGAGTGTTTAGAGGGAAGGTCAAAATAGGACCTTCTAGCTATTAGAAGTACTACTTTTCATATTTTTGTTTTTTTAGAGGTGCTTTGTTGGTGCCTCTTTTTTATTTAGAAAATCCTACAACAGCTTTGTAACAAGAAATCAGATGGTCTACACCATTCATTGCTCTATGAGGTTTATTTTCTGCTGGGAGATCATATGCTTTAGCTATTTTGTCTTTAGACAGACCAGATTCCCAAGGTTTACCTCCTTTTAAAAGGGATACCGTCCAAAACATAGAGGCTAAATCAAGCCAGTGGTACGGCCATAGTTTTTCTTCTTGCAGAGTTGGATTTATAAACTGTGCAAAGAAGGCCCTATCAAATGAAGGGTTTTGACAAATAAATACAGCGTTAGTTCTTGAAATTTTCCATTTAGAAAAGCACGCTTGAATTTCTTCTGAGATCATTGCTGGATTTTTTCCAAAACTTACTTGCTCCCAATTAAACCCATTGATTTGTAAGCTTGTTAGGTCGCTTTTTTGCCAGTCTTCGTAGCTTTGAAATACAATCGATTCATAGCTATCAACTAAATCGCCTGTTTCGATATCGATAATTTTAAACGCTATTTCGGTCGCTTTATGTAAAAAAGGATTGAGCCCATTTGTCTCTGTGTCTAAAAAAATTCCGAGCATTTTGATTCCTTATTTTTACATAATCTTCTGAAATAACAGTGTCGTTGTATAATTTTCAATATAAATCCGAATTGAAGAATTTTTTATTTGGTATTTTTCTGCAATAGTATAAAAAAAAATCGATAGCCTTTTTTTGCTGCTTAGAATGGTCTATTGTGTTACTCTATATTTTTTATATAGGATATAATTCATGGCGCTTTCGCAGCAAAAATTTAGGGAAATTGTTTTTCAGCTTCTTTTTAGCTTGGACTTTGTTCAAATAGAAGAAGAGATGTTAGATTTTATGATGCATCAACTAGCTGTCACCAAATCAACTATGAGAAAGGCTGTGGAAAAGGGTAATTTGGTTTCTTCTCATGTTCCTGAGATTGATGAGATTATTCGTCGCTACTCTTCGTCTTATGATCCAGATCGTATTGGTAAGGTGGAAAGAACTATTTTACGGCTTGGAATCTACGAGCTTTGTCATGATTTAGAAGTCCCGCCAAAGGTTGTTATTTCTGAAGCGATTCGTTTAGCTCGTAAATTTTCTACAGCAGAGAGCTCTCTATTCGTGAATGCTGTGTTGGATGCTTATTTTCAAAGTGGAGAAAAAGATGTCCGACCTTCTACCGTTTCAACACAATAAATTACTTAAAGAAGTTTCTACTTTTTGTATAGGAGGTCCTGCTCGTCTTTTTTTAGAGGTTTATTCTGAAGAAGAGGTTAAGTTCGCTATGGCCTATGCTAAAAAAGAAGAAATTCCTTTTTTTGTTTTGGGAAAAGGGTCTAATTGTCTTTTTGAGGATAGAGGCTTTAACGGGTTAGTAATTCATAATAAGATCGCATACTTACACATAGAAGATACTGTTGTAGATGTCGGTGCGGGGTATAGTTTTTCTTTACTTGGACATAAAACAGCTAAAGCAGGACTTTCTGGTCTTGAATTTGCTTCTGGAATCCCAGGCAGCGTGGGTGGTGCTGTTTTTATGAATGCGGGAGCTAATGGTTGGGAAACCGCAGACTGCTTAATAGATGTTTCTTTTGTCGATCTAGACGGAGTTTGTCATCGTCTTTTAAAAGAAGAAATCGATTTTAAATATCGACACTCGTTATTTCACGAGAAAAGGGGAGTCATTACTTCTGCTAGGTTTGCTTTAAGTTATTGCCCTAAAGCAAGAGATAGGCAGTTAGATATTATAGAATATAGGACCTCTTCTCAGCCAACTAAAGACGCTTCTGCAGGCTGTGCTTTTCGGAACCCTTCAGGTATATCAGCGGGCGCTTTGATTGAAAAAACGGGGTTAAAAGGATTTGCTGTTGGAGGCGCTGAAGTCTCTCATAAACATGCTAATTTCATTGTGAATAGATCAAATGCTTCTGCTCAAGACGTGCTAGAGCTTGTTCATCTTGTAAGGGAAAAAGTGAAAAGTTCTAGTGGTATTACTTTAGAAATGGAGATTCGATGTGTTCCTTATCAGAGTCCGTAGATCTTTTTAAGGCGGATCTTCACTCGCATTCTACTTGTTCAGACGGTTCTTTAACTCCGCGTGAGCTTATTGATTTAGCTTGCTTAGGTGGGCTTCATGGGTTTTCTATTACAGATCATGATACAATCGAGGCTTATAAAGAAGCTGTTCCTTATGCCAAAGAAAAAGGTATTCTTTTAGGCTCAGGTGTGGAATTTTCTTGTGAGCATCGTAGAAAAAGTATACATGTTCTTGGTTATGATTTTTCCTTGGATCACCCAGCCTTAAATGAGTATTGCCTAAAGCAACAACATAGAAGAATTGCTAGAAATAAAGAAATACTCGATAGACTTCGAAGACTTCGTATTATTATTGAGGAAAGTGATATTCAAAAAGTTCACAGGAATCCACTCACAGTAGGAAGGCCTCATATAGCAGCAGTGATGTTATCTAAGGGGTATGTTAGATCGATTCAAGAAGCTTTTCAATCATATCTTGGCGATTATGGCTGTTGTTTTGTTTTAGGGCAGCCTTTTTCTGTCGCCGAGGCAATTGAAGTTATTCATCAAGCAGGGGGAAAGGCTTTTTTAGCTCATCCTAACTTGTATGCCGATGGATCTCTTATAGACGAAGTGTTATCTTTTGGATTTGATGGGATAGAATGTTATTATGGAAGATTCTCCCAAGGAAAAGAAAAAAGATGGCTTGAAATAGCTAAGAAGAAAAATCTTTTAATTAGCGGTGGTTCTGATTTTCATGGAGCTGCAAAGCCTCACGTCTTCTTGGGCTGTTCTTATGTGAATAGAGATGTGTTTTTTTCGATTTTTACATCTATGAAATAGTATTAAGCTAATCTTACTAAAGACCGTGTATGGGAATAGCTATTTTCATCGTTTTTCATGATCTCTTCTTTTTCATCGAAAAAGATTTTTATTTCTTGTTTGGTCGGATATTTAAAATACGGCTTTTCTGCGAGTTCGTATGCTGTGGCAAAAAGAGCTTGCAGAGTAAGTAGTTTGTTTTTCGCTGCCGAAGCTTTTAAATGTGCTACATGTTCAAGAAACTTGTTTTCGGCTAGTTTAGGAATGTTTTGCAGTGAGTCTTTAATGTTGTTTTTCTTGCTGTGGTATAGAGAGTTTGCTATTTCAAAAAGTTCTCCAATAGTTTCCTCTGCTTCTTCTAGGGATAGGTCTTGAATGAAAAGGATTTGAGTTTTGGGATTTTTTTTTCTTTTTACATTTTTTTCTTTTAAAGAATTTAAAGTTGCTAGGTTTGTTCTCGAGATGCCGCTACTTTTTTTAAGAGATGCTATTTTTTTTTCTAACAAAACTTTGTTTTTGATTTTTTTTAAAGCTTGTATTTCCTCTTCTATATGCTGATTAAATGCATCAACCACTTTTCCATAAAGAGTTATGATTTCTTGGTTTGTTTTTTCGTGCGCGCAAATTTTTTGCGCCCGCTCTAGGGTGTTAAAAATTATATTAAGTTCTTTACCTGGGATGGGCCGTTCTATTCGATTTTTTATATCGGAGACGATCGCTTTTACTAAGAAAGTAGAGGTTTCTATTTTAGTCATAGTCTTTTACTTACTTCATTAAGTGGATTTATTGCACGAAAAATTCACATGAATTTTAGCAATTTCGAAATGTTTTCGATAAAGCTAGGTAGCATAAGGTGCTTTTACTCTTTTTGGACATCTTGATATTAAATTGGTGAACGTAAAAAAAATCGAAAAAAAATTTTAGGATGATAAGAAAAGAACTGTTCATTTTATTACCTCGACGATCACAAGAGATCCTTTTTAATGAAATGATGTGGATATGCTAATATCTTTTTGTGTTAAAAGAAACTTTTCTTTTTTAGGCCTGATATTTTTAAAAATTATATGTTATAATGTAAACAAGAGCAAAAGTAATAAGTGGGAATGCCCAAATTTTATACGTTTTTCTGTATTCTTTTCTGCGAACAGCTCTCCACAAAAGGAAAATTGTAATCGGAATAGATAAAGGTAAACAGAAGACTAAACTCATAAGCCAAAGACCTAAAAAAAGAGTCATGTTGGGACTGTCAAATACCATGGCGGACATAAGGGCAAGTAGAAGAAAAAAAGGAAATACGAGCGTGTATATTGTCGTACTTATAATCGCTATTATTTTCGCTATTTTTTTTTCTTTGGAGAGATTTTGCATAGGCTATGTACTTTTCAGATTAAGGGTTTGTCAGATTCTAAATTTTTCTGCACTAAAAGTAAAGAAGGCGCTTCGTTTCTATTTTCCCAATCAATCGATGCGACAGACCAGTTTTTAGCATCTAAAGAAGATAGCAAGGAATAAAGAGCTATTTTTTCTTTTTTGCCTTCTTCATGCCCAGGGTAGCAGGTAATTGAAATTACACCGCCATTTACTAACATATTTAGAGCTTGAGAAATGCTTTTTAAAGTGGATGAAGGGACAGTTGTTACTGATTTGTCTCCACTTGGAAGGTATCCTAGATTGTAAACAATCAGTTTACATTTTTCAGTTGTAATTTTCTCAATTTCTTCGTGAGAGCCTAAAAAGAAATGGGTGTTGGGGATGAATTCTGGGTTTTTTTCTTCTATAAGTTTTTTTGTTTTAGCAATGGCAATTTCTTGAATGTCTAGGCAAAACAACGAGGTATTTATTTTTTTTTGCAAAAGTAGCGATAGTTTTAGAGAGTCTTTCCCATTGCCGCATGTAGCGTCAATCACGATGTCTCCATTGTCGAGGATTTTCTCCCAGAAACTATGAGCTAGATCTATAGGTGTGTTAAATAACGGGAATACGTTTTTCATGGCGTGATTTATAAGAGAAAAAACATAAATCAGCAAGCATATTTTTTTTATATAAAATCCAGAGAGATCTCTTTTAATTTGATTCTTCATTTTTTTATTCATTGAAATGTTTTTGGTTTTTTTATTCTTTGAATGGATATCTTTTTTAATAATTCCAATCTGAATAGTTTTTTGATTTAAAAGGATGAAGACGTCAGCTACCTATGCCTTGAATAAAAGTAAATGAAGCCTTGTATTTGTTTCATTGATAATGCTAGACATGATGAATCTGAGAAGATTATAAAATTACGTGAATGGTGAGATGTTTTTGGGGAAAGAAGGTTTTAAGCTAAACTAAGAAAAAGCATGCTCAAGATGCGAATGAATTTTGCTAAATTTCTATTTTTAGTAATTTTTGCAATCACATTCAAATCTTAGGCTCAATCTTAGAATTCTTGTTTAGCGCTTAATGACCATAACCTGTGATAAAATTCGAAATCCTAAACTAACGGGTTGTCAAAAACAGCCTTTTTTAAGTTTTATTTTCTGATTGAAAATTAGTTGTTTGTAATTAATAAGAAGTTAAATTAAGTTTTGAAGGAATGAAAAAAAAATATTACTGCGGGTAGAGAGGTTAATTTAGAATCTAGACAGTATTGAAAATTTTTTAACCCAGAAGGAGAAAAATATGTCATTCGTATCCATGTCAACCAGTGAAAAAATAATATTAAATTTTGCCTGGGAAGGCCCTAATACACGGAGCGGCCGAAGCTTTCGTGAAAGCCAAGACATTCGAGTTATAGATTTAGCGTTTAAAGGCGCAAAAACCGACATTATCGTATATCTTCCGGAAAACATAAGCCCAGTTACGCCCAAAAAATTTTCATTTACGTCCAGAGAACCCTTTAAAGAAACACATCTTGATTCTCTAAGTGTTACTATCGAGCAAGTTCGTAGCCTCGTACTAAACGCTTGTGTATTTGAAAAAGAAAGAGAAACTGGGTCGGTGGTTATGAATCCTTTACGAAGAATCATTCAAGACGAAAATTTAATAAGAAGGGCTAAACCTATTGGATTAGAAATCCCAAAAGAATTGGAACTTGGTCAAACTTATAACATTGTCGTCTCATCTCTCGGCTTTTCATTTTCGGCGCGTCTTGTAAAAGAAGAAAGCCTAGCAAGTGTAAAACAAGAGGAAGACTCTACTGAATATGAGTTTTTAGGACGAATCGATGAAATGCGAGAATCCTTAAGTAAAGACCGATTGCAAAATCAGGATTTGGATTTAAGCGGTGCTTCTGATTATTCTTATATGGAAGGTAACATGGAAGACGTCAATCGAGGAGATCAAGGAAAATCTCCTAAAAGTAGATGGCGACAAATAATTTCTATTGGAAAAGCTCCTGACTTGGATACATGTAGTTCTGATTTTTTGCTATTGTCTTTTGGAGCTGCTTCTAAGGAAGATCGAAAATTGAAACGACAGTATAATCGAGGTAGACGACAAAGCGATATCTCCGAATTGACTAGAATTTCTAATACAAAGGATAGCAATCAGAGATTTCTGATGAGTCTGGCTGAAGCATTAAGAAAAAAAGGTATCGATCCTGAACCTTATGACCCTAAAGCCTTTGTCCCTCGAGATGGTGAATTGGACAATTCTAACTCGAAACCATAAAAAATTTTCAAAGTAATTGCAATATAGAATAAGGTTAGTTGTAAAAGTCTTTATTCATGCTAATACCTCTAGACCGTTGTGCGGGGAATTCTCGCACAACTTTTTTGCGGAAGTTCATAAAAATAAGAACTACCTCATTATTTGTGCTAGTTAGGTAATTCTTTTCTATAGTAGATTGTCGAAAAAGATGGTGGCATTGTTTGTTTTAGTGATGGTTTTTCTTGAGTTCGATAGAGAGAAAAGTGATGTACGCATAGTGCGTTTCATCATAAGGATTGTATTGTCAAGGGAGGCGCCTTTCGCAACCCCAGGTCGTGAAAGAGGATAAGGAATGAATGCAAACGCAAACTTCTAGTCCATGAAATAAAGGCTAGTTTTTAGCAAAACTTACAATAAGAGAACTCATCAGTCATCCTCTTTAATTTAGTGGAACTAAATATTTCTCATTGTTTGCTTTTTGTTTTTGTAAATAATCTGAATTTTGTAATTGAGTGACTTTTCGTTTTTTGTTTTTTTTGGATATAGTATTGTTGCATTTATTTTAACAAGTGGTGTCCTATGAATTCTGTGGATGGGAAATACATTTTAGCTCTTAAGGACGAATTACATGAAGTGGCACGGATAGATTGTATCCTTTGCAGACAAGTGCAGTTTGTATTGAGGGCATTTGAAAAAAATAAGTTGCAATTACTTGAATTTGAAGCTGACATAGAGACAATGGTAGATCTTTTACTAGAAAAATCTGTCGTGGAGCTTAAAAGTTATCAGCAAGGTTGGATTGGACTTTTTCAGAAGATCATGTCTTGTTTTACAAATGTAATGCGTATGGTGTTTACCAATACAGGTGACTATGGATATAAAGTTTCTATGGCTTTTTTTAAAGATAGAAAATACATTTTACAAGACTCTTCTATTAAAACATATCTTGTCCAAAAGATTGGATGGGCAAATCTCTCAGAGAGTATCTTCTCTTTGGATTGTTTAAAAATGACTGATTTAGAGTTTATTGAGTCTATGAAGAGTACTTTAGGTAATCAAGGTGTGGGCTTGGAGGTTTTGTGTGCCAAAGCAATTAGTGATACAAGAATAGAAAGAGAATTTAGAGCCTTGGATAGGGTAGACTTTACTTCCATTAGGTGTGTATTTGAGAATGCTCATAGCGTTGTTCAGAGGTTTATTAAAGAACTTCCTAAGGATATTCAAAAGTCTGTTAGAGATGAGTTTGTTAATGACTCATTTCCAGCCCTAAAGTGGGAGGAAGAATCTCTTAATCAAGGTGAAATTGAGGTTACTGGTGCTTTTTGTCTAAACAGCCCGGACACGACTCCTTTATGTACTCGTTCTTGTTCTAAAGAGGATGTAGGAATGTATGATCTTTATGTACGTGCTTTTGCTGATGATTAGTTTTTTATAAGATTTTATCTCTCGAATTTCCTTATTATGTCTATTTTGATTCATAGAAAAATGGGTTTTTTCGTTTCATATCCTGTTAGGAATTGCTATGAAATATTTTATGTTTTGTTGCGAAAAGCCTAAGCTGCTATCTTCTATCGTTACAAAAACAAGAAAATGGTGTCTTCATTTTTTAAAGCAACTTAAGCAAGGGTGTTTATGATGGAAAGAGTTCTGGCTTCTGAATTATTAGCGCATATAGGAAAAACCGTAGAGCTTCGCGGCTGGCTTAATAACATACGATCGATGGGTAAGCTAAATTTTTTAGTTCTTAGAGATCGATCTGGATTTGCTCAAGTCTTGATAGAAGATAAAGTAGAATATCAAAAAATTGCGCAATTGCAAACAGGCTCTATTCTTCGTGTCTCAGGTGTTGCATCGGCTTCTTCTTATGCCGAATTAGGAGTTGAAGTTTTAAATCCTATTTTGACTGTAGAAGTACCAATTAAGGAAGTTTGTCCTATTGAGTATAATAAGCCTGAAATTCAATCCGATCTAGAGTTTATTTTAGACCATAGACCTATTTCTCTTCGTAATAGACAAATTCAAGCTGTTTTTAAAATTCAAGCAGAGATGGCTCACGCGTATCGTCTTTACATGCATGATAAAGTACAGGCTGTAGAGTATTTTGCTCCAAATATTTTAGGTGCTTCTTCCGAAGGGGGATCTGAATTTTTTAATGTGGATTATTTTGGGTATACAGCTACTTTGGCTCAAAGTAGTCAGTTATATAAACAGATTATGGTTGGTGTAAATGAACGTGTTTTTGCCTTAATGCCTTTTTTTCGAGCGGAGAAATCGCAAACGACTCGCCATTTGACAGAAGGAAAGCAGTTTGAATTTGAAATGGGCTTTTTTGAACATTGGCATGAAATTATGGATGTGCAAGAAGGATGCATTAAGTTTATCATAGAGTATCTTCATAAAACTTGCGCTTACGAGATTAAAGTTTTAGGTGGACGTATTATTAAAGCTCCTAAAGATGTTCCTTTTCCTCGCGTTACGTTTAAAGAAGCGCAGCAGCTTTATTTTGAGCGTACTGGAATCGACGAGAGAGATGAACCTGATTTAAGCCCTGCAGCAGAAAGAGAGCTTTGTAAATATGCTTTTGAAAGCTTTGGGACTGATTTAATCTTCATTACAGATTGGCTAGCGAGTAAACGGCCGTTTTACGCATTTAAAACAGAAGAAAACCCAATTTTGACAAATACATTTGATTTGCTCTGTGGAGGAACAGAGATCACTTCCGGAGGACAAAGATGTCATACTTATGAGTCTATGGTTGATGGAATTAAATCTAAAGGAATGAATCCTGATAGTTTTTCTGACTATTTAAGTATTTTTAAATACGGAATGCCTCCACACGGTGGATTTGGAATGGGCTTAGAGCGCCTTACTATGACGATTCTTGGGCTCAAAAACATTAGAGAAGCATCCCTTTTTCCTTCAGATCCTAAGAGAATTGCTGGCAATCGTATTAAAGCAAAACTCTTTTTTGGAGCAGAAAACATTCGGAATGAAATTATCCGCCTTTTAAAATTTCATGAAATGGAGTTTAAGCACGTAACTCACGAGAAAACAGCTACATCGGAAGAGTCTGCTTCTAGTCGGGGTTCTAAATTGGAAGAGGGAGTCAAGGCTCTTATTTTAAGAGGTAAAAACACCAAAAAGAATTACCAGTTTAATATACCAGCTCACTTAAAATTAGACATGAAAGCGGTTGCAGAAGCCGTTGGTGAAAAATGTGAATTTGAAGACCCAGCTGTTATTTTAGAAAGATTTGGTCTTGTTATAGGTAGCGTGCCTCCATTTGGGCAACTTCTTAATTTAGAGACCTTTTTTGACGAAAGCATTTCAGCTAATGCTGTCTCAGCTTTTAACTGTGGGCTTGTTACAGAATCAATTTTAATGGATGCAAAGGACCTTTTTGCTCTTGTGCAGCCTAAAGTCGGTCCTTTTTCTAAAGAGTAGTGTTTTTTCCTTAGCCTGCTTGAATAGGGTGGGCTAGGGGAGTAAATCCTAGCTTTTCAAAAGCCTTCAGTAATTCTTGGTTTTCTGGTTTTTCGAAAGCTCCACTTTTTTCAAGCCACTGAATGTAGTTTTTAGGAATTTCTGATAAGAGCTTACCTTGATGTTTTCCAAAGGGCATTCTAGATACCGGAGAAGAAACGCTCATTAAGGATAAAATTGTTTCTATAGGTAGGTCGTCCGTCATCTGAGAGAAAACTTCGTGTAAAACAATTACGTCATCAAGAGCTCTGTGCGCCTGGTTTGATGCGATTCCATAAACTTCTCTTAGAAATTGTAAGGGGTGTCTTGGAAGGTCGTTACGATATTTTCTGGCCCATTTAAGAGAGTCAACGTAAGGCCAAGAAGGTAACGATAAGCCATTTCTTTTGGCTTCGGCTTCGATGAATGGTTTGTCAAAGGAGTCGTTATTATGTGCTATAAGCACAGCATTCGGTCCGCAAAAATCAATGAAGGCTTGCCCTACTACAGCAAAAGAGGCGGCGCTTTCGACCATGGCATCTGTGATGTGGTGTACGCTCGTAGCTTCGGGAGGGATAGGAACACCTGGGTTAATTAGTTCGCAAAAACTTTCTTTAGTGGTTGGATTATAGGCCGCGATTTCTATGATTCGATCTTTCTCAACACGAATTCCTGTTGTTTCGGTGTCATAATAAATTGGATATAAAGAAGAATTAGACATAAGGTTCCTGTTTAACATTTTTTATAGAAAAAAATAGAGAAAATGTGATTTTATAGCACCTCATTTCTCTATATGTAGGAAAAAAAATGCCGAAAAGGTTTTTTCTTTGTGTTGGTTTCTTTTCTCTTCTTTTGTTTAGCTCTGTAGTCGCTGTGGAACCTGTAGGGTATTTTACTTCGGAGGTAGATCTTTCAAAGAAATTTATAGAGTATGTATGCAGTGAAAATGTGTCTATACGCTTTGCTTCGCACCGGCTTTCTGATGTAGAGGTTATTCGTTCTTTGGTTGAAGCTCATAGACGAGGAGTTTCAGTTGAAGTTTTGGTGGATTCTGTTTCCGTAACAACGAAGACCCCTCTTAAGCTTTTAGAGGATTCTGGTATTAAGGTTTTTGTATGGAAAGGTCTTGAGGTTGAAAAAAAAGGCCCTAAAAAACACATGCACCACACTTTTTGTGTTTTTGGACAGTCTAAGCTTTGGACAGGTTCTTATAGTTTCTCTTTGAAACGATTATTTGCTCACGAAGAAAATGCAATTGTTTTGGAAAATAAAAAGGTTGCTAGTGATTTTTTAAAGGAGTTTCAGAAAATGGTAAATAGGGAGTCGGTGCCTTTTGTTTTTTCTTCCATTCATAAAGAGGATAAAAAAGGTTTTTGTTCCGAAAAGAACTTTTGAAAAAGTGTTTTTTATGTCTTAGTAAGATTTAGGCAAAAAAAACTTCATAAGTTTTAATTGTAAACTCTGAGTCTTTGATTGACTCTGAAACTTTTTTAAGTGTTTTTGAGTTGATGTTCTCTAGGTATGCCTGTTTTATTTCTTCTTTTGTTCTTTGAGATTCTTGCTCTTGTTTAATTTTTAAGTCGAGTAATTGGAGCTTTAATTTTGTTTTATTTTTATTTAAATGTTGAAGTATCTGAGATGCAACCTTATCTGTGTTTTTTTTTAGATCTGGTGTTTTTTTGTGAAGACGGTAAAGTCGGATTGCTAGGCTTGTTATTCCAAAAATAAGGCTCAAAATAATTGCAATTTTGAAAGAGTTTTTAGGTAGGTCTATTTTGTAAAATAGAAGAGTTTTGAGTGTAATTAGCATTGTTAGGGTAATAAAAGTAGTATTATGTATTAGTTTTTTTATTTGTTGTGCAATTTTTTTGTCTATTATATTTTCGTTTAATGCTTCTAAAGATTTTTTGTATTTAACTATTAAACTACTTAATTTTTCGTCTGAGCTCGATTTTATAATCAAATTTATTTCGTTTTCGTACTTTAATTTTAATGTTTGATTTGTTTTCTCTAGGAAGTATTCTGTGATCGGTTGAAACGATTTTTCTTTTTGTTTATTTTCGTTTTTCATTTTTTATTCCAATATATAGCTTTAATTATTGATTAATTTATTTTTGAATTATTGGCAAGTTTATTTATGTGCCTAGAATAACAAGAGGTTATGTTTTTTATTGGAGGACTCTCTATGAAAAAAAGCCTTCTCAAATTTCCTGTTTCAGTGTATCCTTTCAGTAATTTTGGAGATTATATGTGTAAATTTTTTTATCTTTTGTTTCTTATAATTGCTGTATCTGGATGTTATCAGATTCATTCTGATGACGACCTTAGGGCTGTTCCCGTAACAAATAACCCGAATATTGTTCCTCAGTCTAATGGGATGGGGCGATTCATAGCTATGCCGTAACTGTGCTTGTTGAATAAGTGTAAATAGTTTATTATAAAGTAAAACGAGATGGGTGTAATGGAAAAACAAAATCAAGTACAGTATGAGTTTTTTCCTTTTGATTTGAAAAAAACAATCCAGTCAATAGGAAGGGAAAAGCTAATAGAATCCTTAAAGCATATGTCTTTGATTCGTCATTTTGAAATTAGAGCAGAATCTGCTTACCAACAAGGTAAAGTAGGAGGCTTTTTTCACGCTTATATAGGACAAGAGGCTATTCAAACTGCAGCCCTTGCTGCCATGGGACCTGATCAGTGGTGGGCTACTTCTTATCGTTGCCATGCTCTAGCTTTGCTTTTAGGGGTTCCTCCCAACGATCTTATGGCAGAACTTTATGGGAAAATTACAGGGAATGCCTTGGGAAGAGGCGGGTCTATGCATTTTTTCTCAGAACGTCTTTTAGGTGGGTTTGGAATCGTAGGTGGACAAGTTCCTATTTCTACAGGAGCGGCTTTTACTATAAAATATCAAAAAGAAGTGAAAAATTTACCTGAAGGTAAAAAAAGTGATGTCTCTGTTTGTTTTATGGGAGATGGTGCTGTTGTTCAGGGAGCTTTTCATGAGTCTTTGAATTTAGCGGCTCTTTGGGACCTTCCTTGTATTTATGTCATAGAAAATAATAAGTGGGGAATGGGGACTAGTGTTGAACGAGCAGTTAGCGTATCCCCCATAGCTGAAAAAAAAGCTCCTGGTTATGGAATGAAAGGTTATACTTTTGATGGTATGAATTTCTTTGAGTGTTTTGCTGGGTTTCAGCATGTTTTTGAAGAAGTGAAAAGGGACTCTAAGCCTGTTTTGGTAGAAGTGATTACAGAAAGATTTAGAGGTCATTCTATTTCTGACCCTGCTCTTTATAGAACTAAGGAACAGTTAACTACTTGTATGCTTAAAGATCCAATACAGCTTTTTCTTAAAGTTCTTATTGAAGAAGGGATTGTAACACAAGAGCTGTTCGAGAAGATTGATGCCGAACAAAAAGAGATTGCTATAGCTTCTATGAAGTTCGCAGAGGAAAGCCCTTGGCCAAATCCTATTCATTTAGAAGAAGATGTTTTTGCTCCATAAAATGGTAAAAGAGGAATAGAAAGAATGCAGGTAGTGGAATTAAGAGAGGCAATAAGACAGGCTCTTAACGAGGAAATGGAGAGAGATTCTTCGGTTTTTATTTTAGGGGAAGAGGTTGCTGAGTACAATGGTGCTTATAAAGTAACTAAAGGCATGTTGGATAGATGGGGAGCTCAAAGAGTTTTAGATACACCTATTTCGGAACTTGGATTTGCTGGGCTCGCAGTTGGTGCTGCTATGACAGGTCTAAGACCTGTTGTTGAATTTATGAGTTTTAATTTTTCTTTTGTAGCGATCGATCAAATTTTATCTAACGCAATTAAGATGTATTATATGTCTGGTAATAGATTTTCTGTTCCTATTGTTTTTAGAGGTCCGAATGGTTCCGCTGCTCAAGTTTCTTCCCAGCACTCCCATTGTGTAGAAGCTTTATATGCAAATTTTCCAGGCCTTATTATACTAGCCCCAAGCAATGCTTATGATGCTAAGGGACTTTTAAAGTCAGCGATCCGTAATAATAATCCGGTTTTATTTTTAGAAAGTGAAATGCTCTATGCTGATAAAATGGAAATTCCTGAAGAGGAATATCTAGTTCCTATAGGTAAGGCTAAAGTTGTTAGATCAGGGACTCATGTAACTCTTGTTTCACATAGTCGTATGATGCCTTTATGTTATAAGGCTGTAGAAGATATGGCTAAAAAAGGAGTTTATGTTGAGCTTATTGATTTAAGAACTATCAAACCTTTAGATATTCAGACCATAGCTGATTCTGTCAGAAAAACGCATCGTTGCGTTTTAGTGGAAGAAGGGCATGTGTTTGCGGGAATTTCTGCTGAAGTCGGCTTCCAAATCATGGAGCATTGTTTTGATGATTTAGACGCTCCTTTGGTTCGAGTTGCGCAAAAAGAGACTCCAATGCCTTATTCTAAAGTGTTAGAGAAGGAAACTCTACCTACAAAAGAACGGATTATACAAGCAATCGAACAAGTCTTATTATAAACATTTTAGGAGTACGAACCATGCCTTTTACCCTGACTATGCCCAAACTTTCTCCTACGATGGAGGCAGGACTTATTACAAAGTGGCACAAAAATGTAGGAGACCAAGTTTTAGCCGGTGATGTTTTGTTTGCAGTTTCAACCGACAAGGCTACAGTAGAATATAATGCTTTAGACGCAGGATTTCTTCGCTCTATTTTAATTAATGGAGGAGAAGAGGCTTTGGTTGGACAAGCTGTTGCTATTTTTACACTCACAAAAGATGAAGATTTTTCTTCCTATAAGCCAGAAGGCATCCTTCCTTCCGAAGAAAAAGAAGAAGTTATTGTGGTTTCGACCAAAGAAGAAAAAGTTGTTATAGAAAAGCCTGTAAAAGAAGTTCCATTAGCTAAGCAGGCTGCATTTACTCCAGAGCCTCCTTTGGAAACTTATAATTTTCCGTTTCGTGAGGGATCCTCTTCTTCAAGAATTAAAGCAACTCCCTATGCTAAAAAAATCGCAGAGAAGGAAGGTATAGATCTTTCTACGGTCAAAGGATCTGGGCCAAGTGGTAGAATCGTTAGCGGAGATCTTGTATTAGGGCAAAAATCAGGTTGCGCGTTTGGGTCTAGAGGAGAGCCTTCAATAGCTCCAGGATCTTACGAGGAAGAGTCTTTGTCGCCGATGAGAAAAGTTATAGGTACTAGACTTCAACAGTCGAAGTCATTTATCCCTCATTTTTATATCACTCAAGAAGTTGATGCTGAGCCAATGATGCTCTTGCGAGAGCAGCTAAAAAATGGAGAAGTCAAGGTTACTTTTAATGATATTATTATTAGAGCAGTAGCTTTAACTCTAAAGCAGCACCCTTCTTTAAATAGTGGATTTAACAGTGTTTCGCAATCAATTATTCGTTTTAAAACTATAGACATTTCCATCGCAGTTAGTGTGGAAGAAGGACTAATTACTCCGATTATTCGATTTGCTGATTATAAAAATTTGAGCCAGATTGCCGTAGAAGTAAAGTCCCTAGCGAAAAAAGCACAAGAGGGTAAACTTACACTTGAAGAATACAAGGGTGGTTCTTTTACTATTTCCAATTTGGGAATGTATGGTATTTCAGCCTTTCAGGGGATCATAAATCCTCCTCAAGCAGGTATCTTATCTGTCGGCGGAATACAAGAAAAACCTGTGGTTCGTAAGGGAGCAGTTGTTCCTGGACACGTAATTACATTATCTCTTTCCGCTGATCATCGTGTCGTTGATGGGGCTGATGGAGCTAAATTCATGAAGACTTTACAAAAGTTGCTTGAAAATCCATCGCTGCTCTTGCTTTAAATTTCTTTGAAATGGGGTTTTTTTTACCCCATTTTGTAAAAATGGAAAATTGTTTGCGTTTTTTCAATACGTATTATTCTAATATACATCCCTTAATTAAAATAAAAAATTTAACCATGTCTGGGTATTTGAGATATTTATGAATATAACCCAAAAATACGATGTCGTTTCTTTTCTACCTGAACTTAATTATTGACTCTGTCTAGATAGGATTGACTTTCGATCTTGTGTCAAATAAGATAACCAGACAGGTCAGTCAATTAAGATAATAGATTGATAATAAGGGTGTTGGCTTATTTTCTATATAAATTTAGAGAAGAAATCTTTCGGCTTTGTTTTGGCTAAAATAAGTTTTCAAACCATTAGACAAGCCTAAAGGTTCTATTGAAGTCTTTTGTGTTTAATAGCTTATTATTTTTTTTACTCGTTTTTTGTTACCTGTAAGTGCTTTAGGACTTAAACTGTTGATTAGTGCCTTGTCTTTTGGGGGATATCCATTCGCTATACGAGTTTTTTTCTTTTTATTTAAAATTTCTTGAATAATTTCTTTTCTTATTTTATTAATTTTTGTTAATTGTCTTTTTTTTGTGTTTTTTGATTTTTATTATTTATTTTGTTATAATTAATGATCTTATTTTAATTTGGTGTTTTATTTATGATTTCTTCTTCTGTTGAAGGTGTTTTTAGTGGGGCTCTAGATTGTTTAAAAAAAATTAAGAAAGGGCCTCCCGAATTTATTCAATTTGCTATAGACAAAATAAAAGAAATTGATCTGACAGAATCTGAGGGAACAACTCATTTATCAAAAAAATCTCGAACCGAAGTTTCGGCAGAAGCCAGATTAATTAACGATCTTATATTAGCCAAAGAGGGCTTATTTCCTCTTGCTCGATTATCTGGCTTTGAGAGTGCAAATAGCTATTTACTCAAAGAGCTAGAACAGTCTCTTTGGGATTCTGTTCAAATGGTTCCGATAGAGAAAACAAGTTGGATTCCTTTTGCTCTAGGAGTTCCGACTCCGGTAAAAAAAATGGAAATATTGGATAAAGCTAATTCTTTTTTGTTTAGCTTTTTAGATCTCCGTTTAGAAGGGGGAGAGTCTGTAGAAAAAGCGCGGGAATTAGGATGGTTGGAGTCTCCTTGTATAACAGATAGTCAAAAAATAAGAATATCTAAAGAGGAAGCCCAAAAATTCTGGCCCATGAGATTTGTTCTTTGGAAATCCAACTATCAAAGACTAAAAAAAGAAATAGAAGAAAATGCGATGAGAGAACTTTTTTCTCCAAACCCAGAAGAAAGAGCTGAGCAGTATCGTACTTTTTGTCATCAATTTTATAACGCTCTTTTAGTTTTGTCTGCTAAAAAAGAAGATTATGATTTTTATGATGTAAGCTTGCCGTATATATTGTCTCAGTGTAAAACAGGCTGGGAATCAACAGCTGCTGAATTAACTGGCTTGACGGCTGAGGCTCCTGCGCTTAAAGGGGGATCACTTTTTTCTTTGATTCATAATATTAGTCAGGGACTTCGTAAAGATGTTGTTTTTAATAGAATTTTACCAGTTAGTATAGAAAGGTTAAATCCGGAACTATCAGGCGATGTGTTGGGACAACTTGTCTCTAATGTCCATTATCACAAAGCTGTAAAACAGTGGAGTAATCAGCGGTATGATTTAGGTTTTTCTATGGAAGAACTCATTAATCAAGAGCCAATTCTTGAAATTCTTTCACCTCACTTAGAAGTTGTGTCTCAGCAGCTTATGGATGAGTTTTATTCTCCAATTACGTTAATTACAGAAATACAAAAGTTCTATCTACGATTATCTGAGTCAGACCAGCTTTGTATCATAGATTTATTATCTGATTCATATCGCACTTTGTTAGAAAATGGCTTTGATTTATATATAGACAAAAAGGATTCTTTGCGCGAGTTGTATAGCCTTTTGGGCCAAATTCAAAATATAGAGGATTTTGATGAGTATGCAGGTCGGTTGAGTGAGATACACTCAAAATTTTTAAAAAATGGGTTTCTTCCTTTATTTTCAGCCAAAAAACCTAAAGAGTTTTATTTTGCAGGTTTGCAAGAATCTATTCTTGTTAGAGCTGTTGTGTTTAAAAAAGATTTAAAAAAAGAGCTCGAAAAGTTTTCTAGAATACCTGTTCATGAAGGGGGTATAGATTTAGAAGAACAGAAAAGACTGTATAATTTAATTATTCAATATGAATGTTCCGAAAGTCCCGAATCTAAAGCCTCGTGGCTCGTTGAAAAGAAAAAAAGGATAGCAGATCTTATCTCTAACCTAGATCATCAAATTATTTTAGAAAATGTTACTCTTTTAAAGGAGATGTCTAAAAACTCAGCAGAAGGCTTATCTTCTTTTGGTGCTGCCTTAATTGGGTCTTTTCTCAAGGTTTTATCACCGGTAATATCTAATAGGCAAGATTTGCCGCACAAGATCCTAAAAGCTTTTTTTGAGGATTGTTTTCCTTTTGAAAAGATAGAGGTTCTTGTTGAGAAAATCTTAAATAACCCTACTATTTATCTTACGCTACCTGCCCCCATAAAGAATTTAGTTCAATTTCGCAATTTAGTATTAGATTATCCTCAAATTAAATATGGATATTTTTTTCGAGAGTATCAACAAATGATATCGGAAATCAAATCAAATCCACAAATCTTAAATGATCTTGGTGTTGAGTGGCAAAGTGATAGGAATCTTATTTTGAAGATTGTAAAGAAGAAAGGTCGAGTGTTGGAGTTTGCGAGTGCAGATTTAAAGAATGATCGAGAGGTTGTTTTAGCTGCTGTTTCGCAGTTCGGCGGTGCCCTAGAGTTTGCAAGTGATCTACTAAAAAATGATAAGGAGATTGTTTTAGTTGCTATTCGTAGAACAGGAAATCCTTTAAGATGGGCAAGTCGCGCAATGAGAAATGATAAGGAACTAGCCTTGAAAGCTCTTAGTAAAAGCGGTTTTATTTTCAATTTTCTAAGCGAGTGTCTTAGAAATGATAGAGAAGTTGTTATGGCTGCGATTCCCCGTAGAGGATTTTCTTTGTGGTCGATACCTGAGTCTTTGAGAAATGATAGGGAAGTCGTTTTAGCGGCCGTGCGTAAAAGTGGAACTTTTTTAAGATATGTTAGTCTAGATCTTAGAAACGATAAAGAAGTTGTGTTGGTTGCTGTTAGACAGAATGTAATTGTTTGGACTCTTCTTAGTGACATTCTTAAATTGGACGTTGATGTTTTAGAAGCAACTGGAGTGAGTGTCGTCTTATTAGAAAATTTAGTGAGTGTGAATGTGTAAATCTTTGATTTCTTGATAAATATTTTTTTTTTTTATATTTAAAGGAGTAAGAGTTTACTTTTTTATTTACTTAGTCGGAGTGTTAAGTGAACGTTACACCCAAGTCTATTCAAGAAATATTAGATCCCATTAAAATGCTAGTAGATGATCCAAGTTGTGATAAAGACAAATTATTTACTTTAGTCAAAAATACGTTTAAGGAAGTTATTTCTAGAAAATTATCTTTTTCAGAGAAATTAGAATCAGCTAGCTTAGCTAAACGGGTTTCTTTAGTTACTTTTGAGCCAGGGAAAACGTTTAAGCGTTTTTTTGGAATTTTTTGTAATAAAATACAATTGGATGAAAATATTTTATCAGAAAAACCCAAAATAGACTCGCTTTTTCAAGGAAATGATTTAGAAAAAGAGGCTGTTTTTCGTATAGTTGATTCCTTTTTTGATCTAGGCGTTAAATTTTCTTCGATATTTTCTTTTATAGAGTGCATTAAGAGTCTTTCAGTCGAATCGCGAGATGAACTAATCCCTCTTGTTTTTATGCTTATAAGAGAAAATATGAGCGACCAAGACGTTATTTTTATTTTAAAATTTATTCAAGAATTAGATCCTGCTGAAAGAAAAGATATAGTCACTCATGCCTCTTTTTTTGTGAAAGAGAGGATGACTAGAGACGGTATTAAATTTATAGTGCACTCTCTTAAACGCTTTTCTTCGATTCAAAGGGTTATTGTAGTGAATTATCTAGCCCCTTTAATAAAAAAAGGCATGTCTTCAGACGATTTATCTAATATTTTGATCAATATTTCAAAAATTGCGATTGAAGAGCAAGAATCCACTCTAAAGATATTATCTTCCCTTGTAAAAGATGGGATGTCTTCTCAAGAAATTTGGTTTATTTTAATGCTAGTAGAAAATATGCCCCCAGATGAAAGAATAGTATTGTGTTCTTCTTTATCTTCTTTGTTAAAGGCCGATATGTCTTTTTTTGATTTGCAAAAAATTTTAATAGCTATTCAGGAGGTTTTACCCGGGGATAGAAAAGAAGTTTGTGATGCTGTGTCTATTGACATTAAAGATAGGACCGTGAACTCGGAAGAAATTGCTTGTGTTAAAATTTTTATAGTGGCTATTAGGAAAATTTGTCCAAGCTGCGTTTTTTCTGGGCCCGTTTTCAACATCCCAAGTCTTTATTCTTTTTTCAAATATTTACTCCAAGAAAGAAGAATAACCCATGGAGTTAGTTTTATCGAGTTGAAAAAGGCTATTAGTGATTATCTAAGAGTATCAATAAAAGAAATCATTTTTGAGAATAGTGTTCACAAAATATTTGATTTTATACCATTCATTAAATGTTATCTGAATTTTTTTTACACGGATTTGTCGGATCTTTCTATTACAACTTTATTAATGCTTGAAATAGAAAAAAACTCTTCAGAAGCACTTTGTTGCTATAAAAGTAGAGAGGCTTCGATAGAATTTGCTAGGCATGTTCTAACTGCTCAAGGTAATATGCAGATAAACGATGAAGATCCGTTAATTCAAGCTGCTGTCCGAACAATTCTATTACTGGAATATGATAAAGGCAGATCTTTTAAACCTGATCCTTACAATTATTATGTATATGCTTCTACAAAAGCTATTAAAGGTGCTTATAAGGATATCGAATCGACTGTGGAGGGTGCAAATTTACCTTTGTTAGAGGGGGGGGGGGTATATTTGAAGTTGAATTGTCAAACTCTTCAACAGTCAGTTGTTAGAATTAGAAATAAAAGTAAAACCTATAAAGAATTTATGGCCTGGATTGAAGACGTTAATCGAAATCTTTCGCCAGGTACTCCTATTTTGGGACCGAGGGTGTTTCATGATTTATTGAATCCTTTTCTTTTTCGTATAGAATCAGAATCTCTTAAAGACCCAGAAAATCAAGAATTGAAAATGTTAGAAGAAGAAATCAAAAAAATTAGATGTGTTTTTATAGATCAAGATGGGTTTGTGTTTCAAAGTATGAGAAACTTTGGACCTCCTGAATCTTTAGTGCATAGACCCACTGAAAGGCTTTATCAAATAGCAAAAGTGCTTTTAGATAAAAATAATAGCATTAAAGAAGGTCAGTTATTGACTGATAGAGAAGAAGCTATAAAAAGATGGCTTTCCTTTATTGAGGAATGTAGTGTTGGTCAGGAAAGAGGGATTACTTTTTGTTACAATAGTCTGAAGGCAAGTGGTGAAATTTCTGGTTTTGTCCATAAAATTGGCGGTTTATTAGAAATAGAAAAGTGCCAAGACTATTTAGATGATGAAATTCAAAAAATTATAGATGAGCTTCTTCCAGAAGTTCTAAGAGAGTTGGGGCTTACTTGGAAAAATCAGGGAGTTCATCAATTACAAACCTTGAAAAATATATTAGGAGAAGAGGCCGGAATAGATCATATGATGACGATGGATCAATATGCCGGAACTATAGACAAAAGGCTTTTATTAGTAAAAAGACAGGATGTATTGAGGGCTTTTTTCTACTTATTGACAAGATCGATTGTAGAGTGTGTTAAACAAGATATAACACTTAGGGTAAAAGAAGAGACGGATTGCTCAACTGAAGAATCTAGTTTATATGATAATTTAATGGTTTTTTTTGATTGGGCTGGAATAAATCCTTTTCTTGCTTGGAAAGAGTTTTTGGGGTCTTACAGGGTGTGTTTTCCAGATGGCGTAAAAAAAATGATAACGGTCGAAGTAGCTATAGAGTATCTTAGTTATTTGAACGTAGAAAATCTTTATGAGATAAGGGATTCGTTTCTTTTTTTAACAAAAAATGGAGTTGAGATTTTAGGGGATGGTTGGACAGTAGGTCTAATTGAAGATAGAAAAATTCCAGAGTTCCTTTATTTAATCGATCTATACAGTTTAGAAAAACAGAAAAAAAATTTAAAAAGTAATTTGGAGGGGGAACTCAAAAAGTCTTTAGTTCAAAACGAAAGAGAAGACGGGACTGTTTTATTACATCAAACAGCTCAGGTCCAATTTAGTAATCTTTTTCCGGGGGAACAGACAAACTGGATTTCAAAGGAAATGTTTGTTGCATTTTTTAACAACAGATTAGATAGCCTTATAAAAAGCCCTCAAAAAATAGACCTTTTAATCAATCAAGGAATTCAAAGGTGGAAAAGAGAGTTTTTGCCTCTACACTTAGAAAAAGAATCATCTTATTATGGATTAACCGATTATGGGGTGATTTCTTTGTTAGAAAAAAGTGGGTATATTGAGGTTGAAGGGTTATATAAAAGTTACTTAGATTGTGTGAGTCTTTTATTCAAAGAAGAAAAACGGTTAAACGAAATGCCTGTGAATTCTAAAGTTGTCGAGATAGCCCAAACCGATCTAGAGAAGCTAAAGAAAAAGTATGAAAGGATTTCGAGGATTAAAACTCTTGATCCTACAAGTTCCAATGAGGACGTGCAAAATTTTGAAGAAATAAAAAAAGAATACAATGAAGCTACTATAAAATATGACTTGGCTAAAGAAATTGAAGATAGAAGAGATGTTCAGATTGGGGTTGTAAAAGAGTTAAAAAGTAGGTTATTAGTTTTAGAAAAGGCTCTTGCAGATAGCATAATCCCAGAAGATATTCCTTTATGTAAACCGACTATACCGGAGACTCTTGTAGAGAGTTTCTTGCCCAATGACATACAAAATCTTCTAAAACACCAGGAATATTTATCGCAACAATCGGAAGTGTTTGAGAATCTTTTTTCTCTTTGTAAAAGAAAACTATCAATATGTGTTAGTGAAGAAGATAGGATTTTGCTCGAGGAAGAATTGACTAAATATAAAGAAAACCTTTCTTCTTTCTATTTACAAATCAAAGAGGTGGAAGACTTGTATAAAAAAGCGGTTGAAGAACTTGAGAACAATATTTAGTTTTTAGAAGATTTTTTTTATTTTTTCTCTTTTTCTTCTTGCTTTTGAAGGACTTATGTTATAACTTTCCGCTGATTTTTTAATAGGTGGGGAGGCGTTTTTTTTATGTCTGGGACGATGTTAAGCAAGATTTCAAATCATATTCCTTTTTCACAATTCCAACAACCTGTTGTTGGACGAAAAAAACGTGTTAGAGGATGTAAATCACAAATTCAGCAACCTGTTGTTTGGGGAACAAGAGAACGTGTTACCGCTTTTATGCAAATAGGATGTAAAGCTCTTCCTTTTGAGGTGATTAATGGGGTAGCTTTTTCTTGTGCTTTTTTCCCTTTCGTTACTTTGTTCAATGTCGCTATCGCGTCGACTACAAGCTGTGCTTGGAAGGGCCGCTTCCAGCTTGTTTGTAATATGAATAAACAAGCCAATGTTTTAGTTGTTGCAGCCGTTGTGTCTTTAGTATTTGGAGCTTGTGTAGGCGCTATTTGGGGAGTTTCTGAGGCTGTCAGCTATAGCTACAAAAATAGTGGATCATCAGATGCATTTTCTAGATCTATGAAAAGATTTGCTTAGAAGATAGGCAACAACTTGTTGCCTTCATTACTTTGCTAGGAGTTTTTCTATTTTTTTTTCGAGGTCTTCAATTCTTTTTACATAGTCAGAGATTCTTCGCAAATGAACTTGTTGTTTATTGTATTCTGAAAGGGGAAGTACTGGAGCTCCTCCGTACTTTCCTCCCTTAGATAAAGTTTTACTTACTCCTCCACGAGAAGCAACTAAAGTTCCATCAGGGATTTCTAGATGTCCTGTAACGCCACATTGACCACCTAAAATGACATGTTTTCCCGTCTTCGCTGATCCCGAAATACCTGTCTGTGCTACAATTAAGTTGTGGGGTCCCAGGCAGACATTGTGTCCAATCTGTACTAAATTGTCTATTTTTGTTCCTTTAGAAATAGTAGTTTTTTTAAAACGCGCTCTATCAATCGTTGTATTAGCACCAATTTCAACATCGTCTTCAATTTCAACTGTTCCTAGTTGATCAAGCTTAGAATGAACTCCTAGGTTGTTGGTAGAAAAGCCAAAACCGCAAGATCCTATTACTGCTCCAGGTTGCAAGACTACTCTATTTCCAATAACAGAGCCTTCCCTGATAGTCACATGCGAATAGAACACACAGTCGCTTCCAATTTGAGAGCCTGAACTAATTGCGACGTGGGAAAAAATTTTTGTATTATCCCCAATAACACACTCTTGGTCTATTGTTACATAGGGCCCAATCTGCACATTTTCCCCTAATTTTACAGATTCATGTATTACAGCGGTTTTATGGATGTTTTTGAAGCCTGTTTGATTGTAAGGATTATTTAAAAATAAAGAGATGACTTGTTGAAAAGCTACGGAAGGATTGGTAGACACCAGGTAGTTTTTTTCATTAGGTAGATCTTCTGCAGAAGAAACAAAAATCGCTCCAGCAAAAGATTGAACCATAGCCTCTTTATAACGAGGGTTAGCTAAAAAAGATATATCTTCTTGTGAAGCAGACTCAAGAGAATCAACTCCACTCACAGAGTGATCAGGATTTCCGATCAAGATAGAGTTTGTTAAAGAAGCAATTTCTTTTAAGGTATATTTTTTAGCTAACCGGTCTCGCATTAGTTTCCCTGTCCTTCTGTTTTAGAGGCTTGTTCTGCATTTTTCTTTGCATTCTGATCAAACGTTTTATCCATTTCTGCTACAACTAGATTGGTGATATCTAAAGAAGGATCGTAAAAGAAACAAGCTTCTTTATTAAGCACTGCTGTTTTTTTCTGCGATTTAGCAACTGATGCAGCAGCTGTTGCTACTTCTGAGCTAATTTGCTGAACAATCTTCATGTTGCTTTGGTTTAAAATTTGATAGTACTGATTTTGATAGCGCATCATATCTTCATTTAAAGCACGAACTTTTTCTCTTAGTTCCATTTCAGCTTCAGGAGAAAGACCGTCCATGTATTCCGCATCATTAAGTTTACCTGCTAACTCATTAAGTTCTTTTTCGGACCCTTCAAGATGAGAGCCTAATTGTTTTTTTAGGTTCTCGAAATTAACTTGCTCTGCTTTTCCTAATTTAGAATCAGAGATGCAGTTAGCGAAATTAACAACACCGAAATTTTCAGCAGCGGATAAGCTACCAGCAGAAAGACAGCATAAAAGTAGAAATCTTTTTAGTTTTTTTTCGATCATATTAGGAATTCCTTATGTTAAAATTGTCCGCCCATAGAAAAGAAGAACCTGTCAACTTGTTCTTTGTGGGCAGCGTTTACAGGGAAACCCATACCTAAAACAATAGGTATGCGGTTGAGTAAGTCAACCCTAGCTCCAAATCCATAGGAAAAACGGAGCAGGGGTATCTTAAACCTATGCATGGAAACAGATCCAGCATCTGCAAAAACAAAAACATCGAGCATTTTTATCACTTCTTGGAGATATTCCATGGATAAAAGAGTAGAAGAAATTCCTCCCATGGGATCGTTTGTTTTGTTAAATAGTGGGCCTAAAGAAAAGGCTTTGTATCCTCTTACTGTGTTTTCGCCACCAAGAAAAAAACGTTCGCTTATGTAAATATCTGTGGCATTTGGTGTTTTTAAAATAGGATCAATAAATCTTAGGTCGAATCGATATTTCATTGTTCCACGACGCCAAATAGGTGTGTACCAGGAGTTGATGTACCCAAATCGTAAAAAGGAAAGATCTCCACCTACGCCAACAAATTCTCCTTCTATGAAGGAGCGAAAGCCTCTTCGAGGTCTTATAGCGCTGTCGGTCGAATCGAATGAGATAGAAGAGCTAATTCCTGATATAAGACCGCTTTCTCCTACCTGTTTTCTTTCCTGGGCACCTGGATCTCCAGATGCGTGGTTGTTAGCTTGCTTAATGCGATATTTTGTTCCGAAGGTCCAATAAGCATTTAGAGGATAAGAAGTGTATATAGAAGTTCCAAGTGTATTTATGTGGTAGTCTTTAGATTGGAGATCACTTCTTGAGTATGTGGAATCTATACCTAATCGCCATAATGAATCTCTGAAATATGGCGTCATCCATGAGAGGGTGTAAGAGTTTTGTTTAGCTCCGAAGCTAGCTCTGGCACGAACAAATTCTCCGCCTCCTCTTAGAGCTGAAAGACCTTCTTTAAAAACTCTTGGTACTCCGGCAATATTAAAATTACTTTCAGCGAGATCTAAACCCCCAAAAGCTTCATCTGCAGAGCTGAATCCAAAAAACAAACTGATGTTTCCTGTTGTTGTTTCATCAACTTCTATGTAAACATCTCGGTAGTTTTCTCCTAAAAGAACATCGTCTTGAGTTCTGACTGCATACACGTTTACTGTTTTAAAGTAGCCAATACTTTCTAGTTTTTGTTCTGTTACCTTTAATTTAGCTGTATCAAAAATTTCTCCCGGGACTAAAAGAGACTCTCTTAAAATCACATGAGCTTGAGTTTGTGTGTTCCCAAGTACATGAACCATCCCTATTTTGTACTGCTCTCCTTCAGAAATCCAAAACTCAACGTTGTATACATCTTCATTCGAAACTAGTTTTGTTTCATATTGGACATTTGCTTCTATGTAACCCTTGCGACCGCATAAATCTTTAATATTTTGAGCTGTTAATCTTAGTTTTTCAGGTGAATATGTGTCTCCAGGTCTAGCCAAAAATTGTCCTTCCACATCTTCATCAGAAAAAATAGTGTTGCCATTGAACGCGATTTTACCAAAGTGGTAGAGGTTTCCTCTATCTGCCTGAATTTCTATGATGATTTTCCCTTCTTTGGGAGACTCTATTACAGATATTTTTACTTTAGCATCAGCATATCCTTTGTTTTGAAGGAAGTTCACTATTGTAATTTGATCTTGTTCTAAAGCGTTTTCTTGATAGATTCCACTGCCAGTAACCCAACTTAAAAGAAGGTTGTATTTTTTCGTATAAATCATATCGAGCAGTTGGCTTTGCTCTTCTTTATTAAATCCTTGAAATTGGATGTTTTCTATTTTTCCAGATCTGCCTTCTTTAACGCGGATAATCAAATCTACTTCATTAGTTTTAAGGTCTGGAATAGTTTGATATTCGAGAAGAGACTCAAAGTATCCTTTTTTTATGTAATAGTCTTTAACCTTATTAAATGCTTTATTGAAGGACTGTCTATCGAAAATTGAATTTGGTTTGATCTCGAGTTCTTTTTGCAAAGTTTTTGTTTTGATGTGGGCATTTCCTTCCCATGTGATCGATCTAATCGTTGGCTTAATCCACACCTTTAAAGAGATGTGTAAACGTCCATTATGGACTTCTAAAGAAGGCTCTACTCGATCATATTCTTCTGACAGTGTTTTTAGGTCTTCATCGAATGCGGACTGAGAAAAAGGGTCCCCTGATTTTGTTTTTAACTTATTTAAGACGATTTTACTATCAAAAGAAGCGTTAGCAGGTAGATGTTCGGCACTCACTTCGATATTTTCCACAAGCATTTTATCGTAGCTAGCTACAATAGGAGAGTTTTCTGCAAATAAGGGAAGAGTCGGCGCTGTTGTTACCAAAGAAATAGATAGTAAGCTGAGCAATCGTTTGTTCATGTAAAACCTGCTTGATGTGTTATTTATATGGCAGCTGTACCCGTTGAGAGAATCAAGCTCCGCAATTGTAGCACTATAATGAAAGTCACGAAATATTTGCAACAAAACCTCGGAATCGTGGGGTCCGAAGGGTGATTAAACGTAATTTTTTATTGTTGGCATGGATGAAATAGAATTTGCGCCTTAAAATTTTTTTAATTTATTTGTAATCGCTTGAATCGAAACTGCTGTAGGACTAAAAGCTATGAAAGTAAGCTCTGCTTGACGAAAAAGTTCTTGATCTATGGGGTCTCTCATTACTAAAAGAATAAGGGGCTTTTCTGTCTTTATTAAACTTTCTATTAGTTTTCTTTGTGTCTCATTTTCCCATGCATTATATGAAAGCGCTATTAAAACATCTGATGTGTAAGCTTCTTTTATTTCTGATTCTAAAAAATTAATATCTTTAAAGAAGGAAGTCTTTACTTTATTTGAAATGGTAGGAAGGTCTGTTTCTTTTATCTTTTCTTGAAGTAGATCGGGACAGAAAATTGAAATTTGTTTTTTTTGTAAGTCCTTCAATGTTGTTAAACTGCAAGCGTTTTTAGGGATAATTTCTAACGCAAGAGAAGCTATTTTTAAGCTAAGAGCTAGATGCTCTTTTGTTTTTAAGATTTTATCAAGCCTTACTGAATTTCTAGGGAGTTCTTTGAGGTGTTTTAATTTGAGAATGCGTTGGACTGATTCATTTAGTCTGCTTTCTGAAATACGGCCTTCTTTCACGGCATCGACAAGAGATTGGTGTATTTGTTGTATGTCAGTAGAGCTCAGTTCTAACGAGTTTTTTCCAACTAGTTGTTTACCCCCAAGTAGAAGGATGTCGCAGCCTGCATTAAAAGCTTGAATTGCTGCTTCTCCAGGCTCCCCGCATTTTTTTAAGACCCCTTCCATTACTAGAGAGTCGGATATAATGACACCTTGAAATCCAGTTTTTCTTAATATACTTAATGTTTTAATAGAGAGGGTAGAACAGTTTTCTGCATCTAAAGCGGGCACTAAAATATGAGCTGTCATGACAGCATCTGCTAGTAAAGCAAGTTTGCAAAAATGGGGAAGTGATGTTTTTTCCAATTCTTCTATATTTTTTAAAATACAAGGTAAACTTGTATGGGAATCTGTTTCGGTATCGCCATGATCTGGGAAATGTTTTAAAGTAGTAATAATTTTTGCTGCTTGATACCCAATTAAAGCACTTTTTACAAAATGAAAAACAGATTCAAATGTTTGTCCAAAAGAGCGTATACCAATTATTGGATTTTTAGGATTTGTGTTTACATCAGCCACAGGAGCTAGGTTCATGTTGATGCCGACAGCCTGAAGTTCTATCCCCATGGCATATGCAGCAGCTTGTGCAAGTTTTGGATCTCCTGTTTTTGCCAAGGCTTTATTTCCAGGAAACACGGTAAATCCATTTGTTGCTCTAGTAACAAGACCTCCTTCTTGATCTGTAGCGACAAGAAGTGGAATCGAAGCTAGTTTTTGAAGGCCTTCGCTTAAAGATTTAATTTGGAGGGGTGAGTTTAGGCTGTTAGAAAAATTGTAGTAGATAATTCCTCCTACTTTTATTTCTTGTATAAGTCTTTGAGCATTTTCGTTGGCAGTTTCTCCCTGAAAATGAATCATAAGTAGTTGTCCTACTTTTTCTTCTAAAGAAAGTTCTTTCTCGTTGGTTTTAAAGAACTGATTGGCGATTTTTTGGATGGAAGAAATGTTAGTTATTGAATAAAAGGTTGAAAATATTTTATTTTTCCAATTTCGTATTATTTCTGGATTTTGCATTGCTTTTTTTGCAACCAGATAGATTACTTGGCAAAAAAAACTATACGTGGCTATTTTTATTGGCGATGCGTTTTTAAAGAGATTTTTTCCAAGATGATAACCTGCAATATGTAATCCCAAGCCAATCAAGAAAAACCTCTTAGCATTTATTCTAGAAAACGCATTGTATGATTGGAATTGCTTTTTATACAATAGCATTCTTAAACATTTACGGATGGTATTTTAGATGCAGATTTTGTTTGGAGCAATAATCCTTTTCTCAGGGAATCTTTTTTTGCGAGCCTGTCTTTTTTGTTTTTTTGGTTTTCTAGAGCTTCGTCTAAGTGTTTTATGAAAGTAGTGCATAAAATATGTTTAGAATCAGGTTTATGCGTTTTATGTCGACAAGGGTTGTGCTTGCTGCGTTTGATCTTTCGGTTTTTTTTAATCTGCGTGTGATTAAAACTGATGTCTTCCTAGAAAAGCTCTAGCTAAGGTGCCTGAATCCACGTACTCGAAAGAACTACCTAGTGGCATGCCAAATGCTAGTCTAGAAATAGACAACCCCCAGGATTGCATTTCTTGTTTTAAAAAAAGCGCGGTGGCATCTCCTTCTAAAGTAGAGTCAAGGGCTAAAATAATGTCGGTTATTTGATTTTCTAAAACCCGTTTTTTAATGTTTTCAATGTTTATCTGCTGAGAATAATGACCTTGCATAGGAGAAAACAAAGTGCCAAGGACATGGTATAGTCCTTTAAATGTATGAGTTTCTTCTATGGGATAAACATCTTTTGCGTGAGAAACAATACATAAAGAATTTGTTTGTCTTTTGTTTATATCGCAAAATTCACAAGGATCTTTTCCTTTGAGACAGTGACACGTGGGACAAGGGTATACTTCTTGGCGAAGGAGTCTAATAGATTCTGCTAAAAGATCGAGCGAAGGAGATTCCCAATTTAAAAGCTCAAAAGCATACCTTTCAGCACTTTTTATACCAACACCAGGGAATTTTCTAAGGAGTGAAATTAATTTCTGTAGTGAAGCGGGTGGTCTTGCCATAATAAAACCTCAAGGCTTTTTCATTTTGAGTCTCTCATAGAGAAGAAAAAATAAGAAGGGTAAAAAACAAATTTGTCACAAATAAAATTATCCTTTCGTTTTTTTCGTGTTCAGGGTAGAATTGACGGGATCAAATCTATATTTTAATTAGGGAGTTACTATGCCCTTAAAAGCAAGAATTATTGGAACAGGTTCGTATTTACCAAATCGTGTATTAACGAATCAAGATTTAGAAAAAATGGTAGAAACCTCTGATGATTGGATTGTTTCTCGCACAGGAATGAAAGAACGTCGTATTGCGGATAGTCAAGAGGCCACGTCAGATATGGGATATGCCGCCGCTTTATCTGCTTTAGAAGAT
Source organism: uncultured bacterium (assembly GCA_964455905.1). GTDB lineage: Bacteria > Chlamydiota > Chlamydiia > Chlamydiales > Rhabdochlamydiaceae > CAIJXB01. The sequence continues at coordinate 89,812 of CAYVYN010000006.1, forward strand.
GCTAGTTTGTCTCCAGAAGAGGTTGATTTAATCTTAGTTGCGACACTAACACCTGATTATGCTTTTCCTAGTACAGCATGCCTTTTGCAGTCTCGTTTAAAAGCTGGAAAAGCTGGAGCTATGGATATTCAAGCTGCATGTACCGGATTTTTATATGCTATTTCGACAGCAAAAGCTTTTGTTGAGTCTGGTCATTATAAAAATGTCTTAGTTGTTGCATCAGAAAAACTTTCCTCTATTGTTGATTATAAGGATAGAAATACTTGCATTCTTTTTGGAGATGGAGCATCCGCTTGTGTTGTAAGCTCTTCACCAGGTAAGAAAAATCTTTTTATTCGAGATATTTGTCTTGGCGCTGATGGCACATTATCTGATCTTTTAATTCTTCCAGGCGGTGGATCTCGATCACCAACTTCTCAAGAGACAGTGACTTCTGGTATGCATTATTTAAAGATGGAAGGAAAAGAAGTCTTTAAACATGCCGTTCGAAGAATGGAATCAGCAAGCAAAAGTTGTTTAGATCGTCTCGGATTAAATGAAAAAGACATTAGCTGGATTGTGCCTCATCAAGCCAACATTCGTATTATCGAAGCAATAGCTAAAAGATTTGAAGTTGAAATGGACAGGGTTTATATTACCATTCATAAATATGGAAATACGTCAGCGTCTTCTTTAGGTATAGCATTAGATGAACTTTTGGATGAAAAATCATTAGCAACCGGAGAGAACATTTTATTGACAGCTTTTGGAGCTGGCCTTACTTGGGGAGCTGCTATTATAACTGTAGGGGGGGAATATGAAGCATAAAATAGGTTTTATTTTTCCTGGACAAGGAGCTCAGTATGTGGGGATGGGAAAAGATTTTTATGACCAGTTCCCTATTGCTCAAGCTCTTTTTAATCAAGCTGATGCTCTTTTGGGGAAACCGTTTTCCCAGGAAATTTTTTCTGGTTCCCAAGAAAATTTGACTGAAACTAAAAATAGTCAAGTCGCAATTTACATTATGAGCCTAGCCGTTTATCGAGTTCTTACTGATCTATATCCTTGTTTGGTGCCTTTTGCCACAGGTGGACTAAGTCTAGGAGAGTACAGCGCTCTTGTTGCTTCAAATAAGCTTTCTTTTGAGGAAGGTCTTTTTCTTGTGTCTAAAAGGGCTGCTCTTATGCAAGAAGCTTGTGAGCTAGCTCCAGGTTCAATGCAAGTCGTTTTAGGGATGGAAGAAAAAGCGATTCATGAAGTTTTCGCTCCGTTAAACTTGAAAACGCTTTGCGTTGCTAACATTAACTGTCCAGGTCAAATTGTAATTGCAGGTACAAAAGAAGAGCTAGAAATTGGATCACTTGCTTTAAAACAAGCCGGAGCTAAAAGAGTATTGCCTCTAGATGTTTCAGGCGCTTTTCATAGTGGACTTATGCAATCTGCAAGAGACGGTCTTACTCCTTATTTACAGAATGTTTCTTTACACGATTCTCAAACTGCGTTTTTTATGAATACTCCTGGGATTCGCGTTCAAGATTTACAAGAGATTCGCTTAAATTTAGTTAGACAAGTTACAGAGCCTGTTCGTTGGCAAAAATGTGTTGAGTCGATGGTTCAAGAGGGAGTTACACATTTTATAGAGGTGGGTTGTGGTAAGACTTTACAAGGAATGAATAAAAGAATAGGGCTTACTGTTCCTACGTTTAGTGTAGAAAAAGTAGAAGACCTAGAAGCTTTACGGCAAAAAGAGGAGTTTTCTGATGTTTTTTAAAGGAAAAAAAGTATTAGTTACAGGTGGAACTGCTGGTATTGGTAAGGAAATCGCTATTTCTTTTGCTAAAGAAGGCGCTCATGTTGCTATTTTTGGGACGAACGAGGAAAGAGCTAAAGAAACGCTGCTTTCTTTAGAACAAGTGCGGGTAGCTGCAGAGCAGATATTTGCTTATAAAATTGTTGATGTTGCTAGTAACACCTCTACACAAACTGGGATAGCTTCCCTTTTAGAGGTTTTTTCTTCAGTAGACGTTCTTGTAAACAATGCTGGAATTACTCGAGATGGTCTTTTGATGAAGATGTCTGAAGAAGACTGGGATTCTGTTCTTGATACCAACTTAAAATCTGTGTACAATACTTGCCAAACACTAGTTAGAAGTATGTTAAAAGCTAGGTCAGGAAGTATCATTAATATTTCTTCTGTTGTTGGGCTTATAGGAAATCCAGGTCAAACGAATTATGCTGCTTCTAAGGCTGGCATGATTGGTTTTACTAAGGCATTGGCTTTAGAGGTAGCTTCTAGAGGCGTTAGTGTGAATTGTATTGCCCCAGGCTTTATTCAAACAAAAATGACAGAAGTGTTAAAAGAAGAACAAAAAGAAGCTCTTTTGAAAAAAATTCCAATGGGAAAATTAGGGGAGTGTCAAGATATTGCCGATGCTGTTCTTTTTTTAGCCCGTAGCCGGTATATTACAGGTCAAGTTTTGACTGTTGACGGCGGAATGGTCATGTGATATAAGTTAGTGTTTATTTTAACCATAGTAAGGAATAAATATGTCCATAGAACAAGAAGTAATTGATATTGTAGTAGAGCAGTTAGGAGTTGATCCTGCAGACGTGACTCTAACAAAAAGTTTCGTTGAAGACTTAAATGCAGATTCATTAGACCTCACAGAGCTCATTATGACTTTTGAAGAGCGTTTTGGCTTTGAAATGGCTGAAAATGAAGCTGAAAAGTTAAAAACTGTAGCTGATGTTGTCACTTATATTAAAGCGCAACAAAAGTAATTCAGAAAAGCAGCTAGCAACTTTTTATAAGTTTTTTAGCTGCTTTTTTTTAAATAGCGTTATCGTCTTCGAGATATTGTTGAATTTTTCTTTCATTCGATAAGAATTCTTCTATCTTTCTGTTCCCATTTAAAAAAGCTAACAAAATCGCATCTCGCGTTTCTTTTTGATTTATTGTAGTTTGTTTTTTTTCCTGCGATAGCAATGCTTTTATCACAGAAGCTTCTGTTGCATTCTTTTTTAGCCCTAAGCTTTCAGGATGTTCTTTGGCATAGGAAAACATAAGCTTAATCAATTCTAGGCTTTTTACATGTGGATAATCGATGGCAAGTAGGAGGGGGGTATAACCATCTTTATTAGTTGTGTTAAGAAGAGCACCTTCATGTATAAGGAACTCTGCGACTGTTAATTCACCCATAAGACAAGCGATCATTAAAGCATCGTTTTTTATTTTGGGATCTGGATTTCTTTCTAGAAACTTTTCCATTATACCGATATTTCCCGATAGAACGATTTCGATGATTTGATTTTGGATGAAGTCATCTAATGAATAAATTCCTTTTTCTACCGTTTTTTCTTTGATAGAATCAAATAGTTCTTTTTGTTTTTTTTGTATAAAAGCTTCTATGGAAGTTGGTAGTTTTGGTATTTTCACTATTTGCGTTATGAGTGTTTGTATCGCTTTTTGTTGATGCTCTGGGTGAAATCTTGGTTCTACTAAATTTAGACTTTCTTGGTTGTCTGCGCTATAGGAAAAAATAAATTGTACAAATTCTAGAGCGTTTTTGTGGTTCGATTCTATTACAATTTCTAAAGGAGTTTTGTCTAAGGAGTTTTTAGTGTCGAGTTTAGCTCCCAATCGTATTAATTGTTTTGCTTTTTCAAACGCTCCTAAAGAGCAAGCTGTAATTAATCTGGTATTTAAGAGCGTTAGTTTTGCTTCCGCGAATTCCGCCGTAGAAGGACAGAGTTTCTTACAAATATAGAGCCCTATTTCAAATTGATCAGAATTTAAAACTTTTTCAAGTAGTTTTTTAAAGTCGGGGAGTTGAATTACAGTTAGAGGTTCTTGGATTTTTTCTCTTATTAGAAGATTTAATAATTTTGGAAATTCCTTTGATTTTGGTTGTAAAATTTCAAGAAGTAGGAGTTTTTCATACGTACCGGGAGCTATTTCGTTTATCAATTCATTATGGTTTTCTTTTATAGAAAAAGAGTGTAGCCGTTTTAATAGTTCTTTGTTTTTTTCAGTGTGAAGTAGAGTGCAAAGATGTCTGATCTCAGAAAGAAGTGGTTCTTTTGAGGAATTGCTTTTGGAAGCTTTTTCTAATAAAAGTATGATTTCTTCTGAGTGCTTGATTTTAGTGTTTTTTGCAATGTGCATTGGGGTTACATAGTCAGAGTTTGGTAGAAGAGTATTCGCACCACTTTTAATCAGTAATTTTACAGCTTCGACTTGACCATGTGAGACCGCTTTTATGAGAGGTGTTGTTCTTTTGAACTCTTTGGCATTTAGATTATCAACAGGAGATCCTAGTTTAATTAAACACTGCATAAGTGCTACCTTTCCCAGACTGCTTGCTTCTGAAAGAAGACTACAAGCTAAGTTTTTATCTAGGCTTTCTTGAAATTTACCTGCGCAGTGTTTTTCAAGCTGTTTTAAAAGGTTAGGGCATGGGATATTTTCGTTCTGAATAACACAAAGTAACTGAAGTAATTCTCTATTTGGGATTTTGGATAATTTTAAGTTGTCACTTAGAGCATTTTCTAAAAAAACATTTAAATCTTTGGACGTAAATCCTATAATATCTGGAATTGTCGTCTTTTCATTAAACATTTTTAACGAAAAGCTGAAGGTTTTCCCTGTAAGGTCTCTTTTGGATAAAACATTTATAAGCAAGGAAACCTCAGATGAAACTCCAGATAAACTGTCTCCAGATATTTCAGCGTAAAGATTTTCTATTTGAGCTTTTTTTCTTTCCCCTCCAAATAGCTTTAGATAAAGCCACGAACATTTTTTATAGGAACTTTCGAAGTTTTTTTTTATTTCAGTGGCTATTTTTTTTAGATCCAGTGTTTCTAGTGCGTTTTTTATTGTAGGCGATATATCTTCTCGAGCTATGCTTAGTAGCCTGCTAATCTCATCGTGACTGATAGATGCTGCTATTTTAGAATCTAAAAGAAGTTCAACAAAATTAGGCTTATTTTGTTCGATTCCTATTTCAAGTAGATTTAAGAGGATTTTGTGTTTTTCATCTGTAGAAAAGGGAGATTCGGTGCTCTCCACAAAAGTCTCCAAAAGTGATTTGAAAAATAATGGATCATTTCCTGTTATAGGGTATTTTAGTAATGAAGTAGCTATTTGTGTTTTATTAGAAAAGTTAGATAGTTGAATCGACACGTTTTTTAAACAATCTTTTGGTTTTTTTTCGTCAAGTGTAGTGAGTATTTCAAGCGCTGCATTGGATAAATCACTTATGCCGGTGTAGGTGGCTAAATCAAACAAGACTTCGTTTAATACTTCGAATAACTCTTTATCTGGCAGATTGACTTGGCTTGGTTTTTTTATTGCCGATGTGTTTGGAGTCGCTGGCCTTTCTGAGATTATTTCTTGGATTTTCTCTAAATTTTTAATGGAGTTGTTTATCTTTTTTCCTCCATACTGGATTTGCAGATCACCCGCTTGAGATCTACCTACTGTAATGTACTTATTCATAGGCTCCATAAAATTCTCCGCACAGTGACTTATCGCTAACTGAGCGAGTTTGCAACTGTTTACTATGTTTTCTTTATGCTATCACTGATGTTAATTATTTTTTTTATTATTTCTTGTTTTTTTTGAATAAAAAGAACGCTTAAAAATGCAAGATTCTTTTTTTTAGAGACTTAGGGAATGGCTAGTATTTTCCTGATTTTACTTCTACCCATATATCATTAACTGTTTGTCTTGGGATAGGATTTTGTGTGAAGTAGAACTTTTCAAAGTTTTTTTCTGAAGATAATAGAAGTTGTTGTACTTCGGAGTTTATAGGGATACTTTTAAATGACTGCAGTGTAGAGGGAAAGAACCCAAAGGTAGTAAAATGCGATAAAACAGATTCTTCTTTGTATAGGTAGTTAATAAGTTTATACGTTAAGTCTTCTTTTTGACTTAGTTTAGGTATAGAAAGGCTTTCTATAGAAATGAAGGTTCCTTCTTTAGGAATGACAAAACCTAAATTGGGAAATACTTTTAAGGTTCTCCAAAGATAAGAGCTAGAGGCAACGGCCACTTCACAGTTTCCTGTTGCTAAGAAGTAATCTCCTCTAAAACTAGCATAGGCTTCTACCCAGGCTTTTTGCCTAGTCAAAAGCTCTTTTACCTGTTCTATTTCATGAGGAGTTAATGCTGTTTTTTTTCCAAACAAGTAAAAAGAGGCGAAAAGGGTTGCTTCGATTGGATCATTTGTCATCGATATTTTATAATTTATTAAATCTTTGTTAAAAATTAAACCCCAAGTAGCTTCTGTGGGGTGATTTTTGAAATATTCCTTATTTACGCCTAATAGGAAAATTTCCCAAGCGAATGGTATGGAGTATTCATTCGAGATATCGAAAAAATGGTTGAGTAGGTTGGGGTTGATCTGGTCCCAGAAGGAGAGTTTTGATTTGTCTATTTTTTTTAATAGCTGTTCTTTTACCAGTAGGTGTACTGCATAGTCTGAGGGAACGATTAGATCATATCCTTCACCTTTAGTGGCTTTTAATTTGACAAGCAGTTCTTCGTTTGAGGAATAGTAGTTGAATTTGACTTTGATTCCTGTTTCTTTTTCAAATGCTTTAATGATCTCTAGATCTAAAATATCTCCCCAAGTAAATACGTTAATTGTATTTTTTTCATAAGATAAGAATTTTACTTTTGGCCAGTAAAGAGCCCCCATAATTAAGCAGATCCAAGAAAAAATAATTCCTGTTCGAATGAGTAGTTTTTTCATTAAAAAATCCTAGCTTTTGTTTTAAGCGAAAAAAATATTAGAGCAAAAAGCCCGCTTAACGCTAGTAAAACAGCGGAAAGAGCATTAACGACAGGGGAAATTCCCGTTCTAAGCATCGACATAATATACAATGAAAGAGTTTGAGAGGAGCTTCCAGCACAAAAATAAGATAAAATGAAATCATCGAAAGAAATAATAAAAATAAGGAGGCCAGTCGCTATCAGTGAAGGGCTTAGTAGGGGAAGGGTTACTTTGAAAAAAGTTTGTATGGGAGTTGCCCCTAAAACAAGAGATGCTTCTGTGATTCTTTTGTCTAATTCATGATATCTAGCGTATAAAATAGGAACTGAAAAACCAAGGCCTAAAACCGTATGGGCTAGAACTAAAGTAACAAGCCCAAGAGGAATAGCCGATAACGTGAAAAATCCAAGAAGAGCAACAGCTAGAACAGTTTCTGGAATGACAATATTCCCATAGTAAAGAAAGAGTAATTGTTTAATCCGACCCCCTTGAGCCACGTAGAAAATTAGAAAAACGCCAAGCAGTAGGCTAATAATAGTAGCTGATGTAGCTACAATAAGAGAGTTAAAAAAAGAAATCCAAAGATAAGGCGAGTGAAAAAGTTCTTCATACCATTTCCAAGAAAATTCTTTCCAGGGTGATGGGAAATTATCCACGTTGAAAGAAAAAACAAGCAAAACAATAATTGGAAGATAAAGAAAACAGTATGTCGTTAACGTTAGTAAGAGATGTAAAAATTTAATGAATTTACTTTTTGAAGTCATAAGAGCCTTTAGAAGTGAATTTTGGCGTCAAAACAGCGTTAAGAAACAAATAAAGTAACACAGTCGAAATAAGAAGCACAAAACAGGAGACTAGCGTAAAGGCGGCTCCTAATGAACCTGTTTCGTCGCCTAGTATATAACGAGCCACAACACTTCCGACAAACATTTGTTTATCTCCTCCCATAAGTTCGGGGATAGCAAATTCTCCAAAAGATGGGATGTATACAAGAAAAAAACCAGATCTAATTCCTGTTAAACTTAAAGGTAGCATGATTCGGCGAAGAGTTTGAAACCAGCTGGCGCCAAGATCCACCGAAGCTTCAATAAGGCGGTAGTCAAATTTTTCTAAAGAAGAATAGATAGGAAGAACCATAAAAGGCAGATAGTAATAAACCATCATGACCATTGTGGCAAAGATCGAATTCATAAATTCAATAGGCTCATGGATAAGCCCTATTGATAAAAGCAGGTTGTTTAAAAACCCTTCCCTTTCTAAAACAAAAAACCAAGCATATACATGGAGAAGGAAATTTGTCCAAAAAGGGATAATAAGAAGTAGCAGTAGGAAGTTTTTTATTTTTTTGCCTCTAAAAGCCATAAAATACGCAAGGGGGTATGCAATTAAAAAGCAAATAGCAGCATTGCTAATCCCTAAGGCTACAGAAGAGAAAATAACTCTCATGTACGTTGGCGTTAAGAAAATGGAAATTTTTTTGAGCGTCAATCCTTGGATGGCTCCTAGATCTGAGAAAGCAAGAAAACTAGAACATACAATAATAAAGAGAGGGACATAGAAAAAAAGGACTTGCCAGATCAGCGCTGGTGCTCCTAAGGCAAATGGAAATTCCGTAAATTTTTTTCGCAAAATTTTCATTTTTCTAAAATCACCGCATTTTCTTTTTGCCAGTATAGGTGTACTTCGTTGTCGTAATCGATCACTTCTTGAGGAAAGTGTTCTTCGTTTTGTTCAAAAACTTGTAATTTGAGCTGGTTTTTTAAAAGAACATTGTACTGAGTCGATCTTCCATGATAAACGATAGAATCTACTGTTGCTTTTAGTGTATTAGAGAAGTTTTTAGCTTCTTTTTTGGAAATCAGAATTTTTTCAGGACGAATACTAATCAAAATATCACATCCTTCTATCATCCACTCTTTTCTATGGGGAATAAATAATTTAAAAGAGCCGAGTTCGGGGATTTCAATCTCTGGGTCTATTTCAAGATTTCGAAGCTTTCCTTGTAAAATATTTGTTGTTCCCACGAAATTTGCCACAAACGAAGAGGAGGGGAATTCATAAATTTCTTTTGGCGTTCCGATTTGTTCTATTTCGCCTTTATTATTCATGATGGCCATCTGATCTGCTACAGTCAAAGCTTCAAACTGATCGTGGGTGACATAGATAAATGTTGTTTTTAGTTTGTCTTGTAGTTCGATCAATTCAATAAGCATTTTTTCGCGCAATTTGAAATCTAGAGCAGCAAGTGGTTCATCTAGCAAGAGTACGGAAGGTTCATTTACAATCGCTCTTGCTAAAGCAACTCTTTGTTGTTGTCCTCCAGAAAGCTGAGAGGTTAATTTATAGACGTGATTTTCTAAGTCAAAAGCCTCTAATATTTTTAGTACTTTTTGTGCGATGAATTCTTTGGGTAGCTTTTTGATTTTAAGGCTATAGGCAACGTTATCAAATACATTAAGATGGGGAAATAGCGCATAGTTTTGAAAAACGATATTTATTGGTCTTTGATGGATAGGTACGTGGGTGATGTTTTCATCATCTAAAAAAATATTTCCTGAGTCTGCAGATTCAAGGCCCCCAATTAATCTTAATAAGGTAGTTTTTCCACAACCACTTGGGCCTAGTAGGGCGAAGAATTTTCCACCTGGAATATGGAGGGAAATATTATTAATAATAGTTCCTTCTGCTAGGTTTTTTTTTAATTTTTCTAGTGTAATGCTTCTCATCGCCGCCTATTTAAAAAATGACCTGATTTTTTCTAGCCCATTTTACTTGGTTACCTATTTTTTTGCAGTGGAAAAACTTCTTTACCTTAAGAATTCTAGTGTTTTTTTTCTTCGAGAGAGTCTTTTGTGGTTTATAATTTTTTGTTCGGGTAAAAAAGAGGTAAATTTTTTAAAAAAGAGTCTTTTTTATGGATAAGAAAAAATTAGTCATTATTGGGTCCGGTCCCGCAGCGTACACTGCTGCTATTTATGCAGCTAGAGCTAATCTATCACCTGTAATTTTTGAGGGTTTTTATTCTGGGGTTTCGGGAGGGCAGCTGATGACAACAACCGAGGTTGAAAACTACCCAGGATTTCCTAAGGGTATAGAAGGTCCTGAGCTTATGGTGCTTTTCAAAGAGCAGGCGATTCGTTTTGGTACTTTAATGCTCCCAGAGGATGTAATTTCTGTAGATTTAGCAAACCATCCTTTTATTGTAAGAGGAAGCAAAACTTCTTTTGAGGCAGAGTCTATTATTATTGCGACAGGAGCTACCGCTAAACGATTAGATGTTCCTGGCTGCCGAGATGGTGAGTTTTGGCAAAAAGGTGTTACAGCTTGTGCTGTTTGTGATGGAGCGGCGCCTATTTTTAGGAATAAGGATCTTTTTGTTATAGGTGGTGGAGATAGCGCTATTGAAGAAGCAATTTTTCTTACAAAATTTGGAAAGAAAGTGTACTTGGTTCATCGAAGAGATGAGCTCCGCGCTTCTAAAATTATGCAAGCTAGGTTGTTGTCTCATCCTAAAATTGAAGTGATTTGGTCTCATGTTCCTGTTGAGGTCCTTGGTGATAAGGTTGTAAAATCTATTGTTTTAGAGAATGTTGTGACAAAAGAAAGAAAAACGTTTGATGCTGCTGGCGTTTTTTTTGCAATAGGCCACGTTCCTAATGTGGGATTTTTAGGCGGACAGATTCCTTTAGAAGACAATGGCTATATTAAGGTGGTTCCAGGATCTAGTAAAACGGCGGTGCCTGGTGTTTTTGCTGCGGGCGATGTTCAAGATCATGTGTATAGACAAGCTATTACTGCTGCTGGCAGTGGTTGTATGGCAGCCCTCGATGCAGAAAGGTGGCTTTCGGAAAAAGGGCTTGACGCATGAAAAAACAATCTTTTTTATTTTTTATTTTATCTACTTCTTTTTTAGGAGCTCTAGAAGAGTCCCCTTGGCTTGGAGATGTGTATGCATTTAATTTACACGCAAACGAAAGCTATAGTCGGTATCGTTATATAGATAATGCGGTGATTCAGCCGCATTATGCTTACAATAATTATGTAAATCAGATTTCTTTTTCTTTTACTCCGGCGCCTTCTTTAGGCGTAGAAATTGAGTGTGAGATGGCAAGAACACCTCATCAGCTCTATGGCTTTCGTGCTATGGCACTAGGTTCTCGATATCGTTTTTTTGATGATATAGCAGGAGATTCTTTTAGTCTTGTTTTAGGAGGCGTTTTAAGGTCTGTGGGGGGGCGATCTGTACGAGATGTGAGTAGCCCTTATGCTTCTTACATGAATTATGAGGTCCAATGCTCTTTAGGTAAGGAGTTTTCTAAAAACGCAAATTGGACTAGTCGTGGATATGTAATGGGCTCTACCGGTATTGCAAATCACGGATCTTTTTGGAACCGAATGAGCGCTTTTTTAGAGGGGCGTTTTTTTGATTCTCAAATTTTTAATGTGTTTACAGAGGGGTATTTCGGGTATGGCTCTTCTAACAAAGTTGTTATCGATGATTTTCGAGGGTGGGGTTATGTTCGACATAGTTCTTTGGATATAGGCGCTTCCTACAAGTATGCTTGGCTTTTATGGGGAGAACTTGGGATTTCTTACGTGTATCGCATATTGGCTAAATCGTATCCGCAAAACGTACAGACAGTAGAAATTTCTTATACTTTACCGTTTTCTTTGCTTTAAGAAGAAATAGTTTTTTAAGAGCTCGATGCAAGCCAGATTGCAGTTGTAGCAACAAATGATTTGCAATGACTAATAGAGATTAAGACAATAGGGTTGCCCAGGTTTTTTTGAATCTTTTCGGAGAAACTTGCTACAGGTTTTCCGAGAGCATCGTGCGAGATTTCTATGTCAAGCCAAGATAGTTGAGCGCCAAAGCCAGTTCCAAATGCTTTGGCTATCGATTCTTTTACGGAAAATCTTGCTGCTAGGTGAGGAATTGGATCTTTGTGTTTAAGGCAATACTCTTGTTCTTTAGAAGAAAAGAGTTTATTTAAAAAATGGCTCCCGTGTTTTTCATAACTTTTTCGCAATCTTTCAATTTCTAAAATGTCGTTGCCTAGACCTCTGATAGGTGGTTGCTTGGATTCAGTCATTTATAGAATCTCCAAAGTTAGAAAATCGATTCTGAATAACACAGTCAAAAGGACTGTGTTTTTTATATAGAATGCCTGATAGTTGATAAATATACAAAAGAATTTTAGATTTTTTTGTTTTAGAAACGTTTATGTCGTAGTGATAATAAAACCAAAAAACTTCGGATAAGTTCATTTAAGAGTTTAAGTTATTTATAGTGTTTCTTATTATCGAAGGAGCGGCTTCGTTATCCATAATCCAAAGTGCTGGATGTTCTTGTGATCCTACATTTTGAATAGGAAAGAGAGCTTCTTTGGAAGAAAAAATTTCGATCGTTTTTTCTTGCTTTGCTTTCCCAAGAACATAGATGACTATATTTTTTGCTTGGTTAATGCAGGTAAAAGTTAATGTCATTCTCCAGGTATTTTTTTGAGGTATATAGTTAGCAATTACCCAGCGATCTGCAATATGTAGTCCGGTTGTTCCTGGGAATAAAGACGCTGTATGGCCATCTTCTCCCATTCCAAGCATTAGGTAATCAAATCCTAGGCTTACGTCTTTTTTCAAAAGGTTTTCATAGTCTAGTGCATTTTTTTCTATAGAGTCTTCTGCTATCATTCGATGAATTTGAACGGGGGGGATATTTACTAGAGAAAAACCTGCTTCCATTGCCATGTGATAATTGCTTTCGGAATTTTCTGGTCCAACAGAACGTTCATCACTCCAAAAAAGGTGCACCTTACTCCAGTCAATTTCTAAAGAATAAGGCTGCTTGGTAAGTAAAGAAAAAAGCGCTTTAGGAGTAGACCCTCCAGAAAGAGCTACTTGAAAAGATCCTTTTTCTTGCACAGCCTTTTGATAAGCTTTTATAAAGTGTAACGCGCAAAATTTCAGCGTTTCTTCTGCGTTTCCTGGAATAGCAATTTTTGTTTTTTCATTCCAGTTTGTAATAGGCATTAACATTTACTTTTTCCTACAAGAATAATTTTTAAAGCTTCTATGTAATGTTCACTTGTTCCTTTATGACAGATTTCTTTCACAAGGGATTGTCCTGATTCTCTTTTAGAAACTTCCATGTGGGTTAGTAATGAACATTCAGTTGGAGTGCTATGTTTGAAATAGATTTTATCAGACATGTCTTTTTTTCTCGAAAAAGAAAAAGATTCTCCTTCACTTGTCTCAATTTCTACAGAAACAATCATTCCAGGAGGTAGCTCTTGGTGTTTTACTGTTTCTAGTTTTACAAGAAGATCGCCTTCTTCTTTGGTATATTTAAAAAGTGTATCTTCTGAATTTTCCTTTAAAGGACAAGCTTGCCATTTAAGACGACTTGCAATCCAGGCTTGCAAATAGATTGCCTGAATTTTTGTATGACAAAAAAATGGGGTTTCTTCTGCATTGTAGGTAATTGTAATAGAAGATGTTTTTTGTAGTTTATTCAGTATTTCAGGAGTTGAAAAAGTGGAGCTAATCAAAGATCTCCAGCTTTCTAAGCGAGCCCAGTTAAGGTCTGCTATTTCAAAGTGATTTTTTTCATTTTTATCAAGCATAGACTCAGCAAAAAGACTGAGATTTTCACTAGCTTCTGAATCAAAAATAATACGTGTCGCCAGGCTTTTGAGTTCGTCGAAAAGAGCGTAATTTTGTGTAAGGTCTTCTTGCCATACGAGGAATATGGGAAGATCGGGAATTAAGTGAGGCAAAAGCAGGAAGGGTATTTTTTTTTCTTCTTTTCCTCCAGTTTCAATTTCAATTAAATCACAAGTGATATCGAAGTCTCCTTGTTTGGTCGAGATAATAGAAACCGTTGTTTCCAGAGAGTCTTTCTGGGAGGGATCTGAGGATAGAAAAAAAACTCTCGCGGGGAATTTTTCTAACGTTTTGTAGGCTACTTTTCTAAGGTACTCTTCTCTCGGAGATTTTTTAGAAAAGAAGACTAGGTTAAATAAGGATGCCCTAACTTTATTTTTATTTTCATTGGCGTTCCAAAGATCATCGAGAGAAGATTGTATTTGTGAAGGGGAAACTATGTGTTGTGCTTTCATGTTTTAAAGTAATCTCCATGTTCTGCCATCTGTTTGAATAAGGTCTTCAGCTTCCTTAGGGCCAAAACTTCCTGAAGGATAAAATGTTAACCTCTCGGACTGTTTTTTAGCCCAGTGTTCTAATAAAGGAGTTAAAAGCTGCCAAGAGGCAAAGACCTCATCTTCTCTAGCAAAAAGGGTGTTGTCCCCTAATATGCAATCTAAAATGAGTCTTTCGTAGGCTTCTGGAGGAGTCATTCCAAAGTATTGACCGTATTGAAAATTCATTTTAACTGGTTGTATGAAGTTACTTGAGCCAGGAACTTTACAGTTGATTTTAAAAGAAGTTCCTTCGTCAGGTTGTATACGTATAGTTAAAATGTTAGGTTCGTTTTTTTTCCCAGGATGTTGAAAAAGTACAGAAGGTGGATCTTTAAAAACTACAGAGATTTCAGTGCCTTTTTTCGGTAAGCGCTTGCCTCCGCGGATATAGAAGGGGACTCCAGCCCAACGCCAATTATCAAGATAAAGTCTCATTGCAACATATGTTTCAACTAACGATTCTGGATTTACATTTTTTTCTTCTCTATAGCTGCAGGCATCGCTTCCGTTAACGTAGCCGGCTGTATATTGTCCTCTAATCGCAGAGCTCTCTAATGAATCTATGTCAAAGGGTCTGATAGATCGAATTGCTTTTACTTTTTCATCGTGGATTGCCGTAGCAGATAAGCTAGAAGGGGGTTCCATCGCTATGAGTGAAAGTATTTGCATAATGTGGTTTTGCAAGATGTCTCTAAGAAATCCAGCTTCTTCCCAAAAGGCACCTCTTGTTCCTATGCCAATATCTTCTGCTACTGTAATTTGAATGTGGTCTATGTATCGATTATTCCAAAGGGACTCGAAAAGAGAATTTGCAAAACGTAGTACTAGTAGGTTTTGTACCGTTTCTTTTCCGAGGTAGTGATCGATTCGATAGATTTGTTTTTCGTCCAAAAAACGAGTTAGTTCTTTTTGTAGAGTATATGCGGATGTAAGATCATGACCAAAAGGTTTTTCAATAATAATTCGAGACCATTTTTCTTTTACTTTTTCTTCATTATATATGAGATTTGCCTTGTGAAGATTTTCACATACAAGAGGAAAGAAGCTTGGTTGAACAGAAAGGTAGAAAACTCGATTGCCTCGAGTTCCTAATTTATTATCTAGACTTTTTAGGAAGTCAGAGAGCTTTTTGAACCCGGATTCATCGTGAAACTCTGATTGATGATAAAAAAGTTGTTGTTCGAAAGTCTTCCAAATCGTTTCGTCGACAGGCTTTACTCTAGAAAATTTGCTGATAGCTTCTTTCATTTCTAGTCTAAATTCTTCGTTTGTTTTTGCTCTTCTAGCAAATCCTACGCAAGCAAATTGGGGGGATAGCAGTCCTTCTCTAGCTAGGTTGTAAAGCGCAGGGATGAGCTTTCTTGCTGTGAGGTCTCCTGTTGCGCCAAAAATAACTAAAATACATGGCTCTGCAAAGCGGGCAGATAGATTAGCTTCTTGGAACGGGGTTGTGAAAATGGTTTCCGGCATGATTCCTCTAACTTCTTTTGATTTATAGATTTAATAAAACACGTGTGGGGATTTTTCTGAAAGGGTAAAAATTTTTCGTTGCAGGATGTTCTTGCAAAAATGCTTATTGTTTACATACAATTCGGATTTTAATTAATCTTATTTTTAAGAGGTTTTTATGATTGCTCCTTATGTAGCAGGAAGTATTTCTTCTTATGCTTCTTCTCGTCCTATTTTTTCTAAGTTGGAGAATTCTTTAATTCGAGCCTCTCTTACGGAAGAGGCACGTCTTTTGAATCTTTGGAAAGATGTTAGTGGGATTTCAGAGAAATGCATTTCTATTGTAATTCGTTTTGCTGTAGAAAACGGTTTTCAGTCGTTTATTACCATTGCTAATAGAACAGTAAAGGTGGATTCAGAATTGATTCATAAGGTTTTCTTTAAAAGGAAATTTAATATTATTTTGAACGAAATAGATATGGTGTCCAGGAGTGCATTTGTTTCCGAATTGAATTTTTTGAAATTAGACCAGGTTGCTTCTCATTTGATTAAGGCTCGAGCTTGTTGTTGTTTTAAGGAAGAAGGTTTTAGGATGAAAAAAGTTGCTTCTTCCATTGACTTTTATGAGAAATCTTCGGAAGTTAGCTTTGGCGAAATCTCAGACTTGAAGTTTTCTAAAAAAATTAAACGGATTTATAGGGCGGTAGTAGAGCTCGAAAAAAAGGTGGAAATAGATAGAAGCGTCTTAATCAAGCTTCTTGAAATTGTCAGGAGCTCCTCCAGTTAGATTTTTTAGTGCTGTTTTTTCGCAGAAGTCTAGATAGTTTTGTAGAATGAGCGTTGCCGCAAACGTATCTGAGTGCGATGCTCGTTCTTTTCTAGATAAAGCTCCCTCTTTCATCAATCGTTCTGCTTGAGACGAGGAAAGTCTTTCATCCCAGAATAAACAAGGAACTTTTAGGTAAGATGAAAGGAGCTCTCCAAACGCTTTAGCTTCTTTAGCCATTTCTCCTTCTTCGCCACTAAGAAGAAGAGGAAGGCCTACAACAATAAGTTCTATAGGCCGAAGTTTTTGAGTTTTTTGTTCTATTTCAGCTAGAGTCACATGCTTTTTCTTGTGATTTTTAAAGACAGAAAAAGGGCTAGATAAAATTTTGCGCTCATCGGAGTGGGAAATTCCGATGCGCGCTCTTCCGTAATCAACTCCTAGAAATCGTCCCAATTTACCCTTCTTTTTTATGTTTTTGTTCCATCGCAGCTTTGATGAAATCACGAAAAAGAGGATGGGGCTCTATCGGTTTTGATTTGAATTCTGGGTGAAATTGTACGCCAACCATCCAAGGATGATCTTTAACTTCTGTAATTTCTACAAGATGGTCTTGTTCCATATAACCAGAAAATAAAAGGCCTTCTTTTTCCATTCGTTCTTTATAAAGGTTATTGAATTCCCATCTGTGGCGGTGCCTTTCGGAAATAACAGATGTTCCATAGGCTGCGGCAGCCTTAGATCCAGGCTTAATAAGACAGTTGTAGGCTCCAAGTCGCATTGTTCCACCAAGGTCTAATACGCCTTTTTGTTCACTAAGAAGAGAAATTACTGGATGAGGCGTGCTAGGATTTACTTCTGTTGAGTTCGCTTCTGCAAGTCCTAGTACGTGACGAGCGAATTCTATGCATAGAATTTGCATGCCCAGGCAAAGACCAAGATAAGGTATTTTCTTTTCTCTGCAATATTTAGCAGTTAGGATTTTTCCTATAAATCCTCTTTCTCCAAATCCACCTGGAACAAGATATCCATCACATCCACCAATGCTAGCTTCAATATCGCTTATGTCTGTAAACTTTTCAGCATCGAAGGGACGTATTTCTAATTCAACTTGGTTGTCTATAGCTGCGTGGTGTAGCGCTTCAAACACGCACTTATACGCATCTTGGTGTTGGAGGTATTTACCTACAATTCCAATTGTGATTTTTTCTTTAGGAGAGTAAAGCTTTTCTAACATTTTTTCCCAACGAGATAAGTCGGCTTCTTTTTTTGTTTCAAGGGAAAGAAGTTCGCAAATCTTTGTGTCTAGACCTTGTTTTCTGAGAAAAATAGGTACTTCATAGACGCTGTTTGGTACATCAGGTTCGTCAAAAACAGCTTCTTTGGGTACGTTGCAAAAAAGGCTTATTTTATCTTTTATTTCCTCGGAAAGACTTTCTTCGCAGCGACAAAGTACGATGTCTGGAATAATACCTATTCCTCTTAGCACTTGGACAGAGTGCTGCGTTGGTTTTGTTTTTACTTCTCCTGCCGCCTTGAGATAAGGCACGTATGTAAGGTGTATGTTTAGGCAGTCTTTCGGTCTTTCATATCGGAATTGACGAATAGCTTCAAAAAATGGAAGAGATTCAATGTCGCCAATTGTTCCACCTATTTCTACCATAACTAAGTCTATGTTAGGTTCTATTTTAGCTGCTTGTAAAATTCGTTGTTTAATTTCATCTGTTACGTGAGGAATTACTTGTACTGTTTTTCCTAGGTAGTCTCCTCTACGTTCTTTTTTGATTACGGTATCATAAATTTGTCCAGAGGTCGCGTTAGAGGCTTTTGATAGACGCGCATTGGTGAATCGATAGTAGTGACCAAGATCTAAATCTGTTTCAGCTCCATCGTCGGTTACATAAACTTCGCCGTGTTGAAAAGGATTCATCGTTCCTGGGTCAACGTTTAGATAGGGATCTAATTTTAACATGGCTATTTTAAGGTCTAGACTTTCTAGAATCATAGCAATGGATGCGGATGTAAGACCTTTTCCTAAGGAGGAAACAACGCCTCCACTCATGAAGATAAATTTAGGTTGCATGTTGGACCTTGTGGTTTTCAGGTGAAAGGAACAATTTTAGGTGGGCTTTAGATAAAAATCAACCGATTGTTTATAGGGGCATTTCTTCTTTTTTTGAAATTTGCATTGTCAATCTAAGTACTTGGTTATTTGATGTTTTCTATTTTTTTATTTTCAAATTAATTTATGTCTTAATAATTAATTAACTTAACTATTGTATGTTTGATATTTTAAATTTGTTTAATGTGAGGGAGGCTTATGTCGGGTGATTTGATAGGTGGCTATGTAAGAAATTTGGCATTTGACCTGAATTCTTTAGAGAAAGCAGAAACCCAATATAAAAAAACCACAGATTATACGCTAAAATTGGTCAAAGATAATTTATCTCAGTTAGAAGAAGCTATTAACTCAGACCCTCAAATTGGGATTGATTTATTAGAAAAATCTAAGCTCCTTGTGGATAGTCTTATTACCAAGGTGCGACCTTCTCGTGTAAGTAGGGCTGTTAGTTTCGCTTTTAAACAGATAGGGTTATCTAATTCAAGGTCGGATATTTCTTTACAAGTTTTGCAAACCGCTAAGTCACTTAGTCAAACATTACAGTCTAAAATAGAAGAAAGAAAAGAAAATGCTTCGGAATCTAATTCTGAGCCTTTTTTAGATAGATTGTCTTGGAAATCTTCAAGTAGTTCATCGAGCAGTTCGAGTGGTATTTCACTGGAGGATGCTTCAGAAAGGCCTTATGTGTTTTCAGAAAAGGGTACCAGTTCTATTTTAGAAGCTAGAATAGAAGACTTAGAAAAGGCGGTTAAGATTGGACGTCTATCAAATATGAGCGATGCTATGGGCTTACTAGAAATAGATCTTTATCAAGCTCTAGCTGGCTGCTTAAATCATCCAGATTCTTTACATAAGATACCAAGTAACGCAAGTATACAAAAAGCTTTCACAGTTGTTGATATTTTAGAGGAAAATGTAAATGGATTTTTTGATAATTACGAAATTAAAGGAAGAGTTTCAGATTTAAAAAATATGATTAGAATGATTGCTGGAATTCCTTTTGAAAAAGACCCAAGAAAAATATTTAGCGATTCAATTATTAATAAACAACTTGAAGTTTGTCTGGAATATTTAAAAGCGCGTAAGCCTGAAAAAAGTACTCTTTTGGGACTACAAACTAGAGATAGTCGAGAACTTAAAAGATTGGGATTAGGACGTCTTTTTTTTCTTTTGAAAAAAGCTGATGCTGAAGGGTTGAGAGTAGAAGAGAGGGTTTTGACGGGGATTTTGTCTGTTGTTTCAGACCCAGCCACATTGAGTAAAAATAAAGGGTTTAAAGCAGCTATTCGAAATTTAACGAATGAAATAAGCGAAAAGCAAGAAAAACTTTATGAAGCTATTTCAAGAAGCCCTTCAAATGAAGAAATATTTAACAAAATAGTGGCTTCTTTGGCTCCTAAGGGAAAAAGTGCCATTTTAGAAAGTCCGTCTATAGAGTTAGAAAATGCTTTAGAATCTAAAAATGAGAGTTTAATTTTATCAGCTTCAAAGAAGCTAATGGATCAATTAGATTTATGTATAGCAGATAGCTGTAATAGCCCTAATAAATTAAAAAAACTGCCTACAGAAGAGAGTTTGAGGAAGGCTTTGGAGGTTGTTGACAGGCTGAGTCGTTATAGCTCTAAAAGTTTGACTCCTTTAAGGAGGGCTGCCGAAATTCAAAACAGAATCGCTATTTTGCGTCGCGCCAAACTAGATGTGTCTATTACTGGGGATAGCGGATCTCAAGGTCTTATAAAAAACCAAGTAGCAGTTACCTTAAGGAAACTACAGCTTAATGCGGAAGGTGACATTGAGCTTGAAAAAAAACTACTCACAGATCTTTTTATAACTTTAAATAAAGCCAAATCTATCGATGGATTTCAATTAGATCGGAGTGTTTTAGAAGGAATATCCGCTTTTACTGATAGTGGTAAGGCTAGTCCTATTAATTTAGGCTTAAAAGACTCTATCTCTGACTTAGTTGATATTTTTCTAACAAGATAGACATTTTACCAGATGACAAAATATGGACATTAAATTTTTAGACCTTGTAATGGGTAAGCTCCGATCAACTATTCCCCTTTTGGGGGATAGGTCTTTACATTTAAGGAGTATAGATAGAGAGATTCAGGAAATTTTTGAAAAGGTGCAAAAGTCTCCTCTATCAAAAAACGAAATTGAAGGATTACAAAACAGAGTTGGAGATATTTTAAAGGAAGTTCCTAAAAGTATGCCAAGGCTATTGGCCAGATTGTTTCCTCATCAAACAATGCTTAGTCTTAACGTTCTTGGCAAAGCTGAAAAATTGCAGAGCATTTTAGATACAGGTACATCCAGACCGTCTTTTATCATTACAGACCAGCAGTTACGGTCTGTTGAAAGAAAATTAGAAAAAGCTGTTCGATCTTTTTCTAAAATAGCTATAGCTGGAAAAAACCCCTTAGCAAGCTCTGTGGAAATAAACAATCTTAGAGTTGCTTTAGAAAGTGCGCGGTTCGTTATGGCTCACGCTAAACCAAATCAAAAGATTTCACTCTTACAAAGTTTAGTAAAAAAAGTGGAAGGGGGTTGTGTCTCGATGGCCTATGATGCGATGCTTTATGAAGATCTAAATTCGATTCCTGAGGAATTGAAATTGATACTCAATCTTTCTCAGGAAATTTTGGAAAAAAATCCTACTTTAGAATTGGACGGATGGGATTTGGACAATTTACTTTTTACTTTGACTACTTTGCATAAGATGGATGACCGGCTATCTAAAGATGGTCCAGTTGCTTTTGACGAAATATATGCAACGCATGGAGAAGTGTTTTCTGTTTTAAAAGACCTTAAAGAGGAAGTTTTAGACCAATCAGAGGGTATTTTTAAAAAAATAGCACAGGATGTTCGTGAGTCTTCGAAGCTACTCCTTGATAAAATCAATCTAACATTTCCCAAAGAAGCTGCTTTAAGTAGGGAATTGAGGAGTATTAAAGCTGATAGTAAAACGGGAACTCAGGATTCTCAGACTCTAATGAATCGATTGAATCAGGCTTGTTTAGACCCTGGCTTAAAAAAAAGTAGGGCTTATCAAATGCTGCTAATGCAAATTTCCAATAAAATAGATAAGCAAATTTGATTAGAGAAGATTATTTTACTTAGAAGGTTTTTAGGATAGACATGGGAGAGTATCAGGGAATTACCAAACTGTTAGAAAGCGCTGCTTTATTAATAGGATCATCGAAACCGGATAGATTAGACACTAAAGTTGAGGTGCTAGGTCTTATAAATAGTGCATTGGATGATTTGTCTGCTACTTTAGGTCGAGTGGAGAATTTCGATAAAAATTTAGTTTTCAGTGATTTATCTAAACTTACAGATAAAATATTACTAGAAGTTAATAAAGTTGATAAAGCATATGCCTCTATTATGACACGAAAACAAAAAGGTATAGAGTCTCAGGTTTTAGAGAAAATTTCCGCTATAAAGAAGGACCTTTTACCTTTTCAAGTTGAGCCTGCTGTTTTATCGCTCTCTTTAGCAAAGGCAGGTAGAGTCAAAGAAGCTCTTTCTATTTTTGGTGATCTAACAGATTCTCAAACGCTTTCGGAACATGAAATTGAGGAGATTTTACTAGCCGTTTTGTACGGCTCTGATTCAATGACGAGTATAGAAGAAATTGCAAAGAACACTAAGGCTCTTTTTCATAAGAATCAGATATCTGAAACCACAGAAATAGGCATTTATGAAAAAATCATTGAAAATCTTGCGTTTCAATTTTTTTTAGAGGAAGATTTAGACGGGCAAACGAGCGTGTTAAGTTGTATCTTTTCGATTTAGGTTAAAGATCCGGACAAACTAAACAGTGCATGCATTGATGTTTTTAGACTGTTTGATCAAGAGCCAGACAGGCAAGTTGTTTTCTTAAAAAAACTTTTAGAATGCGTGGAAATAAGAGAGGTTCTTGCTTTTGTTGAAAAAAGTGGAGTGACGACCAACGATGCCCTGTTTTTTTTAATTGGATTAGGTGATGAATCTCTTATACAAGAAGTGAATTCACTGATGCGTAGACGATCGGAGAGTGATTTAAAAAAGTTACTTGTGTTTTTAGAAGATCTTCCGAAGACTCAAAAAAATCAGCCTATTATGGATGTTATTCACGAGGTGTTTAATTTACTGGATCTCATAGATAAACCAAGAGTTTCTTTAATGGTTTTAGAGTTAGAAGGAGTCGACCAGGAATTACATGACATTTTAGAAAATATAAAAATGGGTGTTTCTACTGAAATTTTAGTTGAATATGAACAAACTGCAAATCAAATTTTAACAAAAATCCCAGAAAACAAATCTCCTATTTGTCAATCAATTAGAGAAAAAGCTTTTTTAATTAAAAAAGAAATAGAAAAAAGTACTCATTCTCTTTTAGGCGAAGCGGTTAAAGTTAAGTCCCAGGAAATCTCAGAAGCAGAGCCCTCCTTCATTGAAAGAGGGTCTCCAACAACGGTTCTTGGTCTAGAGGAAGTTTTTTTGAGTCCGCAGGTATCCATGCAAGAAACTCTTGCCAATTTTTTTACGCCTGGTTTCTGTGGTTGTTTTACTGATATATTGATAAAAAATAGGGATATAATAAATTGGGAAATTCAAGAATTGCCTGAAAAGTATGCTTTAGAAGGCGCGACCTTGAGTTATCGAATGGAATTGAAAGAAGCTCTGAATATGCCGATTTCACACTGGATTAGCTCGGATAAATTTCAAGAACTTTTGGGCGTTAACAAAATGAATTGGCTCGAAAAAACAGCTCTTAACGTATTTCTTGGGAGTACTTCGCTAACAGTTGAGCTTCCTAAAGAACTTGATGTTTGTATTTCAAGTAGTGGAGTATTGTCTTTTCCCCGTGAGGCGGTTATTGTTCGATCTTCTGTGAGCATGCCAAATATAGGAAATAGTTTTAGGATAATAAAACTAAGCGAAAACCGAGATAATTTAAATAAAGTCACTGTTTTTATTCGTGGGGAAACGGGAGAAGAGAAATTTCGAGAAATTAGCTGGAGTTCAAGTTCTGTTAAAAACTAATTTTTATGAAACCATCCAGAAATGCCGATCTGTATAGATAGGCGATCGAATAAAGAAGGCTCTATTGCATGTTCGGGTTCCCCCTGGATTTCTCGTTTGGTATTTTTCACTGTTTGGATTAACTGCTCTATTTGAGGATTTAGGCTTCTTCCGTTTGCTTTAACTTTTTGGGAGAAAAGTCTTGCTATTAGTCTGATTTCAGGTATTCTTGCTTTAAATTTGTAGTAAAATCCTTTTAATGTTTTACAATCTTGATTTAACGTTTGTTTGGATTTTTCGATTTGTATGGAATTGGTATTTAATCTGTCTAGTTGAGGGGTGATTTCTTGAATATCTTCCGATAGACGGTTAAGAGCTACTGTTTCTTTACTTGTCCATAACGCTATCGCAGAAATTCCTAAAGCTATGCCAAATCCTGCTAGACCTAGTATGTTTTGAGTAAAAAATGCGATTGCAAATCCAATAATTGCTATAGCAACAGTTGTTTGCAAAAGGCGTTCTTCTGAGCATAGGCCTAGTTGCTCTATATTTGTTGCAACAAAAGTTTCTCTTATTGGTTGCATAAAAAAACTCCCCTTGAGTTAAACTTGTTCTATCTGGTTGTTTGGCTTATTTACTTCTAAGGTAGGGCCTTGTTCTTCTCTTCTTGTTGATGTGATTCGTGCCATTGCTTGTAGATCTTCTATTTCGTGTCTTAGCTCATCAATAAGCAATTGCGTTCTTTGAGTGCCTACGCCGTTTTGTAATTGAAGTAAAACCGTTTGGTAGTCGCTCCGTAATCCTTCTAAGTTATTGTTGATTTGAGAAAGAAGAGGGGTAAGATTTCCTGTTGTTGTGCTTAACTGGGCGCAGGAAGCTGAAAACAACGTGATGTTTTGGGAAAGATCTGACATGCCTCTTTCAAAAGCTCGCGTCATTTTTTCAATGCTTTTATGTTGTTTTATATAAGCGAATGTAATAAGTGAAAAAATAGTTGAGACTCCAAAGATGCCAGCGTTAATAGAGTTTCCAAATATAAACTCTTTAAATGTCATTGCGGCAAAAAATGCAGCGCCTGTTAGAGGAGTTGCTTCAAAGCAAGAAAGGTGGCATGTTTGACATGTAGATTCTGTATTAGCTCGGACCGGTAGCATAAGGTTCTCCTGTGTTTTTTTTATGATATAAAAAAAAATCATTACGTCAATAAATTATTTTAATTTGATGAAGATTTGATTAATTTTTGTGTTGAATATATACAGTCGCTTCTCCCCATGGATAGGGGAATTTTTCACTACATAACAGAGAAAAAGAATCAGAATAGTCTGAAAGAGGAAAGCTTACAGTAATAATTGTTGTGTGTTTTTTTGTTAGCTCTAGTTGCTTAATCATGGATAAAAAATCATGATCTTCTAAGCAAATACCATAAAAGTAAATGATGGTAGCTTGTTCTATTAGAGATGTTTTTAGCATGTTTTCTAATAGAAATACGGGTGGTTTAGGGAGTTTTTGGGCGATTTTTTGCGCCTTTTCATGGAAAATTGGGTTGTGCTCTATTCCTGCAGCTTGGAGCTTTAAAAAAGTAGATACGAAAAGCACGTTTCTTCCTCTTCCTGCTCCTAAATCAAGAAAAACATCGTTTTCACCTATTTTTACGAGTTTTAGAATCTCATATAAAACCGTAAGCGGAGTTTCTCCATAGGTGTGTATATCTTGTTCTCCTATTTTCTTAGAGAAGTTTTTTGCTATTTTATATGGATTAGAAAATAGGTAAGCTTTTTTTAGTAACTTGTCGGTTTTTTTAAAAAGTTGGTTAGGATGAAACCTTTTGCGAACCTTATACTCTTCTTTGAGTTGAAAGAAAAGTACCTTAAAAAAAATAAAAGGAAGTTCGCTTACCAATTGACGGGGTGTCCTGGTGGGGGAGCTATAAACTGCATAGGATTAATTCCTTCTTCTTGAAGTGCGAGAAATAAGTCGTAAGGAGGGCGAAAGCTTTCTTCATCAGAAAGGCGAAAGGTACGCCAATGCATTCCCAAACTTAATTTAGAACTAACTTCTTTGTGTATTTGAACTGCTTGTTTAGGGTCGATATGCACAGTCCCCATAAATTTTCTAGGGACATAACTTCCGATAGGGATTAGCGAAAGATCCATATGAGACCACTTTTCTCCGATTGCTTTAAAATCAAATTCATTATATCCGGTATCTCCGACAAAATATAGTCTTTTTGTTTCTTTTTCTTTGGAGAATTCTGCTACCCAGCCAACCCATAGAGTTTTGTCCTTGTCTTTGAGGGATCTTCCTGAGAAATGTTGTGTTGGGACAGCTGTTAGTTGCATAGATGTGGAAGAGTTTTTTAGGGGAATTGTTGGACTTTTTTCCCACCAACCAAATTCTTCTACTTGTAAAATACCTAGCTGCCTAAACCACTTTTTTACTCCAAGAGGAACCCACCATTGAATAGTAGGATACAATTTGTGAAGGGTAAGGACTGTTTTTTTATCTAAGTGATCGTAGTGATTATGACTGATTAGGACGTGATCTACTTTTTGTAGATCTTCAAGTTCAAGGGGGGCTGCGTGTCTTCTAATTGGACCTAAAAAGGAAAGAGGGGAGCATCTTCTGCCCCAGATAGGGTCTGTTAGTATGTTCGTGCCTTCGATGTGTATTAAATAAGTACTGTGATTGATCCAGGTTGCTTTTGGCTTGGATGGATCTATAGGTTCTTTCTTGATTGGGGCAATAAAATGAGGGGGCATTTGTGTTTTTTCTCGAATTTCATCAAAATAACCGACCTTCCAAAGCAAAGCATCTTTAATTGTCCGTTTTGTATCTTTTATGTAGGGATTGACAAAGACTTTCTTTTTTGGATCATAAGGTTGATTGATCATTGTGATAGCTCCATGTTGATGCTAAGTGGAATATAATTACCCGAATTTTCCCCGTATTGAATAGGTCCAGGGGAAAGATAAGAATCTTCTAATTTCCATTTTTCTCTTTCTAATAAGAAATGTGTAAAGGCAGGGCCTTCACAGTCTACAAGTTTTTTAGCGATAACAGGTTTTACGGTCCCTTTTCTTTTTTCTTCATGCATGAAAAAAACAATAGGAACAGCTCCTATATTCCATGCAGCAGGAGGAAGGTTTAGATTTTCTATAAAAGCCATAAAACCAGAAAAAGAATGTTGAATGAGAAGAGCTGCTGTATGACCTAAACTATATCCGTAGTCTGCATCGAAATTTGAAGGAAAGGCGCAGCGCCCTTCGTAGCCTAAAAAGTGCGTGATTGGATGAAAATTTCCATGAAATAATCCAAGTCCTTTTCGTTTTTCTATTTCTTTATCAACTAGATCCGCTAAAAGCTTTTCTGTTTCTATTAGTGACAGTTGGACATTCCCATGAGGATCCCTTCTCAAAAGGAGCTGTTTTTGAATCGTTTCTGGAAAATAGTCAAAGCATTTTTTAGAGTGAGCAGAAAGTCTAGCTATAATTTCAAACGCAGAAGAGGGTTCTCCGTCTGACAGAAGAGAGTTTAATTCCTCAATGAGTTTGCCTATTTCAGGAATAAATTGAAAAAGTCCTTCAGGGACAAGGATAACACCATAAGATTTTCCAAGAGATGCTCTCTCTATGATGAGGTCGGCACATTCTTCGATTAGTTGATGGAGCGTTTTGTTGTTCTTTTCGATTTCTTCTCCAATAAACGTGTAATTGGGTTGAGTTGAAAGAGCGCATTCTAGTGTGATGTGGGAAGCGGATCGACCCATTAGCTTTATGAAGTGGGTGTATTTTTTGCTAGATAGAGCATCAAGACAAATATTGCCAATCATTTCAGAATACACTTTGCAAGCAGTGTCAAACCCAAAAGAAATAGGAACAAATTCGTTTTTGAGGTCTGCATCAATTGTTTTAGGGATTCCAATTACGCAAGTTTTAGAGTTTTTTTTGTGGAAGAATTCAGCTAAAAGAGCCGCGTTGGTATTAGAGTCGTCTCCTCCTATAATAACAAGACCATCCAAGTTTAATTTTTGACATGTTTTATAAGCAGATTCCATCTGTTCTGTAGTTTCTATTTTTGTTCGGCCAGATCCTAAAAGATGAAACCCTCCGATATTTCTATAAGATTTGATTGTGCTTTCGGAGATTTCTATGTGTTTATTTTGCACAATCCCTTGGGGGCCATCTAAAAAACCGATTAAAACACTTTCTTTTGAAATTTTTTGGAGTGCATCAAAAAGACCGCTAACAACATTATGGCCTCCTGGTGCGGGTCCTCCGGAAAATACGACTCCGATTCTATTAGCTTTGAGTATTTTAGGCTGCCCTTTTTCCCCTTGTAAAAGAGGGAGGTTGCTAAAGTACGGAAATGCAGTTTGGATGGCTTTTTGAAAAAAAAGAGATTTTTTCGCGACAAACTGTATTTTTTCTGGATGTTTTAAAATGGAAGGCGTTTGGGGTTCGTATTGAAGTCTTAACTCTTTTAGTGTTGGTTTGTTCATGAGGTCTTTTTTTTATTTAATTTGATGTTTATTTGTAATTTATAATTTTATTTATTTTTTGTAAAATTATAATTTTTATTTCTTTTTGATTTGAGCTACACGGATTAGAAAAATTGCATATGCAGAACAATACAAGAATTCTAGGTTTTTTTTGAAATTTTTATCAAACAAGTTTTTAAAATACAGTTTTTTTAATTTTTAATGGTTTGTTTTTAAAATATGTGGTTCTTTTTCGTTTACGTTAAAATCATATTAAACATCTAATAATTAGAGGAATGTATTTGTTTTTGTTTTACCCAATTTTGTTCATAAAAATTTTCGAATTCTTAAGTGGGTGTTTTTAAAAAAAATTATAACAATTTTTAATTTAAATCGAGATTTTTAAAGTCTTTTAAGATAAAATAGTTGCAAGAGAAGGAGATTTTTATGTTTTTTAAGGAATTTTTAGAGGGGATTACAGATCCTATACTGTTTGCTGTTTGTATTTTTCTATTGCTCGGGAGTATTTATATCACTATTAAAATGCGGTTTATACAGATTCAGCTGATCCCTTTTTTGTATAAAAAGCTAAAAATGTCTATCTCTAAAGGCAGAACTGTAGAGAAAGAGCATACTATTTCTCCGAGTAAGGCATTATTTACGGCTATGTCTACTACGTTAGGTATATCTACTCTCGTGGGTCCTGTCATCGCTATTCAGCTAGGTGGTCCTGGCGCTCTTTTAGGCTTTTTACTGACTTCTTTTTTTGGCAGTGCAGCTACTTATGTCGAAGTTTGTTTGAGCGTTCATTATAGAAAAAAACAAGAAGATGGCCGAATAATGGGCGGGCCTATGCAGTACTTGAAAGAGATTTTTTCTGCTAAAATGGCAAAGTGGTATGCCCTTTGCTGCATGATTTTGATGATGGGCTGGTCGGCTGCTCAAGCAAATCAGCTAGCTGCTGTTTTAGATTCTCCTGCTTTAGGAAGTTTTCGAATTCCTGTTATATACTCTGGCTTGGCTTTAGTTTTGCTTGTTGTTTTAGCTTTAAGGGGTGGTGTTAAGAGAATTGGATCATTTTCTGCTAAACTAGTTCCTGTTATGTTTCTGCTTTACATAGGGTCTAGCCTTTGGATTATAGCACTTAATTTAGATCAAATGGGTTTTGTCTTATCTACTATGTGGAAAGCAGCGTTTTCTCCTTATGCTTTAGCCACTGGATCTTTGGTCGGGGGGCTTGTAAGTGCTGTTCGTTGGGGTATTTTCAAAGGTGTTCAAGTTACTGAATCTGGCGTCGGCACTCAGACCATTCCTCATTCTATGGCCGAAACAACCGATCCAAGATCTCAGGGTTCTTTGGCTATGCTATCCACATTTAGCGCAGGTGGGGTTGCTTTTTTATCTGGTTGCGTCGCTTTGATTACTAATACTTGGCAAGATCCTTCACTTTCAATAGGAATTGGGGTAGTCGTTGCTTCTTATCAACAATATTTTTCAGTAGCCGGGGTTTTTATTGTTGCAATTAGCGCTGTTTTATTTGGGTTGGGAACAATTTTAGGGAACGGTTTTAATGGCAGTCAGTGTTATGGTTATTTATCTCATAATAAGAAAAATGGAATTTACTTATTTGGAACTGCATTAATGGTGTTTTTAGGTGCAATCGGAGAGGTGAAAACTGTTTGGTCGATGGTGGATATTCTTATGGCTTTAATTGCTGTTCCACATATGGCGGCTCTTTTGTTTAGCGTTCATAAGACTCCAGAACTTTTTAGATCTAAAAAAGAGACTGTTGTGGACGCTGTAGTCGACACTGTTTAATTTTTCAAAATCTTTCAGCCTAGCTAAAATTTTTTAGGTAGGCTGAGCTTCTTTTCTTTATTTTCCCTTCAAAATCTCCCGAATTTTTTTATTTAAAATTAGTAAATTAAAAGGCGTGAGGATAGAATATCTATTTAAACTGTTTTTTAAGGAAGAGTGAAAGAGTTATGCGCTATGCAGAAGAAATTTTTAGAACTACAAGAAGAAAAACAAGAGAAGTCCTAGTTGGAAAAGTGGGAGTAGGAGGGGATAACCCTGTGCGAATTCAGTCTATGACGACTACCCCCACAAGAGATGTTGAGGCAACGGTTACCCAAATTTTGCGACTAGAGCAGGCTGGTTGTGAGATTGTACGAATGACAGTTCAGGGAATTAAAGAAGCTGAAAGTTGCGAGGCGATTCGGTCTGTTCTTATACAAAAAAACTGCACGATTCCTTTAGTTGCAGACATCCATTTTTATCCTCCTGCAGCGATGAAGGTAATAGAATCAGTAGACAAGGTTCGAATTAACCCAGGTAACTTTGTTGATAAAAGAGCTCTTTTTATAAAAAAAGAATATGACGAACAGTCTTATCTTCAAGAAATGGAAAAAATAGAGCAAACATTTGCCCCGCTTGTCTTAAAGTGCAAGTCTCTAAAAAAAGCTCTTCGCATAGGGACTAACCACGGATCTCTTTCCGACAGAATAATGAATCGATATGGGGATACTCCAAAAGGAATGGTGGAATCTGCTTTGGAATTTGCAAGAATTTGTCGGAAGTATGATTTTCATGACTTTATTTTTTCTATGAAAGCAAGCAATCCTTTGGTCATGATAGAAGCTTACCGAATGCTTGCCGCTGAAATGTTTTTATTGGGGTGGGATTATCCACTTCATCTTGGCGTGACGGAGGCTGGAGAAGGAGAAGATGGTAGGATAAAGTCAGCCTTAGGGATGGGCTCTTTGCTTTTAGATGGAATTGGTGATACGATTCGTGTTTCTTTAACAGAAGATCCTTGGGACGAAATTGACCCTTGTAAACGTCTTGTTGCTCTAGCTCAAAGCTACCAGGGCAAAGGGGTATCTTTTTTTAAGGAGTCTTTTCGTAATATTAAAGGAAGTACGATAAAAACTGTCCCTATAATACAGTCGATGCCAGGTTTTTATCCACGTGGCGGAGTCGTTTTGAAAGTAACAAATCAAGAGCTATTAGCTCCTAATTTTTTCTCTTTGCTAGAACTACAAAAAGGGAAAAAAGGCCTACATACACCTGATTTTCTTTGGTTGGAAGAAGATGTCGAAAATTCTGATTTGGTGATGACTCTGGTAGAATCTTTACTAAAAGTGGGGATTGGAGTTCTGTCAGCAAAATTGATTCATCCTTTAGTAATTAAAGTCGTTACTAAAGATCCTTCAAAAGATGAAGTTCTTCTTGTGCAAAATTATAAGGAAACAGAGTTAGAAGCTATTTCCATGACTCAGCCCAAATTTTTTCTTTTCTCAGAAAAGGATTCTCTGGTTCATGAAGGAAGAAAATTTTTTGAGCTTCTTTGTAAGAACGAAAACAAAACACCTGTTATTTTGCATTTTTCTCAAAAACGCTTTTCTTTTGATGATTTTATCATCCAAGCATCTGCTTTATGTGGCTCTTTACTTATAGATGGGCTTTTTGATGGAATTTGTTTAGATGTGGCTGCGGATTTTGCGGATAGACGCTCTTTAAGCTTTGGTCTTTTACAGGCTTCTAGAAGAAAAACCGTAAAAACAGAATTCATTTCCTGTCCAGGTTGTGGAAGAACTTTATTTGACCTTCAAGCTGTTTCTAGGCGAATTCGAGAAAAAACATCGCATCTTCCTGGTGTTCGAATTGCTATTATGGGTTGTATCGTAAACGGCCCAGGAGAAATGGCAGATGCTGACTTTGGGTATGTGGGTTCTAAGGCTGGTAAAATTGATTTGTACGTAGGGAAGGAGTGTGTTGAAAAAAACATAGACTTTGCTGACGCTGATGAACATTTAATTGCTTTAATTAAAAGTCATGGTAAGTGGATCGAACCAACTTGTTAGTTTTTTTGTATCTCATTTCTTTTTCGAGTGAAGAAATCTTTTCTTTTTTTTAGCTCTCTTTCTAGTCCAATTTCAAGGGGTTCATAGAAAGAGGGTTGAGATACCCCATGAGGGAAATAAGCTTGACCAGAAAATCCTCCAGGAAGATCTGGATCATATTGATACCCTTCACCATAACCCATTCCTTTCATGAATTTTGTAGGAGCGTTAAGAATTGTTTTTGGGGGAGAAAGATGTGATGTTTTGGTGGCAAGTTCTTTTGCTGCTGAAAAAGCCTTATAGGCTGCTGTGCTCTTAGGCGACAAAGCTAAAAAAATGGCAGCTTCCGCTAATGCTAGATCTCCTTCTGGTGATCCAAGCCTCTCATAAGTTTGCCAAGCAGTTTGCGCTATTTGTTGGGCATCAGGAGCAGCAAGACCTATATCTTCTATTGCAATTCGAATAAGCCTTCTTGCTATGTAATTAGGGTCTTCTCCCCCTAACAACATTCTAGAAAGCCAGTAGAGCGCTGCATCAGGATCTGACCCTCGAATAGATTTATGTAGCGCAGAAATTAGATTAAAATGTTCTTCGCCAGATTGATCGTATAGCGGTGGTTTTTTTGAGGATAAAGAGCAGAGTTCTTCGACCGTAAGTGGGGTTTCAGATTGTATGTGCAGGAGATTTTCAAGAGTGTTAAGCAGATGTCTTGCATCTCCTTTACATTCTTCTATGAGATATTTTTTTCCTTGTTCTGAAATAGGGGGTAGTTTTTTTTTATCGCTAGCTTTTTCCAGGATTTTCTCTAAGGCATCATTTTCTAATGCGTCTAATGGAATTACTCTCAACCGCGATAAAAGAGCGTTTGTTAAGCTAAAAGAAGGATTTTCTGTAGTAGCTCCAACAAGAATAAAGGTTCCATCTTCTAAAAAAGGAAGAAGGGTATCTTGTTGCGCTTTGTTTAAACGGTGTATTTCGTCGATGAAAAGTATGTTAGTGGTGTGGAAAAGTGGGGTTTCTTGAATTTTTTGCACCCATTTTTTTAAATCTGCAATACCGTGGCTAGCTGGATGAAAAAATAGTGTTTCAGCTACAAATGAACGCATGTAAATTTTAGCAAGAGTTGTTTTGCCGCAGCCTGGTGGCCCCCAGAAAAGAATAGAAAGAGGTTTTTTTGCAGATAAAATAGAGGTTAACAGGGTGTTTTTTTTTAGTAGGTGGGATTGTCCAAAAAAATCAGATAAATTTGCGGGGCGTAGTTCTTCGGAAAGAGGGCGTTTCATTTTTTTCCTGGAGAAAAATTTTCTAAAGACTCACTTTAGCAGAAGGGACACGCTTTTGGCTAGTTTTTTGTATTTTGAGAAAATCGGCAATTTTTCTCAGACTTTTAAAATAAAAATCCTACAAGGCTAGAGTTTCTTCTATTTTTTTTTCTAGTAGGGCTTTGAATAGACTAAAGGTTTCTTCTCCAAGTTTAGGATTGCCTGAGATTTTTAAAGGGGACCTTTGTCCGTCTAAATTAATAAATAGAACCGTATTTCCTTTGCGATCTGTTTCTGTTACAATACGGCCCTCTTTACATGTTGTTAAAATGGAAGACAGTTCCCGATAAGCCTCTTGAAGCTCTATGTGACTTTTTCTTTGTTTTTCATAGTTAGAGGAATCTATTTCACCTCTTTTTTTGCTAAAAGCTAGTGATTTAAAGGAGGCTGTTATATCGCTTTCAAGGGTTTGAGTCATCTCTAGTAAAGAATCAACTTCTTCTAACGAAAGGTCTTTAAAGTTGGAGATGATATCTGTGTTATGATTTTTAAAGATGCTATCTAGTTTTTTATGCTCTACTGTCAAATCAAATTCCATGTCTTTTAGTTGGTCTTTACGTCTATTTACGCTTTGTTGTAGACTTTCAGCTTGACTTGGAGTAAGCCTATAGGTTGAGCTTTCAAGTCTGCTTTCGTCACCTAGCATAGCTTTTTCTCGGTTGCCTTTTTTTATTTTGATTTCTGAGATTGATTCCTGGCCCTTACCTATAACGTTTTTTAGGTCATTACAAGATTCTTTTGCATTTTTAGCTATCGTTGATAGGAAATGTATACGTGGATTACGCTCCTCTAAAACCCTTGAAGTCAGAGCTATTTGTTCGTCTACTTGCGATGTTGTTAATTGGCCCCTGATTTTAATAGGTAATTTTAATGAATCAATAGTTTGTTTACATTCTTTATAGAGCCTTTGGGCCCATAGATCGGTTGGTTCGATTTCATTTTTTATTTCTTGTAGTTCTGATACAAGAGTTAAAATATCCTTCAGAGGTAATGCTTTTTTAGAGGGAGAAGAAGTTGTAATTGCTTCTTTTAAGGACTGGAGTTTTTCTGTTACATGTGAAGCAGAACTATCAGAGGTTTCTGTTTCTATGTCACTAACTGCTACTTTGGGAGGGAATAACGTAGTTAAAATTCGCGTTTTTTGATTTGTATGTAGTGTTTCTTTAGAAAAAGTTATTGTCTCTTCAACTAACCCACCTTCGGAAATAGCAACCTTATTTCCTTGTATTCTTTGCTTTAACCAAGAAAAACATCCTTCGATCCGTGTTTCTTTTTTTGTTTCTATAGTCCTTAGGGACACATTCACATATTCACTGATTCTTTCTTCTTTAATTGTTGGATTATCTTTTGGATTATTTGTCTTAGGAATAGTTGTATATTTAGGAATAGTTTGATTTATTTTATTCATAAATTCCATTTTTTAAATTATCTTATAATAAAAATATCATTATTTAATTAATTTCTATTAAAGATTTGTGTGTTTTTTGTAATGTGTTTAAGGTGAGATGGTTGGTGTGTATGAAATAAAGTGTTTTTGTGTTTTTTTTGATTGAGATTTCAATAGACGCAATTTTCTTTTCTTGGTACTGTTCAGGGGTGAAAACCTTGAAAAGGATGGGATTTTATGAATAGATTATCTAAAATGTTTAAGGTGTTTTTTTGTTTTCTAGTTGTTTTTATTTTTTCTAATTCTGTTTATGGAGGAGTGCAAAATATGAAGTTTAGTGAGCCAACAAGCAGTATGTCTTTTGATGCGACAAAGACATATTATGCGATTATATATACCAGCAAAGGCAATATTGAATGTGAACTCTATCCTAAAAAAGCTCCGCTTTCTGTAACTAATTTTATTCAATTAGCTAAAGGTGATTTTTATAATGGATTGACATTCCATAGAGTAGAGCCTGGATTTGTAATTCAAGGCGGAGATCCGGAGGGGACAGGTAGAGGTGGTCCAGGTTATACTGTTCCAGCTGAGATAGGACTTCCTCACAAATCAGGAGCTCTTGCTTGGGCTAGAACACCTGATTCAATCAACCCAATGAAAAGATCTAGTGGTTCCCAATTTTATATTACTTTGAATAAAACGTCATTTTTAGACGGTGAGTACACAGTATTTGGACAAACTGTTGCTGGATTAGATGTTCTTCAAAAAATTAAAGTTGGAGATAAAATCCAAAAAATTGAAATCGTTTTAAAGTAATTTTATTCTATTTTAAAGAGTGTTTTTTATTATTTATTTATAAAAATCACTCTTTTTTCTTTTTTGTTTTTTCTTTTTTTAAAATAATTTTCTTCTCGTAATAGTGGTTTATGTCATGTTTTGGAGTTGTTTTTTATTTTTTTTATTTTTTATTTGAAATAAATTATTAAAATAATTATTTATAATTAATAATTAATTTTATATATTAATGATTGTAGAGGATGAATAAATAAATTAACCGCCTTTACATTGAAACAAAGGAAATTATTATGGCTAAAAAAGTATCCGCAAAAAAATCAGCGGTTAAAAAAACTGTAGCTAAGAAAACAGTTCGTAAGGTTGTAGCTAAGAAAGCTGCTCCTAAAAAAGCTGTGGCTAAAAAAACAGTTCGCAAAGTTGTGGCTAAAAAAGCTGCTCCTAAAAAAGCTGCTGTTAAAAAAGCTCCGGCTGCTAAAAGAGCTAGTAAAAAAACAGCTGCTCGTAAATAAATTTTGCGATCAAGTTTTTTTTGTGTCTCAAAATCGAGTAGGTTCAGGGCTTACTCGATTTTTTTTTGCCTAATGATCAGATCTAGTGTACACTTGCCGAAAAAAAACGTATTTGGGGGATTTAAGTGGAAATACAGGATCTTGTCATAGTTGGAGCGGGTGCAGCCGGGTGTTTTGCAGCAGCAGTTGTGGGGCAAATTAATCCCAACTTACGTATTGTTTTATTAGAAAAAACTCGACAACCGTTAGCGAAGGTCCGTATTTCGGGTGGTGGGCGCTGTAATGTAACTCATAATTGTTTTGATGTTTCTAAATTAGTTGCTAACTACCCTAGAGGCAGTGACTTTTTAAAGGGAGCTTTTCATAGATTTCAACCTCAAGATATGATTAATTGGCTTGAATCTCAAGGGGTTGTTTTAAAGGTTGAAGCCGACGGCAGAATGTTTCCGGTAAGTAATTCTTCGGCTACTATTATAGATTGTTTTTTGGGTTTAATTAAAAAACAAGGAGTCAATCTTCTTTTAGAGAGTGAAGTTATTCAGCTTGTTTCAAAGTCGTCTTACTGGGAACTGGTATTAAAAAATGGCCAAACGTTGTTTTCTAAAAAAGTTCTCTTTACAACAGGTGGAGTTGTTAAATCATATTCTATCATAGAGGATCTTGGGCATGTTATGGAAAAGCCTTTGCCTTCTCTTTTTACTTTTGAACTCCAAGAGGAGTGGATCAAAAAATTAACAGGTTCAGTTATTGCTTCTGCTGAAATTTCCATAGAAGGATCTCGATTTACTTCAACGGGACCTTTACTTATTACGCATTGGGGTTTTAGTGGTCCCGCTATTTTAAAGTTATCGGCTTTTGCTGCTAAATGGCTTTTTGATCTCAATTATCAAGCAGTGATTCATCTTAATTGGACGGGCGAAAAAAAGCTTATCGCTGTGAAAGAGACTCTTTTACGAGAAAAGAAAGGCTCTCCTGGAAAGAAAATTCTTCTCTGTCCTCTTTTTTCTTTATCTAAAAATTTATGGAGAGCTGTTCTTCTAGAGATAAATCCTTCTCTTGAAGATAGGGTTTGGGCTCGAATTTCTCCTAAAGAACTTGATACTTTGGCAGAAGCCCTTTATAGAATGCCTTTTAAAATGATCGGCAAAAGCACCAATAAGGATGAATTTGTGACCTGTGGAGGCGTTTCATTAGATGAGATTTATCCTAAGACGATGGAAAGTAAAAAAGCTGGAGGGATTTATTTTGCAGGAGAGGTTTTGAATATTGATGGGGTTACTGGTGGTTTTAATTTTCAAAATGCCTGGACCAGCGCTTGGATTGCTGCAAACGCTATAGCCCAGGCCCTTTCTAGCTAAAAGAGGTTTCTTTTTTCATTGTTTGAAAAACAAAAAGAGAGATACCGAATCCTATAGAAGCACCTATAAGAGCATCGCTAAGAAAACACTCTGTTAGTAGAGCCGGTATAAAAGCTAGAAGACAGCCTCCTACAAAAAATTGGTTGGAGCGTTTTTGGTATAAGCAACCAAAGGCCCCGCTAAGGGCTCCTATATTGCAAGATGTGAGATTCGGAAATGAGTGGAAAGATGGGTTCCAGTTAAAAAGGCGCATAGTAATTTCTCCGTGATCAAATAACCAGGAGGGGTTTGATCTTCCTAAAATAATAGCTAAAAATTGACCAACTAACAAAGAGAGAGCTGTCGTCATGGATAGCATTTGAAGTCTTCTGCTTTTTCTTTCATTTTTTAAGATAAAACGGATCCAGAAAAAAAGAGATGGGAATAAGACAAGAGAAAGAAATGGAGAGAATATACGAGAAATAAGAAGGAGAGGGTCTTGGATAGAGCTTTGTACTGAATAAAAAAACAAAGCTAAGGACTTGTCGATAAAAAGAAAAGAGATCAAAGTAAGGAAAGCTATGATGCCAAGTGCTATTTTATTTTTGTAGAAGGCTCCTCCAAATTTTTTAGAGCGGCTATTTTTATTGAAATCGATAATCATAAAAAAATCCTTTTGTAATAAGGTCATGATAGACAAAGAAGAGGAAAATAGGAAAGTAAAAAAAAGAGGTTTTATGAAAATTACGATAATTGGTGTTGGTAATATGGGGACTATTTTGGCTAGGTATTTAAGCCAAAAACATACCGTTGTTTTGTGTGATCATCATCTTGAAAAAGGACAGGCTATAGCTGCTGAAATAGGAGGCTCTTTCTTTTTAGATCCTACTGAAGCTATTTCTGGAGCAGACCTTATTATCTTTGCTATAAAGCCTAAGGATCTCGGTGGTTTAGCTCGCGTTCTTTTGGGGAAAATTTCTTCTTCTCAGTCTCTTATTAGTATTTTGGCGGGCGTGGAGATTTCTAAATTCAAAGAATGGTTTCCAGATAGTACGATTGTTCGTATGATGCCTAATTTAGCCATTTCAATAGGAAACGGTCTAATCGCGTTTTCTTCGCCGCAAATTTCTGTAGAACAAAAAAAACATTTAGATTTTCTTTTTGCTAAGATGGGCAAGGTGTTCTGGATTCCAGAAAATAAAATGAATTCTTTTGCTTCTCTAGCTGCCTCTTCGCCTGCTTTTATTTTTGTTTTAATAGAAGCTATGATAGAAGCTGGCATAGGATTGGGCTTTTCGGCCTTAGAGGCAAGAGAAATCGTTTTAGGGGTTGTTTCCGGTGCGACTTCGTTACTTGATCAAACAGGAAAAACTCCAGGAGAATTGAAATGGCAAGTTACTTCTCCTGGGGGAACGACAATTAAGGGCATTAAAGAATTAGAGGCTAATTCTTTTCGCATAGCTATTTGGAAAGCTATAGAAGCCTCTAGCTAAGTTTTACCTAGTGCAGTTTTTTGCTTTTTTTTTTCAGTTAAAAAGGCACTTACCCAGATTGCTATAAAACTTGCAGCAAATCCAATTAAAATAGGATCTATAGAGAGGAGGAGTTTTTTATTAATCCATGGCCAAACAGCAGAAGAAATTCCTCCTGATAAGATACCAGCCCAAGCAATAGAGGTGTTACTTTTTTTAGAATAAAGAGAGTAAATTAATATGGGGCCAAAGGAGGCTCCAAGACCTGACCAGGCATAAAGAACAAGTTCGTAGACTGTATTGATCTTGTAAAAAGCAATCAAAAATGCAATTAGAGAAATTCCTAGAGTACTGGCCCTAGAAACTAGAACGAGTTCTTTAGAAGACGCATTCTTTTTCCAACTCCTTTTATAGATGTCTTCTGTAAATGTAGAACATAACACAAGAATTTGAGAGCTCATTACATTCATGCAAGCTGCAATGATCGCACAAAGAATGAGGCCTATAAAAAATGGATGAAAAGAAGTCTTTACCATTTCAATAAAAAGCATTTCTGGATTTTCAAGGCCAGACTTAAAGAAGGGAATAGCCACAAGTCCGACTAAAACAGCTGCTCCAAGAGAAAGAATCATCCAGCTCATTCCAATAAATTTCGATTTGGTAATTTCTTCTGCGTTTTTAATCCCCATGAATTTAGTGATGATGGTTGGTTGTCCAAAATATCCAAGACCCCATCCAAGCATGACTCCAATAATTCCAAAAGTATTTTTTATAGAAAATTCAGGAAACGAAAGTAGGTTGTTATTTCTAAGGGCTGCCGCTTCTTGAATTCCTCCAAATCCGCCTACCTTATCAAAAAGGAAGCAAGGAACGAAAATGATAATTGCCATAAGAAAAAGCCCCTGAAAGAGGTCAATCCAAGCTAGAGTTCTATATCCTCCTACAAGAACATAAGGTAGAGTTACTAATATACTAATTAAGGTCGCTAATTCATACGAAATAGGAAAAAGACTTTCTAGCAAAATTCCGAGAGCCATGAGTCCAACTGATACATATAGAATGTAGAATAAAGAGCAGAGAGCTGTAGCAGTTAGTCGTAAAAAACCAGACGTGTCTTTAAAATGATCGCCTAAATAGGAGAAAAAAGTAAGGCTTTCAGATTTTTCTGTTGCAACTCGGATTTTTCTCGCGATAAAATGCCAATTTAAAAACATGCAGAGAGTAAGTCCTGCTGCAATCCAAATTTTTGTAACTCCGTAAAGGAAAATCATAGAAGGAAATGCCATAAATAACCAGCTACTCATATCACTAGCATGGGCAGCTAGAGCTGTAACCCAATAATTTAAAGAACGGTTTCCCAGAATAAAATCGGAGGAGCTTATTTTTTTATTATAAAGAACAACACCTATTAATACGATACAGGAAAAATATAAAAAAAATGC
Source organism: uncultured bacterium (assembly GCA_964455905.1). Lineage (GTDB taxonomy): Bacteria > Chlamydiota > Chlamydiia > Chlamydiales > Rhabdochlamydiaceae > CAIJXB01. The sequence continues at coordinate 129,702 of CAYVYN010000006.1, forward strand.
ACCTAACTCATATAGCATAAAGATCTCCTAATTTTCAGGAGATTCTAATTCGTTTTCTCTATAATTGTATAGCAAAATTAATTAGAAGAGTTTAAGGTCTAGTCTGATTCCGTTTCGCCTAGAAAGAAGATAAAATCTTCGATCATCCCAAAGTTCTTTTCTGGCGTAGAGTATCTAAGTAAAATATAAAGACCAACTGCGCTGGTTGCTATTGCAGAACTTATTGCAGATGTTGAGCTAAGCATTGTAATACTTGTGATTCCAAAATAAATTAGCGAACAGCCTGTTGCGATAGCAAGGGCTGGGGGAGAGAAGCAAGCTCCAGCAGCCAAGCTCACAAAAGGAGAGGCTCCTAGATTATAGGCTACAAGTCCGATAGCAGCTAGCGCTGTTCTCAAGATTATTCGAAGTAAGTGCCCGTTTACCTCCGTTTCGGTTTTGTATTGCTTAAATTCATGGATTGTTTTTTCTAATGAATTTGGAATAAAAAAAATCATTCGATTTCCTTTGTTGTTATTTTTTTGTAAATTATATCTTTGTATTTATTTTTAATCAATTATATCTTGATATTTGAATTTTGAATTGGTTTCTTGAGTGTAAATAAAATATTTCGAACTTGTTTGGGTTTTTGTTTTATTTTTTATGAAAAAAAGTGGACAAAGTCTATGCCTAACAGTATTATCTGCATAATTTTATGCGAATATAAGAAGGGAGATTTGTATGGGAAAAGGAGAAAGGATTTGCACGAAAATTGTCTGTACAATGGGTCCATCAGTTAACGAATATCACAAAATTTTAGAGCTTATTGATGCAGGAATGAATGTAGCTAGGCTCAATTTCAGCCACGGGACATTTGAGGGCCACAAGGGTGTTATTGATAAGCTGAAAAAAGCAAGAGAAGAGAGGGGCATTCCGCTTGCGATTATGTTAGATACGAAAGGCCCAGAGATTCGACTTGGAACAGTTTCTGGAGGAAGCTTACTTGTTACTTCCAAGGAAAAAGTCCATCTTGTAAGAAATAGTGACGCGAAGGGAATTGTTGTTCATCCTGAAGTTGTCTTCGATTATTTAGATGTGGGTCATACTGTTTTATTTGATGATGGGTATATTTCTTCTGTTGTTGTTGAAAAAACAAAAGACGGTGTTTTAGTAGAAATTAAAAATGCAGGTATTTTAAAAAGTCAAAAAGGGGTCAATCTTCCAGAAGTAATAGTTCCCTTGCCTGCTATGACACAAGAAGATGTTGATAGCATTATTTTTGGTTGTGAACAAGGGCTTGATGTAATTGCTGCTTCTTTTATTCGTTCTGCGGAACACGTTCTTGAAATTAAAAAACTTTTAGCAGATCAAGGGAAACCGGATATTTTTGTTATTGCAAAAATTGAAAATAGACAGGGTGTTGAAAATTTTGATGAAATTTTACAAGTCGCAGATGGAATTATGGTAGCTCGTGGTGATTTAGGAGTTGAGTTGCCGCTTTATGAGGTTCCTAGTTTACAGAAAATGATGATTCATAAATGTTATAGCTCGGGTAAGCCTGTTATTACAGCTACTCAAATGTTGGAGTCTATGATACAAAATCCAAGACCGACAAGAGCTGAAGTTTCAGATGTAGCTAATGCTATTTATGATAGCACTTCCGCGGTGATGCTTTCCGGCGAAACAGCAATAGGGTTATATCCAGTTGAAACAGTAAAAATGATGAAAAGTATCATTTTAGAAGCAGAAAAAAAGTTCGACTATCAAGCTTTTTTTTATCAAAATACTCGAAAAGAAATCTATGACACGGCTTCTTCTGTCGCTTTAGCTACAGTAAATACAGCCTATAGTTTAAGCGCTAAGTCTATTTTTGTATTTACTAATAGCGGTTTTACAGCTCGTCTTTTGTCCAGATTTCGACCTCAGATCCCAATATTTGCTTTGGCGTCTACGAAAGAGTCCTACCATTCTATGGCTGTTTTGTGGGGGGTGGTCCCAGTTCCTCCTTATCACGCAAAGAATATGCAAGACGCTTTTTCAAGAGTTAGTGATTTTGTACGTGATTTAGGGTGCATTGAAAAAGGTGACCCTGTTTTGATTACAGCAGGATCTCCCTTCGGTATAACAGGAACCACGAATATGATGATCGTGGAGAAAATGCCTTAGTTTTTATGGCTATTTTCTATTAAAAAAGCAGAAGCTATAGAAAGGGAAAAAATTGCAGCGGTATCTGTCCTTAAAATATTAGAGTGCAAGAAAACGCCGTTCATTCCTAAAGAGTCTCTCATGTGGACTGTTTCTTTGATGTGAAATCCTTTTTCTGGTCCAATCGCTATTAAAATGGAATTTTCTACTTTCTTTTGCATGTGCAGTAAAAAAGAATTTGAACTTGGAGCTTTGGTGTCTCCAAAGAAACAAGTTATTTCAGAGCTAGGAGGGGTCCAAGAAAGAAGAGGGCTATAAAATGTTAGTTCTGGTAGATGAAGTCTTCCACATTGTTTTGCAGCTGAAATGATAATATGGTTAATCCTATCTATTTGAGAAGAGCTAAATTCTTTTTTTTCGCTAAGCATGCCCGGAAATAACCATATTTTAGTTACGCCAAGCTCTACGCTTTTTTCTAGAATATATTCTAGTCTAGGTTGGCGAGGTGTTGCTTGTGCTAAAATAAGTTCGTAAGTCGGTTTTGTTTTTTTTTCTATTGAAAGAATAGATAGCACCGCCTGTTTATTTTCTAAAGATTCTATAATGCTTTGAGCTAGAATTCCTTTGCCGTTTATTAGCTCTATGATTTCCCCTTTTTTTAATCTAACAACATGAGCTAGATGGTGAAATTCTTCATTTTTCAAGAAAACAGTGTCGTTCTTTTCTAGGGGTGTATTAATATAAAATCTTTCAATTGGCATGTAAAATGGCCTTTTTAAGGAGCTTTGGTAACGGGGTTTCTATAGTGAGTCTAGCTTCTTTGCACAGGTCGTTGCGGTTTATAGCATTTTGTGCGGCTAGCTTTAGGAAATGTTTGCTTAAAGGTTCTTCGTTGCTGAAGTTGAAAATGAGTTTATAGCGATAGTCTGGCGTTTTTATCTCTCTGTAGTCTTTGTAAATGTGCTCTTCTATGTTTTCTACGTGTAGTGGCCTTGGCGTAAAGCAGGAAATAAGTTCTGTAGGGTAAATTTCTCTAAAAGTTAAAATGGTTTCTTCTTCAGTTTCGTAGTTAAGATTTTCTTTAGGGAAAATAATTGCGATAGCATCTTGTCTATAGATTTTTTTTATTTTTCCAAGTAACTGTTGTTTCCAGCGGTTATGTTGCCAAAGCCATTCTTCAGGGTTTTCTTTTATGCTTTTTTCTAAAGGTGATAGGGCTTGAAGCATCAGATTGGGTATTTCTTCATTTGATGGAACCTTTTGATTAGGCCAAATTGCCTTTGAATAGGTTATCAAATATTTACCACTCTTTCGCGTCATCGTTGCTGTGATGATCGGGCTTCCACTACGATAAGAAAGAAGAGCAGGAAGGGGAGATGTCCATGCTTCTCTCCCTAAAAATGGGGAGCTAAAGCCTGATCCGGGCATGCCCTGATCCCCTACAATACCTAAAAACTTCCCCTTTTTTAAAGCTTTAAGGCCTTCTTTTACCGCTTGAGTAGGAAGAACGATTTTTCCTCCAAACTTTTCTCTTATCGATAGAATCCAATTGTATAGATAGGAGTTTTTGATTGGTTGTCCTATAGCAACGCCTGGCATTCTAGATGTGCCTTCTAAAAAAAACAGTTCCCAGTTCGCTTGGTGGGCGCAAAGAAAAATAACGCCTTTGCCAGTAGATAAAATTTGTTCAGCTTCAAGAGGGTTAACGCACTCTGCAATTTTTTTAATTTCTGTTTCTTTAGCTAGTTTTCCATATTCTAGGCATGTCGTTAAGAGGTTTCCTAGTGACTTTTTAGCAAGGGGGATGAGGTTTGGTGGACTTATAGTAAGATCGTTAGCTAACTTCAAGTTGCTAAGTGTTCTTTTTCTATATTTCGGTAAAAGCAAAAAAATAATAGAACCTAATCTATTTCCTATTTTTTGTAATACAGAATACGGCAAAAGAGATAATGGATAAAAAAAACTTCGTAAGGCGATGTAGCTTAGATAGTGGGATATCTTCTGATTGTTCATGATTTTGTTTATAGCAAAAAAACAAATAAAATTCGATGTTTTATTTTATAAATTCATATAACAAGGAAAATCTTGCTTTTTTTAAGGAATTCCTTATAATTTATGCCAAAAAAGAAGGGAATTTTATGGCGTGGATTGTTCAAAAAATACAACCAATTTTAGATGCTCTCAAGGAGTTTGCTCCGGATAGTTCTAAAACAACTTTACGTTCTTGGCTTTCGGAAGGCCGAATTTTGGTGGATGGGAAAGTTGTTAAGGATCCTAGAGTTCTTGTAAATCCTGAAACTAAAATAGAACTTCAGAAAAAAAGACAATATTTTAGGCAGGGCTTTGAGATACTTTACCAAGACGAACATTTACTTGTTGTGTACAAGCCGGCGGGCCTTTTGAGTGTAGCCACGGAAACTGATCTTTCTGAAAACTTACACGAACATTTAAAATCTGCCTTTAGGGGGCGAACTGTTCACCCTGTTCATAGACTCGATCGAGAAGCTTCTGGGATTATGGTTTTTGCTTTCTCTGAAGAAGCTCTTTATAGGTTGAAAAGCCAGTTTGAAGAACACTCAATTTTAAGAGAATATTTGGCAGTAGTAGAGGGAGAGCTAATTCCAGATTCAGGGACTTGGAAAAGCTATCTTTTAGAAGATGGAATTTATTATGTGAGAAGTGTGAAAGAAGAGTCTAGGGGCAAGCATGCTGTAACCCATTACGAAGTGATTAGAAAGGGCGACGGGACCTCTACTTTAAAGGTTACATTAGAAACTGGCCGAAAAAATCAAATTAGAGTTCATACCTCAGAGGCAGGTTTTTCTATTTTGGGAGATAAAAAATATCGATCCAAGTGGGACTTTTATGATAGAGTTGCTTTGCAAGCTTGTAAGTTGGGATTTCAGCACCCTGTATTTTTAAAGCCTATGCTTTTTACAAGAGAGCCAGATCCTGAGTTTGCTCGTTTTATGCCTTAAGTAAACACTCTTTGCTAAAAAAGACGAGGATGTTTTTTAATTATTTCAAGTGCTGTTTTAAATGATTAATTTATCATTTTATTCAACAGAAATAGCTAATTTTAATAAATGCATATTGAATCATTTAATAAATGAAAAAATAGAGCTGTTGCCTTAGTAAGTCCAAAAGAGGAAATCTAGTGTATTTCTTTAAGTACCTTGGTTCTTTCTGAGTATGTAGCCCGCTAGGGAATTGCTCTTGGGAAAATATGTTTTTAAATAAATAGTCTTTGGATTATTAATTTAAAATTAATTTTCATTTTTAATGTGTTTTTTTGTTATATTAAAGTTAGTATGTTTTAAATTTGGTTTTTTTTGTTTATGCATTGTGTTAAATTTCCTAGTCAAAATTTTTTGGCTGTTTCAGAAATAACAGATCTTGTATCTCGAAAAGAAGGGAATTTTAAAGAGCAAATACGTTCTATTTTTCAAAGGAGTGTATCCGATGAGTCTCAAGTTACCAATAAGTTTGTCAATAATTGGGTTGCGGCTGTTAAAAAGCAACTAGGTCCTTTGGATATTAAGGCATTGGAAATTGTGTGTCACGAGCTAGCTATCGCCTTTAATCTATCTGAAAAATACAAGACGGAAGAGTTTATAGCAGCAAGTTTCATTCTATCAAAAAGTTGGAATGAACTTTGCCTTACTATAGGTTTATCAAAAAAAATATATAGCGATTGTGTTTTACGTGCCGAAATAGCGAAGATTGCAGCTGTGGAAAATGCTAAAGAGCTTTCTCGTGATATTCAAACCTACTGGATAAAGGATCAGCCCACTTTAGTTGAAATAGCGAAGATCGCAGCAGCGGAAGATGGAGCGGGAGTGTCTCAGTATATCCAAAGGTATAAGATCACGGATCAGACTGGATTAGTTGAAATAGCGAAGATCGCAGCAGCGCAAAATGCTGAAGGGCTGTCTGAGCATATTCAGAACTACGGTATTACGGATCAGGCTGCTTTAGTTGAAATAGCAAAGATTGCAGTAGCGCAAAATGGGTTTATTACTTCTCTTTATATTCCAAGCTACGGAATCAGGGATCAGGCCGCTTTAATTGAGCTAGCGAAGATCGCAGCAGCTCAAACAGGGTGGGGAGTTTCTATGTATATTCAAAGCTATGGAATCCAGGACCAGGCTGTTTTAATTGAGATAGCGAAGATTGCAGCTGCGCAAGGTTGGGGCGAATTTTCTGCGGATATCTTAAAGTACGGGATTAAAAGCAAGACAGCATTAGTTGAAATAGCGAAAATTGCAGCAGCGCAAAATGGATGGGGACTATCTGAGTATATCCAAAGGTATAAGATTAAGGATCAGGCTATTTTAATTGAGATAGCGAAGATCGCAGCAGCGCAAAGTGGGGAGGGAGTTTCTGCCTATATTCGTAGCTATGGGATCAGGGACCAAGCCGCATTAGTTGAAATAGCGAAGATCGCAGCAGAGCAAAGCGGTTGGGGATCGTCTATTTACATTGAAAAATATTGGATCAAGGATCAAATAGAGCTTTTGGATATTTTCTTTATTGGAGCTCAAGATCAACAAGTGATTGACTGTCAAAATTTTTTAATAGAAAAACCAGAGGCTGAAGACTTATATCCCTCACTACTGTTATTTCAAGGTAGAGCTTTAGATGATCTGGAAATAGAACCTTTTATACGTAGTATCGAGTGTTCTGCTTTTAAAGAGATAGCTAAAGAACTAACTAGGGAGAAAAACCTTTTAGTGAGAGATGAGACCTTGCGATGTTTAGCTTTGGTTTGTTTAGGATGCCAGTTAGAAGGGGTATCTTTAGCAAATCAAGAAGAAGGCGACAAGTTAATAGAAGGGCTTTTGAGTCTAAGAAATCCTGTGATGCGTAGAGTTTTGATAGGCTATCTAGTGGAGACCTTAAAAGAAGATATAGCTTTAAAGAAGTGGAAAGATCTCAGGGCTCAATCAACAGTCAATTCAAAGCATGCTTTACCTCTTATGCTTTTAGCTTCTTTAGTAGAAAGTGAGCATTATCAGAAAATAGGAGCTACTTTTAAGCATAGAGATTTTAAAGAAATAAGTCGTATTAATGGACTTTTGCGATGTTTAGTTATGCTCTCGAAAAATAAGACCTTATCTTTAGAAGAAAAAGAGTTGATTGTGACTAGGTTGTTATTTGGAGGAGAAAACCCTTTGCCTAAAATGGTCTATCAGAGCGCTCTTATAGTGTTAGAGTGCCTTTCTTTTGGAAAGGAGCAGGAAATAAAAGAGCTGGAAGACCCTTGTCTCCTTGTAGGTGTTTTAGAAAGAGAGTTTATAGACCGGTTTGGCTTAATTCATACTGATGACTTTTTTGCTATATTTTTAAAATTTCAAGAAAGCTTTAGAGCGAAAGACGCTATTTTTACCTATGCAGCAGCTCTTGAAAGGCTTCCTTTCTATGAAAAACAGCTTTGTAAGCCTATTTTGCAAAGGTATGTACAAGGGATCCTCTACGGCTCATTTAAAGACATGCGATATGAAAAAAAGAATAATCCTCATCTGCAACAAGTTTTTAAAGATCGCTCTCTAGAAGAGGAGTGGAAAAAAGGAGCAGAATATTCTTTAGAGTCTTTTTTAAGTGAAGATAAAGGCTCTTTTAAAGACGATAAGCCAATTGATTTCTGCTCTTTTTTTATAGAGAAAATCATAATGGATAGGCATTTTCCTAAAGATAACATCCCTTATGTTGCAAAATTTCTTGAAAATCCTATTCCCTTAAAGGCGTCTTTAAAAAAGGTAAAAGAGGCTATAAAAAGCGTAGAAAATCCTGATGAGGTAGCAAATCTAGGCTTACAAGAAAAAATGTTACAACTAATGGAATCTAGTATGCCTCTAGAAGATTCTATACGAACTCTTGATAATCTGATCGGTCGTTTATATAGAAGTAATCCAGAAGTTGAGCTAATCAATGACTTAGAAGGCACCCTTGCCACACTTAAAGGACTTGGAATAAAGCGGTCTCAGCAGCTTTACGATGACTGGAATGTAGTAGATACAGACGATCCAGCTCTTTTACTAGTACTTGGCTCAGAAGTTTCTGGAAGTTGCCAAAGAGTAGAGGGGAACCCTAATCTTAATAAATGCCTGCTCGCGTATCTAATGGATGGGAAAAATAGAGCTGTTGCCGTAGTCAACAAAAAAGGGGAAATTCAAGCTAGATGTATTTTACGGCTGCTTTGGGATAAAAAGAACTCTTGTCCTATACTTTTTCAAGAGCGCATTTACTACCAGGCGCAATGTCCTAGTCAGATAGCAGAAATTTTAAATGAAACCTGTTTAAAAAGAGCTGAAGAGCTGGGGCTGCTACTGCTTTCAGAAACACCCAGCCGCGAAGTGTATCCTAATCGGGTGTATTCTTTAGGAAGCGTGGCTCCGTTTGAGTATGTAGATGCCAAGGGAACCGGGGTTACACAAGGAAAGTGGTCTTTGCAGAACGTGTTTGTGCAGAGTTTCTCTCTCTATTCAAAAGTATGAAATTACGGACCTGGCCGCGTTATCTGAAATAGCGAGATAGTCTTTAAATTTAAAATTAAAATTTATTTTCAGTTTTAATGCGTTTTTTTGTTATATTAAAATTAAAATGTTATAAATTTGGTTTTTTGTTTATGCCTTGTATTAAATTTCCTAGTCAAAATTTTTTGGCCGTTTCAGAAATAACGGATCTTGTATCTCGGAAAGAAGGAAATTTTAAAGAGGAGATACGTTCTATTTTTCAAAGGAGTGTATCTGATGAGTCCCAAGTTACGAATGAATTTGTCAATAATTGGATTGCGGCTGTTAAAAAGCAACTAGGACCAGTGGATATTAAGGCATTGGAAATTGTGTGTCACGAGCTAGCTATCGCCTTTAATCTATCTGAAAAATACAAGATGGAAGAGCGTATAGCAACTGCTTTTCTTCGATCAAAAAGTTGGAATGAACTTTGTCTTACCCTAGGGTTGTCAAAAAAACCATATAGCAATTGTGTTTTACGTGCCGAACTAGCGAAGATAGCAGCTGTTGAAAATGCTAGAGAGCTTTCTCGCGATATTCGAACCTACTGGATCAAGGATCAGGCTACTTTAGTTGAAATAGCGAAGATCGCAGCGGCGAAAGATGGGGAGGAAGTGTCTAAGTATATCCAAAGGTATAAGATCAAGGATCAAACTGCATTAGTTGAAATAGCGAAGATTGCAGCAGCGCAAAATGCGGGGAGCCTGTCTGAGCATATTCAGAACTACACTATTAGGGACCCTACTGCATTAGTTGAAATAGCGAAGATTGCAGCAGCGCAACCTGGATTAGCTATTTCTAATAATATCCAAAAGTATGGGATCAAAGATCCGGATGCTTTGATCGAGATAGCGAAGATCGGAGCAGCGCAAAATGGGTGGGTATTGTCTAGTCATATTCAAGAATATGAGATCAAGGATTTAGATGCTTTAATTGAGATAGCGAAGATCGCAGCAGCGCAAAATGGAGAGGGAGTTTCTGTTTATATTGAAAAATATGGTATCAAGGACGGGATAGCAATAGCTCAGATAGCGAAGATTGCAGCTGCACAAAATGGATGGGGACTATCTAAGTATATTCAAAACTATAAGATCAAGGATCCGGATGCTTTAATCAAGATAGCGAAGATCGCAGCAGCGCAAAATGGAGAGGGGGTTTCTCTTTATATTGAAAAATATGGTATCAAGGACGGGGCAGCATTAGTGGAAATAGCAAAGGTTGCAGCAGCTGAAAGCGGATGGGGAGTTTCTTTCTATATCGACAAGTATGAAATCAGGGACCAAGTAGCATTAGTTGAAATAGCGAAGATCGCAGCAGAGCAAAATGGCTGGAAGGTTTCTACGTATATTAAAAATTATGGTATTAGGGATCAAATAGAGCTTTTGGGTATTTTCTTTATTGGGGCTCGAGATCAACAACTGATTGACTGTCAGAACTTTTTAATAGAAAAACCAGAGACTGAAGACTTATATCCCTCACTACTTTTATTTCAAAATAGAGCATTAGACGATCTGGAAATAGAACGTTTTATACGTAGTATCGAGTGTTCTGCTTTTAAAGAGATAGCTAAAGAACTAACTAAAGAGAAAAACCTTTTAGTCAGAGATGAGACGCTGCGATGTTTAGCGTTGGTTTATTTAGGCTGTCAGTTAAAAGAGGTGCCTTTAGTAAATCAAGCAGAAGGGGAAGAATTGATAAAAGGACTTTTGGCTCTAAGAAATCCAGTTATGCGTAGAGCTATGGTTAGCGATGTAGTGGATGCCTTAAAAGAAGAGACATCTTTAAAGAAGTGGAAAGATCTCAGGGCTCAATCAACAGCGAATTCAAAGCACGCTTTGCCTCTTATGCTCTTAACTTCTTTAGTAGAAAGGAAGCATTATCAGAAAATAGGAGCTACTCTTAAGCATAGAGACTTTAAAGAAATACGCCGTATTAATGGGCTTTTGGAATGCTTAGCTATGCTCACAAAAAATAAGAGTCTATCTTTAGAGCAAAAAGAGTTTATTGTGACTCGGTTGTTATTTGGAGGAGAAAATCCTTTGCCTAAAATGGTATATCAGAGGGCTCTTATGGTATTACAGAGTCTTTCATTTGGAAAGGAGCAGGAAATAAAAGAGCTGGAAGACCCTTCTCTGCTTGTAGGTATTTTAGAAAGAGAGTTTATAGAGCGTTTTGGCTTAAGTCATACTGACGACTTTTTTGCTATATTTCTAAAATTTCAAGAAAGCTTTCGAACTAAAGACTCTATTGTTACTTATGCAGCAGCTATTGAAAGTCTCCCTCCGTATGAAAAACAGCTTTGTAAGCCTATTTTGCAAAGTTATGTACAAGGGATCCTTGACGGCTCTTTTAAAGACAGGCGATATGAAAAAAAGAATAATCCTCATCTCCAAGAGGTTTTTAAAGATCCTACTTTAGAAGAACTGTGGAAAAAAGGAGCAGAATATTCTTTAGGGGCTTTTTTAAAGGAAGATAAAAGCTCTTTTAAAGAAGATAAGTCAATTGATTTTCGCGCTTTTTTTATAGAAAAAATTATAACAGATAGCCATTTTCCTAAAGATAGCATCCCTTATGTTGCAGAATTCCTTGAAAATCCTATTTCTTTAGAGGAGGCCTTACAAAAGGTAAAAGAGGCTATAAAGAGCTCAGGAAATTTTGATGAGGTAGCAACCTTTGGCTTGCAAGAAAAAATGCTACAACTAATGGAACCTGAAATATCTTCTGAAGAAATAATTCGAATCCTCCAAAATCTGATCAGTCGTTTATCTAGAAGTAATCCGGAAGTTGAGCTAATTAATGACTTAGAAGGCAAGCTAGCAATACTTAAAGCACTTGGAATAAAGCGGCCTCAGCAGCTTTACGATGATTGGAATGTAGTAGATACAGATGATCCAGCTCTTTTACTAGTACTTGGCTCAGAAGTTTCTGGAAGTTGCCAAAGAGTAGAGGGGAACCCTAATCTTAATAAATGCCTCCTCGATTATTTAATGGATGGGAAAAATAGAGCTGTTGCAGTAGTCAACGCTAAGGAAGAAGTTCAAGCTAGATGTATTTTACGATTACTTTGGGATGAAAAGAACTCTTGTCCTATACTTTTTCAAGAGCGCATTTACTTCCAGGCGCAATGTCCTACTCAGATAGCAGAAGTTTTAAATCAAGTTTGTTTAAAGAGGGCAAAAGAGCTAAATCTAACCTTGCTTTCAGAAACACCTAGTGGCAAATTGTATCCTAATTCGGTTTATTCTTTAGGAAGCGTCGCGCCCTTTGAGTATGTAGATGCCAAGGGAACCGGGGTTACACAAGGAAAGTGGTCTTTGCAGAAAGTGTTTGTGCAGAAATAGTATTTTTTTAATAATTATTTTTTTTATTGCTTTATTTCACTGTTCTTAAATTAAATTAATTTAATTAGAGATTTTTTATGTTTGCTTTTTCAAGTCGTTTCCCAGAACCTTCTGATGTTCAATATATAAAGCATCTTGTATCTAGCCAAGAAGAAGATTTTCAAGAGAAAATACGCTCTATTTTTCAAAGGAGTGCATTTGATCCATCTGAAGTTACGAATAGGTTTGTCAATACCTGGGTTGCGCTTATTAAAAATGAATTGGGTCCCTATGATGTTAAGGCATTCAGAGTTATTTGTCATGAGCTGGCTATTGCTTTAAAGCTATCTGAGAAATACAAAAAGGACGAGCAGCGTGCAATCTTTTATGACGAAGAGATTTTACGTGTCGAAGTAGCTAAGATCGGGGCCGGAGAAAGTGCGATCGAAGTTTCTTCCCATATTGGCACTTATTGGATCAAGGACCAGGATGCTTTAATTGAAATAGCGAAGATCGCAGCAGCGAAAGATGGAGAGGCTGTGTCTCTTTATATCCAAAAGTATGGGATCAAGGACCAGACTGCATTAGTTGAAATAGCGAAGATAGCGGCAGCGCAAAATGGGCAGGGAGTATCTGAGTTTATTCGAAACTATGACATCAGAGATCCGGATGCTTTAATCGAGATAGCGAAGATTGCGGCAGCGCAAAATGGAAGTGGGGTGTCTCTTTATATTCAAAAGTATAGGATCATGGACCAGACTGCCTTAGCTGAAATAGCGAAGATCGCAGCGGCCCAAAATGGATGGGGAGTATCTGAGTATATCCAAAACTATAAGATCAATGATCCGGATGCTTTAATCGAGATAGCTAAGATTGCAGGAGCTCAAAATGGTAGGGGGATTTCTCTCTATATTCAACAGTATGGGATCACGGATAAGGCTGCGTTAGCTGATATAGCGAAGATCGCAGCAGCGGAAAGCGCATGGGGAGTTTCTATGTATATCCGAAACTATCGAATCACTGAGCAGGCAGCATTAGTTGAAATAGCGAAGATCGCAGCAGCGCAAAATGTGCAAGCATTGTCTTTTTCTATTGAAAACTATGGGATCATGGATCAAATAGTGCTATTGGATATTTTCTTTATTGAAGCTCGAAATCAACAAGCGATTAGCTGTCAAAAATTTTTAATAAAAAAAATCGAGGCTGAAGAGTTATATCCATCACTACTTTTATTTCAAGATAGAGCCTTAAATGATCATGAAATAAAAGGTTTTATACGTAGCATTGAGTGTTCTACTTTTAAAGAGATAGGTGAAGATTTAGTTATAGAAAAAAATCTTTTAATTAGAGATGAGATGTTGCGATGTTTAGCGTTGGTTTGTTTAGGCTGTCAGTTAAAAGAGGTGCCTTTAGTAAATCAAGGAGAAGGGGAAAAGTTGATAAAAGGACTTTTGGCTCTAAGAAATCCAGTTATGCGTAGAGCTATGGTTAGCGATGTAGTGGATGCCTTAAAAGAAGAGACATCTTTAAAGAAGTGGAAAGATCTCAGGGCTCAATCAACAGCGAATTCAAAGCACGCTTTGCCTCTTATGTTCTTATCTTCTTTAGTAGAAAGAGAGCATTATCAGAAAATAGGAGCTACTCTTAAGCATAAAGATTTTAAAGAAATACGCCGTATTAATGGGCTTTTAGAATGTTTAGCTATGCTCACAAGAAATAAAAGACTATCTTTAGAGGAAAAAGAGTTGATTGTGACTAGGTTGTTATTTGGAGGAGAAAATCCTTTACCTAAAATGGTCTATCAAAACGCTCTTATGGTATTAGAGTGTCTTTCATTTGGA
>CAYVYN010000007.1:0-106351 GCA_964455905.1 uncultured bacterium
TTCCATTTTGTTCTTGATAAAAAGCAATCTCTGTTAAAGAACTTGTCGTAATTGTGGTAGAGGCTAAACTAAAGCTATTACCGACAAAAGAGCCTTCGGATAAGGTAAGTGTTTTTAGACTTTCTCCTGTTAGAGGAAGAAGCTTTAACGTTCCATCCCCAAGCTTTGTAATAGAAGAATTTCTATCTAGATTACTAAGAGATCCTGTGAATGTTACCGTGTTATCACTGACATCTATCGTCGTGGCTATTAATTTCTGAAAACCTTTTGAAGAATCGATTGTAGAAGCCGAAGCAACCACCTCTAAAGTGCTTGTATCTAAAATAAGGCTAGTTGCATTCGCTAAATTTAAATCCGTAGAAAATTGCAAGGTGCTTCCTGAAACTTGAATATTTCCAAAAAATGTGTTTGAAGCACTTAATAACAAAGCCCCTCCACCTTGCTGTATAAAACCCTGATCTCCTGATAAAACACCCGATAAACCAACCACTTTACCAGAAGAAATAAGAAAGTTTGCATTTGCAGTAAAGAGCATAGGAATATTAAGAGTCATGCTATCTAACGGGTTAAGAGTTCCTCCCTCAAAAGCAACAGAAAACCCACAGGGAAGATTTTCTGCAACCTCAAGAGAAACTGTTCCCGCAGCAATAGTTGTTCCTCCCTCATACGTGTTCGCTGCTTTAAGGGCAAGGATCCCTGAGCCAGCTTTATATAACCCCCCAAAAGAGCTAATGACCCCTTGCAAGCTTAAAGTAGCATTTGTATCTACGTTTATTCTTGTAACCGTGCCGTCTCTCAAATAAATAGGCTGAGAGGCTATTAAGCTGACTTTGCTATATAATTCACCGCCTGATCCTGTTAGAACATTACTATTATTTCCTAGGGAAGATTCTTTACTAATCTGTAAAATACCGCTAACAAGATCTATTCCTCCTGTATTGGTATTATCCAAAGTAGGATTGAGATATACAGTTCCAAGTCCAGTAGCAGATAAAGAAGACGAGCCGCTAATCGACCCTGTCCATGTTAATGTCTTTCCACTATCGACAACTAGGCTTGTTGTTCCAGCAGATAAATTAAACGGATTTGCTACAGTGATGTTCGCTGTTACCTTTAAATCACCACCTTGACCAAATATAGAACTACTTGTATTTCCTAAAGGAGAAACACTTGCTATAGAAAGGATCCCACTATTAAGATAAGTTCCTCCTGCATGTGTATTTGCACTTGTCATACTCAAGGTCACTCCACTAGTTCCTTTTATATAAAGAGCGCCGTCTCCTGTAATGCCATTTCCTATACTAGGTCCTTTAAAAGTTCCATTTTCCGTCTGAGCAAAAACAATCTGAGACCCAGTGGCAACAGAAATTTGGCTTGTTTCTAAAATGTAGGTATTTCCTGTTAAGCTTCCTGCTGAAATAACTGCTGTAGGAATAGACGTTTGCTGACCCTCTGGAAGAAAAAAAAGATCCCCTAACCCAGTCTTAGTAAAGGTGCTACCAGCAGAAGGAGTCATGCTTCCTGTAAATGTAGCGCTACCAGAATCGACTTGAATAACTCCTTTAAATGAAGAAAGAGTCTTTGCTGAAACAAAAGATCCTCCCGTAAACTTTAAGGTCCCTCCATTTAAATTAACTAAAGAGGCGTTACCTAAATTAGAATCGTTTGACACAGTTAAAATACCCGATGTAATTTTCACATCGCCAAAAAAAGTATTACTTCCTGTTAACGCCAGGGTCCCGGAACCAGTTAATTCGAGCCCAAAATCACCGGATAAAAGACCTGAAAGGGTAGCTACTTGGCCTGAAGAAACAGAAAAAAGCCCATTTGTAGAAGAGAAATTCATCGAAGAAGGTAGGGTCATGGTCGATGTTAAACTAAGAGTTCCTCCTTGAAAAGCAACCCTGCCTAAAGAAGATAAATTAGTAGCGGCCCCTATAGCTAAAAAACCAGAACTAAGAGTCGCTGTCCCAGAGTACGTATTGGTACCACCAAGAGCAAATGTCCCATTTCCTATCATCGTAAAATCACCGGATCCACTTAAAGGTCCATTCCAAGATAACGTGGTTCCGAGTAAAACATCGAACATAGTATTTACGCCAGCGGCTAAAACCATAGGCTGTAATGCTGTTACATTTACCGCTGTGTAAAATTTACCCCCCGCGGCTGTTATCGTGTTAGTAGAATTCCCTAAAGCGCTCCCGCTACTAAATTGTAAAGTTCCATAAGAATGAGTAAGTCCCCCTGTACTTGTGTTAGATCCTGAATTTAAAAAAACCGTACCAGTAGAGCTACTATCACCTATTGTTATCCCTCCAGATCCAGAAATAGACCCGGTAATTGTCATTGTTTTTCCACTAACTACGCTAAAGGTTGTGTTTGTTGCAGCTGTTAAACTAATTGCTTTAGACAAAGAAAACGTGTCACTAGCGACTAATCTGCCTCCCGATGCTGTAATAGATGCTGAGCTACCTAAAGAAGATTCTCTAGCTATAGATAAACCTCCTCGAGATAAAATGACTCCTCCTGTTGAATTGTTTGAAGAAGTGGATCCCATGATCAATAGCGCACTTGGCGAGGTAGCATTTATAGAGAAAGAGCCAGCTCCTCCAATAGAACCGGTAAATGTACCATCGCTTGTTTGAGAAAAAGTTAAGGTACTACCTGAAGCGATATCAATTCTGCTACTTGCAAGAATATTAGTGCTACCACTTAGCACCCCCTGAGAGATAGTTACATTCGGAATGGATGCCTGACTTAAAGGATTTAAAACTATTTGTCCTGTTCCTGATTTAATCAAAGTAGAACCAGTGCTAGAATCCATAATACCTGTAAATGTAGCTACATAGCTTCCATCGACTTGTACTGTACCATTTAATGTTTCAAATCCTTTATTTGTCTCAAAGCTTCCATTAATAAGCAGCGTTCCTCCACTTAAAATGATGGAACCAGATCCTCCTAAATTAGCCCCTGAAGAGGCCTTTAAAACACCTGTTGTAATTGTCGTTTTACCCTGAAAGGTATTTGAGCCTGCAAGTTCTAGAGTGCCCCCACCACTAAAAATGATCCCATTACTTCCTGATAAAATACCTGACGCAGTCAGCACCTGACCTGTAGGAATCGAGAAATTTGCATCAGCCGAGTTTAAATCCATGTTAAGAGGTGTGGTAAGCGTATTTCTAACAGCTAATATACCTCCATTAAAATACAAAGCCCCGACAGTTGGTAGGTTTGCTGTAGATCCTATTGAGAACGTTCCTCCTGTTAGGTGTGTTCCTCCTGTATAACTAGCAGTTCCCGTCATAAGAAGACTACCTGCTCCTATCTTACTTAAAGAGCCTGATCCTGAAATAGGCCCAGAAAAAGTTGTAGTAATATTTGTAGAACCCAACTGATCAACGTCAAAGTCTACAGAGGAAGACGCTGCTCCCGTTAGAACTATAGATTTATTAATAGTAAGCCCATCAGCTGAAACTCTAAAAGTAGAAGCTCCCGCCATATTTACAGAGCTGGTATTCCCTAAAGCTCCTGAGGAGCTAATATCTAAGGTGCCTGCCCCCATCATATTGATAGGCCCTGTAAACGTACTACTTCCACTACTTAGCGCAATTATTCCGTCTCCACTATAGTCTATTCCAAACCCTCCAGATATCTTTCCAGAAAGTGAAAAAGTAACGCCACTATCAGTTTCTAATAAAGCCTGCTTTGTTAGCATTAAAGAGCGGTTGACTGTTAAAGTTAAAAGAGCTTTTAAAATCCCCCCTTTAAAATTCACAGCGTCGTCGCCAATTGCATTCCCAAGAACCGTACCTACAGGAATAGCCAATGTCCCTTTCTCTATAACAACAGATCCTGTAAACACGTTATCTGGGTGGCTTAAAACAAGAGTTCCATCTCCATTTACAGAGAGCCCCCCTGTTCCTGTAATTAAAGGATCCAAGGTAATTGTTGTTTTAGTACCCTCGGGAGTGCGACCTGGGGAAAAGACTGTTGTAGTAGAGCCATTTAAAGAAATCGAGTCCTCTACTGCAAAAAGCAGATCCCCTGTGCTAAAAAGAGTTCCCCCATTAAATACTAAAGGGCCTGAGCCAAACGCTTCAGACGACGCTATCGATACGCTTCCAGAAAGAGTGGTACTGCCTGTATAGATATTACTAGATGTCATCGTTAGAACATTACCAGCGGCTCCTTCTATCGATACATCCCCAGACCCACTAATTACTCCAGAATACGTACCTGATGAAGATTGATTAAATCTTAACCTTGTTCCTAAGCCAAGTGTTATAGCGCTACTAGAAAGAGTGCTCCCGTTACTTACAAACTCGCCCCCATTTACCTCTATATTGGGAATAGGTGATGTAGCAGAACTTAAGGTAAATCCTCCAGGCCCCTCTTTTACTAAAGTGCCGGAAAAAACCCCTGCTGAAAAAGTTACATTTTGACTAGAGCCCACGCTGACAGTTCCGCTTGTCCCTCTAAGAGGCCTTGAAAAAGTGCCACTACCAGTTACCTCTAAAAGAGAACCACTTGCAGTAGCAGAATTAAAGAAAAGAGCCCCTGTTCCAGAGCCTAAATTAGAGGGGCCTGAGATCTGTAATTTTCCAGATGCAATCTCCACTTCACCTGAAAATGTACTTGAAACTCCGGTTAAAGATAAGGCCCCCCCCCCTAAAATCACAAAACCATTTGGTCCTGATAAAATTCCGGTGTTAGTAAAAGTTTGCCCTGAAGAAATAGATAACGAGGCCGGCAAACTAAAAACCATAGGTAAATTCTTAGAAAAACTGGATGTAACCGAAAAAGCGCCTCCTGTAAATGTGAGGGTACTCCCCCCTACTAAATTTGCGCTATTTCCTATAGAAAGGGTTCCTCCAGCTAAATTGAGCCCCCCTGAAAAGGTATTAGTACCGGTAAGAAAAAGGCTCCCACTAGTTCCTCTAACCTCCAAAAGACCAGAGCCACCTATAACACCATCCAATGTAATTTTAGAACTTGATACGTCAATTGCTGCTGTACCTGTATTTAAAGTCATAGGCATGCCTAAAGACATCGTCTTCCCGGTCTTAAACTTTAAACTCCCCCCCCCTTGAATTACTAAAGAAGATGCATTTTGCAAATTCCCAGAAGATCCTAAAAGTAAAGAAGCGCCAGAGCCAACGGTTAAGCTGCCGCTAAAGACATTATTAGAATTACTTAGATCCATTGTCCCAGAGCTCGTTAAGGAAACGTTTCCGGTTCCTTTTACATAAGCTGGAGCTGACACCTTTCCGCCTCCGCTGATGGTTAAAGTGGCAGATCCAAGGTCAACGACTCCACCTGTTACCTGCATAGAAGCTAAGGCCAAGTTAAAACCATTCAAGTTCAACTTTCCCGAAGTAATCCCGAGGTCTGTTGAAGAACTCATAGCATTATTTATGCTGCACTCTAAAGTAGCGCACGACAAGCCCAGATCTCCACTAAAAGTCATAGGGGTGAGTAAACTAACAGTTCCAATACCAAAAATATCTAAAGTTCCAGAGCCTCCAATAACACCTCCATTTATTGTGAGCTGAGATCCTCCTCCGACTCGAATATTCCCCACATCTATTACAGTAATATTTTTTGTCATAGTAGTAGATGCTAATACTTGCAAAGTACCATCTGTGGCTAAAGAAACATTCCCAGAACCTAATTGAGAAGCGTTCGTAATAGAAAGTTTTCCCTCTTCAATCGTTGTGCCCCCAGAATAGCTATTGGCAGTATTTGTAAGAATTAGCACCCCCAAACCAACTTTCTTTAGGCTTCCTGTAGTGATAAGAGCGTCAACAGTTGCAGTTTTCGCTTCGGAAACACCCATTACGCCAAAACCTGACGAAGTATTTCCGAGCTGAACAGTATAAGAATTAGGCAAAGAAAAAGTCTCTCCAAACTGTAAGGTAGCTGTATCTAATAAAAAAGTACCAGCGCCTGTAGGAGCTACATTAAACTGAACAATCCCTCTAGAAGCTTTTAAATTCCCTATCGTAGGAATTCCTGTAAAAAGCACAGTACCAGTATAACTTGCATTTTGCGAGTTAATAGTAAAGTAATCGCTAGCTGTTGCATTTTCTAATGTTACCGCACCTGATAAAGTTAAAGTAGAGCCGCTAACGACATCTAAAAGAACCCCAGAAGAGGCATAAGATTTAATATATACAGGGTTATTTAAGGTAAGATTTTGCGTAACTAAAATAGAGCTGCCTGTAGCAATTGAACGCACTTCAGAGTCCCCAAAAGGCTTGTAAGCAGAATTCCCAGCTAAACCAATAGACACACGTCCAGGAGTCCCTGAACTACTAGACTTATCACCTAAATAAAAAATAGAACCAGCAGCAGATGTGCTGCTTCCACCAAGAACTAAGGTCCCTCCTGAAGAGGAAAGCAAAGAAATGGCCCCATAGATAGAAGATGAGCAGCCAGGAACAACAGAAACGCCTTGAGAAACATTTAAAGAACCAGTATTTACCAAAATAGATCCAAGCAAATCCGTATTGCTATCAATACACGTACTGACACCTATCGCTTGTATATATCCATCTAAATTCCAAGCAGCGGAGCCTGGATTAAAACTCACGGAGCTGCCTGTCGAATTATTTCCTTGTAGTACGATATTACAAGTGGGAGCGGTGTTGTATGTAAACGAAGCGCCAGGAGAGACTGTATCAGTACAAGTAGCTGATTGTCCTTCTATACCAGCTAAACTAAAACAAACCAATGACGTGAATAGAACATTTTTCAACATAAAAACCCCGGTTTACATCTAGACAGATAAAAACCGGATCTTAACAATGAAGCCTGATTTATTCAAATTATTTTTTTATTATTCTTTGAATATTACTTTTTTAACTTTTTCTTCCATAAGACAAGTCCCCTTCACACGAGGCGACTTCACTAGAACATCCTTAAAAGAGCAACTTTTTTTAATGCTTTTTTCTTTAGTTTTTCCACTTAAGTGCACTTCTAAACAAGCATGATGATCAGAGGAAAGACAAAGAAATTCAGCGCCCTCTTCTAAAAAAGGATAACTCTTATCTAAGATAAATTTATCTACAATAAAACGCTTCCCCCAGAGCTGCTGATTTTTTTTGTTTTTGTAAGCGACATTAATCACTGTTTTTTTATCAGCAACACCTACGAAAACAACCCCTTCAAAATATTGTTTTTCTGGAATATTTACGACTCTGTAAGTGCCATCTTTAAAAACAAGAAGAAGCTTATCAAAATTAGTACAAGAAAAATAGTTTGCTCCTGAAACTTTTATTCCAACAAAACCAGACTCAAGATCAAATCCGACTTTAATTTCTTTTGTTTCAATAGCTCTACGATCTATTTCTTCAATGGCTTTAATTCGTGTTTTACGAGGATGCTCTTTTGCAAATTTTACAATTAGTTTTTTTAGATATTCGATAGCGTATTTTTTCACATTTCGCAAGCTCTTTTCTACGTCTTTAAGAGCCTCTTCTAAAAGAGTAATTTCTTCTTTGTTTTTATTGATATCAAATTGCGAAATACGCCTAATCGGTATTTGCAAAAGCCTTTCCCTATCTTCATGAGTAGGATCTCTTGCTAGTTTTTTTCTATAAGGCTTTAAGGAAGCTTCTAAGGTGTCATGTATCGCTTCTAGAGTCTTCACTGTTTCTATTTTTTTATAAAGACGGTTCTCAATAAAAATTCGCTCTAGCGTTTTATAAAAAATCTTCTCTAAAAGTCTATCACGCTCTATTTCTAGCTCTCTTTTTAAAAACCCGACTAACTTCATAGCGTTATAAGCAAGGATTTCATGAACATCTGTTTCCCAAGGCATCCCTTCTTTAATAACAATCACCTGAGATGTTAAAGAAACCTCACACTCTGTAAATCCATATAGAGCGTCTAGCATTTCTTCAGCGTACTGTCCTCGAGGTAACTTTATTTCAATCTCCACCTCTTTTGTCGTATAATCGCTAATGCTTTCTATTTTAATCTTACCCTTTTTAGCAGCTTCGTCGATAGAACGAATTAAGCTTTCAGTCGTCGTTCCATAGCAAATTTCTCGAATCACTAAAGTCTTAGGATCTTTAATTTCAATCTTGGCGCGCAGCTTAACTTTTCCTTTGCCTTTATTATATTCGCTTTTGTCCATGATTCCCCCTGTCGGAAAATCTGGAAAAATTTTAAAGGTTTTTCCTTCAATACAAGCTATTTCGGCTTCTAAAAGTTCTGTAAAATTATGAGGTAAAATACGAGTTGCCATTCCTACAGCTATTCCGTCAGCTCCCTGCATTAAAAGAAGAGGGATTTTTGCTGGAAGAGTAACAGGTTCAGCGTTCCTTCCATCATAAGAAGGTATTTTTTCTGTGATATCGGGATTAAAAAGAGTTTCTCTTGAAAGAGGAGAAAGTCTAGTTTCTATATACCTAGCTGCTGCAGAAGGATCTCCTGTATAGATATTGCCAAAATTACCTTGTCTATCTAACAAATACCCTTTGTTAGCTAAATTGATAAGAGCCTCATAAATCGGAGCGTCTCCATGAGGATGCAGCTGCATCGTTTGCCCTACGATATTAGCTACCTTGTGTAATTTATCGTCACTTTGCCTCCAGAGAATCTCTAGAATACGCCTCTGCACAGGCTTAAGCCCGTCAACGACATTCGGAATGGCACGATCTAAAATGACATAAGAAGCGTATTTAATGAAGTGATCCTTCATTTGATATTTTAAATCATCCATCTTCTTTTACCAGGTTCTGCATGATAAAATTCTTTCTTGCGGGAGTGTTTTTACCCATATAAAATTCCAAAGTAGGCTTCACATCAGATAACTTTTCAATAAGGACTGGAACTAGGCGAATGTCTTTTGCGATAAACTGTTTAAATTCATCTGGAGAAATTTCTCCAAGACCCTTAAAACGGGTTATTTCAACACCTTTTTTCAATAAAGACTCAGCTTTCTCTTTTTCTTCTTCAGAATAACAATAGATAGTTTTTTCCTTATTTCGCACTTTAAAAAGCGGTGTTTCTAAGATGTATAGATGTCCATGTAAAACAAGCCCTTCAAAGTATGTAAGAAAAAAAGTAATCAACAAATTACGAATATGCATACCATCTACATCAGCATCTGTGGCAAGAATCACTTTATTATATCGAAGATTTGCAAGATCTTCTTCTATATTAAGAGCAGACATAAGATTGTACATCTCTTCATTCTTATAAAGTTGATCTAATTTCATTCCATGTACGTTAAGAGGCTTGCCTCGAAGAGAAAACACGGCCTGAGTGAAAGGATCTCGGCTCATAACAATAGAAGCCGAAGCAGACTCTCCTTCTGTTAGAAAAATAACAGAATCATCGCCTTGTTTACTTCCATCCCCATAATGATATTTCGAATCGCGCAGTTTAGGGATCTTAAAAGAAATCTTCTTTTGTTTTTCTTTGGCTTCTTTTTTTACAGCTGACAACTCTTTTCTCAACTTTTCGTTGAAAAGGATTCTCTCTATAATTTTCTTTCCAGACTCTTCGTTTTTGTAAAGAAGGTTCTGCACTGCGTCTTTTACTTCTTGAACAATAGGAGCTCTCACCTCGTTATTCGAGAGCTTATTTTTTGTTTGCGATTCAAAAACAGGATCTTTCACCTTTACTAAAATTGTGCCTACAATCCCTTCACGAAGATCAATCCCCTGAAAGTTTTTCTTAGCATACTCGTTGACTCCCTTAAGAATCCCTTCTCTAAAAGCAGAAAGATGTGTTCCTCCATCTTGCGTATACTGCCCATTTACAAAAGAAAAATACGATTCGCCATAACTAGATGAATGTAAGAAAGCAAATTCAACCGT
This sequence comes from uncultured bacterium, assembly GCA_964455905.1. Lineage (GTDB taxonomy): Bacteria > Chlamydiota > Chlamydiia > Chlamydiales > Rhabdochlamydiaceae > CAIJXB01. The sequence goes on from CAYVYN010000007.1 coordinate 9,831, forward strand.
TTTCCCTCTATAATGAAGTGGTTCATAGAGACGATCCTCTTTCACCTCTTCATTTAAAAGATCTAAAAGACCGTTTTTTGAATGAATTTTTTCTTCGTTAAAAATTAAAGTAAGTCCAGTATTTAAATAAGCATAATGCCAAAGGCGTTTAAGAATAATGTCATTTTGAAAGGAAAACTTTTTAAAAATCTCGACATCAGGAATAAATTCAAACCATGTGCCATCTACTTCTTTCGTCTTACCTTTTTTCTGATTTTGTAAAATCCCTTTGCTAAAATGTACTTCAATAAACTCACCCTCTCGTACACTCTTTACCACAAAATGCGACGACAGTGCATTTACAGCTTTAGTTCCAACTCCATTTAGCCCCACAGAAAACTGAAACACATCATCGTTGTATTTAGCGCCGGTATTAATTTTACTTACGCAATCAATTACTTTCCCTAAAGGAATCCCCCTTCCAGTGTCTCTTACAGAAACAGTAGAAGTTTTAGGGTTTAGTGTAATAGTAATTTCTTTGCCATATCCCATAATAAATTCATCAACAGCATTATCAATCACCTCTTTGAGCATAATATAAATACCGTCGTTTGGATTCGAACCGTCTCCTAAACGACCTATATACATGCCTGAGCGCAATCGAATATGCTCTAATGCATTTAAAGATAAGATGGTACTCTCGTCATATTTTTTAGCCATATCTTAACACATACCATTTTTCTTTTTTTTTAGCTTCTTATAATTGTTTTTTCTACAAAGTTGCTAAAAAATTTCTCTTATTAGTATATTAAAAGCAACAAATCCCTTAAAAAGCTCATATGAAAAACATGCAACAACCCTTTTTAGACAAGCTAGAAGATGTCACAGGCTCATTCAAAGCAATTCTACTCGATGCCTATGGTGTTTTTTGGGCAGGTAATGCGCTTGGTCTTTTACCCGGCTCCAAAATTGCGATGGAAACCCTCGTTGCACAAGGAAAAGTTGTCGGTATTTTATCAAATTCTACTCAGTTATCTTCAAAAGAAATAGCAAAACTTGAGTCTCACGGCCTCTTACAAGGAAAACACTTTCATTTTTTACTTACCTCTGGACAAATCGCCAACGAGGTATTCTTAAAACAAGAGATTCCTTTTCCAACTCCGAGGAAAACATTTATGACTTTTGGCAAACCTCATCCTAAGTTTTCCCCTCACATAGCGATTTTTCAAGATACAATCTATGAAGAAACCTTTCTTCTAGAAGAAGCTGACTTCGCATACATCTCCATACCACATATTAACGGCGAAGATCAAATCGACCCTAAAGTATTCTTAGAAGAAATACTAAAAATAAAAAGCAAAAACATCCCAATGATCTGTGCTAACCCAGACCGATTTGCTGAAGAAGGCTCTCCTTCTCGCTTTGTCGTTAGACAAGGAAGTATTGCTTCTTTGTATGAAAGCTTAGGAGGACAAGTTTTTTATATTGGGAAACCCTTTAAAAAAGCGTATAGCCAAGCAATGAAACAATTTGAAAAGCTTGGTATTATAACTCCCTCTGATATTTTAATGATTGGAGATACACCCGAAACAGACATTCGTGGAGCTAAAAAATTTGGAATGAGCTCTGCTCTTGTTATAGAGACAGGAGTAACCGCGCACAGAATACACAACGAAGGAAAAGAAAAAACCTTAGAAAACCTATCTGAAGAACAGACTCCCAACTTTTTTATTAAAAGGTTTAGCTATGACGTTTGAAACTCATCCAAATTTCAAGGAAAAAATATTTATCTTAGATCTGCCTCTTTGCCGAGTTTTTCTAGAAAATGAAAAACACTACCCGTGGTTAATTTTAGTACCGAGACGAACTGGAGTTTCACGCATGATGGAGTTATCTTTACAAGATCAGCTCCTGCTCATGCAAGAAATGCATATAGCCCAAACTGTTTTATGGAATAATTTTCAACCTAAGCAACTAAATGTTGCGGCAATAGGAAATAAAACACCTCAACTTCACATTCACATCATTGCAAGATACCAAGAAGACCCGGCATGGCCCTCGACCGTTTGGGATCATCCTATTCGAAAGACATATAAGGAAAGCGAAAAACTAGCCTTAATAGAAAAAATAAAAAAACTATTCGAGCATCCGCAAATCTAAAATCACAATTAAATTCATTTAAAGAAAATCAATCAATTGATCTGAAATGCAAAAAAAACAGTTTTTATTAGATATAAAAAAAAGAAAAGAGATTCGCCTCTACAAACTAAGTAAAGAAAAATCTCTCTATAGAAACTACTACTATAAAAAAATATTAAAGCTAATCTTCTAGATCATCTTCCCAAGGAGACTCATAAAAAGGAACCCACTCCTTTTCCTGGAGTTTCTTCCATCTAGCTCTTGCAACCTCTATATCTTCAGGAGGCTTTCTTGTTTCCATAACGAGCCACTCAATTTCTTCCTCGGTTAAATCACCTATATACCCGAGAGATTTCCGCTCTTGATCGCTTATGATAAGAGCGGAAAGTGGCATTTGAAAAAAACATATCCAAAAAAGCAATAGCTGCTTCATCGTTTTGGATGCTCTTTAAAGTCACAACCATCCGCTATTAATTGATCAATGTATGTAATACAATAATCATGATCTAAAAACTTAGGATTTTGTAACATAAAAAGATGGAAAGGAAGCGTCGAATGCACCCCTCCAATATGAAACTCCTTAAGAGCTCTTTTTCCAACTGCAATTGCTGCAGCGCGATCTTCTCCTTTGACAATCAACTTAGCAATCATAGAATCGTAGTTAGGAGGTATTCTATATCCTGCGTAGCAAGCGCTATCAACACGAACATGGGGACCTCCTGGCTGAATATAATAGTCAAGCAATCCTGGTGAAGGCGCAAAGTTATTAGAAGGGTTTTCTGCATTTATACGAAACTGAATGACATGTCCCTTAGGAATAACATCTTTTTGTTTATACTGCAGCTTTTCTCCCATAGCTATTTTAATCTGCTCTTTAACAAGATCAATACCAGTGAGTTCCTCAGTGATGGTATGTTCTACCTGGATACGAGTATTTACTTCCATAAAATAAAAGTTCAATTCCTCGTCGAGCAAAAACTCTACAGTACCCACAGAATGATAGCCAGCAGCCTTTACGATAGCAACAGCAGCTTCTCCTACTTTCTTTCTTAAAGCTGGAGATAAGATAGGACTAGGAGCTTCTTCTATTAACTTCTGTCTTCTTCGTTGAATAGTGCAGTCTCTTTCGCCTAAATAGACATAGTTTCCATGTTTATCACCAATAACCTGAACTTCTATATGCCTTGGATTAACAATCATTCTTTCCAAATAGACATCAGGATTATTAAAGCTGACTTCTGCTTCTGCTCTTGCTGCTGCAAATTGACGAACAAACTCATCAGGGTCATAAGCAATACGGATTCCTTTTCCACCGCCTCCGGCTGAAGCTTTAATAAAAATAGGAAAACCTAATCGCTTAGCTTCTTTTAATCCTTCTGCCGCATCTTCAACTATCCCATCAGATCCTGGAATTATAGGACATTTTACACTTTTAGCTGTTGCTTTTGCCGCGGCCTTATTTCCTAAAAGAGAAATGGATTCAGGAGAAGGACCTATAAAGGAAACCCCACAGCTTTCACAAATAGAAGCAAAATTAGCATTCTCACTAAGAAAGCCATATCCGGGATGGATCGCATCCGCTCCTGTAATTTCACAAGCAGATAAAATATTCGCAATCTTCAAGTATGATTTTTGAGAAGGAGCCTCTCCTACACAAATAGCCTCATCTGCATGTAGAACATGCAAAGCTTCAGCGTCTGCTTGAGAATAAATTGCTACTGTTTGTAAGCCCATATCATGACAAGCTCGAATAATCCGTACAGCAATTTCCCCACGGTTCGCAATTAATACTTTTTTCATGAAAATCCTATACGATTCGGAATAATTTTGTGCCAAACTCTACTGGATGCCCATTTTCAAGACACACCTCTGCGAGCACTCCACTCATACCCGCCTTCACCTCGTTCATAACCTTCATCGCCTCAATAATACAAACGACAGTCCCAGCTTCTACCTTATCACCAACTTTCACAAAAGCTGGGTGCTCTGGAGATGCCGCTAGATACAGTGTACCAACCATAGGAGAAGTAACAAACTTCCCTTCTACAGCTTTAGCAGGCGCTGTATGCTCTACCTGAGAAACAGGAGCTGGCGCATGCGCAACTTCATGGGGTCTTGAAAGAGGATGCGGTATAAATGCCGCTGGGTGGTGCGCCACTGGATGGTGATGAGATACTGTGTGATGAGAAAATTCATCTTGGCACTCAATCTGTAATTCAAAACCGGTCTTTTCTTTTATAGAAATTTTCTTTACGCCGGATTTCTCCATCGCGGCCATCAATTCTTTTATTTGCTTTAAATCCACGAACTTACTCCTAACTGTTTACACACGCTGTACATATTCACCCGTATGTGTATCTACTTTAATAATATCGCCTGACTCAACAAATGCCGGCACTTCTACTTTTGCTCCCGTTTCCAAAACAGCCATTTTATGCGCATTAGATACGTGAGCACGACTTTCTATCGCATCAGTCTTTACAATCATAAGCTCCAAAAACTGAGGTAATTCAACTGAAAAAATAGAATCGCCATAAAATGTCGATTTAATTTCTATTCCTTCTTTTAAATAATTCACTTTATCCCCAATCACAGAGTACGGAACCAAAATTTGCTCTAATTGTCCCACATCTAAAAAAAGATAATCTTTTCCTTCTAAATACAAAAACTCTAATTTTTTTTCAGATAAGGTAACTTCTTCCACCGACTGATTTAATTTAAAGTTCCTTTCTATCACGTCTTCAGAGACTAAATCTTTTAATTTAGTTTTAATGAAAGGAACACCCTTCGCTACTGTTACTTTAACGCAAGACTCCACCCGATAGATCTTATCATCAAGAGCAATCGTCATTCCCGGAGAAATCTGATTATTACTAGCCATTAATCCTCTTTACTTATCTGCTTAGTTTCAAAAAAATATCCACAACCTGAGAAAGATGTGTAATTGTAAAATCAACAATCTCTCCATGAGACTGCTGCTCTAATGCCCCTCTTCCCCTTTTCATATGAACCGTCGTACACCCCATCTGCTTTGCAGGGGATAAGTCCACTTCCACTCGATCTCCACAAACAAGCACATTAGAAGCCGGAATACAAAGATCCTGGATCAACTCCATGTAAGAACTTCCCTTACTTCCATCTTCCAAACACAATATTTTATAAAAAATAGAAGAATCAATACCAGCTTTTTTCAACTTTTCTAACTGACGATCTATTTTTCCTATAGTGACTAAAGCTAATGTATTTTCTTTTTTTAAAAAAGAAAGAACTTCAGTCGCCCCCTGCAAAGCAGGTATGGCCAAATCCCCTAAAGAAGACTCATAAACCTCTTGAAGGCCAATCAAAAAGAAATTTTCAGAAATCCCCTCTATTTCAATAAATTTCTGCAATGCAGCTTTAGAGCTTTTTGCTTTTTGATTCAGTTCCAATAAAGCTTGCAAAGCAACATTGAAATCTTTTATTGGACAGCCTGCGTCCTGCATACGGATCAATGCGTCTTTTAACTTTTTAGGAGTAACAAAGCCTGAAGTATCTACTAAAGTATCGTCTAAATCAAAGATTATTAACAATTTCCATCAACCGTTGTGCGAGTTTTTTAGAATCATGTCGTATTAAATTTCTTTTCATTAAATCAACTTTAGGGCCTTCCTTAAATTCACCAAGTAACGGAGTAGAAATAACTCTATCATCTGAAAGTAAATCGTTCGTAATTAATTCACCCTCTTCCGCATACATTTCAATTAAATGTGGAGCTGGCTTTGCGCTATTTACTATAACATAATCAAAAACATCAGATCCAATAAACTTTTTCATCTCGTTTAAATACGAGCTAACACGATACCCTGTGGTTTGTCCTTTTCTGTTCATCAAGTTCACAACAAATACTTTTTTTGCAGGGCTTTTTCTTAAAGCTTCGGAAACTCCTTCTACAAGTAAATTGGGAATAAGCGACGTGTGCAAGCCCCCCGGTCCTATTACAACAAGATCAGCATTAGCTATTTCATCAATAGCCCTAGGATTAGCCTTCGCATAAGGTTCTAAAAAAATACTTTTATACCCTTGGTCGATTTCTCTAGATAGATAGATTTCTTTCTCACCTTCTAGCACTTTTCGATTATTCAAAATCATCTTAAGTCGAACTTGGTGAATCGTCACGGGGATAACCTTGCCCTTGATGAACAGAATTTTACCTACCTCATCGATTGCTTTTTCAAAACTACCTGTAACCTTCTCCAAAGCTGATAAAAAAAGATTGCCAAAGCTATGCCCCCCCAACCCACCTTGTTCAAACCGATAATTCATCAAAGAGCGCATCATCAAAGAAGAATTAGAAAGAGCAACTAAACACTGCCTAACATCGCCAGGAGGTAAAACACCAAGTTCATCACGTAAAACACCCGTACTTCCACCGTCATCTGCCATAGAAACAATCGCACTGATGTCTACATTGTGATTTTTAAGACCAACAAGCACTGTAAAATTTCCAGTTCCCCCGCCTATTACAACTACTTTTTTTTTCATAGCCCCCCAGATAAAAACAAAAAACTATACATTTTTCATTTCTAAAATAGCTTTTTTCATATCTTTAGATCCATATAAATAACTACCAGACACTAAAACATTAGCCCCAGCAGCCACTGATCGCTTAGCCGTCTCAGCGTTGATTCCCCCGTCAACCTGAATCAAAACAGGAGGCAATGAATCAATAGGCTGACCTTCTTGCACAGATACCCCGCCCTTGCGAAGTCGCAAACGATCACAAAGACCTCTTGTGAACTCAACCTTTTCTAAGGCTTCCTCGATAAACTCTTGTCCACCAAATCCAGGATTAACGGTCATAATCAAAATTAAATCACATTTATCTAAATACTTCGGAATTAAGGAAAGAGATGTTTCGGGGCAAAATGCTAATCCAGCCTCTACATTACAACGTTTTATAAACCTTAAAGTATCTTCTACATCTTCAGTTGCTTCAAAATGAAAGGTAATTCGATCCGCTCCCGCCTCAACGAATTTCTCCACATAATCAAATGGATTATAAACCATTAAATGGACGTCTAAAAATAAATTAGTTGCTCGATTTATCGATGCAACAGCTCTTGGCCCAAAGGTTAAATTAGGTACAAAATGACCATCCATAATATCTAAATGCAGCGCATCTGCGCCAGCATCCTCTGCTCTTTTCGCTTCTTCCGCAAGCTTACCGAAATCGCCTGCTAATATAGAAGGGGCAATCAAAATCGATTCTTTCTTAGCCATGTAAATTCTCCAATTTAATCGAGAGAGAAGATACCAATTCTTGGCTTAAAAATTCAATGTTTCTTAATTTTTTCATAAGCTGGTCTAGATAAGAAGAAGAAAGTCCGAGTAAAATATACCCCAAATACAAGCCCCCATCTTTTTCAGAGTAAAAAACAAGAGATTGAGAAGAACTCAATCCTAACCCATCGATAAAAGTCTTAAAACCCTCTTTCTCCCTTTGATCTATAAGCCGAAGTAAAAAAACAACCGCTCCCTTTCGAGCATCAAACTCAAGCCTCTTATCGATCGAAGCTTCTCTAGAAGTAAAAGCCCCCCAAAAATCATATAAGATTTTAAGCAGAACAGGGTCTATTACACTACGCATTTCCACAGGAAATACAGAATAAAAAAAATTCTCCACATCCAACTCGTCTCTACCATCATTTAAAGAACACATTTTTTTAAAAACATATAAGTTCTCCATCTGATTAGCGATCATACCCCCATTATAGTCTCTAAAATCACCAACAACACGCTGAATCTCATTCACAACATCCTGTCTAGCTTTCCATAAATTCAATGAGTGATCTCTTCTAAGGTAAAAAGATTTAGGTATCTGCAAACGAAACACTGTGGCTTCCTTATAATATTTCCCCCTAAGCAAACCGACCTTTTTAACACGGTCTTCAACAAAAACAAATCGAGAAGATTTTTTTTTGAAAATTTCCTTAAGAGACAGGTAAGATCCTACCGGTAAAATACGCAGAAGAATAATTGTAAAAGTCAACTCTACATCTGTTTGCTCCTGAAAAGAAATATAGCCTTGAGGAATATCCTTTACGTACTTTAATTGGTCACTCAAAATTAAAATATTTTTCATGACCTCCTCCTCATTTCTAGGCATAAAAACAGAAGGCATTAATTTTTCGATTTGATTCTCCAAAACAAAAGGAAATCTTTTCCTCAAATAACGCATTTCAGAAAAAGAAAAAAAAGCATCCCCCATTCGCTCAACTTCCAAATAAAAAATATAGATTTTATCTTGTTTATTTACATATTCAAACTGAGACCCCTCTACAATTTCTACGCCAGGCAAATGCTCTTTCAGGGCTTTAATAAGATGCCTTTCTTCAAACATTTCATAAGGTTTTAAAAAGTTAAGACCCACAAAAACACCCAATACCTTTTTTACCCCAAAAGGAGAATGCACTCGAACTTGACTAAGCTTAAAACTCACATGCCTTTTAGCTGGGGTTTCTTCTATTAATCGCCTGAGTCCCTTTCTAAACAAATAGAAAACACAAACCATACGGGTGAGATGCTGAGATTCTCGAATTTGCTTAAAAGTTTCCTTGCAATTAGCGAAAAAATATTGCATTTGCCCAAAAACATCATAGTCAAATTCGTTAGGCCTCCGATGAATAAGCGAAGAAATCCTTTCATGAATGACTAAATTTTTTTCAGAAGAAAAACACCCCTTTCGATCGAGAACTCTATTTCCTTGATAAACTGATAAGGCGCCCAACCTAATTTCCGGCTCAACGTGAGGAAATCGATTAAAAACAAGCTCCCATTCAAATTTATTTTCGCAAAAAAAACGAGCCTCTAAAAAAAACAAATAAGCGATCAGAAAAAGACTTAAAAGAAAAAGTCCAACTACCAAAAGAATGAAAAGCCATTTTTTTTCCAGGAGAAAGCCACTTCGCAAGCATTTCATAAAAAAAATTCTCGACACCCGGATAAAAAGAGCAAACTAATAAAACAACCCCTCCATCGCCTGTTGAAAAAGGAAGCATTTTGACCACAGGAGTAAGCTCATCAAAACTTTCTTTAGTAAAAAACGAAGAAGACAAAGATAATTTTTTCAGTCCGTTTCGAATAATGGAAACAACAATATGATCATAAGCAAGATCGCCTGTTGGCGAAACTTGGATATCTAGTAACGCCGCATTCGAAACAAGAAACATCTACCCCCCTTATTCATAAATAGGGTTACCTTCCAAAACCGAAAAAGAAGAAATCAGCGTCCCCCCACTATTCGGATCGTTAAAAGAAAGAACATATAACGGAAGACTGTTTTTTGACGCCAGCTCTAAAGCTCTCACATGAAGAATCTCAGCACCAGCCCTCATAATAGACAAAGCCTCTTCATAGGTTAAAAAAGAAAAAAACTTACTATCAGGATTTTTTTTAGGATCTTCCGAATAAACACCTTTAACATCCTTAAAAAACTCTACTTTAAGAGCCCCTAGAGATACTCCTAAAGCAACTGCAGAAGTGTCAGATCCGCCTCTTCCAAGGGTTGTAATTTCTTTTAAAGAGCTCATTCCCTGAAAACCAGCCACGATGACTATTTTACCTTCCTCTAGGTGTTTTAAAATCCTAAAAGGCTTAACATCCACAATTCTGGCTTCCGAGTGATCTGCTGTAGTTATGATGCCAGACTGACTCCCAGTTAAACTAATAGCATCCATTCCCTTTAAAGAAAGAGCCATAGCCAAAAGAGCTATACTAATTCTTTCACCGACAGAAACAAGCATGTCTAGCTCTCTTTTAGGAGGATGAGGATGTACTTGCTTGGCTAAGCTCAATAAATCATCTGTGGTATCCCCCATAGCACTAACCACAACAACCACTTTAGAATAAGTTTTTTGCCTATCTATAATAATATCAGCAATCCGTGCAAAACAATCCGGACTAGCAACCGAAGCGCCCCCAAACTTTAGAACTAAAACCCTGTCTTCCATTAAAAAAACCACCATATTAAGATGTACTTTCAGCGGCAAAATATAAGATATTTTAGATTGATAAGCAAATTGCATTTAAAAAAACAGTGAAACCCTCCTAAAAAAACAGAACGTCTAAAAAATGGCATTGATTTTTTACATTACGCTTGCTACACTCTCACCTGTAACGTAAAAACTAGGAGAAACCCTTAACATGTCTAAACATTCAACCTATGATTGGAATTGCTGCAAAATAATCGACGACGTCGATTACAAAGAAGAAGATTTCAGTCAATTCAAAAAATTACTAAGCAAAAAAGAAGAAGCTTCTACAGAAGGATGCATCTCATCAATGACCGCCGGTCAAATTTTAAAAGGCGTCATTGTTGAATTGACTAAAGATTTTGTAGTCGTCGATGTAGGACTTAAATCAGAAGGGCTCGTGCCAATTCAAGAATTTTCTGAGCCTAAAGAACTTATTCTAGGAACAGAGATCGAAGTATTTTTAGATCAAACCGAAGGTGAAGATGGTCAAATTGTTTTATCTAGAGATAAAGCAAAAAGACAAAGACAATGGGAACACATCAGCACAAATTGCAATGAAGGATCTATCGTTAAAGGAAAAGTTCTCCGTAAAGTTAAAGGCGGCTTAATGGTCGACATCGGAATGGAAGCCTTCTTACCTGGATCTCAAATTGACAATAAGAGAATTAAAAATCTAGACGAGTACATTGGATACGAATTCGAATTCAAAATACTTAAAATTAACGGAGAGCGCAAAAACATTGTTGTATCTCGTCGTGAAATCCTAGAAGAAGAAAGAATTTCTAGAAAAGCAGAGCTCCTTGGAAATATTCAAGAGGGAGAAGTTCGCACAGGTGTAGTAAAAAACATCACTGACTTCGGAGTTTTTCTTGATCTAGATGGTATCGATGGCCTACTACACATCACAGACATGACATGGAAGCGCATTAAACATCCTTCTGAAATGGTACAACTTGGACAAGAACTCGAAGTTATCATTCTTCATGTAGACAAAGACAAAGGTCGTGTCGCTCTTGGAATGAAACAAAAAGAAAGTAATCCATGGGAAGAAATCGAAAAAAGATACCCTATTGGAACAAAAATTCATGGTAAAATTGTTAATTTAGTCGCTTACGGCGCTTTTATTGAAATCGAGCCAGGCATTGAAGGTCTTATCCACGTTTCTGAAATGTCTTGGATAAAGAACGTTTCTGATCCTAGCGAAATTGTGAAAAAAGGCGATGACGTAACTGCTATCGTTTTATCTATCCAAAAAGAAGAAGGTAAAATTTCTTTAGGAATTAAACAAACAGAAAAAAATCCATGGGATGATGTAGACGCAAAATACCCTATTGGCAGCAGTGTTGAAGCAGAAATCCGCAATTTAACAAACTACGGAGCTTTTGTTGAACTCGAACCAGGTATTGATGGTCTTATTCACATTTCTGACCTAAGCTGGATTAAAAAAGTTTCTCACCCTTCAGAAGTTTTGAAAAAAGGTGACAAAGTTGAAGCTGTTGTTTTATCTGTAGATAAAGAAAGCAAAAAAATCACATTAGGCGTTAAACAATTAGGAAACAATCCTTGGGAATCTATAGAGAAAAAGATTCCAGTTGGAAGCCTTGTTCAAGGAACAGTTTCTAAAATAACAGCGTTTGGTGCTTTTGTAGAGTTAACAAATGGAATTGAAGCTCTTGTTCACGTAACAGAGATTTCTGATCAACCATTTGGTAAAGTCGAAGAAGTGATTAATAAAGGTGATGAAATCACTGCAAAAGTGATTAAATTAGATCCTGAACATAAAAAAATCGCTCTTTCAATTAAAGAATATTTAATAGACAAAAACAACCATAATAGAGACGATATTGTTGTCGGTACTACAAAAAAACCTGCAGCTAAAAGAAAAAAGAAATCTGAAGAAGAAGTCACTTCCGAAACAAGTGAAGAAAAAACTGCAGGAGAAGAGGCTTAATCCCCTCTTCCTTTTGAATAGTATTAGTCCTTAAAAGGTAAGTGTCAGAGGTATCAAAACCTCTGACATTTTAAATAATTTAACTGGGAGCAGCGTTTCCTATCTCCGCGCTGTTAAAATGATGAATAAAGATTTACTTGCCATCTTTGAATACCTTGAACGCGAAAAAGGGATCAAAAGAGATATCATCGTAGATGCGATAGAAGAGGCTCTTAAAACAGCAGCCCGTAAAAGCGTAAAAGATTTTCTTAACGTATCCGTTTCCATGAATCCAAAAACGGGAGCTATTAACGTAATTGCACAAAAAGAAGTTGTAGATAACGTTACCATCCCAAACGAAGAAATTTCTCTAAAAGACGCTCAAGTTCTACATCCTGATTGTTCCGTTGGAGATTGGGTTGATTTAATTATCACGCCGGCTGATTTTGGAAGAATTGCTGCGCAAACAGCTAAACAAGTTATATCACAAAAACTTAGAACAGCAGAAAAAGACGTTATTTGCGAAGAATACCGACATAGAATCAACGAAATTATTTCAGGAACAGTTAAACGAATCGTTCGTGGAAACACCCTCATTGTTGATCTTGGAAAAGTCGAAGGCATTCTCCCTGAACGTTTTTATCCTAGAACAGAAAAATACAACGTAGGGGATCGAGTCCAGGCTCTTCTTTACGAAGTAAAAGATACCGATAACGGAGGCGCAGAAGTTGTTCTTTCCAGAAGCCACCCAGATTTCGTAGTACAACTTTTCGAACTAGAAGTCCCTGAGCTAAAAGACGGAACCGTTACTATTGAAAAAATAGTAAGAGAAGCTGGCTACAGAACAAAAATGGCAGTACGTTCTTCTGATGCGAAAGTAGACCCAGTGGGTGCTTGCGTTGGAGTAAGAGGATCTCGTGTAAAAAACTTGATCAGAGAATTAAACAATGAAAAAATTGACATCATGCCCTACTCCGATGATCCAATTAAATTGTTACAAAACGCCTTAGCTCCTATAGAAGTAAAAAAAATTACTCTATCGGATGATAAAAGAACCGTTTTTGTTGTTGTTGAAGACGAATTGTATCCTACTCTTTTAGGCAAAAGAGGCCTAAATGCAAGGCTCAATGGAGAACTTCTTGGTCTTGAATTGCAAATACAAAAACTTAGCGAATACCATGCCGCTATGGATGTTGAAAGAGAGAAAATGGCCTCTTTAGAGGATCCAGAACTTGACGAAGAACTAGCTATCGAAGGCATGAGTGCCATGATTGTTGAAAGTCTTATTAGCGCTGGATATGATACTTTGAGAAAAGTACTCAGTGCAAGTGCTAAAGAACTCGCCAACATACCAGAAATAAGTTTAGACATGGCAGATAAAATTTTAGAGCAAATTAGAAAAAAAAGGATGTAACTTTTGGCTAAGAACCTGAAACTCAATATTAAAAATGCACAGCTTGCAGAAGCGCTTAAGTTGAGTCAACCTAAAAAAACAAGACCTCCTAAAGAAAAGCAAGAGCCTACTGAGCCTGCTGCAGAGGTAGTTTCAGTTCCAGAACCTGTTCAAGCAAAAGTTCCAGCTGAACCAACTCCAGTGGTAGAAACAGCAGCTCCCTCTCCTGCAAAAAAACAAGAAGAAACTCCTGTTGTTGAAGAGAAAGCTGCTCCTAAAATCACGCCGAAAGAACAGCCTTCGGCAAGCCAGGGAGACTATAGCCAAAAACGTTTTTCTAATTCTCAAGATGAACGTCCCTATACCCCTAGAAGAGAAGGAAGCGCTCCTTATACACCAAGACAAGGTGGAGCTCCTTACACTCCAAGAGGAGAAGGTTCTTACCCTCCTAGAAGAGATAGCAATACACCGTATACACCAAGACCAGAAGGCTCCTATCCTCCTAGAAGAGATAACAATACCCCATACACTCCAAGAGCAGAGGGTTCTTATCCTCCTAGAAGAGATAGTAATACACCTTATACACCAAGACCAGAAGGTTCCTATCCTCCTAGAAGAGACAACAACACACCTTATACACCAAGACCTGAAGGTTCTTACCCTCCAAGACGTGAAGGTAGCGCTCCTTATACACCAAGACAAGGTGGAGCTCCTTACACTCCTAGAAGAGATAGTAATACACCCTATACACCAAGACCAGAAGGCTCCTATCCTCCAAGACGTGAAGGCAGCGGTCCTTATACACCAAGACAAGGTGGAGCTCCTTACACTCCTAGAAGAGAAGGTAGTGGTCCTTACACGCCTAGAGCGCCTTTTAAAAGAGATCCACTCCCCCCTATTAAAGAACCAGGAAAAGAGATCCCTCAACAGCACCAGACGTACAAAAAGCCAACAAATAACTTTACATCAGACAAAGACAAAGGTGCCAAGAAGACAACTTCACAGGATCGCTCTTTTGACGCAAGAGATAGACATGGGCTAAGAGATGGCGACAATGAGCAATGGAGAAAACGTAAAGCTATAAAAACAAAACAACTTATAGATGACGTTATTAGACCTAAAGAGCTAAACATAAGACTTCCTATTACCGTAAAAGATCTAGCTGTAGCGATGAAGCTGAAGGCTTCTCAATTAATTGCTAAACTTTTTATGCAAGGAGTCATTATTACTCTAAATGATTATTTAGATGATGAAACGACTATTCAGCTTTTGGGACATGAATTTGAATGTGAAATCTCTATCAACACAACAGAAGAAGAAAGACTTCGAATCACAGATAAAACAATTAAAAATGAGATCTTAGAAAGCGATGCTAACTTGCTCGAGTTGAGACCTCCTATTGTTACATTTATGGGACACGTCGACCACGGCAAAACCAGTTTAATCGACGCTATTCGTAAATCTAATGTTGCAGCTACTGAGTCTGGAGCAATTACCCAACATATTGGCGCTTTTAAATGCCAAACACAAGTGGGTCTTATTACAGTATTGGATACGCCAGGCCACGAAGCATTCTCTTCTATGAGAGAGCGTGGAGCTGAAGTTACGGATATTGTAGTTCTTGTCGTAGCTGGTGACGAAGGAATTAAAACCCAAACAATTGAAGCGATTAAACAAGCGCAGCAAGCCGGCGTATCTTTAGTCGTAGCTATCAACAAATGCGACAAGCCAAACTTCGATCCTGAAGTAGTTTATCGCCAACTAGCAGAACAAAATCTTCTACCAGAAGCATGGGGTGGATCTGTCATTACTGTAAACTGCTCTGCGGTAAGCGGTGAAGGCGTAAAAGAGCTCCTAGAAATGCTTGCCCTGCAAGCTGAGGTATTAGAGCTAAAAGCAAACCCAACAACTAGAGCTAGAGGAACAGTCATCGAATCAGAAATGCACAAAGGCCTTGGTGCCGTAGCAACTGTTCTTGTTCAGAATGGAACGTTACACCTTGGCGATGCGTTAGTTTTTGGTCATTTGTATGCTAAAGTTAAAACAATGCAAGATGAACATGGAAAAGACGTAACAACAGCTCCTCCATCTACTCCTGTCAAAATTACAGGACTCTCAGGCCTTCCTTTTGCTGGAAGTGAATTCATCGTTGTCAAAAACGAAAAAGAAGCTAGAGAGATTTCTGAAAAAAGAGATGAAGGACACAAAACTGGACTTCTCCAACAAACGAAAAAAGCGTCTATGGAAACACTACTGCAAAATAAAGTAGATTCTAGCGACAAAAAAACACTGAATTTAATTTTAAAAGCTGACGTTCAAGGCTCTTTAGAAGCTCTTAAATCCTCCCTACGTAAACTACCTTCCAAAAAAGTGGATGTTAACTTTATTGTAGAAGGCATCGGAGAGATTTCTGAATCTGATATTCAGTATGCTGCAACTTCTAAAGCTACTATTTTAGGATTCCACACACGAATAGAAAGCCATGCAGAAAGTCTCATCAAGCAAACAAAAGTGGATATTCGTCTACATGATATCATTTATCATGCAGTAGATGACATTCGCGCTGTAATGCTCTCTCTCTTAGACAAAATTCCACAAGAAAATGAAATGGGAGCTGCTCTTGTTAAGGCAGTATTTAAATCATCTCAAATTGGAAATATTGCCGGATGTCAAATTTCAGACGGAAATATTAAGAGAAATTGTCACGCTAGACTTTTACGAGATAAAGAAGTTATCTGGAAAGGACCAATTGCCTCATTAAAAAGAGGAAAAGAAGATGTAAGAGAAGTTCTTAAAGGCTTCGAATGCGGAATCGTCCTTAACGGGTTTAATGACTTTAAAGAAGGCGACATTATTCAAGCTTATGAAATTATTTACCTACAACAAGAACTCACCTAATTAAAAACCTATGGCTTCTCAACAACGAGTCGAAAGACTAAACTCTCTTCTTAAAGAGGTAATTTCCGAGGTAGTTAGAGATGATGTAAGAGATCCAAGACTTGGATCTCTTATTACAGTCACCTCTGTAAATATTACCAAAGATCTTCAGCATGCAAAAGTGTTAATCAGCGTTATCGGAACGCCTGAAGAAAAAAAGAAATCTCTAGATGCTCTTCAATCAGCTTCTGGATTTATTGCCGTCAATGCATCTAAAAAAGTGGTTATGCGATATTTCCCCTCTCTTAGCTTTAAGCTTGACGACTCTGTAGATAAACATATGACTATTGAAACGATTTTAACAAAAATCCATAATGAACAAAAATCAAGACCCTCTACAGAATAAAACATCAGGTATTCTTCTTGTCAACAAGCCTAAAGGAAAAACGTCCTTTAGCCTTGTTGGTATGCTAAGAAAGCTTCTCAACGTACAAAAAATTGGACACGCTGGTACACTAGACCCTTTTGCTACAGGTGTCATGGTTTTACTTATCGGAAAAGAGTGTACAAGACTCTCCGACAGGTTCTTAAACCAAGATAAGGAATATATTGCAACACTACAGCTAGGCTCTCGAACGGACTCTTACGACTGCACTGGAATAGTAACAGCTACTTCTTCCTTGATCCCAGAAGAAAATCAAATCATTAAAGTCATAGAAAACTTTCAAGGGTGCATCAAACAAACCCCTCCAATGTTTTCAGCTAAAAAAGTAAAAGGAAAAAAACTTTATGAGCTTGCTCGTAAAGGAATTGAAATAGAAAGAAAAGAGCAAGATGTCACAGTGACCACTCAAATACTCCACTACGAGTATCCTCATCTAACCCTTCGTATTTCTTGTTCTAAAGGAACATACATTAGAAGTATGGCTGAAGATATTGGGCTTGCCTTAGGCTGTGGCGCGCATCTTTCCGATCTTTCTAGAACAAGATCAGGACCATTTCATTTAACAGAGTGTATCGACGGTAATTTACTTACTGACCCCTCCTGCATTCCAACACTCAACCTTCTTTCTCCCTCAGAAATACCTTTTTTAGCTGCAGAAATACGCTAGAAGACGCCTCTTTCACCTATTAATAGAGGTGAAATAATCTACCCTTTTGGTTTTATTTTTAATTAATGAAATTGCAAAAAAAAGTTAAAAAAAACATCAATAAAACTAATGTGTATATTTTCTACTTTAGAAAAAACCTCTTTCTACTAGGCCTTTTTTATGAATAGTCATAACAGAAAAAACATGATAAATGCCAATTTCACATGTAATCAAAACCTACTAAAAACCCGTTATTCTAGATACGACTATATCTCCCTCGAGCTAGAAAAATTGAATAACGAAAGCATCTCGGCTCTTATCGAACAAGGCTCTTTGCTAGATTCTGGATGGGATCATCGCTAAAATTAGAAATAGAAGGGGTTCCAATATTTATAAAAAAAGCACCTCTAAATGAGTTAGAAGGCAGTCCCCAAAACACGAAATCAACGGAAAACGTGTTTAATATACCATTATACTATCAGTATGGCATTGGTTCTAGCGGTTTTAGCGCTTGGAGAGAGCTCTCAGCTCATATTATGACCACAAAATGGGTTCTTTCCGGGGAAACCCAAAACATCCCCTTACTATACCATTGGCGTACTATCAATAACGAGAACTCAAACACCCCATTAGATGAGCAGCAGTTACAAAACCACGTTAAATACTGGAAAAACTCTTCTGCTATAGGAGAAAGGTTTAGAGCTAATCACAATGCCCCTGCTTTTCTTGTATTATTCATTGAATACATTCCAGACACGCTAGATACCTGGCTTGGCCAACAATTAACTAAAGAAGATGGCTCTATTGATAAAGCTATTGAAGTAGTCGAACGGAGCCTCAAAAGTACGGTCTCATTCATAAATACCAAAGGCTTACTGCACTTTGATGCGCATTTTCATAATATTTTAACAGATGGCAATCTCCTTTATTTTTCTGATTTTGGACTAGCAACCAGCTATCAATTTGCGCTTTCAAAAGAAGAGCTAGAATTCTTTCAAAACCATCAAAATTACGATCGTTGCTATGTGATAACGGCATTGACTTCCTGGATCATTTCGAAGATGTTTGGGAAAGATCGTTTAGATGAAGTTTTAAATGCGTATGCCAATGGTAAAACTCAGACCGTATTACCAAAAGCATTAACGCCCTACCTCTCATCAATCATAAAACGGTATGCTCACATCACCCTCAAAATGAATACATTTTTTAAAACACTCAAAGAGGAAAATAAACTAACTCGCTATCCAACCGAAGAACTAGAACTACTTTGGATTGACGCTCACGTAAATTTTTGAATTAGGTATCTATCTAAACCTCTAGCTGCGTTTCATTGACAGCAGATTATTTAATTTTTCACAAAATCCAGCAGGACTAAAAAAATTCTTTAAACAGAATTATAGGAGCTATTGAAAAAAAGGATTAATTTTAAAATTTCTATAGAAACAAAAAAACCCCGGAAAAATCCGAGGTTTTCTGAAAGAAAAAATCTGAAATAAAACTATCTCTTAGAGAATTGGTATCTCTTACGAGCTCCAGCTCTTCCGTATTTTTTCCTTTCTCTTTTTCTAGAATCACGAGTAAGGTATCCTTGTTCTTTTAGGTCAGGTCTTCTTGAAAGATCTTCTCCTACGAGAGCTCTAGATATACCTAGTCTTGTAGCCACTACTTGGCCTTCAATCCCGCCACCTTTTACTCTAATGATAAGGTCATACTTTTCAGGAGACAAACGGCAGGTCTTAAAAGGAGATAAAACCACATCTCTTTGTAACGCGTTCAAAAAATATTCATTAAAATTCTTACCATTAATATCGATTTTGCCAGTACCTGGTCTAAGACGTACAGCAGAAACGGCGGTTTTTCTTCTTCCAATCCCAATTTGTTCTTGTTGCATAACTAATTACATTTCCATTAAAAAGGGTTAAATTTGAGCTGCAACAGGTTGTTGCGCTTGTAAATCATGCTGATCATCAGCAAATATGCGCAATTTTTTCATTTGCGCTTCACCTAAACGAGTCTTCGGCATCATTCCTTTTACCGCATGGCGGATAATATAATCAGGCTTTCTAGACTGCATCACTCTATAAGGAATCTCTCTCATACCACTCATAGCACCAGTATGGTATCTATAAATTTTTTGAGCTTCTTTGTTTCCTGTTACTTTAATTTTTGAAGCGTTAATAATTACTACACCATCTCCAGTGTCTATATGAGATGTAAATGTAGGCTTATGCTTGCCTCTTAGGATTTTAGCAACTTCAGCAGAAAAACGACCTAACGTTTTCCCTGTAGCATCAAGCAAAAACCATTTTTGTGTGGCTTGAGCTTCTTCTTTTGTAAGAAGAATTGTTGTATTTAATTTTTTTTGTTGTTCAGTCATGGGTTAAGCCCTAAAATTTACGATGAAAGAAACCTAGGATACTTTTTTCTCTCTTTTTTGCCAATCTCTAATTGGTTGAAAAAATTTTTTTAGAAAAAATCTTACTTACACGGGAAGTTTTCTTGCTAAAACAAGCCAAATCTTATACAATTTTCGTAAAAAAAGCTAAAGCAGGATCCCTATGAGACAATTAGATACATTTTTTATTAGAACCTATGGCTGTCAAATGAACGAGCTTGACACAGAAATCATGGTAGGTCAACTAGAAAAAAGAGGCCTTACTCGCGTAGAGGAAGAAAAAGAGGCAGATCTTCTTATTTTTAACACGTGCTCTATTAGGGACCTAGCCGAAAGAAAAGTAATGGGAAAGCTTGGTCAACTTGGTCGTTCAAAGAAAAAAAGAGCAATTATTGGAGTCACAGGATGTATGGCTATGGCTAAAAAAGACTCTTTATTTCGTAAGCTCCCCCACATTGACTTCATACTTGGAACAAATAACATCACTGATTTAAATCAAGTTTTAGATGAGGTTTTAACATCTGGAAAACAAACCTGTAAAACAGATGACCAGTTCGAAGAAAACCTCGACTACCTAGTAGCAAAAAGAGATGATCCTGTTAAAGCATATGTTTCTATTATCCGTGGGTGTGATAAATTCTGCACATATTGCGTCGTTCCTTATACCAGAG
Source organism: uncultured bacterium (assembly GCA_964455905.1). Lineage (GTDB taxonomy): Bacteria > Chlamydiota > Chlamydiia > Chlamydiales > Rhabdochlamydiaceae > CAIJXB01. The sequence continues at coordinate 30,318 of CAYVYN010000007.1, forward strand.
GACAAGAAGTTTCAAGACCTCCAGAAAGTATTATCGAAGAATGCCAGTTGCTTGTAGATAAAGGATACAAAGAAATCACCTTACTTGGACAAAACGTAAATAGCTACGGAAAAGACAAACCTGAATGGAACTGTCTATTTCATGATTTGCTCCACCGTCTTGATAAGATCAAAGGCTTAGAAAGAATTCGATTTATGACTAGCCATCCGGTAGATATTACTGTAGAGCTCATGGAAGCCATCAGAGACCTTCCCTCCCTTTGTGAATTTGTCCACTTTCCAATCCAAGCAGGATCTAACCGTGTATTAAAAAAAATGCATAGGGTCTACACTAAAGAATCTTATCTAGAAAAAGTCGCCAAGTTACGAGAAATCGTTCCAAACGTTTCTCTTGGAACTGATATTATTGTAGGTTTCCCTACAGAAACAGATGAAGAATTCGAAGAAACATATCAAATATTTAAAGAAATTAGGTACTCTGTAGCCTTTATATTCTCGTATAGTGCACGTAAAGGAACCCCTGCATTTCGTTGGAAAGACGATGTCCCTGAAGAAGTAAAACAAGAAAGACTTCAACGTCTTCTTGCCTTACATGCTGAAATCTGCGCAGAAGAACGACAAAAGATGCTTGGGACAGAAGTCGAGGTCTTAGTGGAAAGTTACAATGCAGAAAGTGGTCAACTTAAAGCTCGTACTAGATGCTGGAAAAACGTTATTTTTAACGGAACCTCTGATTTAGTCGGTTCCTTGCGAAAAGTAAAAATCCATAGCTATAGCCACCAAACTCTTATTGCCGAGCTTGCCGCTGATTGCAGCATTCCTGAGTCTCTTCCTTTAATTACTGCTGGTTGTTGCTCATAACCTTAAAAAAAAGCCTAGAAATTCTAGGCTTTTTTAGCACTTTCTACTAAAGCATTAAATACCGTTTTATACTTTTCTTCTAAGCTCATGCTTACTGCGTCTATCCAATCACTCACTGAAGGATTTTTAGGAGATAGCAAAATAAGGCTAAGATCAAGAGCCCTTGCAGCTTTTACATCGCCCTTAGAAAATAGATATTTAGAAGTGCCATCCAATGCCTTAGCCATATAAGGAGAAGAAGAACCGTTAAAAAATTCTTCTATTTCAGTTCTTATCCCAGGTTTTTTAGAAAGTCCAGGCTCTTTTAAAACATTCATTAAAACTTCTGTAGTTACGGCTAATTGATCTGACAAATACTTTTTGGCTAAATTTACCTCAAGTTCTGTTAGGCTTTGTTTTACCCCTTTTAGTAATCTATTTATTAGCTTTTGCGTAAGAACATCTAAAAAATACTTATCATCATCTACTCTATAATCTCTCGGTGGCAAGACCTTAGCTGCCTTCACCTCGTCTTGAATACTTTCTTTAACTTCTGGAGCGGAACTTTCTAAGTCTGGGTACTCTTCTTCTGGTAACATATCAGCTTGATCTATCGGATATAGTTTTTCGGAATCTAAAACCTCCGCTAACCCAATTAAAGCCTCCGCTTGATCTGGATAGTTTCGTGCAAAATTTACTACATTTTGCAAACGTCTGATTAATGCAATAAGTTCTTCGCTAGATCTAAATGCGACAGGTTCTTCGCTAGATCCAAAAAAATCATTTATCTCACTCTTAGTTAAATTTTCTTTTTTTAAAATAGTCTCTAACGCCTTAGCTCCTTCTTTTAATTTTTTCAGCTCCACATAATTATTCGGATCAGGATTTCCTTTCCAAAGATCCGTTCTTAAAACAAAAACCTTAGAGACAATATCATCCGGAAAATGAGTAACCATGGCTGAAACAAAGTTTCTTAACTCGTCATAAGGGGACGTTATATTTTCAGGAGAACTTACGATTGGAGGCAAGTCAAATTCTCCTTCAGAGAACCTCTCTAAAGGAGTCAAGTTATCTATCATATCCTGTACTACATGAACACATCGCTGCCAAACCAAAGAACCAAAAGCCCCAACAGCAGTAAGTAGCCCAGAAGGGACCACTTGCTGTCCTTTTTCAGAAGATATTGCACCAAGAATCTCTTGGTCTAAAGTAGGTTTTTTCCTCTCCGAATTAGCCTCCAAAAGACGACGACGTTGATCATCCTCATCTAAGGCAGAAAAATAGATAACGTCATCAGAGGCAGAGATACCACCTACTCCTCGAGTGGAAGAAGTACTCTCATTACTTAGAGAAACTGGTCCAGAGCCTTCCCTCTCAACTTCAGCGGGGGGGATCACCTCAGGTGAAACCTCCTCTTGGCTTCTTTGAAAAAAACTGGGAGAAATTCTCTCCTCATTTCTTTCTTCTAAAGAAGTATCTATCGGCGGAGCTGAAAGAGGACTCTCTTCACTCTCTATCTCGGATTGAGTAGATGATTCCGCGCTTACTTTCCTTTCCTCTGAACTAGACAAAACTAAATCACTAATATTTAGTCTATTTGGATTTGCTAGCTCCCTTCGCCTTGCTTCCAAAGCCTCCCTTCCGTCCATCCCAGGTATTCCTAAAACTGTACAGGCACGCCGGATAATTCTACCTTTGTCTGTGCTTTCATCTATAGGGTTTAACATCAAACGACGAATCCATCCTTGTAAATTTGGCGGAAGGCGCCTTCTTTTAAACTCACTTTCTCTACCTGCGTTTTTAACAAGGGTCTCCAATTCCTCTTTACGATCAGAACCTCTTAAATCTTCTTCTAAATACGAGCAAGCCTTAAGTAAAATATCTAAATCTACTAATTTTTGCTCTTCTTCTGTCAGCTCTATTTTTCCTTCTAAACCGCTTAAAGTTGATTGAAAAACCTCTCTACTTTCTAAGTTTTCCCATAGATCACTCTTTAAAGAAAGAAGAAAAAATGTTAAACTATTGGGATCAAAATCCGAAAAAAGAGCCTTCCCTTTTGCTACTAGAGCAGCTGGCGCCAATGCTTTTTTAGCAACAGGTATCGTATCCTCACGAACCTCTACAATCTGGTCATATTTAGAAGGTTCTTTATTAACTGGCAGCTTTCTCTCAAAAACTTCTTCGACAACCTGCTTTAAACTAGTATTTTCTTCTTGTATGGGAGGTAGTTCTCTAACAACAGCCGACTGAAAATCACCCCACTCAACCTCTTCAACAGGATTAGTCTTGCTGGCAGGTGGATTGGAAGGCAAGTTATGAGTTTTCTTTGGTAAAAGAGGTCCCCTATCACCATCATCTTGTTGCAGTAACAACTCATAAGAATAATCTTTGCTAGAAAAAGTATCTTTATCATCATCGCGTTCATCATCGCTATTAATCAATAACTCATAAGGATATTCTTGTTTAAGAGGAATCTCTTCAGCTATTGGAACAGGGGTTTCTATATCTTCCAATCCACCAGAAGCAATACTTTGAGGAGAAGCTCTTAACCGATTAGCTTCATCCTCAAATTTCTCTTTTTTATCTTTTCCCTCGACTAAGTAGGCTTGCATTTCCCAGTGTTCTGGATTTTCCGGTTCTAAAAGGCATATGAGCTGGCTTATAGCAAAAGCTTCTTGCCTATTTCCACTTTCAAAACATTCAGCTAACATAGACTTCATCCAATCTACGGCTTCCTTGGATTTAGGATTCTCATTTATTCTCGATTTTAATCCTTCATCCTCTTGAGATAACCATCCCTCTAAAAGAGTAGTAGCTGTACGTATATTCATTTTTAGCTCGATTCTTCCTGCGTCTGCCGTATCACTCGGTTTTAAAAAGCACCGTAAAAACGGTCCTTCTTTTATGCTGTCAACTAAAGGGAGTATACTGCTTGTTAATGTCGTTGGCCCTTTTACAGGAACATCGCCTTCTATAAATGCCCGAAAACTTTTTCTTAATGATTCATACATTCGCATCGTATAATTTGTAACAGCAGAGCGTGCCGACTTCGACGATCCCGCTTTTTGCAAGTTAGATTCCATGACAGAATCAGCAGAAACACTCGAACAAGTAGAGGCTTCAGACTCTCCTTCAAAAGGATCAACATCAGAAGATAACCCCATAGAGCTAATTGAAGTAGAAAAATCAGAGTGTCTATTTGGGTCAACTGGTATAAAACTTGAGTCAGGATCAACAGACGAGCTCATATATTTCCCTTAAAATAAATTTAAACAATAAAAAATCAGTCAACTTTAATATCTCTCAACACATCCAAAGCGGCATGCAAACACTCATCTTTCCTGGTTAAAAAGCTTTCTTAAACCATGACTTATCAAAATTTGTACCTACCCTCTTATGCGGGCCTATATTGATCACCATCAATCACCTCTCTACTCTGATTCTTCCTGAATAGATTTTTGATCTACTAACCATAAATACGGGCTGATCCCAAACATTTTTTTCATAGAAATCATTTGATGAATTTTATCTACGGCAGACTTAAGTAAAGAAGATTCTTCACATGACCGAATTCTAGATAAAAACTCCTCCGCGTTAAATAAATCGCCTTTGTTGTAATACAAAACTGATAAATTCAAATGAAAACAAGAATCAATAGGAACCTCTTTTAAATTCCCAAGCAACCCTTTAACTTTTTTTCTAAAAATCTTATAATTTATTTTTCCAGTTGTAAGTTCTTTATATGAGGGATCTATTTCAGCAAGAGCCTTTACTACAATAGGGGTACACTGTTTCAGTTCTTGATTTTTTAAACACTGTAAAGCAACCCCCACCAAATACCTTTCTGTCGTCTTTTTGTCTTGATTGCTAATAACCCCTGTTTTTATGATCACGAACACATTTTGAAGCATAACTAGCGGGATAGACCAAATTCCCTCTTTAACAATAACAAGGAAATCTTCCCTGGATTTGCCTTCTATACCGAGCCAGTCCGCGGCTTGATTTCCCATAGATTCTGTTAAAAAAACAACAAACCGTCCAAAAGACTCACTGAGTATTGTTCCTGTAGTAGACGGAACTATCCCAAGAGAACTAAGATTTAAAGCGGTCCCAACAAACCATCCTAGCGAAATGGCTAACGAACTGACAAGAACACCAGAACCCCCTAAAACAACTCCTCCAAAAAAACGTAAATAACTAAAGTTTTTAACAAGGTTACCTCCCTCTATAGGAAGATCAATGCTTTCCCTAGAATTTTCAGATAAAAGAGAACTTTCTTCTGATAAAATTTCACCGACAAAAGACGTTGATAGTTCTATTTCACTTGGCTTAGGCAATGAAAAAAGGCTCAAGCGAGAAATCCGATCCATTAAATAAATCGATGGCTCCCATAATAACCTTTTGACTCCTACGCATAAGACTCCAACAGCTCCATACTCAGCAACTTTAAGAAGATCTTCTCTTCCTTTTTCACTTAAATGCAACAAATCGGAAGCCTCTTTCATTAAAGGAATACTCACAAAAAAGCTAGACATCCGCCTTCCAAGCTCTAAGCCAATCATTCCACCCAAGTAAGCTCCAAATGGCCCAGCTACTAATCCCCCAAGCCCCCCTCCGAAACCTGAAAATACAATCATACTGACTGTAGTAACTACAACGGAAACAAGCACTATTCCACAACCACCCCAAAATTCCAGTGTTGGATTCTCTCTAATAGGAAGAATACTTAGATCTAATAACTCGGGAGGGCCAATCGATAAATCAAATGGTACAAATTGCGTTAGCAATGGGGTTTCTGATAAATCTAAAGGACCAACCGATGGGATACTCATAGAAAAAACCTAATTTAACCTGTTTTAGCAAATTGAATTTTATTTCTAAGTACATCCACAAAAGAACGCAAGTCAGAATAATTACCTATTTCCATGATCTTTTCTAAAGCGCCAAATTCCAACTTAGCATTATCTAGTTGCCCTAACTTTAAATAAAGATCTACAGAATGAAATCTGGGGATAGGATTATTCGGCTTCATAACAGAAGCCATAGAAAAAGAATGAAGAGCCTCTATATCCTTTTGTAACATTTTTTGCGTTAATCCTTGCGCTATCCAATAATCTGCGACGAGGGGATTTAAGGTGGTGAGCATTTGAAAAATGACAAAGGCGTCATCCCCCTTCTTCTCTTGAAAAAATTGATAACCCACACTATAAATCCAAATCAAGGTTTCGTTAGAAAAGCCTAAAAGAGATTGAAAAGTATCTTCTTTACTAACCTCTTGTTTCTTAGAAAGTAGATCAACAACTTTTTTCTCAGCCTCAATCATTTCTTTTTCTATTTTCTCTTTTTGCAAAATAGAAAGAGAAGATAAGTGCTCGCGAAGTAAAACGGCTGCTTTATTTAAGTTAGCATCTCTAGTGAGGAGCTCTTGTTCGATTGCGGACACAACATCTTGTGTCTTTTGCTTGATATAGACTTCTTTGGGTTGTAAAAGTCCGTTTTTCACTTCAAGCTCGTCTGCCATATTACGAGCGACAAGTTCTCCAAACGGAATAAATACACTCTTTAAAAGATTAGACTCTTCCATAACTATGGCACCTATATAATAATTACACTTTAAATACAGTTTATTTAAAATAATAATTTAAATCAAATTAAGGTGTAATTAAAATAGATCCACAACTACAACATAGACTGAAATTCCTGTTCGGAAATAATTTTCACTTGAAGTTTTTTTGCTTTATCAAGCTTAGAGCCAGCGTCTTCTCCAGCTAAGAGATAATCTGTTTTAACCGAAATAGAAGAAGAAACTTTTCCTCCTTTTAGTTTAATAAACTGTGATGCTTCGGATCGAGTAAAGTTTTCTAATGAACCCGTTAAAACAAAGCTTTTTTCAAAAAAAGGATGACTTTGGTCAAAGTTGCTTTCCATAGGAGAGGGTTGGACCCCCAAAGCAAGTAAGCTTTTAATTTCCTCTAAGTGATTTTGATCTAGAAAAAACTCGCGAACGCTTTCGGCTACCTTATCTCCCACTCCATCAATTTCTTGAAGCTGCTCTTGAGTCATATGACTTAATTTCTCTATATCTCTAGCAGTTTTAGCTAGTAGTTCTGCGGTACCCTCGCCAACATACTTAATACCCAACGCTAAAATAAATCTAGGTAAAGAGCACGCCTTTGACTTCTCAATACTCTCCAACAGATTTTCAATAGATTTCTCCTTAAATCCTTCGAGCTGACAAAGATGATTCTTAGTAAGTCTATAAATATCAGAGACATTCTTCACTAAGCCTTTTTCAAAAAGTTGAGAGACAACTTTTTCACCAAGGTGGCCAATATCCATGGCGTCTTTACTTGCAAAAAAAATCACCTTTTCTAATTTTTGTTTAAAACACTCCTTGTTAGGACAGCGTATCGCCACCTCGCCTTCTACATGTAAAGTAGGGGTGTGACAACAAGGACAGTGTTTAGGCATATACCAGGGAGATGAATTTTCTAACCTTTTAGAAAAATCAACCTGAACTACCTTAGGGATTACATCCCCTCCCTTTTCGATCCAAACAGTATCGCCAATACGAATATCTTTTCGTGTAATTTCTTCTTGATTATGCAAAGTAGCTCTTGCAATTGTACTTCCTGCTAAAAAAACAGGTTCAAGCTCTGCAACCGGAGTTAAAACACCAGTTCTTCCCACCTGAACTGTGATCTCTTTAATTAAAGTAAGAGCTTGTTCTGGGGAAAACTTATAAGCTACAGCGCCTTTTACATGCTTTGCTGTAGCACCGAGAGCTTGTTGCCATCTTAGCTCATCTACTTTCACAACAATTCCATCAATATCATAGGGAAGAGAAGCTCTTTGTTCTTCCACTTTCTTAGCAAAAGAAAGAACCTCTTGCACCGAAGAACACCTCTTATAAAGTTCCTTTTCGGCTACAGGAAGCCCCATTTCTTCTAAAAAAGAGTGCACCTCTGACTGTGACTTAACACCAAGAGAAGAATCTTCAGCTATTCCATAAAAAACAATAGAAAGCTTTCTATGAGAAACTTCTTTAGGAGATAAAAGCTTCAAAGATCCAGCAGCCGCATTTCTTGGATTAGCCCATAGCTCTTCGCCGAGCTGCTCTTTTTCTCTATTTAATTCTCTAAAAACTGCTTTAGTCATAAAAACCTCCCCTCGAACCTCTAAAAGATCTGGAAAAGATTCTCCTTTTAAAACAAGAGGTAAAGAGCGAATGGTTTTCATATTAGGGGTAATATCATCCCCCTTCTTTCCGTCTCCTCTTGTAACCCCTCTTACAAACTGCCCTTTTTCAAAGCGAGCAGAAACAGCAATTCCATCCATTTTAAGTTCCACGCAAAACTGTGGACGCTGGCCATCTAATCCCTTTTCTACTCTTTTTATAAAATCTTCCAGCTCTTCTTTAGAATATGTATTGGCTAAAGAAAGCATAGGAACGGTGTGAACAACTTCTTGGAAAGATACAGTCCGCATTTCGCCAACTCTTTGCGATGGAGAGCTTGGAATAATCCAATCCGGGTGTTTGCTCTCTATTTCTTCTAAACGTTTTAAAAGTTGATCATACTCATAATCAGAAATACTCGGCCGACTAAGGCTATAATAAAGAAAATCGTGGTTTTGCAAGGTGTGAACAAGTGCTTTATACTCTTCTTGTGTGGTATGGGACAAAAGAATTCTCCAGGTAAAGAAATTACGCTACGTACCTAAAGACTACAAGATTCCTCTTTTCTCCTCTACTACTAGAAATAACTTGCAAAAAAATCAATAAATTCTTTTAAGAAACTTTAAGTTTTCTTTAAAAAGAACCCTTGCTAGACTACAAAAAAAAAGATCAAATAAATGGAGATCCTATGTTAGCAATTTCAGCCCAAAACGCATCTAGAAATCCCCTTTATGGATTTCTTAAAGCAACAGATAAAGAAACAAAGATCACTGTAATCACAGGATCTTCCTCAGAATTACTTAGCCAACTGCAACAAAAAGTAACAGCTTTAAATCTTTTCTCTTCCTATATTGAATTTAGTTATGAACCTACCGACATCCTACCCACTCCAGTAACAGCTGATTCAGCCGTCAAGATACCACTCAATCCTGAACAGCTTAATCAAGACAAAAAAATTTGGTCAGTTGCCACATGTAAACTAGCCACTCGATTGCTATATGCAAAAGCCAAAGAAGACAATCTACCCACTCCCTATCCACTTTTTTCAGCCATCTATAAAGGATGGGCTGAAGACAACCTTTCCCCAGAGCTAAAAAAAAATGGCGAATTACTTAAAACTACACTCAAAGCCTTAGGTGAACTTTCAAAAGAAAGTGCTCTTATGGAATTGTCTTCTTTTTTAGAAAAAACAAAAGTAGATCCTGAAACTTTAAGATCCGTGAATAACTACATAGATCTTCGCTACCAACAAGTACAGCTCCCTAAAGAAATGGAAGGCATTGCTTTGGAGCCTAAGAAAGAAAAAGTTGATGCTTTTTCCTATATAGAATGGGCTGCAAAGCAAGAATTCACAGAAGAAAATAAAAAAACTTCAGAATTAATCTGTCTCGAGCTTGAAAAAATAACTGCAGAAACCTCGTTAAATGAGGCTATTTCAGGTATAAATAGCATACTTAAAGCTAAAGCAATCGAAGATAACATCATCAAGTCAATCGCACTACACCTCAACAACCTATTTCCAGAAGAATCCTTAGAGAACATAGAAGACTTGATATCGAATCACATATTCGAACTTGCTAACAAAGAGCCTGCTGGTAGCAGTTGCATAGTCATGTAAAACAAGAGAACTTCCGCGCTTAAATAAAATTACGCATTTTAAGCGCGAAATAATCCTATGCCCACTCCACACGAAATATCATCGTGGCTAAAGGAGCTAACTGGATAAAGACATCTTCACTTCCTGATATTTGGCTGTTGTGCTTTCCTGAGCCTCCGTACTCCTGTTTATCTGAAGAAAACACTTCTTCGAGGATGAGAGCTCCCTTTAAGGGGATATAATATTTTTCAAAATACATTGGCGTAAAGTTATGGACACAAAGAAAAGCTTCGCCTTGAGCCTTTCTTAAATAGCTAATAACAGAGTTCTTCTCGTCAGAAAAATCCACCCAGGTAAACCCATCATAGATAAAATCCTCCTGCCAAAAAGCTTTATGCTCTAAATAAAAATGATTTAAGTCCTTAATACAGTCTTGTAATCCCTTATGTAAAGGATAAGAAAGAAGTTCCCAGTCTAAACCAGATTTAACATTCCACTCATTCCACTGTCCAATTTCTCCGCCCATGAAAAGGAGTTTCTTACCCACATAGCAGATCATGTAAGAATAAAGTAGGCGCATATTAGCAAATTTCTGCCAAATATCCCCAGGCATCTTGGAAAGAAGGCTTGCTTTGCCATGAACTACCTCGTCATGCGATAGTACAGACATGAATTTTTCTGAATAAATATAATGGATAGCAAAAGAAAAAACCTTCTGCTCATAACTTCTAAAAAAAGGATCTGTCTTAAAGTAACGCAAGGTATCATTCATCCACCCCATATTCCATTTTAAATCAAAACCCAATCCTAGAGAGCTAAGGGGGTGCGTTACGCCATGAAAAGAAGTAGACTCTTCTGCTATCATAAGTGCATCAGGAAATTTCTCATGAACTACCGCATTTAAATGCTTTAAAAACTCTATAGCCTCTAGGTTTTCTTTGCCTCCATATATATTAGAAAGCCACTCTCCTTCTTTTCTTCCGTAATCAAGGTAAAGCATAGAAGCAACAGCATCGACGCGAAGACCATCAACATGCATAATATCTAGCCAAAAAAGAGCATTAGCTATTAAAAAATTTGAGACTTCAAATCGCCCATAATTAAAGATACAAGTCTGCCAATGGGGATGATATCCTTTCCTAGAATCTTCGTGTTCATAAAGAGCAGTGCCATCAAACATAGCTAAAGAAAAATCGTCTTGAGGAAAATGTGCAGCAACCCAATCTAAAATAACCCCAATTCCATTTTGGTGCATATAATCTACAAAATACTGAAAATCGGTAGGAGTTCCATACCTACTTGTGACGGCATAAAAACCAGAAACTTGGTATCCCCATGACTCATCAAGCGGATGCTCTGCAACTGGAAGTAGTTCAATATGAGTAAACCCCATATCCTTTACATAAGAGGCAAGCTCATGGGCTAAAATGCGATAATTTAAAAAACCGTCCGAACCCTTCCAAGAACCAAGATGGACTTCATATATATTAATCGGCCTATCTAAGGTTTGAAACTTCCTTTCATGCATCCAGGAGCTATCTTGCCAGCTATATTTAGTAACATCTACAACGATAGAAGCATTTAATGGTCGCAACTCACTAGAGTAAGCCATAGGATCTATTTTTAATTTACGAAGGCCGTCAGCTGTTTCTATTAAAAACTTGTATTTTTCACCTTCGTAAATACCTGGAACAAAAATCTCCCACACGCCACTACTTCCCATGCTTCGCATAGGAGTGATCCGATCATCCCACCCATTGAAATCCGCAAGTAAAAAAACAGACCTGGCAGAAGGTGCCCAAACTGCAAATTTAACGCCTAAACAGCCCTCCACCTCAGAAACTCGAGCACCTAAAACTTCATATAATTTATAATGAACACCCTTAGAAAAAAAGTACCCATCCATCTCTCCAAACGTGGGCTTAAACGAATAAGGATCCCTAGCTAGACTTCCATTTTTATGATAAATTTTATAATCAGAGTGATGTGTTCCCAAGGGAACTATCACTTCAAAAAGACCCTCATCAGATAACGGAGTTGTTTTTACAACTTTCCCGCTCACCTCTAAATAGACATCCGTAGCCCCTGGTCTCCACAGCCTAATTACTTTAGAAGTCCCATCTAAATCATGTAGTCCCAAAACAAGGTGTGGACTAGAAAAAAAAGATTGAAAATGCAAAAAATTACGCATAAAAACCATCCTCAAAAAATCTCTAAAAAAAATAAAAACTTATCCCAAAAAACTTATTGCACAATTTTCATTTACCCACCTCATAAAAAACACAACAGTAAAAAGTAAAGGAAAAAAATGGCTGAAAATGACAGAGAGTAAAAAACCCTCTTAGCTCCTGCTGTATTTCCAAGCAGGTTAGTGTATTAGCTTCTAAGAAGCTTTCAACGGATAACAAAAACAAAACTATATAATCAAATTAAATTGAAATAAAAAAAACAATAAAACATTGCAAAAAATAAAAAAATCACATTATAATGCCGCCGTTTAAAATAATAAAAAAGGATTTTTCATGAAACCTATTTCTTTTTTCACTCCAGTTTACTTCGGACACCATGCAAAGACTTTGGGTCATACTATTTTAGAAAAAACAGACGACTTCTTTTTCTTAGGAGGAAGAAAAGCTCACGTTATTCCAGAATTTGAAACTATTAATAAAAGCGAAGGGACTTTTTATAAGACACATAAAGCTTCTATGTTGCAAACGGTCTGTAAAATAGTAGCCTATGCAACCGTTATTATACCAATAATTGTTCTTACAGTTAAGGTTTGTCTTCGCTACGCATACCGCTTCCACGAAATAAACACTAATAAAGATTTAAATATTAACCTTGAAAACATATTAAAACCATCTTTTAGGATCACTACCAAAGGGTTAGACGCGACATTTAAAAGAACAATTCTACCTCTCGATTACGCTTTCAATCTCTCTGTAAATGACGTAGCTAAAAATCAAATCAAACTAATTCCTGAAAAATTTGATTTAGCAAAAGGGATTGCTGAAAACACTCAAATCGGGTACTCCAATTTAAAAGCATATAAACAGACTTACTTTGAAGTAAGAACCTACCAATCCTCACCAGATAACGATATGAGCTTTGTGGTTACCCCAAAGGACATTAACAAAACTCGTATAAAACTCTCAGCTGATACTCGTTATAGATTAACACCTGGATTACTAGCATCACTTGCTATAACCTGGGAAGGTTCAGATGACTCTTCCTCCCAGATAAAAGATGGAATAAAACGGAACGGCAAATCTTCATTACCCCAGTACAAAGACGAAAAACTACGGTTTTTATGCAATGAGCGCGAAGGTTATATTTCGACTTACTTACCAACTTAGTAAAAGAGTATAAATTAGTAAAAGAGCCTTGTCTAGCAAGCGCTCTTTTACTTTACCTCTGAAACTTTAAAATTCAATAAAAATTCTAGATCTACCTGCAATCCATACAGATAAACAAACCATCTATTTCTGAAATCGATCTAAAAATAAAGTTTGGCCCGCGTTGATATCAAGGGGCTCATCTTTTTCTATAAAATACCCCTTGTCCTTCAAGGAGGTTCTAACTCGATACTCTTTTACTTCTGAAGGAAAATGCAATTTAAGAGTTTTGGCGTTTTGCGATGAAATACGCATATTTCGCATTTCTCGCTTACTCCACTCAAGATCTACTTTACAACCGTTTTTCGTTTTCAGATTAAGAAGCTTTCCAAAAACACAAGGAGTAGGAAGGCAGGGCAAAACAAAAAAAGAGTCTTCTTTTTCTTTAAAAAATAAAAAGCGAATCAAGGAAGCTCCTCTGCCCAAAAAAGAAGGTATTTTTTGTTCTCCTAGACAAGGAAAAAGTGGCACAATCCCCTGTTTTTCTTCGTCACAAGCCCTAGGGACCAATCCCGCACTAAATCCCGCTAAGTAAATAGCTAAAAAGGCATCAAAAACACTTCGGTCCTTGACCTCTATTTTTTTTTCTACCTGTTTTAACAGATCCACTACAGGTCCCTCTTGCGACTCTAAAGAATCAGAATAATCTTGTCCTAAAAAATGCCAAAGAGGAAGAATTTCCGATAGATCTTTTCTTTTTCTAATTTGATCCCAATCCCTTTTTTTATTATTACCCAAAAAAAGTTCTTCCTTATCTTTGTTCAAAGATAAAGAGACACCCGAAACAAGTGATAATCGATCTCCTTGCAATAGGTTTTTTAAAAAAGTTCCTTCTTCGGTAAAAAAAGACAAACCTTCAACGGGAGTTTTTTCAACTACTAAAAAAATAGAATCTTCTTCAGCAGAAAGCCTAAAACGAAAATATCCATTAGGGCTATCTCCATACACACGAACACAAGAAGACATAAATTCCTGTTCGACGGTAAATGCAGAAACAGGACCTTTAATGTTCCAAAAAAAAGAAAGAGGCTCTCTATTATCTAAGCAAACAAGATCAAAAGCAGCAGGATAGACTCTAGTATACCAAGAAGTACCCGGAAGCAAGGCTTTATGTCCTGGAGTATGTGAATAGGCCTTAAATGGTTTAGCTATTTTCACAAAAAACCCCCTTAAGACCTTGCGGACCATTTTCAATTAATTTTACAGAAACTATTTGGTTTTGTTTAAGCCCCTCGCCTTCCACAAATACAGGTAAAAAATTCTCTGTATGTCCAGAAAAAAGTCCTGATTCTTTATCTTTACTTTCCAAAAGAACTTTCACCTGCTTTCCTACATAGTCTTGTCTTAAACAAAAACCAACTTCTTCAGCTAGCTCCAACACCTTTCTTTTTCTTTTTTGAAGAACATCAGCTGAAACTTGGTTAGGATAAAGCGCCGCTCTTGTTTTTTCTCTTTTACTGTAAGGGAACATGTGAACCTTAGCAAAACGAACCTTCCTCATAATCTCCAAAGTGTCTTCAAAATCAGCGTCAGACTCCCCCGGGAACCCTACAATTACATCTGTTGTAAAAGTAAAATCCAAACGGGCACGGCGCATTTTATCAATTGCCTCTAAAAACATTTGAGAAGTGTACTTTCGATTCATTCTTTTTAAAACAACATTAGACCCTGACTGGAGAACTATATGAAAAGAAGGACAGGTAGACCTTCCGTTTAAAACAGCATCCATTAAATCTTCGTCTACCTCATCTGGATCTATCGAAGATATTCTAAGCCTCTCAACTCCCTGTATTTGGTCAACAGCTCTTACTAAATCCGAAAGTCGAAGAGGCGACTCCCCCTCCTTAGGATTTCCATCAAAATCGCCAATATTAATCCCAGTCAAAACAATTTCTTTAAATCCTGTTTCAACAAGAGTTTCCACTTCTTTTAAAATATCAGATAGTCTTCTCGACCTGGATCTACCGCGTACGTAAGGAATAATACAATAGGTGCAAAAGGAATTACACCCGTCTTGAACTTTCACAAACGCTCTTGTATGTGCTTCAAAATGACTAATTGCAAATTCAGGCCAAGATTCTTCAGGGAAAACTAAAGGAAGTAGATTCTCCTTTTCCTTGTTAGAAACAACTTTTAAGACACCCGGAATCTCTTCAAACACCTTAGCATTTTTTTCTGCAGCACACCCAGTAACTATCACTTGGGCGTTTGGGTTTTGACGTGTAATCTGTCTGATTGTTTGCCTACTAGAGCTATCTGCTGCATCTGTCACGGTACATGTATTAACAATACAAAGATCTACGGATTCCGACTCTTCAGCTCTGACATAACCTAGGGCTTGTAATTGATCTGTATAAGCCTGTGATTCATACTGATTTGTACGGCAACCAAGAGTAATTACTTTAAATTTTTTTCCAGACACAAAATTCCTTCCAAATAAAAGCAGAAATTATGCCATAATGCTTTATGAAAAAGCAAGAAAACTTTATTAAGAAACCGACACTTCACCCTCAAAACAAAGGAAATATTTAATGTCAACGTTAAGCCCTCCTGAACGTAATGCTCCTTGCCCCTGTGGAAGCAATAAAAAATACAAAAAATGTTGCGCTAACTCTTTTATAGTCAAATATAACACGCTAAGCGAAGAAGAGCTTCAAAGTAGCTTTCCTAAGCTTTCAGCAGACGATGACGCCTTACTAATAAAACTTCATGCAGAAATAGAAAAAAAACCCGAGCTCCTGTCCTCTGAAGAATGCGAATACATAAAAAAACTCTTTACAATAAGAGACAATAACCCACTAAATCCTACGATCGCAAACTACATCGTAGACGCGTATGCAAAACTAAATTTAGAAGATAAAATGTATGCAACTATCAAAGAAAACTACGAGAAGTTTCCGACTTATCTACCTGCAATTACGGCAGAAGTATTAGCCTGCTTAAATAACAATCTTATAGAGCGAGCTCATCAAATATTGGGCCCCTACAATCAAATCAAAGAGCTATATCCCACAAGAACCACCTTTCACATCAGCGAGGTATCTCTTTTTGCTCACTCTAAAGTCCAATACGCTTGTAAAATAGATAATTTAGAAGAGGCAACTAACCACCTCAACACCCTAAGAACGATTCATAAAGAAGGAAAAGATCCCTTATACGTGGATGCACAAAACGCAGTCGCACTACTTAAAGCAAGACTGCGCTAAAAAAGACTACTCCTCATCTTCAGGCTCAAAGTCCTCTAAGGTTTTAGATTTTGAGCCAGCTATAAGACGAATAATAGAAAGAACCCAACCTAGTCCCACATAACCCCATGAAGCCATAGCTAAAATCAAAGGAAAAAAATAAAAAATTCCATAAAGGATAAAAAGGGCAATCAAAACAGTAGCAAAAACAAGGTAAAAAGACGGCACTCTAAAATGTAGCACTTTTAAACTTGGAAACTTCCAATGGCTGACCATAAAAAAGCCAAGGACAATCATTGCGCTGCTTAGAATAATAACACGAGCTGTTTCTGTTACAGGGCACCATCTTTGAACAAACGGTGATACAAGTAAAAGATTCAAAGACACAGCAGCTAAAGCTCCCGCAGGGATCGGAAGGCCAGTAAAATGTTTTTTCTGTGCTGCCATTAAAGCAACATCTCCCTTAGCTTCTGCTGCTTTTACATTGTAACGGACAAGTCTTAAAATACCACAAAGAGAAAATAGCATGCAGCCGATCACGGCAAAAAAAGAAAGCCCCGTCCCCTGCTCTAAAGAAAGACTCTTTAGCAATAAAACAGAAGGAGCGATACCAAATGAAACCGCGTCAGCAAGAGAATCAAACATCACTCCAAACTCACTTTCCGCATGCATAATCCTAGCTACAGCTCCATCTAAAACATCAGCAAGAGCAGCCAAAAGAAGCAAAAGAACAGAAGCCTGCATAAACTGATAAACGCTAGTAAAAGGATCCAACATGTTAGATTTAAAAATCACAAACAATCCACAGCAAAGGGCAAATGCTGTAATCATATTTGGAACCAGATGAATTTTTCTCATACGACCTCCCCCCTTTAATTGGAATCTTATGTTCTACAACAATATATCATAAGAAACCAAAAGACGGAATTTTTTTTCAGCTACGACCCACAAAATTAAAATATGCAGTTGACTTAATACGAACTAAAATAGATATTCTGCTCCACTCAACAAAGAGTCGTTAATTTTTTAATTTAAAAGCACCTAAAAACAGTAAAACTCTAGGAGTTTAGCGTGAAAAAATTTTTTATAGCAGGATTGTTCACCTTACTTTGCCACAATACTGCGTCTTTTGCAGACAGCCAAGTCGAAACAAATCCAACCCCTCTTACAGGAGTTTATGCTTCTGTTTTTGGTGGGGGTGGCTCCATGATGTCTGGAGTTAGCCTTGTACAATTAGCCACAGCGCTTTACGATAAAGATGACGGAGGCCCTGTTGCAGTAAACGCAAAAGGATCCTCAAACAGCAGCTCTTTTTGGCTTGTAGGGGGCAATATTGGATACAATTGGTTTACTAAACCAGTAAGTTCCATGGGATTTAATGTATCACCATCTATCGAATTAGAAGGTTTATACATTGGTCAACATAAAATCAAAGGATCGCACCAGAACAATAAAGATGCAAGCTTTACGCATATTTTTAAACTAACCCTTCCTGCAGATACAGGAGTCGGCTTGGTAAATATGGTGTTTGATTTTTGTCACCAAAGTTGCCCAAAACTCCATGGATACATCGGAGCTGGACTTGGAATTGGACTCACGTCGATCTCTAATGCTAAAGCGATTCAAACAACACCTCCGGAACCAGGAATCAACCATTTCAAAGGCGATTCTTCAGATGAAGGTCTCTCTTTAGCTGTCCAACCAAAACTTGGAATGCTTTTTGATTGCAGCTCTAGAATATCTTTATTTGCAGAATACCGATTCCTATATCTTTCAAACTCAAACTACGAATTTGGTAGCACTACAGTCCCAGGACACGTAGCTACAACTAGTTGGCTGTTAAAAATGGGGTCCCAGCTGATGAATATTGGCGTCGTTGGAATTCGTTTCAAGTTATAAAAAACAAAAAAATTCGCTGGGTTATAAAGGAAGAGTCTCCTTTTTAAAATAACTCAGCGAACTTAATAAACCACAATTCCCCTTTTAAAACATCTCAATTACAAACATCCTTTTAGAGTTAGCAAGCGACGATCAAACACGTCACTGAAAAACCTTTTAGTACTGGTCAAAAATCCCAATAAGGGCTACAAATTATGGCAAAAAAAAAGAAAACCAACACAGCAAAATACTTCCTTTTTTTGAGCGAATGCGCTAAACACAAAACCTAAGTTCTTAAATTCATTTAACATAAGATTTTTAAAGTGCATTCAAGAAAAAAAACGTGGACGAAAAGCAGCGAACTACTATATATAGTGTATATAAGAGCAATACGCTACCAGATGTAGTGTTCAAGAAAAACCAAACAAGCTTCACGAAAACTCTCCCCAGAAGAGTTCCTCGTCAAGAAAAAGGGATTTTTCCTAATAAAACAGTAAAAACGTTTAGATAATCAGGAGTTTTATCTATGTCACAAAAACATAAATCCAGTGAAGAGTCGGCAGCAACTGATGCAGCAGCTTCTTTGCAAAATCCACTTGCTGCCTTACAGTCTTTATCTAAGGCAAAAAAGACTACCCCGTATGATGTAGAAAAAGACTCCTTTACTGTCGTTAAACGTAATGGATCTCTTGTTCCATTTAGAAGGGATCGCATTTTTAAAGCTTTAGAAATGGCCTTTCACGACACAAAAAAAATAGATAAAGCAACAGGCCTTAGCGAAGAAGTTCTAGCGCATATCAATGAAGTAGCAGACGCTGTTGCCGAAGAGCTTATCTACATGGCTTCTAAAGGAAGCTGCCTTACAGTAGAAGGAATACAAGACCTTGTCGAAGTTACCTTGATGAAAAAAGACCATCACGATGTCGCTCGTGATTATATTATTTATAGGGATCAACACAAAGCTCTTAGAGAAGACTCTCCTCAAAGTTTAAAAGTTTCTCGCAAAGACGGCTCTATTGCACGATTTAATCCGATGAAAATTGCAGCCACTATAGAAGATGCTTTTAGAAGATCCAAAAGCATTGAAGGACCTTCCTCTGAATCTATTATCGAATCAGTAAACTTTATTACACAAACTGTCGTAGCAAAAGCAGTAGCTCTTTCCAAATCGCAAGAAGTTCTTAGCTTAAATACAATTCAAGACGAGATCGAATATCAATTAATGAAAGAAGGCCACTTTTCTGTAGCAAAAAGCTTTATTCTTCATAGATCTTTTATTGGAGAGCAATCCTCTACAGCTTTAGAAGAACCTGTACAAGAAGAAAAAAACCAAACAATTTTTGTTACAGTGGATGCTCTTGGCGAAAAAACTTTCGTTACAGAAAACCAACTCTTCCAAAGACTAAAATTTGCTTGCCGTGGACTTGAAAATACAGTCTCCGCAGAAATCCTACTTCAAGAGTCCATAAAAAATTTCTACGAAGAAATGAAAGAAACCGAAGTAGACCAAGCCAATATTATGGCAGCAAAATCTAAGATTGAAATAGAGCCAGCTTATTCTACAGTAGCATCTAGACTACTACTCGATGTTCTTTATAGAGAAACATTCAAATCAAATGCTTCTTCACCTAATCTAGAATCTGCTCATAGAAAATACTTCAAAGAGTATCTACAAGAAGGTGTTAATCTAAAAAGGTTAGATCCTAAACTTTTAACTTACAATTTAGACAAACTTTCGCAAGCTATCCAAATTCAAAGAGATGACCAATTTACCTATCTAGGATTGCAAACTCTCTACGATAGATACTTCATCCATGACAATGATCGCCGACTTGAAACTCCGCAAATTTTCTGGATGCGGGTTGCTATGGGACTTGCTTTAAATGAAGGAGAACAAAAAGACAAACGAGCTATTGAGTTCTATGATCTTCTTTCTTCGTTTGCATTTACCTCAAGTACACCGACTCTGTTTAACTCAGGAACATTGCACTCCCAATTAAGTTCTTGTTACCTATCTACAATTAATGATGACCTTTCACATATCTTCAAAGTGGTTTCTGATGACGCGCAGCTATCTAAATGGGCTGGAGGGATTGGAAATGACTGGACTAACGTAAGAGCAACAGGCGCAAAAATTCAAGGTACAAATGGAAAAAGCCAGGGAATTATTCCATTCTTAAAAGTAGCTAATGATACTGCTGTCGCAGTAAACCAAGGCGGAAAGCGTAAAGGAGCTATGTGTGCTTACCTAGAAACATGGCACTTAGATATCGAAGACTTCTTAGAGCTTAGAAAAAATACGGGCGATGAGAGAAGAAGAACTCACGATATGAATATTGCAAATTGGATCCCTGATCTTTTCATGAAAAGAGTTGTTGAAAGTGGATCATGGACACTATTTAGCCCAAGCGACGTTCCTGACCTACACGATCTTTATGGAGCTGCTTTTGATAAGAGATATGCTGAGTATGAAAAAATGGCTGAAAATGGAGAGATTAAGCTATTTAAAAAGCTAGAAGCCCTCCAACTATGGCGTAAAATGCTAAGTATGCTCTTTGAAACAGGCCATCCTTGGATTACATTTAAAGACCCTTCTAACATTCGATCTCCTCAAGATCATATGGGAGTTGTTCATAGTTCCAATTTATGCACAGAAATTCTCTTGAATACATCTGCTTCAGAAACAGCTGTTTGTAATTTAGGGTCTATAAACCTACCTATGCATATTGGACCTAACGGCCTTGACGAGAAAAAACTCTCGCAAACTATTAGAACAGCTATTCGTATGTTAGATAACGTGATCGACATTAATTTCTACCCAATCAAAGAAGCGGCTCACTCAAACCTACAACATAGACCTGTAGGGCTTGGACTTATGGGCTTCCAAGATGCACTTTATATGCAAAATATCAGCTACGCAAGCCATGAAGCTGTTGCTTTTGCCGATAAGAGCATGGAAATGATCTCCTATTACGCTATTTTAGCTTCTTCTGAACTAGCTGAAGAAAGAGGAGCATATCCTTCCTACAAAGGATCTAAATGGGATAGAGGTCTTTTACCAATTGATACGATCGCTCTTTTACAAAAAGAACGAGGACATCATCTTGAAATGGACACAAGCGTTTCCATGGACTGGTCAAAAGTAAGAGAGAGCATAAAAAAATACGGCATGCGAAATAGTAACACTATGGCGATTGCTCCAACAGCGACGATCTCTAATATTACTGGAGTTTCTCAGTCTATAGAGCCTATGTATAAACATTTGTTTGTTAAATCTAACTTGTCAGGAGAGTTCACAATTCCAAATCTTTATCTAGTAGAAAAACTAAAAGAGATGAGCCTTTGGGATGAGCATATGCTAGATGATTTAAAATATTTCGATGGGTCTATTGCAGAAATCGATAGAATTCCTCAAGACATCAAACAAATATTCTTAACGGCATTTGAAATTGCACCAGAGTGGCTAATTGAATGCGCTAGCAGAAGACAAAAGTGGATTGATATGGGACAATCTTTAAACCTCTATCTATTTGAGCCAAGCGGTAAAAAACTTCATCAAATGTATCTTTTTGCATGGACAAAAGGAGTAAAAACCACTTACTACCTAAGAAGCTCTGCCGCAACACAAATTGAAAAGTCTACAATGGACATCAACAAAAGAGGCCTTCAACCAAGATGGATGAAAGCTAAATCAGCCTCAGGTAACGTCCAAGTAGAAAGAGATGGCGCAAAGCCTTTAAGTTGTGGGTTAGATGGAACCTGTGAAAGCTGTCAATAGAACTATTTTTTGGAGAACACTATGTTAGATTTTGAAAATGATACAAGCTCCTCTTCTGCTTCTATGGCAAAGGGGGCTGAAAAACGCGTAAACGTCAAAGACAAACGTCTTATCAACTGTAAGACTGTTGATGTAAACCAATTAATGCCCCTTAAATACCACTGGGCATGGGAGCATTACCTCAACGGGTGTGCTAACAACTGGATGCCTACGGAAGTTCCTATGGGCAAAGATATCGAACTTTGGAAATCTGATCAGTTAAGCGCTGATGAAAGACTTGTCATCATGCGAAACTTAGGATTTTTCAGTACAGCTGAAAGCCTTGTTGGAAACAACATTGTTCTTGCTATCTTTAAACATGTGACAAATCCAGAAGTGCGACAATATCTTCTTAGACAAGGATTTGAAGAGGCCATCCACACTCATACCTTCCATTATATTGTAGAATCTTTGTCTTTAAATCAGACAGAAATTTTTAACATGTATAACGAAGTCAACACGATTCATGCTAAAGATCAATTTGAAATGAAACTCACAGAAGCAGTTCTACGATCTGACTTCAAAACAGATTCTCCTGAGGGCATGCAAAAGTTCTTAGAAAATCTAATTGGCTACTATATCATTATGGAAGGAATCTTCTTTTACAGTGGCTTTGTTATGATTTTATCTTTCCATCGTCAGAATAAAATGACAGGGATTGGAGAGCAATTTCAGTACATATTGCGAGATGAAACAATCCATCTAAACTTTGGAATTGACCTTATTAATGGAATTAAAGAGGAAAATCCAGAGATCTGGACTCCTGAATTCCAAGATCATATTACAGATCTTATAAAAGAAGCCGTTGAGCTCGAAATCGCTTATGCGAAAGATTGCCTTCCTAAAGGCATCCTTGGGCTATCAGCTCCTATGTTTAGGGAATATGTGCAATATATTGCCGACCGCCGCTTAGAAAGAATTGGTCTTAAGACTTTGTTTAAATCTAAAAATCCATTTCCTTGGATGAGTGAAACTATAGATCTCGGAAAAGAAAAAAACTTTTTCGAAACAAGGGTTACAGAGTATCAGTCAGCTGCAAACTTAGTTTGGAACTAAAAAACTAGATTCTTAGGAGCAAATATACTTGCTCCTAAGAACTTTTTCTGATTTCTGAAAACACCCTTAAAAGCTCTCTTGGCAAAAAGGATTCTATCGCCTAAACTAACGCCAACTTAACAAGAATGGGAGCATTGCTGGTATCACAAAATACCCGCTGTAATAAATCTATGACACAAACTTTTTTAAAGACACCCCAAGACACTTATAAAGATTTCATCGTCAAGAACTCTGCTAAAATAGAAGAATTGAATTGTTTTTTCCGAGAAATAGTACACGTGCCTTCCGGCGCCTCTATTATCCATTTAGAAAATACGGACCCTGAAAATCTTTTTTGTCTATCTTTTCAAACCTTACCCAAGAGTTCTAATGGAGCACCTCACATTCTAGAACATACGGTTCTTTGTGGCTCAGAAAAATTCCCAGTGAAAGATCCCTTTTTTTCGATGACAAGAAGAAGCTTAAACACGTTTATGAACGCTTTTACAGGAGCTGATTTCACCTGTTATCCTGCAGCTTCGCAAATCGAAAAAGACTTCTACAATCTTCTTGATGTTTATATAGATGCTGTTTTTCACGCGAATCTAAATAAAGAAAGTTTTCTACAAGAAGGCTTTCGTGTTGAATTTTCTGAAAAAGAAAACGAAAATACGCCTCTAGTTTTTAAAGGGATTGTCTACAATGAAATGAAAGGAGCTTTATCTTCTGGAGAAAGCAGACTGTGGCATGAAATGTTAGAAGCGCTATTTCCGAACTTACCCTACGCGTACAACTCAGGCGGAACTCCTAAAGAAATTCCAAACTTAACTTACGATGAACTCCTCGATTTTTATAAAACCAACTACCAACCTAGTCGATGCCTTTTCTTTTTTTATGGTAACCTACCGCTTAAAAACCATTTAGATTTTTTAACTGATAAAATTTTAGGTTCAGCGCCCTCCTTGTCTTCTCTGCCACCCTTACCTAAGCAAAATAGATTTGCTCTGCCGGTTCATAAAACAGCTTGGTATGCTGTCAACGAATCTGAAAGCCTTGAAAAGAAAGTCATGGTTGCGATTGGATGGCTTACTTGCCCTCTTGTAGAACAAGAAGAGGTTTTGGCTTTATCTGTTCTAGACTCTATTTTGGCTGATACAGATGCCTCTCCTTTAAAAATGGCTCTTCTTAATTCTGGTCTTTGTACGCAAGCTGATGCATTTATTGATACCGAAATGAGTGAAGTGCCTTATGTTGTTGTTTGTAAAGGCTGTCAAGAAAGTGACATAGAAAAGATAGAAAATCTACTTTTACTCGAGCTTAAACAACTTAGCGAAAAGCCTCTAGCCCAAGAGTGGATAGATGCAGCTATCCATCAACTAGAACTAGCTAAAATGGAAATAGCTAGCGACCATTCTCCTTTTGGACTGACTCTATTTTTTAGATCAGCCTTAACAAAACAGCATGGATGTGATCCTAAAAAAACGTTACAACTCCACTCTTTATTTGAAGAACTCTCATTAAAGGTAAAAGACCCTTATTACTTACCTAATATACTAAAAAAATATTTCGTAGAAAATACGCATAGAGCGCGTATTGTCATGATGCCAGATCCAACGCTTAGCCAAAAAGAATCTGAGGAAGAAAAAAAGCTTTTAGAAAAGCTAAAAAGTTCTTTATCAGCCGAAGAAAAAAAAGAGATCATTAAAACAACCCTTGCTCTAGAAAAAATTCAAGAAAGCGAAGAAGATCAAGATATTTCCTGTCTTCCAAAAGTAACTCTTTCTGATGTTCCGATTCTTACAAGAGAGTTTTCTCTAGAAAACAGTAAAAAAAACAACACGACAATTTTTCATCATGACTGTTTTACAAATCACCTCGTTTATGCAGATATAGCCTTCGATCTTCCCAATCTCAAAGATGAAGAAATACCCTATCTACAACTGCTTTTATCCCTTCTACCAGAACTTGGAGCCGGAAAAAGGAGCTATAAGGAAAACCTGGAATATATACAAATGCATACAGGAGGTATTGGAATTGGGTGCTCTTTATATCCACAAGTACAACACCACGAAAAACTAAAACCTTCTATTTGCATGAAAGGAAAATGCCTAGAAAGAAAAGCAGATAGGCTGATACCTCTTATGCAAGAAATGCTATTAAGCCCAGATCTTAAAGATAAAAAGCGGATTGCAGAAAGAATTAAACAAACACACACACACCTACAAAATAAAATTTCCAAAAATGCTTTACGCTACGGTATACAGCTATCTTTAAGTGGTTATTCAAACACTACGCATTTCAACCATATGAGTAGTGGACTGCCTTACTATAATTTTATTCTTGCACTTGGTAATGATTTAGAAAACAAACTTCCTGAAGTACTCGATAAATTAGAAGCTATTCATGATAAGCTATTCACGTTTCATAATCCAACGCTTATCCTTTCTTGTGATAAATCTTTTTATGAAGATATTCACCACGAAAACTTCCTCGACATATCCTTGCCGAGTAAATCTTTTATTGAGTGGAATCCTGATTTTTCACTCACCCAACCAGAATCTCAAGGAAGAATTATCCCGGCTCAAGTAGCTTATAACGTACTATCTTATAAGGCTCCTTCCTATATACACCCTCACGCTCCAGCTTTAACGGTAGCTACAGAACTTTTAGATAATAAAGTTCTACACAATAAAATTAGAGAAATTGGTGGAGCTTACGGTTCTGGAGCAACCTACAGCGCCATGAATGGGTGTTTCTATCTACATTCTCATAGGGATCCTCATATCGACAGCACCTTTAAAACATTTAAAGAATCAATTTCTATTATCGCAAAAGGTAAATTCAACAAACAAGACTTAGAAGAAGCCAAGCTAGGGATTATCCAACAGTTTGATGCCCCTGTCCCGCCAAGTGATCGCGCGATGCTGGCGTATGGATGGCTTAAAGAAGGTAAAGGGAAACAGCTTCGTCAAGAATTTAGAGATAAAATCTTGAATCTTGATTCTAAACAAATTCAAATAGCGTTAGAAGCGGAGCTATTAAATCAAGAGGGTGTCGCCGTTAGCTTTGCAGGAAAGGAAATTTTAGAAAAAGAAAATAAAATTCTTCCTATACTACAAATCTGACTTGAGCTTTAGTTAAGTCCTAAGTAGAATAAAAAAAATCATGACTACTAGCCAAGGAGTTGCTTTATGTCGTACTATAAATGCATAACTACGTTATGTGCTTTTACTACACTATTTTCTTACGGTGCATTTGCCGCAGAGAAAGAATCACTAAATGAGCAAAAAACAGCTTGCTGCAGCTGCTCTCCCTTTATTTCTGTCGCTAAAAAATGCATGCCTTGCGTTGTTTTCATTCGTAATGAATCCACTGCAGAAAACGAATCTCCCTACGGACCTTCTCCATTTGATCAGTTTGGCGATGATTTTTTTCAAAAATTTTTCGGATTTCCTCAAAGAGAGCAAAAAAAGACGCCTCAAATAGGCCTTGGCTCAGGATTCTTTGTGGCATCTGATGGTTATATCATGACAAACGCTCACGTAGTAAAAGGAGCTGATAAAATCACAGTAGTTCTTCCAGACGATCGAGAGCTAGATGCTATTTTGGTGGGATCAGACCCTCATACAGATATTGCCGTGATTAAAATAGACGGCGCCGACTTTCCTTTTTTAGATCTTGGAGACTCTGACAAAATAGAAATAGGTGAAAGCGTAGCTGCCATAGGTAGTCCTTTCGAACTACAGGCAACTATTACTACTGGTGTAATTAGTGCTAAAGGAAGACAAAATCTACGCATTACTGATTTTGAAGACTTCATTCAAACAGATGCAGCTATTAACCCAGGAAATTCTGGTGGCCCTTTACTTAATTTACAAGGTGAAGTCATCGGAATCAACACAGCGATTGTTTCAAAGTCAGGCGGATCTATGGGAATAGGATTCGCTGTTCCTAGTAATATGGCAAGAAACATCATGAATCAAATCATTGATAAAGGCAGTGTTACAAGAGGATTTTTAGGGGTTTCTCTGCAACCTGTAGATAAAGACATAGCAGCAGCCTTCAATCTTGAAAAAGCTGAGGGAGCTCTTGTATCGGAAGTTTTAAAAGATTCCCCTGCGGAAAAAGCTGGTATTAAACAAGGTGATATTATCCTGGAATACAATGGGATTGCGATTAAATCCATAGGAAGCTTCCGAAATGAAATTTCCTTGATGACTCCAGGGACAACCGTCCAATTAAAAATCAATCGCAAAGGAAGTACTCTTAACCTCCCAATTTCTTTAGGAACTGTAGCAGACCATCTCGCTGTTCCTGGAGGGATCGTCCAAAAACTAGGAGTAGAAATAGAGGCGTTATCCCCTGAGCTACGCAATCAATTAGGGTATGCAAAAGGAGAAGAGGGCGTAGTTATCACAAAAGTAAAACCTGGGTCTCCCGCTTCCATTGCAGGTTTAAGACCTGGATTTTTAGTACTTGCTGTAAACCATAAAAAAGTGACTACAGTAGCTGAATTTGGAGAAGCTTTGACTGATCCTGCTAATCAAAATAGAGCTCTTATTTTGGTAAAACACGGATCTACAACCAGATTCTACTCTATTAAACTTTCTTAACAAAAAAGCTTCCCTATTTTTTCAAAGTAGGGAAGCTTTTACGTTTATTTATATTCACAAAAAGGAAAAAAAATGAAAAAAAAACTCATGACAATCCTTACTCTTCTCACCATACTAAACGTGCAACCTGGACTAGCAAAAAGCAGATCAAAAAGTGATACATGCAACGTAATACCCACACTACAAAACAGTAATAAATATAAAAAACACATTGAAAATACTATTTGGGTAGTTCCTCCCCATTCTCTTTTAGCTTTTGAATACGAAGAAGGTACACATTCAACAGTATCAGACCAAACTGTATGGGTGATAGATAGTTTTAAAAAGGGATATTTTTTCGGACACTCGTATGAAAGTATTAACCAAACAAACTTGTCTCAAATGAAAATCATGGGATCTGTCACAGATCTTGGAGATGTCTACATCACATTTTATCCTTTAGATGGCTCTCCAGAGAGTAAAGTAATAACAGGACTCGGGAAATTCCTGAAAAAAAATGGACAATATGTTTTTCTTATGCAAATGAATAGTTCTCCCACAAACTCTTCTGGGCTCTCTCATTGGGCATACATGGTTAGCGTGAATAAGGAAAGCTGTTTTTATCAAAATCTTCCCGGTGAAAACATGAGTCTTCCAGACTTTTTAAAACAATTTGAAGAATAAACTCAGTCCTACAAAAGTAGGATTGCGTTTTTGTTTTCTACACCTTATTTCAAATCCACTTTAACAGCTCTTAAATGCTTTTGCTCCATCAATTTTTTGTCACAAAAGCCTTTAATCGATTGATACGCTATTTCGAACCTTTCTCACCTATTTTACATTAAATTTCCCTAAATGAAAGATTTCCAAAACCACACCGCTACGTAGATCAAAAAAGCAGTCACCTTTATGGAAAATCGTGGCTTCTAAACTTATTTGGAAAAGAATTTTCCTCATATATAGAGCTAAACTTCTAAAAAGACAAGAGAGTCCCGACTCTATCTGCTATTTACGCTATTTTAAAAAGGTATCAACCATAAAATCGCAGTTGAATTAGTTGCTATCACTAAGGCTGATAAAAAAACATCGGAATTTGGCTATGGCTCGAAAACAACTAAATTTGCGCATGTGCAAAAGATCAATCAATAAATCCTTAAAAATTAAATCATTTTTTTAAACGAAAATTACAAACTTTTGCATAAATAATACTGAGATACACCATTTGCATATCCATCTCTTTTAAACTCTAAATAAAAACCCATTTTGAGATAAAACTGATAGTCATAAAAACTCATTGTTTCTACAACAATACTGGAGTATCCTTGTTTTAGAGCAAATTCTATAGCAGACTGGATAAGAGAGGTTCCTAAACCCTGTTTACGATATAAAGGGTCCACGTAAAGATATCTAATAGCCATGATATTCCAAGAAGTTTCCGCGATAAGTGCACCTAAATAGGCTCCATCCTTTTTAGCAGCAAACACCTTGGAAAAAGATTCTTCATTAACCCCTGTTCTTTCAAACACTAAATTACGTAACCCTCTACAAACCCATTCTGTGATATCTTTATTCTCATCAATCGTCACAATCTCATCCTTAATTTTATACTGACACCCCTCAGCAACTTTCGTATAAGTAGCGTAAAAATTCAATCTAAAAAAGCAGCTCTCATAGATCCCTTGTAAAAAAAGAGAAAAAAAGATAAAAAAGTTTTATGAAAAATGAAAATCAAGACAGCTGTCCAGTTACCCCATTACCTCACCAAATAGGACCGTATAAAATCCTACAGAAGATAGCCTCTGGTGGTATGGGAGAGGTATTTCTAGCTCAAGATCCCTTTTGCAAACGAACCGTTGCGCTAAAAAAAATCAGAAGCGACAAGATAAATCACCCAGGACTTAAAGAACGTTTTTTAAAAGAAGTTAAAATAGCCGCAGTGCTTTCCCATCCAAGTATTATTCCGATCTACCAAATACACCAAGAACAAGATGACATTTATTATACAATGCCTCTTGTAAAAGGCGAAACACTCAAAGAAATCATCAAAACAACCCTGCAACAAGAAAAAAACGGACAAGCTACCCATCCTATAGGATCTTCCATTCCTTCTTTGATGAGAATTTTCTTAAGTATCTGCCAAGCAATTGCCTACTCTCACGCGCAAGGGATTATTCATAAAGATTTAAAGCCTGAAAATATCATTATCGGTCCTTATGGAGAAGTTCTCATTTTAGACTGGGGCCTTGCAACTTATGTCACAAATAAAGATGAACAAGAAGACGACATTTCCTTCGACGAACTCGAAGAGGCATTCACAGACCTTACTAAGCCAGGAAAAATCGCAGGAACCCTATCTTATCTTCCTCCTGAACGCATTTTTGGGACAAAAGCCTCGTTTACTTCAGACATCTATGCACTAGGAGTAATTCTTTATCAACTTCTTACCTTAAGAGTCCCCTTCCATCGAAAAAGTGTCAAAGAATATAAAAGACAGCTAAAGCAAGAAAAGCTTATTTCCCCTTCGGAAAAAGCGCCGTATCGAGATATTCCTCCACAACTTTCTAAAATAGCTAAAAAATGCTTAGCAAGAAAGCCTACTAATAGATACTCCTCTGTCGAAGAAATACTTGTAGATCTTAACAAATACATCGAAGGCCACGCTGAATGGGTTCCTTATTCTAGCCTGCAACTCACTCGCAAAGAAGATTGGAAATTTCAAGAAAACATTTTAGTTGCTAAACACATTGCCCTTACCCAAAAATCAGATATCATGGAATGGGTAAGTCTTATGATCGCTAAAGACCCACTGCCTGGAAAAATTAAGATAGAAACTCATGTACATATAAAAGAAGGAAACCGTGGTATTGGATTTTTATTAAACCTTCATTCTAACGGAAATGAAAAAAACTTTTTCCAAGACGGTTTCTTTTTATGGATTGGATCAGAACAAAATCCAGGGTGCCATCTCCTTCGCTCTAATGTAGAGCTGATGGCAAACCCTACTTTATGCTTAAAAAAGCAGTTATCACACTTTATCCGTATTGAAAAAACAGATCACCATATAAGACTCTATATTGATAATGTTCTAGCTTTCGACTATTTAAGCCACACACCATTTAGTGGTCCTTATTTCGGCCTTATATTAAAAGATGACGAATTAGACTTAGGGACGATTTTAGT
The DNA here is from genome assembly GCA_964455905.1 of uncultured bacterium. Classification (GTDB taxonomy): domain Bacteria; phylum Chlamydiota; class Chlamydiia; order Chlamydiales; family Rhabdochlamydiaceae; genus CAIJXB01. The sequence continues at coordinate 61,013 of CAYVYN010000007.1, forward strand.
CTCCAGTAGCAGTCCTAATATACAAGTAAACTGCTTAGCTGTGCCAGATGCTCTCCTTGGAATCCACCAATTTAAAGAAGCTCTTAGCAAATATCGAGAAATAGCCAACTCGTTTGCTGGAAGAACTGAAGGGAAAGAAGCTCTTTTTCGAGCTGGAATTACTCTTTTAGAAGAAGCTCAATCCAAAAAAGAAAAAAAAGCAAAAGAGTTTCTTTATCAAGAAGCTCTCAAAGAATTCGATGAATTTAGAGAAGGAAGCGGCTCTCCCCTGGAATATCTAGGAAAATCTTTAGTCTATAAAGCAACACATGAGCTACAAGAAGAGCTTAAATGCTTGGAGCTTGCCCTTCGCAGATTTCATAAACATCCCCTTATACACCTAGTAAAAGATCAAATTCTTTTTAGGCTCCACGAAGCTTCTTATAAAGACAAAACAGCAGCGTATGAATTTGCCCTTCTTACCCTAAGGCAGCTTCCAGAGTCTTTTAGAAAAAAAGACCATTTAAAGCTCCTAGAACACCTACAAAAACACTGCGAAGAACTCCCTTTTCTTCCTAAAGAGCCTCTTTTTGAAAACCTCCCTCTACAGCTAGCCTTTTATTTAGCAAAACCAATTATTATCTTAGATATTTTAAAAAACACAGAGGATCCCAAACAAAAAGTAAATGCCATCTACTGTTTACTATACCTTGGGTACATCAAAGAAGTTATGGAGCTCATCCCCCTGCTTTTGCCTCATCTAGTAGAGCCTCATTGTCTTTACATCCTTCTAGAGTGGCATGAGATAGGCTTTTCAAAAATTGCAGAAAAATATTACCATTCTAAAGACTGCCTAGCGTCCCTAGATAAACAAAATGCTCTTTTGTTTTTTTTAAGCCGTTTTTCTTTTTCCAAAAAAAAAGAACAACTAGCAATGTTAAAAACAGTCACTCTTTTCCAAGAAACCTACTCGTTTTTCAAAGAAAAAAAAGTAGAGTTTCTGATCCATCTTCATAAAATAGATGCGGCGACTTTTGTTTTAGACAATCTACCAGTAGAAATAAAACAACAAGAAACATCTCCCTTTCATCTTTTGCAAACCTGCCTTATTGGGGCAAAAGAAGGTTTACCTTCAGCAAAAAAAACACTATATCGATTTTTTGAAAGAAATTCCCCTCCTTTTTCTTATTTAATTGATTTCTACTTTAATTCTAGTCAAACAGATAAAAAAAAATGGATTGACAAAGCTTTTTTTTGGGAAAAAACACAATTATTTACTCAATTAGCCCTTCTATATAGAGCCTGTAATTTAGATAAAAAATATATATCGATGCAAAAACGGATAGAAAAAGAATATAAAATAATTCACACCACGCACTCCCTATAAAAAATAGCTTTATTTGAACAGCACCTATTGTGTATCCTTATTACCAAAACAACACACAAAGTGCTTTATGACAGAAAATATAGACTCTATAGAGAAAGCTGTAGCCGAAAGAAGAACATTTGCAATTATTAGTCACCCCGACGCCGGAAAAACAACGCTGACAGAAAAGCTGCTCCTTTACTCGGGAATGCTTCTTACAGCTGGGGTTGTAAAAGGCCGTAAAGGCAGAAAGGCGGCGACCTCTGACTGGATGGCTATGGAGCAAGAAAGGGGAATCTCTATTACCTCTTCAGCTATGCAGTTCACGTATAAAGACACTTTAATCAACGTCCTTGACACCCCTGGCCATGAAGACTTTTCAGAAGACACCTATAGAACTCTAACGGCAGCCGACTGCGCCATTATGGTGATTGACGCATCCAAAGGGGTCGAAAAACAAACTCGTAAGTTATTTGAAGTCTGTAAACTACGAAAAATACCAGTACTTACATTTATCAATAAAATGGATATGCCAGGAAGAGACCCCCTGGATCTTATGAATGAAGTAGAAAACGTCTTAGGAATAGCTTCAACAGCACTCAACTGGCCAATTGGCACAGGAAAAGAATTCCAGGGAGTTTTCGATAGAGTGACGCAAGAATGTGTGTTTTTCACAAAAACCTCTCATGGTGGAGCTCAAAAAGCTGATATTGTTCGCTACCCTCTAGATAGTGAGGAAGCAAAACTCAAAATAGGAAAACAAGCCTATGAATCACTTTTAGACGAACTTTCACTACTAGACTCTGCTGGCAACACATTTAGTAAAGAACATTTCCTCCTAGGTGATGTGACACCGGTATTCTTTGCATCAGCCTTAACTAACTTTGGGGTTGAGCCCTTCTTTGATGCATTTATCCATTTAGCACCAAGTCCCTCTAGTCGACTAGCGAACCTATCTGACGGCAAAGAAGTTTTAATCGACCCCGTCAAAGAACCTTTTAGTGGATATGTTTTTAAACTACAAGCCAACATGGATAAACAGCATAGAGATAGTATGGCTTTTATTCGTATTTGTTCTGGCAGGTTTGAGCGTAATTTACTTGTTAAAAACGAAAGACTTGGAAAATCTGTAAGACTTTCTAGGCCACATGGTATGGTTGCAGGAGAAAGAACAACACTTGATTTTGCCTATCCAGGCGATATTATAGGGGTCATTAATCCAGCCTTTTTTTCTATTGGAGATACTATTTCTCTATCGGGAGGGTTTTCGTTTAAGCCCTTGCCTCAATTTCAACCAGAAATCTTTGCAACACTGCACCCTAAAGATGTAGGAAAAAGAAAATCTTTTGATAAAGGTATCCTCCAGCTTATCAGCGAAGGAGCCATTCAAATGCTAAAGCCCCTTGAAGGAATTGGGGATCTAATTTTTGCTGCGGTCGGGCAACTACAATTTGAAGTAATGCAATACAGACTTAAAGATGAGTATGGCGTTGAAACAACCCTATCTAAGCTTCCCTACCAATGTAGCGCTTGGATTTTAGGAGACATGAAAAGTTTTAATAAAACAAGCAGCGCACTTGTTGTAGAAGATAAAGAAAAAAGACCTATGGCGCTTTTTACAAGTACCTGGGATAAGCAATACTGCATTAAACAAAACCCTAAACATGAGTTTGCCGATGTCTCTATTTAGTTTTTTTCGAACCCTTTCGATAAAAAACAAAGGACTATCCAACCTGTTTGAAGGAAAAGCTCAGCAAGCGCTTCTTTGGATGAATCTATCTGCTGAGCCGTTTGTTGTAATCTACGCGTTACTCCCCTTCATTTTACGCAAAGATTTGCACGCCTCTTTACTTCAGATCTCTATTTTAACTGCTCTAAGACCGGTTCTTCCCATTTTCTCGTTTTATTGGAGCGCTAATTTAACAAATAAAAAACACCTACTGCGTTCTAATCTTATAGGAGCTTGGGCTCTTGCTAGAATTCCGTTCTTGTTTATTCCCTGGATAGATAACGTGTGGTACATCATTTTTTGCTGCGCCGTTTATGAATTTTTTCATAAATCTGGGATTCCTGCGTTAATAGAGATTCTAAAAATCACACTTTCAAAAGAAACACGAGAAAAAACGTACGCCTTTTATTTTGTATTAAGCTTTTTAGAAAGTATTCTTCTTGGTCTTTTTATAGGAGGACTGCTTGACCTGCATCCTAAAGCATGGCAATTCCTTTGTAGTCTAACGGCAATCTTGGGGCTTAGCAGTCTTTGGATACAGCTGAAGGTGCCAATTCCAGAAGACAGCAAAACAATTAAGCAAATAGAACCAAAGACAAACAGGCTCCTTAAACCATGGAAAGAAGCCTTTCTTCTGCTAAAAAAAAGAAAAGACTTCGCACACTTCCAACAGGGCTTTATGATCGGCGGATTTGGCCTTATGCTCATGACTCCAAGCCTTTCCTTATTTTATGCAGACTACCTCAAATTAGCGCACTCACAAGTGATTACAGGACGCTCGATTTTTATGGGAATTGGAATCGTACTTTCTTCATATTTTTGGAGAAAATCATTAAGTAGCTCTACAACAAAAACAATTCCTCTTCTTTCTTTAAAAATTCTTATAGGATTTGGACTATTTCCTTTGACTTTACTTTTATCTCCTCTTGGAATGGAGTGGTTTTACCTATCTTTCCTTTTTTATGGAGTAGCTCAGGCTGGAAGCCACCTTCTTTGGAACCTTTCTGGAACCATATTTTCTGATAAAGAAGATAGCTCTCCTTTTTCTAGGGTAAATATTTTAATGGTTGGATTAAGAGGAATTGTAGCTCCCCTTTTAGGAGGGATGTTATGTAAACTCCTAGGACCTACTCCTGTTTTACTACTTGGAGCCTTCATTTGTTTAAGTGGAGCTTACTACATGCGTCCAGAAAGAAAACAAAAAGAAGTGTTGCCTAGTTCTTTTTAATGAAGCAACCGCGCTTGCCAGCCATAATCCCCGACAGGCTTAAAATGAACAAGGCCACAGTTATGTAGACTCCAATCATGATTTTCAATTTGGAGATGGTAACAAATAGCTCTATGAACTCCCCCGTGAGAAACAAGAAGAGGAATACCTGGGGCTGCTAAAGCTTTATTAAGGCCATCAATGACCTGCTGTAAAAAACACTCTGTCTCGTTCATAGTCCCACCAGATTCTAAAGCGAGCACCTTTAGCCAAGTTCTATCATAACACTCTTTCAGCTCTTCAAGGACTTCCCCTTTTCCCTTTGTTGCAATGTGCATCGTATCCCTAGCTCTAACAAGAGGACTATGGTAAAATCTATCTATGGATAATTCCGCTAAGATAGTGCCTAAAATAGAAGCTTGCTTTTTTCCTTTTTCATTTAAAGGGACATCCACACCTGAGCCTGCAAATATTTTTTGGACATTATAGTCAGTTTCCCCATGACGAGCAAAATAAAACTCTTTTCGTATGTCTAACACCATTTTATCCAGCTCCTTGTTATTCTAAATATGTGTCTAATCGGTTAAACCATCCCTTCAACCATCTTTCTTCCCCTCTTTCTTTAGGGGCATTTTCTACTCTTTTTTGTAGAAGCCTTTTGGATTCTTTTACAAAATCAGCTAAAAGATTTGTAGAAGAATCCGGAATACCTTCTAAAACCTGAATAAGCCCCCACCCTTGGTTTTGATAAGCCTCAGAAGCCCGCAAACCTGTTCCTTTAAAATTTGCGTAGTCAATTAAGGCATATAATCCCTTAGGATCCTTTAAAAATTTTTGCAAGTTCTTATAAGCTGGATTTTTTTCATCTATTTGACTAATTGCAGTTTCTAATCTTTTTGCAATGAATAGAGCTTGCAATCCTCTTGTTTCAAATAGCATTTTTCGTAAAAAAACAGCTTCTTCTGCATCTTTTTTATCTAAAAACTCTTTTCGATTTACCCAAGGGGCTGTTTTTTTGCGTAGCCAATCAGGTAAATCAACCGATTCTTTCTCTAAAAACTGTAAAAGAGCAGGAAAAGTCTCTTCAAAAGGCCCCTGATAGCCTTCTGGATACCAAATAAAATGACCTATTCCCAAGGAAAGAAATTCTTCGCCGACATTCCAATGCAAAAGACCATCTAAAGTGCCTCTGCACTCATTTTTCCAAATTTTATCTCCAAGCAAAACCGCTTCTTGTGGCGTAATTGTAAAAGAAAAAAAAGGTAAAATCAAAACAAAAAATAGTAGTTTCATAGAGGCTCCCTTATAAAAAAGAGCATACAGTAAAAGAGGATCTTACATCCACTTTTTTCGATAAAACCAATATCCACAAAGAACTGAAATAGCAGTCATAATAATAAGTAATATATAAAAAGCGCCAGAGCTTTCAGCAATTGGCAAGCGAACGTTCATCCCATAAATACTAGCAATCATATTCGGCATACTAAACACAATAGTCAAGGCTGTTAGAAGTTGAATCGTTTTCGTTAATTTGTTAGCAAATACAATTTGATAGGAATCCCTTAGAGATCTAATGTTTTTCAAAAGCGTATCGCATAAATTATCTGACTGTTTTACAGAATTTAACACATCATCTAAATCATGATATGTTTTTTTATCAAAAACCTGGGGCTGTAAATTAAGCAACTCTTTGAGAGCTTCCCCTAAAGGATCTAGTGAAGAAAGATATTGGTTTAATATTTCTTCTGATTCCGTTAGTGAAAATATATCTTCACTATCTACTCCGTGGATTTCCTTTCTTTGAGCCATAACACTATGTCGCACCTTGCGAATCTGATTGCTAAATTCTTGAGAAATTCTTTGGAGTATTTGTATTAGAAGGTCTGAATAAGAAAAGCCTATACCTAAATCTTTTCTTTCTAAAATTTCCCTAACAATAAAAGATTTAGAAGGAGATATGGCAACAAAGAGTTTTTCTGAAAAAATAATCAATAAAGAAATAGTATGTAGGTGTCCTTCTTGTTCAACCGGATGTCGCAAAAAAAGCAAAAAATTATCTTGTACTTTTTCAACTCTAGGAATTTCATGACGGTCTAACGAATCAATAATATCAGCTTCGTGCAGTCCCGTAAATTTACAGATAGCCTCAATATCCTTTTTGTCTGCTTTTTCCGCATAAAGAAAGGACTCCTTCCCAATATCACTAGCTGGAGAAAAACAGCCTTCTTCTTGCTTGTTATAAAATAAAAGCATATAATAAACCTTTAATCTTTAACTTTACATTGCATTGTAAAATAATTACAGTCAATTGTTTTATGAAAACAAATTGCTTTTAAACAAAACCATAGATAAAATAACTAAAAACATTAATCAAAAAGGATCCTTTTATGAGCCTTCACGTAAATACTAACCAAAGCGCTTGGAAAAATCAGTTCTTGAATAACGCTAAAAAAATGGCAGACGATTACCTACAACCTAAAAAATCTCTATATGAAACGCTATTTTTCCCTTCTACAACCGCTCAAGTAGCTCGCATGAACCCAGGATATAGACTCTCTAGAAATACTTGGTATTATAGCTCACCGATTAACATTGGCAATTCCTATTCCCTTTTTAACAGCCAACCCACTGTAAATATTACAACAGAAAGTACCAAGAAAGAAACTAAGGAAAAAGAAGAGTACTCAACTACAGCAAAAGTCGCTGCGGGAATTTGTCTATTAGCGTTTGCGGCAACCTTTGGCCACGCGCTTAGGCTCAGACAAGATAAACAAGACACACAGGATTGTCTTAGAAAAGTAAAGACTCAAATAGAAAATGAAAACTCAACTAAAGTAAGGGATTTCCCTAAAAGAACAATCCTTGAAAGCACTGAAACGATCGTCGACTCTCTAAATTTGATTGTTAAAATAGAAACTCAAAGAATTAACCAATATACAAAATCTATTTTTATAGGTTTACTCGGAGCTGGCGCTACATTCGGAGGCGTCATTTTTACCGCTCATGTTTTAGTTCCTGTTGGAATTACCCTAATGGTGGCTTCTTTAGCGGTTTCCCTATTCATCTATACGCTAAATGCAGGAGAAAACGCCATAAAAAATGAATACACGAACATCCAAGAAGTGATATCGGGAATCACCGACTCTTCTATAGGGGGCGCAATCCCTATGGCTGAAGCTCATGTAATCGAGGAGCTTGTTTTCCCTTCCGCTCCACCTTTATCTGACCAAACCTAAGTCAAACAGTCCTATATTGCTCAGATTGCTTAGGAAGGAATCTCTTCTAGCAGTAAATCTGACGATATATAACAGAAACTCATGAGAGCTATTTTTGCAAATAGCTCTCATAATTACACAGTGAAAACCATAAATAATGTCTATGATATACCAATCCCCTCCTTCATCACCTGTCTCCCCTATTTTTCAAAGACCACCACATTGTCCCCCTCCTTTAAAAAGACGCAGTGAATCGCAAGACCTATCCGATGCAGACAAGGAACACCTAAAAAAAATAGCCAAATTTTTCGATTCTACAATCCCAGAAAGTCAATTCGAAATAAGCCCCCTTCCAAAACCCAAACCAAGAAGTCTAAATGAAGCTTCATACCTATTTGAGTGGGAAGATTTTAATAGAGATCTTTTCGTTCAAAAGAAAAAAAACTTATTAGAAAAACAATACATTGAAAACGCATCAGGAATTCAAATTAGACTACAAAGACAACCTATTGGAGAAGGCAACTATTCTATAGCTAAGATTTTAGAAGAAGGACAACCACCCTTAATTCCCGGGATTAATAATAGTCAGATTGTATGTAAAATATTTAAAGAACAAACAAAGCAAGGGCACCCCGTATCTCTTAAAGAAGCTCTTTTTTGCTCTATAAAACAATATCGAACTCTAGAAGAAGATTTTAAGGATCTTCCATTTAAAGAGCGGCCTTATTCACAGCTTTACAACATCGATTCAATTCCTGAAGATGGCTATGCTCTACAAGAAAAAGTGACACCAATCACACTACCTTGGAATAAAGAAAAAAAAATCGCAGATCTATCTAGATTTGATTTGAAAATTTTAAATCAAATAAAAAAACTATTTCACTATAGTTTTTATAAAAGAACTCCAAAAAAAATGCAGACATCGTCTTTTGAAGCACTTTCACCTCAAAAAAATTGTGATATCAGCCAAGAAGAAACCAGGCCAGCTCCAGGACTTGATCTTTGGCCCCCTAACCTTGGCATACGCCCTGGAACCGAAACGCTAGTGATTTACGATTTTAGAGAAGATGATGACCCTTTTTGCTACTGGTGGAAAACTCATTTAAGAAACCTATCAAATGAGAACCAAGAAATTAAAGAGTATATTCTAGAAGGCCTTGAAGATCGCCTCTTTGAGTACCAAGATCTTGTGTATTACTACAATGACCTTACCCAAAAATTATAATTTCACTCCAACAAGAACTCTCTTGTAAAGCAAACGATTCTTGAGTAAACTGTTAGTTTACTCAGGAGTTTTTTATGAAAAGACTTAAAGAATTTAGCATTTTTTGTCTAACAATCTGCCTTCCCTCATGTTTTTCGGCTAAGTCTCAAAGCGGACCTGAATGGGAATACAAACCAAGAAACGCTCTTGTAGATAAAGCCACCCTAGCAGGAAAACCTCTCGACATCACAGTAATTAGTCAAGGACTTGGGATGATCGCAGATTGCGAAGCAAATTGGGGACTTCTTTTAAATTCACCTAAAAAAGTAACGATAGAAGACGTGAAACCATTCATTAAACAATTTGTCACAGAACTTCTAGATTACATGTATGAAAACCCACTATTTGCCAATAGGTACAAGGAATTTTTTAAATTAGCTAAATATGAAAAATCCCAACTAGGACTAAACGATTTAGCTTTTAGACTCGATTTTTGGGATGAAAACGTAGAAAGACAGCTACGCCCTTACCTTGCAGAAGTGCGCCTTGCCGATAGTACAGTTTATTACTACTACACAAATGAAACAACAAGTGGCCTAGAAAAAGTTTTAGAAGAACCTTTTTTCTACACACCAAAAACAGTGACTCAGTAGGCTATTTTGCAAAACACTCCCTTTCACTACGAACTATACTTGCCTACTATTTTAGATGGAGAAGATAAAACTTCTTCATTAAAAAATAGAATTCGAAAAAACTATCGACACCTTCGTAAATGGGCTAAACGAACAGATACTGACTCTTTTCGCATTTATGGCAGAGATATTAAAGAATATCCCATCATCATAGACTTCTATGCAGGACATTTTTATGTGCAGTACTTCTCTTCTGATAGAGAGCACGATGAGCCTCCTAAAGATTTACAAATAGAAACAGAAGAAGCTCTTACTTCTATTTTTGGAGTCTCTTTAGATAAAATCTACTGGAGATCTCGAATAAAAAGAGCAAAAATAGAACAATATGAAAAAATCAACGAAAAAAAAGAATTTTTCCTTGTCAAAGAGTATGGAGCTATTTTTAAGATTAATCTTTTTGACTACTTAGATACAGGTCTTTTCCTTGACCACCGGGAAACAAGACAACTAGTGAAATCTCTTTCTTTACATAAAAAAGTTCTAAATCTTTTCGCTTATACCTGCTCCTTTAGCATACAAGCCGCTCTAGGTGGCGCCTCATTTACAAAAAGCGTCGACATGTCTAACACTTACACAGAGTGGGGTGCTGACAATTTCCTTTTAAACTCTTTGCCTCTAGAAACCAACCTGATTATTCGCGCCGACTGTTTAAAATTCTTAGAAGAAGAAATTTTCAAAGGTTTTAGCTATGATCTTATTGTCGTAGACCCACCCACAATATCTCGTTCAAAAAAAATGGACCAGCTTTTTGACATCCAGGTAGACTACGTTCCTCTACTTAAGGGCGCACTAAATCTCCTTGATAAAAAAGGCACGCTTTTCTTTAGCACTAATGCACGTAAATTCACTTTTGATCTTTCTTTATTTCCAAACCACGACATCCAAGAAATTACAGCCAAAACCATACCTCTTGACTTTCACGACAAAAAAATACATCGTTGCTGGAAAATCACACATAAGCTGTCATCTTAGGAAAAATTGAATATAACTCTCTTCTTAGAACAAAAAACGCCTTTAATCGATGTAAGAAGTCCTTCTGAATTCCAAAAAGGACACATACCAGGAGCGATTTCTCTTCCTCTATTTTCTGATGAGGAACGCTCGATCGTTGGAACGATCTATAAACAACAAGGTAAAGACCCAGCTATTAAAAAAGGGCTATTTTTTGTAGGCCCCAAGCTTCTTTCTTTTGTAGAGGAAGCTGAAAAAATTACCGGCCCCTCTAAAACTCTTCGTCTTTACTGCGCTAGAGGTGGTATGCGTAGCAGTTCGTTAGCGTGGCTACTTCAGACCTCTGGCTTTACCTGTATACTTCTAGATAAAGGATATAAATCCTTTAGAAATTGGACTCTTACGCAGTTTACAAAAAAATACGAATTTCTTGTTTTGGGAGGATTTACCGGTTCTGGGAAAACAGACATTCTACACGAATTAAATCGAAACAACGAACAAACAATTGACTTAGAAGGACTTGCAAACCACAAAGGAAGTAGTTTTGGAGATCTTGAAGGACTTAAGCAACCCTCCTGTGAACAGTTTGAAAACCTGCTAGCAAGCACCCTTTCCAAACAATGTCAAAATTCCCCTATCTGGATCGAAGACGAAAGCAGAAATATAGGCCTCTGTTATTTACCAGAGGGCATATGGAGCCAAATGAGGCTAGCGCCCCTTCTTTGGATTGAACAACCTTTAAAAAACAGAATAAACCATCTTCTTTCTTCCTACGGGAACTACTCTCAAGAATTGCTTATAAAGTCAGCAGAAAAGCTACATAAAAAACTCGGAGCGGTAAAAACGGCAGACGTGACAGAAAAAATCCAAAACCACGACCTAGTTGGCGCTATTACAGATATTTTAAAATATTACGACAAGACCTACATATACTCTTCCTTAAAAAACCCAAGGAATCGAATAAACGTTCCTTTTACGTCCGACCTCATGAGAGAACTCACTTCAATAAAAAAATTAATTAAAATAAAATTCATTTTTTTAAATAAAAAATACAAAAAAAAGATATAATAAGTCCGATTAAAAAAACAAAAAAGGAATTATAATGAGCAGTACAATACAGAGTTCTACAATACCAGTGACACTAGAAATACCTAGACCAAATTCAACACTCTCCTTACTTCGGGATGAGAGTTTGGAATTATCCAGGCTTGTACTAGCAGGTGTAGTCGGGGCTGTTGCGTTTGGAATTATTTTTGGTTCGGGGGTAGGAGTGCTAGGAGGCATAGTCTGCGGAATTAGCCTCTATTTAGCCGGTCGAGTATGCCTACTATTAACAAATGGAGAACCCTTCGATCAAGCTCCGAAAAATTTCCTTAAATCAGGAATGTTGATTGGAATACTCGAGCAATTTGCTCAGAATCCAGCAAGTCCAGACAACATACCGACTGATTTGTTTAGCAAAGAAGAAAAAACCGTCTTAGAAGAACTAAAAAATAGTTTCTTGAGCGCTACAAGCAAAGAAGATGTCGAGGCTACAATAAAATCTAGCCTAGAAAAAACCTCAACAGAATTCCAAGATGAGTTCAAAGCTTTTTTTAAAACCAAAGGTTTACTTGATCTCGCTTATGAAAATCAAAAAAATCCCAAAGCAACAAAACAGATACCAAAAAATTTAGCACTGAATTTCAGAGAGAATACAAATTTAGTCAAAAATTTTTCAACCATGATAAAATTCCTCTTAACAGGAGCAATAGCACATAAAACATCCCTGCTAATCCTCAGCCCAATTGCAGCCGTTTCTTTTTCTAAATCTCTAGGCATAATGATAGTTGGGAAGATTTTAATCTCAAAATTCGTAGATGCAACTAAACCAGCAAAAGAATCCACACAGCTAGCTTAAAAGCAATCTAGTAGGAATTGATTTTTCGACTAAGAACCTCTTGAAAACACCTTCGAGAGGTTCTTAAAACCTCAAGACTCTTACTTAGACAAAAAAACTCAGATCTATAAAAACCACCAAAAACCTAATAATCATTCGTTTTAGGTCCTATCCACCAAAATTCACAAGCAAACTCACTAAAATAAACAAATAGAACTCAAACTAAAAAAAATATTTAGTATAAAAAAATCAACAATTCCTATATAATTCTTCTTGAATAATAAATTAAAACAAAAGAAATCACAATGACCTCCATAACAAACACTTCTATGACCCAGGGGATTCCGGCCATAAACAACTCAAAATCAAAAATTTCCCTACTTCGGGATGAGAGTGTGGAATTATCCAGGCTTGCACTAACAGGCGTAGTCGGAGCTGTTGCGCTTGGAATTATTTTTGGTTCCGGGGTAGGAGTGCTAGGAGGCATAGTCTGCGGAATTAGCCTCTATTTAACCGGTCGAGTATGCCAACTATCAGGAAATGGAGAACCCCTCGATCAAGCTCCGAAAAACTTCTGTAAATCAACAATATTGATTGGAATACTAGAGCAATTTGCTCAGAATCCAGCAAGTCTAGACAACATACCGACTGATTTGTTTAGCAAAGAAGAAAACTCCGACAGTGCTTTGCTTACCAAAGAAGAAAAGTCCGTCTTAGAAGAACTAAAAAATAGCTTCTTGAGCGCTACAAAAAAAGAAGATGTCGAGGGTACAATAAAACCTAGCCTAGAAAAAACCTCAGAAGAATTCCAAGATGTGTTCGAAGTTTTTTTTAAAACCAAAGGGTTACTTGATCTCGCCTATGAAAACCAAAAAAATACCAAAGGAACAAAACTGATACCAGAGGCCTTAGCGTTGAAGTTCAGAAAGAATGTAAAATTCGGAAAAACTCTTTTAAATATGACAAGATTCCTCTGCAGAGCAGTAATAGTACATGAAGCATCCCTGCTAATCCTCACCCCAATTGCAGCCGTTTCTCTTCCTAAATCTCTAGGCATAATGATAGTTGGGAAGATTTTAACTTCAATAATCGTAGATGCAACTAAACCAGCAAAAGAATCCACACAGCTAGCTTAAAAGCAATCTAGCAGGAATTGATTTTTCGACTAAGAACCTCTTGAAAACACCTTCGAGAGGTTTACTTAAAACATCCCATCTCAATAAAAAAATCAAATTAAATACATTTTTCACTAATTACCAACTTACAAAAAAAGGAATTATAATGACGACAGCAGTAAACAGCTCAAGTTCAAGACTCTCTTTAATTCAAAATGAGATCAAGTTATTCTCAAGCCTTGTGCTAACAAATGTAGTCGGAGCTGTTGCACTTAACATTATTTTTGGTTCGCATGTAAGGCCCGTAGGAGGCGTAGTTTCCGGAGTCAGCGCTTATTTAACCAATAGTCTATTGCTGCGAGTAGGAACGGGACAAACTGACTATAAAGGAGAAATTGGTCATAAACTTTTCAAAACTTGCTGTAAATCAGTGTTATTGATTTTAATACTTGAGCAATTTGCTCAAAATCCAGCAAATCCAGACAACATACCGACTGTTTTGTTTAACAAAGAAGAAAAGTCCGTCTTAAAAGAACTAAAAAATAGTTTCTCTAGTGCTACAAGAAAAGAAGATGTCGAGGCTATAATAAAACCTAGCCTAGAAAAAACTTCAGCAGAATTCCAAGACGCGTTCAGAGCTTTTTTTAAAACGGAAGGTTTACTTAATCTCGCCTATGAAAATCAAAAAAATCCAGACACAACAAAACCGATACCAAAGAGCTTAATATCCAAATTCAAAGAGAACCTAAACGTCAATCAAAAAAATGCAACTCTCATACTATTTTTCCTGACAGCGCTAATAGCACATAAAACGTTCCTAGCAATCCTATCACCAATAGCAGCTATTTCTCTTTGTAAATCCACAGTTATTATGGCCGCTGGACAGATTGTAACTTTACTAACGCTGCCTAGGAATAAACCTCGAGAAGGGTTAACGCAAGCAGGTTAAAAGCAAGCTGCTAAAAATCGATTTTTCATAATAAAGACCTCTTAAAAACACTTTCGAGAGGTTTACTTTACAACCTCAAAGCCGCTCTTAGGCAAAAAATAGTGGTATTTTAGTTTTTAGAAATTTTCCGATAGGGTCAAGAACATTTCATCACTCTAAGCTGGTCGGATGTAACGAATAACAGTTGAATCAAATCACCGATATAAAATCCAATCTGTTTGATCTGTATGTTTTCTATGAAGGACCATTATACGAGCTCCTCTCTTTTTGCGATGTAGTAAGATTAGAAACAAGGCTAACAACTTCTTCATAAAATTCGGGGTTAAAGTTATGCCCCATACTTTCAATAAAGACCAATTTACTGTCTAAAATAGAATCAAATAAATTCTTAGCGTGATCTACAGGAAAAAGAGGATCCTTTTTCCCATGAATAATCAAAGTGGGAACGTGAATCAAACCTTTTGTCTGAAGCATAAGATCAATAGATGCCAAAATAGCGTCTTTATGATTCAGCATGGAAAACAAAGAACGCTGTCTTTTAAGACTTTCTATCATTAGCTTCTTATAAAAACTCCTTTGAAAAAAAGTTCCCTTTCCGTTTAAAAGCTCCCACCCCTCTAAATGTTTCAAAATTTTTCGACGAAAAGACCAATTAGGAATTGCATCCAATTCTTCTACCCAACTAAACCACCCTGTATCAGGTAAAGAAAGAGGACTTAAAGAAACTCTTTCCCTTTCCATAATAGAAGCAACAGGCCTAAAGTCGCTTGTTGTAGCCATTAAGGTTAAGCTAAGTACCCTGGAAGGAAAATGTACTGCCATCAGCTGCCCTATAGCGCCCCCCATAGAAATGCCCATAACATGCGCATTTTTTATTTTAAGCTGATCTAAAAGACCTACAGCATCTTCAGTCAGGTCCATAAAATCATAAGGATTTTTTGTATAGTTAAAATACGAAGAATACCCCGTATCTCGATGATCAAATCGAATAACGAAAAAACCTTTTTCCGCTAAAAGACGACAAAAAGACTCAGTCCAAAATATCCCCTGACAACCTGCTCCCATAATTAGTAAGAAAGCTGGATTAGTAGGATTTCCAAACGATTCATACCAAAGATCTAATCCATTAACTGGAATAATTTTTCCTTTAACGCCGAAAAAAGTCGCTATTTTACTTAAAGCTGGTTTCTTTAAAATCCATCGTCGCCAAAAGAACATATGTACCTTGAAAAGATTGATGCCGTTATTTATATTTATCCCAAAAAAGGAAACTAAATGCAATACTGGATTTTTACTTTTATCCTATTTCCCCTATTACTTACAGGAAATCCTTTTAAAATCAATTTCCCCGAAAAAGAAAATATATCCGAAAAAGAATACGAAGAAATCCAAACCCAGCTGCGTAAAATAGATTTAGAACCATTTCTTACAGATTTTTATCCAAAAAATCCTCCAAAAAAATTTCTGAAGCCTTGGAGCTCTTCCATCGCTACTAAAGAAGACTTTTCAAGAAGAATATCCAAAGCCTTATCTCAAAACCTTATAACTAAAGACAAATCACCCATTAAAGAATTAATAAAAGTTAACGCCGGCGGAGATAATTGTATAGTATGTTACGTAACTCTAAATGGGAAATACGAAGCGTTAATCCAAAACTTACTCAAAGAACTTGAAAAAACAGGCTTTAACGGGCACGTACTTTATATGATTGGTGGGTTTCCTAATCCCACAGGGAAAGAAATTCAATACTGTGGTGTTCCCTACTGCTTTAAAATTTTTGCGCTGCTAGAAGCTGAAAAAATGGGATTCCACAAGGTTCTTTGGATAGACTCTGCGTTTTCCCCTTTAAAAGACCCCACCCCTCTTTTCACATGGATAGAAAAAGAAGGTGCTTTTCTCAAAATGCATCCGAGTTTCAAAAAGTTTTTACTTCCAAAGACCCAAGACTACCTTGAAAATCTTACAGGAGTCGATGTACTTAAAGTCGAATATGTCAGCGCGCAAATTATAGGCTTTGACCTAAGAGAGCCAAAAGTAAAAGATTTCATGAAAAAATACTACGAGCTTGTAGAGCTTGGATTTCCTTTTTTCTCCTGCTTTCCTGAGGAATATGTTTTCACTTCGATCATAGGACAAAACCCAGCTATCTGGAAAAAACAACCCTACGAAAACCTTATTTTCTCTGAAAAGAAAGATATGGAAAAAACAAAAGCCTATTTACAAAAAAAGGGATTTTTCTTCTTACAAAAAGAACACTAATGATTTGACAAGAAGAGTCCAACAAAACTAAAATCGAATCCGATACAAACCATCCACCCTTGAGAACTTATGTTTAAATTATTTACGAGTCTCTTTCTAAGTATAGGGGCTTTGACATTTGCTGACCCCTACTACCTATCTTATATGAAGCATGGGAATATGAGTCTTTTGCTAAACCGCCCTTGGCAAGCTCTTGAAAGTTTTCAGGAAGCGCAAAATTCGAGTCCTTCAGAATTTTCCCACCTACTGATTGCTATTGGACAAATCATAGCCTATGATAAATTAGACGATAGAGAGCGATGCGAAAGAATGATTGGATCTATTTGCTTAAAATTATGTGAAATGGAAGAAGAGAGCTCAACCTACTCCTGGTGTAAAACAAGCTCTGAAGATAGTTATCAAAGTTACTTTTGGGATAGTTCTTCCTCTGATAGCTACACAGAATCTGTTGTATATAATCCTATACGCGAATGCGAAGATAGCTGCATCAGTTATCTACCCTTATTGATTAAAACAGCGCCTTCTCCTGACATCAGAAATTTTTTATTTATGCTACTTGAAATCCTTAGTGACTCTTCGCATGACACATACTAGTTTTACTGCTGTAAGAGTACTATCCTTATTTCTAAGCATCTCCTCTTTATGGGTAACTCCACTAAGTGGAGATGCTCAATCTCCTTCTCGCATTTCTTCACTTTACAGCTCTCTTGATCCCTTATCTATCTTAGAAAACCTAGCCTTTTATGAACTTTATCCAGATACGCCAGAAGGTAATCTTGCATTAAAAAAAGCATGGAAACTTCTTTGTGGAAATACCCCGCTTTCCTCTTCTACACTAATTCTTCCTAAACTAGATCTAGATGCGATTGTTTGTCTGATTACAAGACAACCTTCAGAACAAGCAGTCGACCTAACAGAAGACCAGTTACGTGTAATGAAACAAGTAGGCAGTTCTTTAGCCAACCGAAAACTAAAAGGTTCCACAATATGGGAAGAAAAAGAGCTTTTAAACCTGCCTGTAGAAGAAATTGATCTAGGAAGAGCTCTTTTACTTTATCAATTTGATCAACAAAAAGACCCCGAAGCTAGAAAAAAAATTCTCCAATATGAAGCTAGCTTAGACCTGATGGCTCTACAAATTAAAGCTAAAGCCGGGCAAGAACAGTCACCAGAAGAACTTATAAAACACATCAACTCATTTATTTTTCAGGAAATGGGTTTTCGATTTCCTCCGCTTGCGGTTCACGCCAAAGATATCGACCTTTATACCTTTCTTCCTTCTGTTTTAGATAGTAGACGAGGGGTTTGCCTTGGTGTGTCTATTTTATATTTATGTCTTGCTCAAAGGCTGGATTTACCCTTAGAGATTGTGACCCCACCAGGGCACATTTATGTTAGATATCCCTCAAAACAAGGTATGATCAATATTGAAACAACTGCAAGAGGAATTAACCTCCCATCAGAAACTTACCTTGGAATTAACACAAGAAACTTGCAACTTAGAAACATTAAAGAAGTAATAGGAACGGCGTTCATCAACCAAGCTAGTGTCAGCTGGGGTAAAGAAGACTACAAAGAAGCTGTCTTATTATATGAACGAGCACTCCTTTTTCTTCCTGAGGACCCTCTTCTTAAAATGCTTTTAGGTATCAACTACGTCCTTCTTGGAAAGAAAAAAGAAGGAAAACTTATGCTAAGCAGCATAAATCCGCTTGTATTTGATCATGCCGTTTCCAAAGAAACGATTCCAGAAGATTATTTAAATGGAAACGTTGATGTTGAAGGACTAAAAGCCGTTTTTCTTTCTATCGACGAACACAGATCTTCTATTTTAGAAAAACAAGCCTTGTTGCAAAAAATCCTAAAAAAACATCCTAAATTCCGAGCGGGTCTTTTACAACTTGCAACAACATACCTACAACTTGGTAAAACAGGAGATGCTTTAGAAGTTCTTTTAAAATATCATGCAATAGATCCAAACGATTGCACAGTAGAATACTACCTTTCTATTTTATGTTTTGAGCGCTTAGACTACGTACGCTCTTGGGAATTTTTTACAAACACAGAAAATCTTGTAAAAAAAAGAAACCATCAACCTAAAGCTCTAAGAGATTTGCACTCGACTATCAGAAAAACATGCCCGCCTCCTATTGATTAAAATCACAAATAGTGCGATATAAAAATAAAAAGGAGAAATTAATGAAATTACTTTTTATTTTTTTAACAATTACATTAAACGCACACGCGATTAGTTTAAACTCAATTGTATATGTAAGTGCAAACATGCAAGGGGGTAAAGAGCTTATCTTAACGGATGATTCTAAATGGGAAGTAGACCCTGAAGATCAAGCTGTCAGCGAATTTTGGATTGGCTCTTTTCCTATTAAAATCAGCTTAGAAGGCTCTAAAGAATACCCCTACCTACTCAAAAGCATCCACTCACAAAAAAAAGTGAAAGCAAGACCTTTATAATAAAATCCCTGAAGATAAAAAGGTCTTCAAGGATTTACAAGAAATGTTTTTAAAAGTGCTCCTTAGCTACAATTCTTTGTTCTAAAAACGTCTCAACACGATCCATTGTTTTTATATACTCTGAGACAGTTCCAACCAAACTAACGAGCTGAAGCGGGCTTAAAAGTATTTTTCCTCCTTTAAACATTTCATAACTATCGCCCCCGTTAAATATATAATCGACCGTCGCCACTTTATACATCTTAGAAAGATCTAAAGGCTCCCCTTGAATAACGACCTCTTCAATACGTGCTCCTGGCGATTTTTCGGGATCATAAGTAAATTTCATGCCGGATACTTGAGGAAACCTACCTACTCTAGCGCCAGCCTGTGACACACCGTTTTCAAGAGCCTCCAAAATAACCTTCCCTGGCACCTCTACTACTACGTTGACATTTCCAAACGGCAGCTCCTCTAAAATGTTTTTAAAGGTAAGGACAGAACCTGGTTTATACGACTTATTCCCTCGGATCACGCCCCCTGTAATAAAGGAGACATCAGCTCCAGTCACAACACGTAAAGCATCAGCTATCAAATTACCAATTTTCGTCTCCTTAGATCTCACGTTATTATTGTAACTATCACAATACATTTGCATAACTCCAATAGGTTCTCCGGTGACAGACTCCAGCATCGCCTGTAATTCATCTACCTTACCTCCTACAAGCTCATCCCTTGGAATATCTTTGTTAATAAGGACATTCCAAGTAGGAAATACAAACACCTTGCCACTTGACTCATCTTTTTCTAACTCTAAATCTAACCTAGTTAAATATTGCGCATTAAATCCTGACTTATGAACAAAAGTTTTCCCGTTGAACCAAGTCATAGGCTCGTGATCATGACCTCCTAAAATCACGTTAATTTCAGGAACTTCTTCTGCTAATTTTAGATCATCTTTCATAACTAAATGAGTTAAAGCAACGATGACTTCAGCTCCCTGGTCTTTAAGTTCCTTAATTACATGTCGTGCTGTATAGGCAATGGGAGAAAAGTCGACCTGATTTTCTACAGAGGAAAGGCTGGGAGTATCTACTGTAATAAGTCCGAAGATTCCGACTTTTATGCCATCGACATCTATAATTACAGTCTGCTTGTCTCCTGTAAAAGGAGTACCACTAATTCCTATAGCATTAGCCGCCAACCAAGGAAACCTTGACTCCTCAATTCTTTTTTTAACAACTGATGGTCCAAAATCAAACTCATGGTTTCCTAATACCACAAAATCAACCCCCATCATATGAAACAGTTCAATTCTATGCGCTCCCCTATCAAAAATAGAAAGTAAGCAAGGGGATAAAAAATCGCCGTTTACAGTTGTAATATGATGCTCTACTTTAGCCCTTTCTTGATTAAGAAGTGCTGCCATCTCAGCAAAGCCTCCCCTACCATGCGAATCTGGAACAATTTCATATACATCGTTAAACGTTAAAATGGTAAATGTAGTCGTTTTGGCCGAAGCAGCAATAGAAGCACAAAAAACAATCCCCAAAACCGACCTAAAAACCTGTTTAGTCAAAAAATTAAACATAAAAACACCTGTTATATTTATAAAAACACGAAACTGCAAAATATAATTATTGGAAATTGAATTTCAAGTCTCTTCAGGTCTTAAATTTAGATAAAAAAACAAAAAAATTATTCGATAGGAGGAGTTTGCAGCCCAAGTTCTCTAAATATTTTATAGATAAATTCTTCTTGCTGACGTTCACTTCGAGCCAGCTCAATAGGTAGATCTGGATTAAAACCCTCTTCTTCAGCCCATGAATCTAAAGAATGGGAATCCATTTCTGGATGGATACCTGTTAAAACAAAGCGACCAGATCCGTAAGAGCCGGAAAACGCCGCAACAGGATTTTCTTCATGAATTATTTTTTCTTGTTTCACATAAGTTGTAAACTTTGTAGCTGCGTTATATATTCTACGCATTTTCTGTAAATAAATAGGATGATTATACCTAAGTAAAACCTTAGATTTGGCTGGAATATCAAAAAAAGCAGGCCCAGAATAATGAATAGCCTTGAAAGATTCCGAGGGTCTTGTGCCTTCAAAAAAAACATCCGCGGATGTTAAGTTTTCAAGACTTTCGCGTGAATCTGGATTTTTTATAATGTGAGGAGCCACACAAACTGCTGTATGAAAAGACCAAGGATCAGGCTGTTCTACTTGAAACTCATATAAAAAACCTTGACGGTGTAAGGCTTGAAGCTCTGGATCTTCAGAGTCCATTAATTTAGACTTTCCTATCAGAAAATCACAAGCCATAATAGCTCCAGCACAAATACCCAAATATTTACCGCCAGAAAAAACATACTCTGTCACCCTATCACTTGTTCCACGAATAGATGAGAACATATCAAGGTACCCTCCACCTGGAACAACCAAAAGCTCGACACTTATGTTTAACGCATTCAAAGAAGTCACTCTTTTGATTAAACTCTCGTCTATAATTTTCCCAAGCATCTTACAAGTCTGGTTAACCCATACGTCAGAAGTACCCACACCTGCATACACAAATACTGGCCTCTGTGGCGATATCATATTAGATCCTAGATTAAATACGTTTAATGAAAAAAATAATAACAAATAAACAATTTATAATACAATTAAAAAAACAAGCCTCGTCAGGTTTAAAATTATTTTTAATTGCTTGCGTTTTGAAAGCCAAGAATTGACAAAATCAAACAAATTTCCTAGGATGAAAGAGATAAAACCCCTTTTAAAGGACAGAAATTTATGGCTCCTCAATTTACTGAATCAGCTCAGGCTGCTTTAGAAGCAGCCTATCAAAAAGCACTAGAAACAAATAAAACAGAAGTCTCTGAAAGTCATTTTCTAGCAGCTCTTTTAGAAGAACCCGAAAGCTACTTTCGCACGCTGCTTAAAGCCCTACACCTAGATCCTGAAACCCTTAAAGTGGCGGTAGAGAAAACAGCAGCATCAGGCGCTTCTTTTGCAACTACAGGAACCGCGCCTACCTTTTCTTCTTCTTTGCAAAAGAAAATCCAAGAAGCCGAATCCCTTTCTAAAGCATGGAAAGACTCTTTCATTAGCGCAGATCACCTACTTTATGTATTTTGGAAGTCGCCTAGTGAGCCGTTTAGCTCTTGGAAAAAAAATGCATCATTATCTTTGCAAGACATTGAAAAAACCATTATGAAACTTCGAGGAGGATCTTCTATGGACTCTGCTTCTGCTGAAAACAGCCTACAAGCGCTAGAAAAATATTGTAAAAATCTTACTTCTTTAGCCAAAGAAGGGAAACTGGACCCTGTCATAGGAAGAGATGAAGAAATCCGAAGAACCATGCAAGTACTTAGTCGCAGAACAAAAAACAACCCTCTTTTGATTGGAGAACCAGGCGTTGGAAAAACAGCAATCGCAGAAGGCATGGCAATACGAATTATTCAAGGAGATGTCCCTGACTCTTTAAAAGATAAACAACTGTTTGTTCTTGATATGGGAAGTTTGATTGCTGGAGCTAAATATAGAGGAGAATTTGAAGAACGACTTAAAGGAGTTCTTAAAGAGGTAGAAAAAAGCGAAGGAGAGATCCTCCTTTTCATCGACGAAGTCCACACTCTTGTTGGCGCAGGAGCCTCTGAAGGCGCTATGGATGCAGCCAATCTATTAAAACCTGCTCTAGCTAGAGGAACGCTACACTGTATAGGAGCTACTACCCTAAGTGAATACCAAAAATACATAGAAAAAGATGCCGCGCTGGAAAGAAGATTTCAGACGGTTTTAGTCCAAGAGCCCTCTTTAGAAGATGCTATCAGTATTTTAAGAGGACTAAAAGAACGTTATGAAATCTACCACGGGGTACATATCAAAGAAGAAGCTCTCCACGCTGCTGTTTTCCTCTCTTATCGTTACATTCCGGACCGTCGCTTGCCAGATAAGGCAATCGATTTGATCGATGAAGCAGCTAGCGTAATACGACTTCAAATGGGAAGCTTACCTTTGCCTATTGAGATAAAAGAAAAAGAGCTCGGACAATGTATTATCAAACAAGAGTCTCTTAGAAAAGATGACTCTGAGACAGGAGTTGCAGAAGTCTCTAAATTGAAGCTCCAGATGAGTAAACTACAAGAAGAGCTTTCTATTTTAAAAGAGAAATGGAATCAAGAAAGAAAATGGCTTGAAATCATTAAAGAAAAGAAAAATGCGATTGAACATCTAAAATTCAAAGAAGAAGAAGCTGAAAGAGCCTTTGATTACAATAAAGTAGCAGAGATTCGCTATAGCACTGTTCCGAAAGTACAGAAGGAACTTGACGAGGCCACAAAAGCTTTAGAAAAATTACCAAACCGCCTTTTACAAGAGGAAGTCGACCGCAATCTAATAGCGCAAATCGTGGCTAAATGGACTGGTATTCCCGTGCAAAGAATGTTAGAAGGAGAAGCAGAGAAACTTCTTAAACTAGAAGAGACCCTCTCTGAAAGAGTGATCGGACAACCTATTGCGATTGAAGCAGTGAGTGAAGCCGTTAGACGTTCTCGGGCAGGCCTTAGCGATCCTTTAAGACCGGTTGCTGTTTTCCTATTTGTGGGACCTACTGGTGTTGGAAAAACTGAGCTAGCAAAAGCACTTGCAGCCCAACTTTTTGACCAAGAAGAAGCAATGCTACGTATAGACATGTCCGAATACATGGAAAAACATTCGGTATCCAAGCTCATCGGATCGCCTCCTGGTTACGTTGGCTATGAAGAAGGCGGACAGCTAACAGAGGCAATTAAACGAAGACCTTATTCTGTTGTTCTTTTAGACGAAGTCGAAAAAGCCCACCATGATGTCTTTAATATACTGCTACAAATTTTTGATGATGGCCGCTTAACAGATAGCAAAGGAAGAACTGTAAACTGTAAGAATGCTATTTTTATCATGACATCAAATTTAGGCTCTGAGCAAATTTTAGAAAAGTTAAAGGTAAAGAGCAAAGAATCCATTCTTTCTGTGTTAGATCCCATTTTAAAAAGTCATTTCAGACCAGAATTCTTAAATCGACTAGATGACATCTTACCCTTCTTTCCTCTTCAAGAAAAAGACATGGAAAAGATTGCCAAGCTCAACCTTCTAAAAATTGCTGAACGTCTTGCAGAAAAATCGATTATTCTTAGTTTTGAAAAAGAAGTGCTCGCTTACCTTGCTGAAAAAGGCTACGATCCACTTTTTGGAGCTAGGCCGCTCAAAAGGCTTATACAAAAAGAAGTCGTCAATTTACTTTCTAATGAGTTATTGAAGAAGTCTTTCATGCCAGGCGACCATATCGTTTTACAGTTAGACGAAGCTCAAGGAGAGCAAACTATAACGTTTAAAGTAGAAAAAAAATGACGGAACCAAAGCGTTGCTTTTGGGTAACCCCTAACTGCCCACTTTATGAAGACTATCATGATCTAGAGTGGGCAGTTCCTGTCTATGACGACAACAAACACTTTGAATTTTTAATTCTAGAAGCTGCGCAAGCAGGTCTTAGCTGGCTTACTATTTTAAAAAGAAGAGAAGGCTATAGAAAAGCATTTGCTAACTTTGACCCTAAAAAAGTAGCCTCATTTACAGAACAAAAAATTCAAGAGTTGATGCTAGACCCTAGCATCATTCGCAACCAAAAAAAAATCAGGTCTGCTGTCAATAACGCTAAACTTTTTCTCGAAATTCAAAAGGAGTTTGGCAGTTTTTCGAACTATATTTGGGGGTTTGTTGGAAACGCGCCCCTTCAAAATAAAAGAAAACAGCCAGCGGATCTCCCGGCACAAACACCTGAATCGGAAGCTCTTTATAAGGATCTTAAAAAAAGAGGGTTTAGTTTTTTAGGACCAAAAATCCTCTACGCGCACATGCAAGCAACAGGCCTTGTAAATGATCATATGGAAGATTGTTTCTGCTACAAAAAAACTTACTAGTCTAGAGGTGGAAGTAAATTTTCTCTTCTCATTCTTTTTTCTGTCTGCGCTATTGCTTTAGTGATAGCGGAGCTAACCTCAGCACTTTTTTTAAGTGAAACCATCGTTTCTGAATGGTTAAAATGCATCTCGAGTGTTTTATGATTTTGAATTAACTGATGGTAGTTAGGAAAATCTTCTATAGCCTGCCCTAGAATCTTTTTTTTCTCTTCTATCGTTTTTTTATCTGCCTTGAGCAAATAACAAGGGATACACTCATCAGTATTTTCTCTTAGCCTACTCACTCGTAGATTACAAGCCTTATATAAATCTATAATTTGAGATAAGAGACCGTTTATTTCCTCATCGCTAGGTTCTCGATCGAATTGTTTTTCTATTAGATCAAACTTGCGATCTATACTACCTGTAATTTCTTCTATTAGTTCTTTAACTTTTATGCTAGTAGCATTTCCAGATATAGATGCGTCTAGATCAGCAGGGATAGTTTTTCCTAAAAATGCTTTATTTTCCTTATACAAGCTTGTGTATTCCAATCGATTTAAATGGGCTTGAATCTTGTCTTGATCCCACGTATTATAGACAGGATTTTTCTCTAAAGGAGTTATAGCAATATCCAATTTTCCATTTAAAACCTGATAAGTAAACGCCAACTCCACCTTGCCAAGCGTTCCTATAACTTTTGAATACTCTAAAAGGGATTCTCTATTCTTTTTTTCTTCATCGGTTAAAAAAGGCTCTAGCCTAGGGTCCATCCCCTTGTCTATTTTTTGGAAGGCGACATAAGTTGATAGTATTGAAGTTGTTAAAGTGCTTTTTATTCGTAAATGGTTATCCACTAAAATTTCTCCTAAAACCGCCCCTTTTTGATCAAATTCATAGCCCTTTTTAGTAAATTCACTTCTTACAACCGCAAAACACGCTTGATGGAGTAAAGAAACTAATTTGCAAGTTTTCTCTAAGTTAATTTCAGGAATCTCATCTATTTTCTTGATGATTTCCAGCAAACAGACTGCAAAAACTATATTATCTGAAACTTCTACAGGCTGGCGTTTAGAAAGCTCTTCTAAAGCTTTATTAAAAAGCATATCCAATTCTTCGTTACCGACTCTAGGATCTTCCTTTAAAAGGGTAATTTCATCTTGTAATAGTTTTTTTTTCTCGATTAAAGAAAGATCGTAAGAGCCTCCTGGAAGGAGTTTATCTAAAATCACGTTTTTACTAATCAGCTCTTCTCCTATTTTATACCTGTATCCCCTTTCTAAATCCGGAATCATTTGCTTGAGATCTCCTGCGATACACTTATTTAGGATATCTTCCGTATAGTTTTTAGGAAGTTTTCGTGAGGCTAAAGCTTCTTTTAAAAAATCATGACGACTAAATAAAGACTTTGGAATGGTCTCATAGGTTAAGTCTCTTACACAATAAATTCCTTCAAGGGACATATCTTTTAGAACAAAGTCTTCTCGTAGATTGTTAACTAACTCCATGAACTGACTATACAAAAAATCACTACCTTCCGCTCCTTTAAATTGAGGAGCCACTTCTAACATATACTCATAAAAATCAAGTAGATGAGTCTTCGACATTTTAATCGTAATGCCTGCAACTTCCACCAAACACCCTTTCTTTAATAAACTCACAAGAAAAACTTTTTTCTCATCAAAATCTTTAACATCTTTAACTAACTGAATCACTTCTTCAAAATCTTCTATTTCTTGCTCTAATAGCTTCTTGATCAGAATAATTCCTACTTGCTCTTTTAGCCACTTTTGATTCATGGAACAAAATGAATCACCTTGAACCTGTGTATATCCATTAATTAGATCTAATATTTTCCGACATTTCTCTCCACTCATCTCTTGGATAAAATGTAGAACTCTTTCAATTTCTTGTTCCTCATACAACGGAAAATCCATCAAAGCCTGCACCTTGATGGTTATATCTTTTATTCCCTGAATTATAGAAAAAGCCTCATCTAATTTCTGGTATTCAATAAGCCCTCTTAAATAACAAAGGCTAGAATCTTCATTTCTCTTTATCCCTTGGGTCGCTTGTAATCCGTCACTTCTTTGAAATAAAGAAGTGACTAACCCTTTAATTTTAGGATCCGCTTCAGCCACAGGAAGCAAGCTAATATTCATAGCTACTTCAGCGACATCCCTTACACAATTTTCATGAATTCCTATTTGAACTTTTTCTAAAACAAGTAAAGACTCAGCTAGACGATTCACTTTTACATTAAGGCTTCTCGACATCTCCTGATTCCAATCCCTAGACTGATTATCTTCTATAAATCGAGACACTTCTTGGATCTCTTCTCGAATATTACTTGGATAAAAACCGCTGCTGTCCATAAGGCCTCAAATAAAAAAAGAACACCCAATAAATACAACAATTAATTCAAATAATTAAATTAGTCAACATAATTAATCACAAATAAAACAAATGTTTATTTGACTTGATATAAAGGGGATTGAAAACCTAAAGAATTTAGTGCTTTTTGAAATTCTCCTGGAATAGGAGCTATCAGAAAAACCTGTTTTTTTGTTTTAGGATGAATAAAACTAAGCTTCCATGCATGAAGAAGATGATGGGAGAAAGAAACAGAAGAAATAAACCTCTTTTTAGCATATTGATAATCACCAAGAATGGGGTGTCCCATCCCCGCTAGATGAGCGCGAATTTGATGAGTTCTGCCTGTCTTCAAATCACAAAGGAGAAACGTTGCCTCTTTTTTAGCCTCAAGTGCTATCCATTCTGTAATAGCCCGTTTCCCATCTTTTAAAGAAACAGCGCCGTAAATAGACTGCCCTTCATATCCCCCCACTTTTCCTAAGTAGTTATCAATGACACCACGCTTACCTGTAACATGACCATCTACAAGAGCTAAATAACTTTTTTTAATAACTTTATCTAAAAAAAGCTTCTCTCCCATACATAACGCCTGTGAATTTTTAGCTAAAAGAAGGAGACCTGTAGTGTCTTTATCTAGTCTATGAACAAGTTTTACATTCCCTAAAGAAGCAAAAGATTCGTCCGTTGAAACAACATTAGAAGGCTTGTTGACTACGATAAAATCAGGATCTTCGAAAAGAATCTCAAAATGAACAGCTTGAGACTTAGAAACCTTTTGAGAAGGAAAACTCACGTTGATAACCTCCCCTGCAGCTAATTTACGAGAAGAAAAGCACTCCACCCTATCTCCTACTTTACAATTTCTTTCCTCGATAATTTTTTTTAATTTCTTTAAAGAAAAAGCCTTCTCACTTTTCTTTTCTAAAAAAGCAAGAAGGCTAATACCGTGCTCTTCAGGAGATACTACATACTCCATGAATTACAGGTTTTCCATAAAACTAGTCAGAAGCTTTACGCCAACGCCTGTAGCAAAAGAAGGATAGTATGGTTCAGATTCGGAAAGATATGCTGTCCCGGCGATATCTAAATGAGCCCAAGGAGTTCCTTTTTCAACAAACTCCTCGATAAAAGCCGCTCCGGTGCAAGGAGAAGCTTTTCTCCCTGCAGCAGAATTTTTAATGTCTGCAATTGAAGAATCTAAAGCCTTTCTATACTCAGGAAATAAAGGCATTTCCCAGACTCTTTCCCCTGTAACTTCAGCAGCTTTTTTTATCTTGGCAACTAAGTCTTGATCATTAGAAAAAAGGCCAGAAGCAACGTCTCCAATAGCAACGATAATTCCACCTGTTAAAGTAGCAAGATCGATCATCCTCGAAGGAGCGTAGTTTTTTTGAACATAAGAAATAGCATCAGCTAAAACAAGCCTCCCCTCTGCATCCGTGTTAGTGATTTCAACACTCTTGCCGCTATGGCTGATATAAACATCTCCTGGCTTGTAGGAAGATCGGCTTATCGCATTTTCTGCTGTAGCGATAACACCGATAACGTTTTTCTTAAGACCTAATGAAGCAATCGATTTCATAATTCCAAGAACAGCGGCAGCTCCAGCCATGTCACACTTCATCGCCTCTATACCACCTGTTGGCTTAAGGTTTAGCCCTCCGGTATCAAAGGTAATTCCCTTGCCGATAAATGCTGTAACATCAGAAGAATCTGGATCTCCTTTATACTCTAAAAGAATTAAAGCTGGATCGTTTTCAGCACCCCTATTTACAGCTAGAAGAAGCCCCATTTTTTGTTTTTCTAACTCTGTTTGACCTAAAACTGTTGTCTTAATAGAGGGATTTATAGCAGCAATTTGTTCGGCGACTAAAGCTAGGTGAGCCGCTCCAACGTCATCTGCGTTGCCATTTACTAAGTTTCTCACAAGGTTTACTGACTGCATCACCTCAAGATGTCTATGAATAGCTTCTTCAAAACTCTTTTTAGGTCCTACTAAAAATACAGTTTTAAGAAAAAAGGAAGGGTTTTTTTCTAACGACTTCACTTTTAAAGAATCAAACGAATAGTTAGCCATACAAAAGCCATCTACAATAGCGCTGACTTCTTCGACTTTTGACTCTTCAGAAAAAACAATCTCTAAAACTACCATTTTTTTCTTCTGACAAAAAACTGTTAGACCCGCAAAAACCTTACGTAAAGAAGCCGGGTTATGGTTCTTCTTAGAACCTAATCCCAAAAGAATCACTCTAGGTACGCGAGTTTTTTTTGGCATATAAGAAAACAGCATTTCTGCAGTTTCTGCTTTAAAATCAGCCTCAAGCATAGAAAGAAATTCAAGATCAACACCAATTTTCTCTCTTATAAAAGCAGGTTCAGAATTCTTTTCCTCCTGCCAATATGGCAAAATAAGAACATCGACAAATTTTCTCTCTTCTTCAGGTAAATCTAGTAAAAACTGCATAATGCTCCTTAATTAAAATGGCATATCTTCATCAGAAAATGGTAAATCCATCTTAGCTTGACCAGAGACAGACTCAGCGCTTGCTGCATAAGCTAGTTCTGTATCAGAAGCCAAAGCCTGCGAGTGAGCGGATTGAGCCGCTGCTCCCTCATTGCGACCGAACGGACTAAATAGTAAGTTAGTTGCTGTGATGTTCATAGAAACTTGAGGTCTACCTTCTTTATCTGTAAAAATTTCAGGTTTGCTAAGTTCTCCAAAAACCATAATAGAACTTCCTTTTTTAAAATAAGCAATCATCTTGTCGAACTGATCACCCCAGACTGTCACTCTCCACCATATAGTCTCATCTTTACGTGCTCTTGCACCAACTCGAAGTGTTGTTACTTTTTGTCCGGAAGATGTAAAACGAACTTCTGGATCTGCTCCTAAATTTCCTGCAATAAACGTTTGATTCATAAATTTGCACAGCAAAAAATGCCGCTCCCTATAATTATTGTTTAACCTTAAAATATAACGCCATTATTTCCAGACAAAACCTTAATTCTCAAGGGAAATCTTTTTTTTGAAGTCAAAAAAAAGCAGACAGTTACTCGTTAATACAGTATTCTATTATTAACAAGGACTTACTTTATGACAATTCCCTTAAAAATCTCCGGATTTGTAGACTACACAGAAAAAGAAAACCGCTTAGTTTCATTTTGGAAAAAAGAGCTAGAAGATACCTACCGTCTATTTGGATTTATGGCATTTAACCCAAGGCCCGTAGAATCAATAGCAGCCCTCCAGTCCAAAGGTGGCATCTCTCATCAAATCTACACTCTAGGAAGACTCCAAGATGGATCTATGACAGATTTAGCTCTGCCCTTTGATAGAACAATTCCTCTTGCTATCTATGTCGCAGCTCATAGACACGAACTTACCTACCCCTTCAAGCGATTTGACATATCTCACTCATTTAGAGGAGAAAGGCCTCAAACGGGGCGCTTTAGAGGCTTCATTCAAGCTGACTTAGATGTAATAGACGAAAATTTATCTACATTAAGTGAAATTGACTGTTTAAATGCGTTAATTACCGGGTTAAAAAAACTTCAAATCCCCGCATTTACTGTATACGTGAACCATATTGCCATTCCTAAAGCGCTGATTCAAGAGATGGGGATAAGTGAAGAACTTTTACCCGAAGCTCTTCGTATCATTGATAAAATGGATAAAATAGGTTTTGACGAAGTGAAAAAGGAGTTACTAGAGCTACAGCCCACTCTTGTTACAGAGACCTTGGAACTCTTTACTTTTAAAGGAACCCTTTTTGATTTTATAAAAAAAGCTCCTAAGTTCATACAAGAAATCCCTGGATTCGCTTCTTTTTTTGAACTTTTCTCCTCGTTAGATCCAACTTTTTTCTCTTTTAATCCTGGAATGGTTCGAGGCCTTGATTATTACACAGGGCTTGTCTATGAAACATTTCTCAAAGAGTATCCTAAATTTGGAAGTATTTCGAGTGGCGGAAGGTATAATAAACTAATAGACACGCTTGTGAATCAAGAAACCAAACTAGAAGGATTTGGTATATCTATCGGCTTAACACGTCTTTTTGATGTGCTTAAAAAAGAAAACCTACTTCCTGATATCTCGACACCTCCTGCAAAAGTACTAGTTGCCTATAGAGAAGTTTCCCTACAAAAAGAAGCGCTTAAAGCAGCTGAGACCCTCCGAAACCTAGGGATCTCCGTAGACTTATACTCAGGAAAAGGTGCTATAGGAAAGCAAATTTCATATGCTGACAAAAAAACTATTCCTTTTGTTTTTATGTTAATGGGCGAAAGTTATGTAATTAAAGACCTAAAAAACAGCAAACAAACAGAAGATATAACGTCACTTGAAGAAGCAGCGACTAAATTACAAACCTTCCTATAGTAAAATTGAGAGTGCTTAATTATGCACTCTCAACTAATCCTTTTAGACGGCTCTAGCTCACTCTGGAGTGTAGGTTTTTTTAAGTAAAGCTTTCTTAGTCAGCAAAATAAATTTCGAGCACTTAATAGCTGAAAAAAGTTCTTCTTCATTGAGTAAAGTATTAGACTCTATGAATCTTTTTTTATTTTTGTCTTGATCCAAAAACTTCAGAAATCGATAGACTAAACTTGGAGAAGGAACTTCTAAATGAAAAACTAAAACCATATCATGAGAAACATACTTAGAAGCGATAGGATCCTCCACATCCAAACTAAACACAGCTCTTTGATGTAACTTCCCAATAAGACCAGTAGAAAGCCCCTCATGGACATAAATTTCATCGATCCCAAACTTAGCGTGAATATACCTATCTTGATCTTGATACGACATCTGACTCCAATAATTAATTAAAACTGTTTTTCAATTGCTTTAGACAAATAAATGTAACCGATTGCTACGAATTTCATCTAGAGAATTAAACAGTTTGTAAAAAACTCACGGATTACAAAATAGGCAATACTCCGCGTTTGCTTGCGTTACACCATCTTGCCTTGGTTGAGATTCTTGGTAAGAGCACTTAGGACAACCAAAAACTTTTTCTCTAATCATATCGGTCTTTGCTCCACATATTTCACATTCCAATCCTTTGTGAATTTTAACCATTCCCCAGCCTGGACAAGCACATAAAGGACAGAGTGTCGCTAATCTTTTAGCCAAAGAATTAGCTAACTCTTGAATAACTCCCATACGTGTTGGATTCATGTGTGCCCTCATATCTGTTTCTACTAAGACGCTACCCTCTAAGGAAAGTGAAGAGCATTTAAAAAAATGCTCCTGAAGAGTATCCCAATCCTGAATGCCTTTAAAAATTAAGGATTGATTTGGAGATTGGCTTGGTGTTACGATTAATGCATGAGAAGGAAACAAAGCTTGATCGCAAAATCTTTTCAATTCCTCTAAAGTAGAAATTACTTTCATAGAATAGTTTGTGTTAACACTTACCAAACTCTGATAAAGATGAAACCGTTTTTCAGTATCTATAAAATATAAAATCTCTTGAGTAGACGCTATAAATGGACTATAAGGATGCTGTCCAAAGCTTCCTTCACTGGCAACTCCAATAGCTTGTTGACTTTCTTTAATAGCTAATTCACACTTATGACGAGCACACGTTAGAGGATCTTTCTTTCGTTCTACTTCTTTTGTAAAAGTACCAAATTGGTCCGTGTCGATTCTTAAGGGAACAACGTTTAGCCCAAGAAAGTTAAGAAAAGAAGAAGCTATGGCTTCTTCTTTTCGATGCATCGTTCCAATAACACACATCTTATTATCATAATACTTTTTGCTCCTTGTATTTTTTAAATGCTGATTGGAATCTCTTCCCACATCCCCTCCTCACTCAAATGATACGCTGTAGACTCTCTAGGATCTATAACTACTGGCACTACCCATTTATTAAAAAACAAAGTCTTTACTATCACATGTTTTTGAATAATCACATCCACCCTAGAAAGTGGGGCATAAATAATTACTTGCAACCGTATGGGATCATGATACCGTTTATTATCAGCTAAATATACTGATTGTAAAGGAAGGCCCTGCATCAAATCACTGCTATTTCCTTGCATAATCCCAATTTGCCCTGTAACATTTTGAGTAATTTTACTCCCACTTCCATAAGAACCCTGATTCCAACTTGAAAAGAAGTACTGCATATTAATCCACTCTGCTACAACCATTGGAGCTGTTAGTATTGTTTCTAAAGACTGCCCGTTTTCATCTTCCAGCCAATCATAAGAATGTAAAAAACAACGCCCGTCTAAATCGATCTCTTTGGTAATAGATCTTGGGCCTACAATAAAACATGCATTGCGTGCAAGTCCCCACTCTGGACGTACTTCAGCCCAATCACAGCTTCTAGTTAGAACTTCTTTTTGAGCATCGACTGCTGCCTTGATTAACCCAAAGGTCCGACACCTATATTGACTATTAGCAACTCCTGCTTTTTGTATATCTTCTTTTAGTTTTTTTAAAATCTCTCCGTGTGAATCACTTTTTATCGATCTATCAAAAACAACTTCATCAGTTGTTGTAAGATGTTCGGCTCCTACAAATAAAGAATCATTTGGAATGCTAATTCCTCTTTTTAGAAGAGAATTTCTAACAACAGAATCATTAAGAATTGAAGCTAAAATTTTTGCATTTGAGCCCCCTGGATTTCCTCCACAAGCCCCACAATCAAGCGCTGAGCTATAAGGGTTATTTTCTGTTTTGCCCCCATGACCACAAAACACAATCAAGCGACTAAAATTTTTTGTCAGTCCCATCATTCGTAGGGCCGACTCTGCATAATTAACTTGATCCCTAATCGGTATTTGAATCTTTAAAACGGTAGGAGAACTTGGAAAAATAGATTCCTTTGCGTCTTTTTTCAACCTCACACTAGTTCTCGGCATTAAAGTACGGATCCCCATCCAAAAACCACACCACACTCCAAGAGTTTCAACAAGAGCAAACGGAGTTGCGAAGTTATATTTTAAATCCTCATAAAATCTATGCAGCAAACGCAAAAAACTTTTTCGGGCCTTAGTGCGAAAAATAACACTCCCCTCGTTTTCAATACGTTCCTCATAAACCGTATGACGAGGTTTTAAAAGGACTGGACAACAATCGAAAGAAGAGTCGGTATTGCAGTTATGGAAGGTTATCGGGAGTCCAAAAAAACCAGCAAATCCAATCGTTTCATAAGAGCCCTCTTGCTCCAATCTCATACGAAATTGTTCCGAGCGAACATCAATACAAAACACCAACTGCGCATAGGGTCTTTGCCTATCTTGTTTAGATTTCTTAATTTTTATCACTTCAGGGATTATTTTTTGCAAAAGCTGTTGGCGATACTCCTGTTCTTTTCTTTCCAAGTCCTTAAAAAACTCTTGATTTACTTTTTTTAGTGATACTTTTTTGGTTTTCAAAAATTTCCCGCTATCACTTCCTTTAAAAGCGCAAGTAATTATAAGACGAACAGCAAGAAAGTCCTTTAAAGAAATAGCCCCCTTCTGCCCTTGGATTTTATTTTGATACTCCGACCGCCATTTAATATAACCAACCCAACCAGGCAGCTCTGCCAGCATATATTTAAAAAATTCTTCTATTTCTTCATCTAAAACACCTAACTCTTGCAAGCAAAAAATAAGAGCTCTTTCCACTTTAGTAGGCAAGGCAGAAAACCAATTTTCCCCTTTAAAAACAGTTAAATTTTTATCAAAAGGAACCAGATCTAACCAAGCTAAATAAAATCCCTTTTCTCTTCCAGGCATCTTGATCGAAGCTTGCCCTTCATCTAAAAATACTTGCAACCATTTAATCAATTCCCTATTTACATCACTAAAGAGATTTTCTTTTGAATCTAGTTTTCTACCAAAAAACCTTTCTCCGGTTGCAATCGCATCTTCAAAATGCAACGATTCAAGCCCCTGAAGAGGATTGCAAGCTATAAATGTTTGCAACGGCCAAAGAGGAGAGATAATTTTGGCTGCATTTTCAATTAGCAAGTCTAGATTTTCTTCTAAAACTTTCATGGTTATAGCTCCTTAAAATTTGTATCCTTGTTTAGTGCTGGTGATTGTATTTGAAGCTGGCTGGCTAGAATTAAGCATTCTGACATAAAAACGTCTCCACCAAACATGACTCTCTTGATTGATAAAACTTTTTAAATTCATTGCTAGCCAAATACAAAAAACACATAGGATCCCAACAATATGCATCGAATGTAAAATCTGAGGCTGAGAAATACTAAGGGGCTCTACAACTTGTTCTATAAGAGCAATTGTTGTCCCATAAATAAGACCCATAATTAAACAAACAACACTCGAAATAACAAGAAGAAAAAAATCTTGTTTTTTTTGAAGTATTGCATGCGCTATCTGTGTTGTAGCCATCCAAGCAAACAAAATTAAGATTGTCGTAGTTTCTCTAAAAACAAATGGAAAATGACTAGCAAAGACAAACCCAAAAGCTCCAAGAGATCCAATGACCGCTGCGATAAAAAATGTAGAAATTTTACTAGCTCTTTCCTCACTTAAGTGTTTTTTCTCGTGACTAGCAGCTCCTGCTCGCAAAAATAAAAAAGACTTAAATAAACCATGCCAACATATATGTGCTAAAGCAGCAGAAAAAAGCCCAAGACCACATTGCATAATCATAAACCCCATTTGCGTCATAGTAGAACAGGCCAGCATGCGTTTAATATTGCTCTGAATAAGTTTCCAAATTCCGCCTAAAATAAGAGTGAAAACACCAGCAACAAATAAAAAATCTAAAAGGATCTCCTGCTTTAAAAAAAGCACTGCAAAGCGCACTAAAAGAAGACCTCCTCCATTGACTAATCCTGCATGCATCAATGCAGAAACAGGAGTTGGTGAATTGAGGGAACTAATAAGCCAACGATGAAAAGGCCATATACCTGATTGAGTAAAGGCTGCTAAAATAATAAAAACAAGCCCATAAATCCTAAAGTAAGAAAAGCTATGAGGATGCTCCTTCAAGATAAGATGCAAAGAAAAAGTTCCTGCATCATACGCCAATAACCCCGCGCCAAGACTTAAAAAAATAAATCCCCATATAAATGTTTTACAAGCTAAAAATCCTGAGTTTTTAGCTGCTATCCACTCCGATTTGTGCATCATCAGCAAGACTAGCATAAAATTCGTAATGAGCCAAAAAACAGACAGGAAAATCAGATTATCTGATGCAATCATGACTAAAGTACTGACTGTAATAGCTGTGATCGATAAAAAATAACGACGATAGTTTCGATCTCCTGCTAAATATCGAAAAGAAAACTGATGAACAATGGCGCTAACAAATAAAATCAGCGTAGCCATTAACCAAGAAATCTCATTTGCTATAAAGCCCGCACAGTTTACCTTTTGAGAAAAAGGCCATCCAAGCGTCCAAGCAATGCATCCAAGTAGAAAACCTATCCAGACGCTAATAGTTGCAATTTGAGCCCCTCTTAGAAAAGACTCCTTAAAAAAAAGATAATTAATAAAATAACCTAAAACCGGAATTAAAATTATTATTCCAAAATAAATCGTCGAACACATTGCCATGAAGCAAACATCCTTATGTAATATTTTTTCCTATTGACTCATCATATCAACACGTGTAAAATAAGAAAAATTGATTATATTTATAGGGTTGATAAATTTTTCTAATGGACGAATTCACACTAAGCTGTTTTATAGCAATTGTAGAGACAGGCAGCTTTACCAAAGCTGCCAATAAAGTAAAAAGAACCCAATCTGCAGTTACACAGCAGATAAGCAATTTAGAAAAAAAACTAGGCAAACGTCTTTTTACTAGAGAAAAACAAATAGCTCTTACGCGAGATGGTGAGGTTTTTCTATCTTACACGTACAAAATTTTAGCCCTCTATAGAGAGGTATCTGACCGCTTTAAACAACCAGAGCTTGAAGGTGAGATACGTTTTGGGCTTCCTGAAGATTTTGCGACAATGTTACTATCTGATGTACTTGTTGATTTTTCAAGGCTCCACCCTAGAATATTACTAAATGTCGAATGTGACTTAACACTCAACCTATTTGATCGTTTTAAAAAAGGCGACTTTGACATGGTTTTGGTTAAAATGAGTCGGCCTGAAGACTTTCCAAATGGTGTAGAAGTGTGGTCTGAACCCCTTGAATGGGTATATAAAAACACAACTGCAACCTACATAGAACAAAAGACACCAATCCCCTTAGTTCTTTCACCAAAACCTTGCGTATACCGCACAACAGCGATTAAAGCGTTGGAACAAGCCGGAATTCCTTGGAAAATAGTTTTCACAAGTCCAAGCTACGCCGGAATTATTGCTGCAGTCAAAGCAGGCATAGGCATCACTACGTTACCTAGAACCATGATTCCTGAGGCCCTAGGGATCCTTCGCGAAGACTCACTTCCTATTCTCTCCGACATTCATGTTTCTTTATTAAAAGAAAGTAATACCAATGAATGCTTGCAAACGTTAGAAGACTTTCTTCTCAAAAAAGTAAGAGCAAAACCTTCCCCTATTTTGTAAAATTATATCCTTTTTTAAACAAGACTTCTTGATTTTATTTGGTTGTTTTCAGAAATTAATTTCAACCCCTCTTTCCTCAAGTTCTTGGAAAGTTCGCTCTTCGCATAAAGGAGTGATATGGTTTTTGGTAAGAGCTACTATCGCCAACCCAGGCATTTTGCTGATGTGGCCAGCACCCACATCGCCTATACCGTTGTAACTAAGGTCTAAGCTCAGCAAATTAGACATTGTGCTAATCGCTAGCGCCCCCTGATCGGTTAACTCGTTCCGACTAAGATCCAAACTCAGCAAATTAACCATTTGACTGATGTGTTGAAGAGCGGGATCATCTATATCGTTACTGCTAAGGTTTAGGGTCGTTAACCCATCCATTTTGCTAATCTCTTTAGCGCCCCAATAGCCTATTCGATTGACCTCAAGATTCAGTCTTCTCAGATTAAGCATTTCGCTAATGTCTTTAGCTCCAAAATAAGTTATCTTATTATGGCTAAGATCCAAGCTAGTTAGATCAACCATTTTACTGATGAAAGAAGCTACCTGACTGAAAAGACCGTTGTCTCTAAGATTTAACTCTCGTATGTTTTTATAAGAGGCTATTTGCTCTACCATAGTACTCTTAAGAGAACAATTCACAGCTGACAAAGTGTGAATTTCAGGGCATAAATCTAATAGGGCTCCAATATTTTTAATTACAATCCCATCCAAATTCAAGCTTTTTATTGTAACTGTCTTGTTTTCTTTTAATAGTGTGAGCAAGGCCTCTTCTGTTAGCCCAAATTCTCTAACAGCCACTCCGTTACCAATTCTAACAAGTTTTTCGGCATCGGATAAGTTCAGCAAGTAAAGGTTTGAGGTCTTTGATGTTCCAGCAATTACACCCTCCCCCCATTGAGTGCTTTTGAAAACATCCCAAGAAAGTTTTAATTTAGCCTTTGGAACTTTCTCTACCCAGCACGTGTTCCTAAGTTTTCCAACCCAAAGGCGAATTTCTTCATTTGAAGCATAGGGAAATGCTTTTTCTTGAAATCTTTCAATCCAACTCTCGGCCTGCCTTATAGCATCTGGGGTAATTCCTGAAAAATTCGTTAATTTCTCATTTAACGTAGCAGCGTGTTCTATTAACCTGTCCACATCTCTTCCTCGAAGCTTTTTAGTTAGATCGGACGAATCGTACCTCTGTAATCTAGTTAACTGAGTATTAGCTTCTACTAATTCTTCTCGGATAAGAGATATTTCCCCCCAAGCCTGAGCATCAACATCTTGTTTAATCTGTTCTAACCGGGCTAGTATTTTTTTTACGTCAACACTAGAGTCACAAAGAACTCTTTCCTTTTCTGGTAGAAATTCTTGTAATTTATGAATAACACCTAAAACCTTTTCTTCGTGCAAATCAATTAGTTCATATAAAAAGTCTGGTGGAATATTTTTAGTAGATATGTCAATACCAAATTCCCATTTTAAAGCTAATTTCGTTCGCCACTCAATGCTGTTGTTATTTTCTAGAGCTCTAGAGTTGTAAATAGGATTGAAAATGGTGCGTGTTAGATCAACGAAAGAAAGAGCTAGGGGAAAAGATAAGCATAGGAATGGTTTCATAGATGGATTGATTATCGTTGCATAAATAGAGCTCACCAAAATCGAAATCCTTAACAATTCAAGCGCAAAACATTCTAGATGTTTTTTCCTAAGCTCTATTACATTATAATTCCATGCAGCTAAAGAAAGATGATAAATAGCTCCTACAGGAGATACAAAGCTATAAATAGCTAGGTTTGCAAAAACTCTAGCGATAGAACTTATTACAAGCTTTACCTTAAAATGGGCGATCTCTTCTGGCTTTTGATAATTTTTGAAATCTTCAATATCTAAATCCGTTTTCTGATTCAAATTATATCTAGATGGGGTTAACCAATTAGATTCAGTCACAAAGCAAAGAGCACTTCCCGAAAGCGATTGTATTTTTGTATTATATCCCATAAATCCTATAAATTATTAATTTTGAACGGAAAGTTTATTTTTTTTTATGTTTTATTTCAATTGTAAAATCCACCTTTACAAAAATGTAATATTAATTATTAAAAAATAAAACCAGTAAAAATAATTAGCGGAAGACGTCAAAAAAACAAAAAAAGACATGTAAATGTTTAGAACGATTCCAGATATAGGAAATACTAAGGCATTCCTCATTGATGACAAAAAAAGAGAAAGCCTTGCTTGTTTTTTTTCACAGGAGCCTGCTCAAAAGAACTTCAGTTCTCCTCTCCTGTGTGTTTTTGTCGAATTTCATCTTAGAACGAAACACTTATATCACAAACTAGAAGAGTTAAACTCGTTAACCCATCCATTTTGCTAATGTGCTCAGCCCCACGTCATCTATCTCATTCTGACCAAGATTTAAGCTCATCCATTCACGCATTTTGCTAATATGCGCAGTACCCACAGGACCTAGCCGGGTACCCTGAAGACTTAAGCTGATTAACCCATTCATTTTGCTAATGTGCTCAGCACCCACATCACCTATTTCGTTGTGGCCAAGATTTAAGCTTCTCAACCTATGCATTTTGCTGATATGCTCAGCACTCAAAGGACCTAGCCCGCTACCCCTAAGGCTTAAGCTCGTTAATCCATCCATTTTGCTAATGTGCTCAGCACCCACATCACCTATATCGTTGCGGCCAAGATTTAAGCTTCTCAACCTATGCATTTTGCTGATATGCTCAGCACCCAAAGGACCTAGCCCGCTCCCTCGAACAGTTAATCTCGTTAACCCATC
The DNA here is from genome assembly GCA_964455905.1 of uncultured bacterium. GTDB lineage: Bacteria > Chlamydiota > Chlamydiia > Chlamydiales > Rhabdochlamydiaceae > CAIJXB01. The sequence goes on from CAYVYN010000007.1 coordinate 101,596, forward strand.
CATTTTGCTAATGTGCTCAACGCCCTCAGGACCTATCTGGTTCCACCCAAGGTCTAAGCTCGTCAACCCATGCATTTTGCTAATCTCCTCAGCACCCAAAGAACCTATCTTGTTGTCGATAAGATTTAAGCTCGTCAACCCTCTCATTTTACTTATATGCGCAGCACCCACATCACCTATCTGCCCGCCTTTAAGATTTAAGCTCGTCAACCCAGCCATTTTGCTGACATGCTCAGCACCCTCAGGCCCAATCCACATCCCTTTAAGACTTAAGCTCATTAAACCACTCATTTTACTTATATGCGCAGCACCCACATCACCTATCTGGTTATCGCTAAGATCCAAACTCGTCAAACCGCTCATTTTACCGATATGCGCAGCACCCTCAGGACCTATCTGCCATCCTTTAAGAATTAAACTCGTCAAGCCAGTCATTTTGCTAATATGCTCAGCACCCATACTACCTATTTGGTTGTCGCTAAGGTCCAGCCTCGTCAACCCACCCATTTTGCTGATATGCGCAGCTCCCTCAGGTCCTATACGGTTGCCCTGAAGACTTAGGCTCGTCAACCCACTCATTTTGCTGACGTGGTCAGCTCCAACATTACCTATCTGGTTGCACCCAAGATTTAAGCTTCTCAATCCACGCATTTTGCTGATGTGCGCCGCACCTACAGAACCTATCTGGTTCTGGCTAAGATCTAACTCACGTATGTTTTCGTATGAGGCAATTTGGCTTGCTAGATCACTCTTAAAACCGCCACCAACGGCTGATAAGCTGTGAATTTCAGGGCAAAGATCTAATAAACTACGAATCTCTGTAATTCTAATACCATCTAAATTTAAGCATTTTATTGTAATTCCCTTGTTTTCCCTTATCCTCAAATCGTTTCTTCGTATCAATGCGAGTAAAGATTTTTCTGTTAACCCCAAATCTCTAACAGGCATACCGTTAGAGATTCTAATCAGTTTTTCCCTATCTGACGACCTTGCTAAAGAAGGCTTTGATGACTTTGATGTTACGGCAACTTCAAGAAGGTCTTTTCGATTCAAAAACTCCGCTATAGTATTTAACATCTCTTCTGGAAGTTTTAGTATAGGGCTTACAAAGTTTTTAATTTTCCAACTAGACTTTTCAAGCTCTATTAAGGAACACGTATTCCTAAGTTTTCCAATCCAAAGACGAAGCTCTTCATTTGAAGCATAGGGAAATGCTTTTTCTTGAAATCTTTCAATCCAATTCTCAGCCTGCCTTATAGCATCGGGGGTAATTCCTGAAAAATTCGTTAATTTCTCATTTAACGTAGCAGCGTGTTCTATTAACCTGTCCACATCTCTTCCTCGAAGCTTTTTAGTTAGATCGGACGAATCGTACCTCTGTAATCTAGTTAACTGAGTATTAGCTTCTACTAATTCTTCTCGGATAAGAGATATTTCCCCCCAAGCCTGAGCATCAACATCTTGTTTAATCTGTTCTAACCGGGCTAGTATTTTTTTTACGTCAACACTAGAGTCACAAAGAACTCTTTCCTTTTCTGGTAGAAATTCTTGTAATTTATGAATAACACCTAAAACCTTTTCTTCGTGCAAATCAATTAGTTCATATAAAAAGTCTGGTGGAATATTTTTAGTAGATATGTCAATACCAAATTCCCATTTTAAAGCTAATTTCGTTCGCCACTCAATGCTGTTGTTATTTTCTAGAGCTCTAGAGTTGTAAATAGGATTGAAAATGGTGCGTGTTAGATCAACGAAAGAAAGAGCTAGGGGAAAAGATAAGCATAGGAATGGTTTCATAGATGGATTGATTATCGTTGCATAAATAGAGCTCACCAAAATCGAAATCCTTAACAATTCAAGCGCAAAACATTCTAGATGTTTTTTCCTAAGCTCTATTACATTATAATTCCATGCAGCTAAAGAAAGATGATAAATAGCTCCTACAGGAGATACAAAGCTATAAATAGCTAGGTTTGCAAAAACTCTAGCGATAGAACTTATTACAAGCTTTACCTTAAAATGGGCGATCTCTTCTGGCTTTTGATAATTTTTGAAATCTTCAATATCTAAATCCGTTTTCTGATTCAAATTATATCTAGATGGGGTTAACCAATTAGATTCAGTCACAAAGCAAAGAGCACTTCCCGAAAGCGATTGTATTTTTGTATTACACCCCATAAATCCTGTAAATTATTAATTTTGAATGAAAAATTTTATTTATTTCTATGTTTTATTTCAATTGTAAAATCTATTTTATAGAAAAATAATATTATTCATTAAAAACACAAACAGTAAAAATAATTAGAGAAAGAAGTGTAAATATTTAAAAATATTTCCAACATAAGAAATACTAAGGATTTCCTCGTCAATGACGAAAAAAAGAGAAAGCCCTACTCGTTTTTTTTTTGCACAGAAGTTTTTATACAAAAACTTTAACGCCCCTTGCCTCAAGCTTTTGCCGAATTTGCTCTTCAACCGAACGAACTATCAGGTTACACCGAATACTTACGCTCGTCAGCCCACGCATTTTGCTTATATGCTCAGCACCCTCAGAGCCTATCTGGTTGTGCATAACATTAAGGTTCCTCAATGCACGCATTTTACTTATATGCTCAGGACCCAAAGGACCTATTTCGTTATCTCTAAGCTCCAGGCTCATCAACCCACTCATTTTGCTAATATGCTCAGCACCTACATCACCTAGCTCGTTAGACTGAAGATCTAAAATTGTCAAACGATGCATTTCGCTAATATGCTCAGCACCCTCAGAACCTATATAATTGAGCATAAACTTTAAGCTGGTCAACCCACGCATTTTGCTAATGTGCTGAGCACCCATAGGACCTATCTCGCTGTAGTTAAGATCTAAGCTTGTCAATTCATGCATTTTGCTGATATACTGAGCACCCACATCAGTTATCTGGTTGCCCGCAAGACTTAAGCTCTCCAACCAATCCATTTTGCTAATATGCTCTGCAGCCACAGGACCTATTTTGTTGAAGCTAAGATTTAACCTCATCAGTCCACGCATTTTGCTAATATGTTCAGCACCCATATCACCTATAAAGTTGTACTTAACATTAAGGTCCCTCAACCCACTCATTTTGCTGATATGCTCAGCGCCCACAGGACCTATCTGGTTGCCCCTAAGATCTAACTTTTGTATGTTTTCGTAGGAGACAATTTGATTTGCTGGATCATCGTTAAAATCACAATTGGCAGCTGATAAGCTGCGAATTTTAGGGCAAAGACCTAATAAACTACGAATCTCTGTAATTGTCATACCATTTAAATTTAAGCACTTTATTGTAATTCCGTCATTTTCCCTTATCCTCACCTGGTTTCTTTTCATCAATGCAATTAACGATTTTTCTGTTAAGCCCAAATGTCTAACAGGCATACCGTTAGCGATCCTAACAAGTTTCCCTGTATCTGACGACTTTGCTAAAGAAGACTTTGATATTACGGCAACTTTATGAAGGTCTTTTCGATTCAAAAACTCCACTATAGTATTTAACATCTCTTCTGGAAGTTTTAGTATAGGGCTTACAAAGTTTTTAATTTTCCAACTAGACTTTTCAAGCTCTATTAAGGAACACGTATTCCTAAGTTTTCCAATCCAAAGACGAAGCTCTTCATTTGAAGCATAGGGAAATGCTTTTTCTTGAAATCTTTCAATCCAATTCTCAGCCTGCCTTATAGCATCGGGGGTAATTCCTGAAAAATTCGTTAATTTCTCATTTAACGTAGCAGCGTGTTCTATTAACCTGTCCACATCTCTTCCTCGAAGCTTTTTAGTTAGATCGGACGAATCGTACCTCTGTAATCTAGTTAACTGAGTATTAGCTTCTACTAATTCTTCTCGGATAAGAGATATTTCCCCCCAAGCCTGAGCATCAACATCTTGTTTAATCTGTTCTAACCGGGCTAGTATTTTTTTTACGTCAACACTAGAGTCACAAAGAACTCTTTCCTTTTCTGGTAGAAATTCTTGTAATTTATGAATAACACCTAAAACCTTTTCTTCGTGCAAATCAATTAGTTCATATAAAAAGTCTGGTGGAATATTTTTAGTAGATATGTCAATACCAAATTCCCATTTTAAAGCTAATTTCGTTCGCCACTCAATGCTGTTGTTATTTTCTACAGATATAGAGTTGTAAATAGGATTGAAAATGGTGCGTGTTAGAACGAATGGTTTCATAGATGGATTGATTATAGTTGCATAAATAGAGGTCACTAAAATCGAAATTCTTAACAACTCAAGCCCAAAACATTCTAGATGTTTTTCCTCAAGCTCTATTACATTATAATTCCATGCAGCTAAAGAAAGATGATAAATAGCTCCTACAGGAGATACAAAGCTATAAATAGCTAGGTTTGCAAAAACTCTAGCGATAGAACTTATTACAAGCTTTACCTTAAAATGGGCGATCTCTTCTGGCTTTTGATAATTTTTGAAATCTTCAATATCTAAATCCGTTTTCTGATTCAAATTATATCTAGATGGATTTAACCAATTAGATTCAGTCACAAAGCAAAGAGCACTTCCCGAAAGCGATTGTGTTTTTGTATTACACCCCATAAAACTCAAAAAAAAATATTAATTTTAATGTGAAAACATTATTTGTTTCTATATTTTACTTCAATTGTGAAATGTTTTTTAGAAAAAATATTAACTATTAAAAATACAACCACCAAAAAAAAAGAGGAACCCTTACTCGTTTTTTTGCACGGAAGTTTTCATAAAAGAACT
>CAYVYN010000008.1:0-85740 GCA_964455905.1 uncultured bacterium
TGCCAAGGTTTTTTACATGCCCTCTAGGTTGAATAAATCTAGAGGGATTTTTTTTCGATTTTTTAATTAAGTTATAAGTCTTACTTGTTTATTGCAAATAAAGCTTAAAAGATTTTTCTTGGTGGCAATGGAGAGGGGGGTATACCTGAACCCATCCCGAACTCAGAAGTCAAGCCCCTCATCGCCGATGGTACTGTACACAAGAGTATGGGAGAGTAGGTCGCTGCCAAGGTTTTTTTACGTGCCCTCTAGGTTGAATAAATCTAGAGGGATTTTTTTTGCCCGAATTTTTTATTATCAAATTTTGTCGTCTTTTTTAAATAAATTCTTCCTTGATAGGCTTTTTAGGAAAGAAGGCTGCGAATTTTATCAGCTTCTTTACTGGAATCTTGCAGCTCAGAAGGAAATAGATCTATCGCTCTTTGTTCTTTTTGATGCACATTGATGAAACTTTCTTTACTGGCGCCTGCATCAATAAGTAATTCTATGATTTTTTCTTTTGTCTCGTTTTTGATCCATTTAGCCCCAGCTGCTTGCATTAGCACCGTGTAGTTGTTGTTATCACGGGCTTCTAGGTCAATCTGTTTAGGAGTAAACTTTAAAAGAGCTCTTACAACACTTGTCATATCAGATGTAGTCATGATTGCCCTCATAAGGGCTGTATGTCCGTTTTTATCTTTAGCGTTTATATTAACTCCTTTTTGTAGTAAAAGTTGAATTAGCTCACATTTTTCTTCAGGAGTAAAAGAAAACATCACGAGCATCAAAGGTGTTGTTCCGATTTTAGGATTAGGTTTATTTACGTCAATGTTGTCTTGTGAAAGTAAAAATTTTGCCACTTCTTTACTTCCAAGCGCAATACTTTTCATAAGTAGCGTATCGCCACCTTCTGAGATGTTTATATCGATACCTTGATTTAATAAAAATTCAACTTGATGTACGTCGTCTTTTTCTATGGCGTGAAGTAATAATTGAGTGATGGAATTTTTTTGATCAAGGCCTATTTCCCATACCTTTGTTGTTTTTATATTTGTAGGATCTAGAGCTAGGGTGCAGGATAAAATGTAAGATTTTATTTCCAAAGGAAGAAAATGGTTATTCTTACTATTATCTGTTTTGTCTACATAGGGAATATCGCTTTCTAAGAGTGTTTTTTTAAGGTTTTTTCCTACTTTACTAGCTAGTTGGGCACAGTACTTATCAGCTGATTCAATTTTAGAAGAAAATAAAGATCCAATATCCCTGAAAATTCTTTCAATGATGGTCATTGTTTTTTTTTCTATATTTCCTTCTTCGTTGATCAGCACATAGTAGCTAGTGCCGATAAAGCTATCTGGAACTTTAGGTGGTATTGGTGTTGTCATTTTAAAAACCTATTAATTAATAATGTTTTATTCTTTTATGTTAATTATATTATTTATTTTATTCTTAAATCAATAGATTAAATTTAATTCAATTTAACTTGTTTAAGTTTTTGGTTTTTAGTGTGTTGTTTTTTGTTTGAAACACATTTTTTGTTGAAGAGAAAAGCTTTCTTTAGAAAAATGCTAATTTAAAAAACTATATTGGGATAGGAGTATGCTGTGCAAAAAATGGTTTTTATCGCTTTGTTGTTGTCGAATTTATGGGGGTTTAGTGGAGAAGTTAGTATCGATCCGAGAGGGTATTGGGTAGGGGATGTTTTTAAAGAACATGTCCATGATCGGGTATTAGCCAGAGAGCTCTCTTTATTTTTTCAAGAAGAGAGAGCGTCTAATCTTGTTGATTTCGGATGTGGTCTTGGAGATTATATAAAGACTTTTAGGGCGTATGGAATTGATGCTATTGGGTATGACGGAAATCCCGATACTTTTTTATTATCGGGGGGGATTGCTTTCCCTTTGGACTTAAGTCAAGTGGTTAATTTGGGAAAAATGTTTGATTGGGTCCTGAGCTTAGAAGTGGGGGAGCATATCCCAGAAGAGTATGAGGATATATTTATTGGAAATTTAGATAAGCATTGTATTCAGGGGATTATTTTAAGTTGGGCGATCAAAGGACAGGGAGGTTTTGGTCACTTTAATGAAAAAAATAACCAGTATATTAAAGATAAAATCTGTTCTTATGGATATGTAAACGATATTGAAGCTGAAAAGCATTTTCGTAGTGTTTCTCAATTAAAATGGTTTAAAAATACAATCATGGTATTTCGTAAGAAATAACTTTATCTTTATCTGTGATTTCTTGTTAGGTATTACTATTGTTTTTGAGTCAGTTCCTGGGCTAGTAATTCTTAACCTAGGACAATCACACAAAAAGTATTGATCTTTAGTGTTGTGAAAATGGGTAGGATATTCGTTCTAATTGTATCCATTCAGTTCCTAGGATTGCCTCTCTAGAGGGAGCCAATCCTAGGAACTGGTTCCCCAAATTATATTGTCTCAGATAGCTCAAGATATTTTCATCCGTAAGCATGGAAGAGCCCGAATAAGTACACTACGAGAATTGAATTAACTGCACATGGGAGAATTATTGCAGTAATAATGTATCTCCTAAAAAGTAAAAGACTAACTCTTGGCTGATCTTAAGCTTATATTGAATTATGTAATTTTTTCAGTTCGACAGCAGGGTAATTTTCTGAATAGGACTCGTTGCAAACTCCATAGTAAGTCACAATACGTTGTTCAAAATCGACGACATAACTAATAACACCCGCTTCCCAAGCAGATTTTAGGAATTCAGGGAAAGAGCTTTCTCCAGCTTGGTCAACTTTAATTGCTTTAATCAGGGCATCACGGTCAAAGATGGCAATATCGGCAGTAGTGTTTACTAGGGGCATCCCGGGTGTTACAACAGAACCGTATTTGGTGAGATAAATACTTTGACAGGAAGGAAGGTTCCAAATGTTTTTGATGACTCCTTCTTGCTTTAAAGCCTCGGCAAGGTAAGGGAATCCTCCTGTTTTTGGTCGAACACTTATAGCGAATTGTTGGGCTTTGATTAGGTTTTCGATAGCTTTACTCATATGTCCTTCTTTGTTGAGAGTTCAAAATATGGCTCGATACTAGCATATTGTGTGTACTTTGTTAACTTAAAAAAAATCGCAAAACGGCCCCTTAGCCTTTAGGTAATTATCCAAGAAATTATGAATTAACTAGCCTTTTTCTATATTAATGTTAGCAAGACGAAATAATAAAAGCTGATAAAGAGATGTAAATTACTGGCCTGAGATAGTTTCTAGCTTTAAAAGGATGATTTTTTTATTGGATGGCGTCTTTTAACTTTTCCACAGTTTCTTCCATAGAATTCTGGGAGATTGGATTTTTAGCATTAGCTAGGTACATTTTTAGAATAAATCCTAGAGTAGAAGTATCCCCTTGCTTTCGGGGAATATAATGAAAATGGACATGAGGAACAGTTTGGCCCACTTCAACCCCATTTTTTTGAAGAAGGAGGTATGAGGAGGTTTCAAATACTTTTATTACAGCTTTGTTAACTTTTTTGATGACCTGTCCTATTTCAGAGATCTCTGAATCGGTGAGCTTTTCAAATCGTTCGACGTGTCTTTTGGGTATAATTAGGCAGTGGCCTGGTAAAATAGGTTTGTGGGTGTATAGCGCTAAAACAAGATCGTCTTCGTAAAATTTTTGGTTATTTAGTATGGTTTGATCACAAAATGCGCAGGATTCATTTAAAGAGGGTTGAGAAAATGGTTTTATGAAGAAAAAGTAGATTCCTCCGATTAGGAAGATAGGTATAATTAGAGACAGTTTTTTATTCATAAACCTCGTTTTTTATTTATCGAAAAATAATAGGATCTAGCATCATTAAATTCTAGTTTAAATTTTATTGTCAAAATTTTTTACTGCAGCTTGTTAGCAAAGGCTTCAAGATACTGGTACATCCTTTGAAATAGCCCTTAGTGTATTGAATTCATCTAATAGGGTAAAAAAAATTGACAAAAAATAAGTTAGAGGGATTTTTTACTGACGGAATCCGAGTCATTAGTACGAGTAACGGTTCCTTTTTTCATGTTACTTTACGAGTCCGATGTATACTTGTAAAAATTGTATACCAATCAGATAAACTCTAAATCCCTGTTGGGGGTCGAGCTGCCATTTACAACTTTTGATTGGAAATATTTTTCTAACATGCTATCAGTTGAGAAGTTAAAACCCAGTAAAAATTGCAAAGGATTCAAAATGAAGAGTATATGTTTCTCACTGTTCTTGTTTGCCGCCTCCACTTTATTAGGAAGCGAGATACAAACAATTTCAAAATCAAATGGAGTTTTGTCTCCTGAAGATTTAAATAGCTTTAGGCAAGAATTTAAGTTGTCTTCATTCATAGAAACAGGAACATATGCGGGAGATACAACACTAGTTGCCTCTAATATCTTTGAAGAAGTCTATTCTATAGATGTTTGTGAACCTCTATATGCAAAAGCTAGGGAGCGCTTTTTGAATCAGGCAAATGTGCACCTTTATTTTGGAGATACCTGTGATATGCTTCAGCAAATGATTGTCGACTCACCTTCAAAAAGATTATATTGGCTTGATGCTCATTCTTCAGGGGGCGCAACGGGAGGAATTCCTGGATTTTCTCCAATTTCGCATGAGCTTAAACAAATCTTTGAACACGAAGATAATGATTTTGTTATTTTAATTGATGATTTGCGTGGGATGTGCCACTGCGACAAAAGGACCAATTTACCCCTTCGTAGTATCATTTCAAACATTCAAGAAGCTGACGCTGATTTGAAGTTCTATTCTATAGGCGATATTGGAATCATTTTTAACACGAAAAACCATCCATCTGTAGTTATTTCAGATCTTGTTAAATCAGCATCTATTTCTCGGTTTTTTGACCCAAGCTGTAAAGAAGAGGAATTATTAGATCAGCTAATTAGTGCTGAGTCTTTTATATCTGGCATAGGAAAAAGCACGGAAGAGGAGAGAAATTTTCGTAAATTAATCAATTTTGTGAATAGAAATGAGTTAGGGGGAGAAGTTATTTATTTACTCTGGGAATCTTTGTATAAATTGGGTGAGATGGATTACAAGTCCGCAATTGAAGATTTACGGTTGGTATCTAAAAGTTTTTATTCTCATTGGAGAGTTGATGCATATCTTGTAAAAGCACTAATTCTTGACGGGCAAATCGAAAATGCCTGTGTTTTATTCAAGGATAAACTTTCAGAAATCTCTATGCAATACCCGAAGATTATGTATAAAATTCTAGGGGATAGTTATGAGACCCTACTAGAGTTATCTAGAAAAAACGCTTTTTAAAATTAGTTTCTGTAGGAAGTTGTAATAAGTTAAAGATTTCTTTTTTGATAATAAAAAGGGGGGGGGCGATTGCCCTATCCCTTTTGTTTGATTCGAGGTCGAAAGACGTATTTAGACCTTTTGATTTTATCTTCCATCTTTGGTTGATTTTTTTAAGCATTGCTAAGATATAAGATTGGAGTGCTTCATTATAAATTTGAGTGTATTTCAAAGCTTCTATTTTTTCTTGTAATATCTCGGAAGGCATACTTACCCAAGACTTTACTTTTGCTGTTGTAAACAACAAGTCCTATCCTGAATTTTTCATCGGGGTGTTTCATTAGATCGTTAACAGTAGACAGATAGAAATTCATTTTTCCTGAGAATTAAGGTTTACAGATGGATTGGATTAAAAACGGTTTATTCTTTCGTTAAAGGAATTAACGAAAAAATAATTTGTATTTTGCGTGAATCTTCGTAAGATGTACTATCTTAAGAGAGTTTACAAAGGAGCGATTTTGTGTTAACGGATCAAGAACTTATAGTCATGAAAAATTCTTTAGTGTTTTTCCATGTGAGTGAGTTAAAGGATTTAGCCACGAACCTGTCGCTTCTAGATAAAGGAAATAAGATGGCACTTATCATGCGCATTTTGCATTTCCTTCATACTGGGAAAAAACTAACAGTTCCAAAATTTCCTGAAAATTCCTGCGCTAAGCGAGGGCAAATTTATCCCATAGATTTAAGCTCGCTAATGCTAAAAGGATCATATAAAAATGATTTAAAAACGCGTCTTTTTTTTAAACAATTTCTTGGCGACCATTTTCATTTTACAGCATTTGGTATTGATTGGTTGAATGAACGGTGGATGCACGGAAATCCACCCACTTATCAAGAATTTGCCGAAATGTGGCAAGACGAATACAAAAAACGTAAAAATATGCCAGCAGCTCCTAAGGAAGAGTGGGCTTATATCAACTTTGTCCAAAAGTTTTTAGCAAACTCATTGGAAGTTTCACGAGAAAGCGTTAATCACGCGTGGGAATGCGAACGTCAAAAGCATAAAGCTAATATATTTGCTTGGCTTAAAGAAAAGAAATTGGTCAGTTATTAATAGGATCAGCTGAGTCAAATCTGCATTCATTAACTGTTTGACTATGCTTCCTGATGACCTATCAAAGTAGTAGCAAGTAGTTGGCCTAGCCATTTTTCATATGCTTCAGACGTCCAGCCTTGTTCAACTACTAACATGCGGTACATATCACGTCCAGTAAATGCCCATAAAATATCTCTAGCTTGATTTATCTTGAGATTTTTCGCGAGAGATTTTTCCTTAGCCATTGCCTTTATAGTTATTGCTTGTCTAGCATGCCGACGCATTTCTCTTTCTTTTTCGAGTTCTTTGAATTCAGGTGCTAAAACGGTTGCACCTCGGAAAGCCTCCATTTGAGCTCTTTCTGCATCGTAGATTTCTCTTGCAATTTTGGCAGAATAGAGGAGCCTCTCTTTGGGAGATGTCGCTTCGTTACTTTTTTCAACAAGGGCCTCAAAATGGTCTAGGGGAAAGACTTCATCTATTAATGCCCGAAGTACGCCACGTTTAGATTGAAAAAGCGAATAAACAGTAGGAATTGAAACCATAGCAGTGAGGGCTATCTTTTCGATTGTTACACACTCAAATCCTTCTGATTGAAAAAGATTATTTGCTGCACTCAAGATACGAGATCTTGTCTGTGCTGCCTGAGCATTTCTAGATGTAGAGTTATAAGGTCTTTTTTTGTTCTTTGACATATTGAGTATAGTTTACTATAATCAATGTGGATTGTCAAAAACAAAAGGAGATAGGCATGAAGAAAGATACTTTGGCTATAGCAGTAGCGTATTACACGGCCCTTGGGAATAAAAATATTGAGGAAGTAAAAAAATATCTGCATGAAGATATTAAGTTCACCGATCCTCAAGAACAGGTTGTTGGCAAAGATACAGTTTTAAAAGCAGCCCAAGGCTTTATGGGTATTTTTAAAAATTTAACAATTCGTACGAAGTTTGGTTCAGAAGATCAAGCGATGATTATTTATGATGTAGAGATTCCTAATTTTGCTAAGAAGCTCAAAGCTGCCTCTTTATTGAGTTTTCAGGATGGGCTTATTTCAAATATAGAACTTATCTATGATACTGGATGTTTCAGGGAAGGAAAATAGATGTAAAGGGGGGCAGGCCCCCTATCTTTCATGCAAATTTTATCCACTAGAGTTGGAAAATTGGTAAAAAGAAACTCAAGAAATACTAAAGACTCTTTATTTAAATTTTTTATTTTCCAGGATTTGTCTATTTTGCCTTGTGCTAGTTTATTGGAGGAGAGAGAGGTATTCGGGACTTTCGATTGGACATCATTAAAAAAAATTACTACTTGCGTTGGTTAAAAAAAGAGCAGAAAAAATTTCCTGCTCCAAATAATAAATCTATTTTCTTGTGATCAGGAGCTTGATGGCTAGCCATGGGCACTTGAGTGAAAAATGAATTTTCATTTTTCGTTCCTCCTAGTTGAGGGTTTCAAATGTTCCCCATTGCGAGAGGGTATTACGCATGCTCTTGGCGATAGAGCTGTACGCCATATCTTTTGACGCGAAGATTACACCTTTAACAGAGGGCTTTTACGGCCGATCCCTGGCGAAGAGATAGTACGCCTGCCCTCGACGATAGGGCTAATAAATACATCGAAACGAAATTCTATCTGTTAATCCTTTCTTAGAAAAGAAAAATGTCAGGATTTTTTATTAGAAAATGGTTCTTTTCAACTTTCTTTGCCATAAGAGTAGATCTAAAAAGTCTCGTTTCATGCAGAGATCAATGTTTTCGGAAAAATGATCAATCAATCTATACACTTTTCAAACAAAAGCTCTCGCTCATCTTGAATTAAAAGATAAATTTTATTTGTGGATTAACTTTATTATGTCAAGAATAAGGGCTCCTATCCGGAATACAGCAAATTTGATTTTCTTTTTAATTTCTTTTTTAGGCGAGTTTTTAAGGATTTTGAAATTTGTATGCGTAGTTTTGTTGGCAGGATCTTTTATTGAATTTTTTTAAGCTTGGATCAATGGTCTTTGCTTATGTCCAGTAGAAAGCATGTTGTTTTTTATCGTTTTTTGAAGAGTATTTGTTGATACCGTTTTTGACGTTTTTGAAAGTAGCTTCAGTTAGAAATATAATTGGACCTCGAACTTATCTGGACAGGCGAATTAAATTTGCCCCATGAGCATCATAGATTGATTGCCATTCTCACTTTATTTAAATCGAGAACTTATTTATTTGTACAGGGAGATAAAAGGTTGGGATTCGGGTGTCATAGATATAATCGTAAGAGACATCCAAATCAGTTTTTTCTTATCGAAGGCTTTTCTAGGGGAAATATGGACAGAATGAGGGCTTTTTATCTCGTGTATCTAAATTACCCACAAGCTGTGGGTAAATTAGAAGAGCTTCCTGTTTTGAATATGCCATTGACACATAACATAGCTATATTTGAAGGCATTCAGAGCTTTTGACCGGAGCACTTAAAATAAGTTTATTGTCTTGTGTTAAGTGAGTGCATTGCTTCCATAATCGCTTGCACGCCTTGCGCTTGGGCTAGTTGGATTCTTCCAGCTCCTATGCTTGTCATGTCACCTGCCGCATAAATGCCGGGGATACTTGTTTCAAGACTTATCTTGTTTTTAGAAAAACCAGTCACTTTTACATAACCTCTTTCATCTAGGCTAAAAGAATCAAACTCGACAGCAGGTAACGGAGAGGGGGTCCCTCCAATCATCGCAAAAAGATGATTAGTTTGAAATTCTTTGGTTTCATTGAATTTTAAATTTTTTGCTTTAATTAATGTTAATTCTTGATCCCCATCAACTTCTGTAATGGTAGTTTGAGGCAAGATTTCACAACCGAGTCGAGTTATTCTTTCGATTAGATAGTGAGACATGCTTTTTTCAAGAGAATCATTTCTGTGTATAAGCGCTACATGAGAACCAAAAGATCTATAGAACACAGCAGCTTGTCCAGCAGAATTACCACTACCATAAATGCAGATCGGTGTTTTTAGTTTAGTGAGTTTATCGCAAATAGAGTCATCTACTTCATAATAAATTCCCTTCCCTGCTAATTCTTTTGCTTTAGGAAGATTCAGCGCCCTGTAAGCTACTCCTGTTGCTAAGATGATTGTTTTAGTCAAATAAGAGTGATTATTTTGATCGTTTAGAAGAAAAAGGTCTGCTTCTTTGAAGATTTTTTTAATTGAGGTCGCAGGAAAAAAAGTTCCTCCAAGTTTTTGAAATTGTTGGATAGTTGCTTGAGACAAACTCGCTCCAGAAACTCCTAAAGGGTAGCCAGGTAGATTATTAATGTTAGGGGTACTGCAAAAACTTCCACCTCTTACAGCTCTTTGTTCAAAAACACCTACTTTTAATCCGTCGAATCTTCCATGTATCGCAGCTGACATCCCTGCCGCACCAGCTCCAATCACGCTTACATCAAATCCGTGAGTTGAAAATCGTCTTCCAAACTCTTGAGTTAATCTTTGATTAAGAGTTGGAACGTTTCTAATCAATTCCTTTACAGCGAACATAAGGTTTCTCCATGTAATTTAAACTTTTTTTGCAGCATTGGTGATCTAATAGTTTCTTAGCAAGAAATTTATGGATAAAAAAAGACTTGGATCGCGCTCAGTTTTTTCGGTTGCGGGCGGAGAAATGAATTCAGGACTTTTGATTGGGGAAAATTTAAGAGCTTAGTTGATTCAAGGAGAAAAAATGCTCATTCTCCTTTTTAAAAAACAGTAGAAATCAGATAATGATTGATAATTTTTTGATTCACAAGGAATGAAAGATATGGTCACTTCAAGAACTGTGTTGTTTGTGCATGGCGCTTTTCAAGGTGGGTGGGTTTGGGATAAAGTTATACCACTACTATCAAGTAACTACCATGTACTAGCTCCTACTTTGACGGGTTTAGATCGAGAATCGGAAGAACGTATGGCAACTACAGGGTTGCATGATCATATTGCTGAAATTTGCCGTATTATTGACGAGAATAAGTTGAAGGACATCATTTTAGTAGGGCATAGTTATGGTGGCTTAGTAATTTCATGCGTTGCGGGATTAAGGTCATCAAAAATTCGCCAGCTTATATATGTTGATGCGCTTATTCCAGGTGAAAATGATAGTTTGTTAAAAATGGTTGGGCCCGAGAATGCTCAGTTTTTTTTAGAATCTGCTAAAAAAGGTCAGGGATGGAAAATTGATCCCTTTCCTCCTGGAGCTTTCGGTTTAACAAAAGAAGATGATATTGCAATAGCTAACAGGTTCCATTGTTCCCAATCATTGCAATGCTTTACAGAAGAGGTCTCGTTACCAACCCAAGATCAACTAGCATCAATGAAGATATCTTTTATCTTGTGTAGGCAAAGTTCGCCACTTATGAAAGAGCTAGCGAAAAAAGCTAAAGATTTGGAATGGGACTGTTATGAAATGGAGGTGCCTCACTGTCCTATGATAACACATTCGTGGGAATTAGCTTCTTTGTTACAAACCATTTTTCATCATCAGTAGACATCAAACTCTTGTGCTTAGCAAACTCATTTTCATAGACAAATCTTCTGAATAACCGTCAATTTACGCAATTGTTAGGCAGTAAACTAGATGAAATTGGAGTAACCAGTCTTCTATTTTCCATCAAGGTGGGCAAAAATCCCTTGTCTCCCAGCTCGAGTAAAAATCTTTGAACGTGATCCAATAACCCTGATTCCAATTCTTGCTCATCGTGTTTATCTCTTAGAGTTAAAAAATCAAAGCAATAGGGGGCTTTTAGAGCTTGATGAACCAGGTCAGATTAGGGGGAAGGGAGGGTTATTTGGAAATTTGTAATGGCTTTCCCTTCTCGTTTATGAAGGCCGCTATCTAGCCAGTTCAATAAGATATTTCGACTCCACCCATGTTCAATCGTTTTATGAGCATACCAAAGTCTGTCTTGGAGAGTTTCAAGGTTTTGAAGGAGAAGGATGTTATGGCTCCATGGAAATTGGGCAACAACCTGTTGCCCAATTGCAAGATCGGGGTATTCTTTAGCAAAGTGAACCATATGTTTGAGATTTCTATGAGAAAATCCCTTCATCTCTGGAAAAGAAGATTTGAGGTCCTTGGTCTGAACCTTCTCAACAGTATTTGATGACATTTTGCTCTCTTGGTGGTAAGTCGAAGAGTGTAGCATGAAAATCTCGAAAATCTAGGAAGTTTTACTGCATTTTCATCCAGTCTACTGCGTAAAAATTGCGTAATTGAGCTTTGCACAGCTGAATTTTTGAGCATGAATTTTGTGTTGTATGTCGCTAAAAACAAAAGGCTTCAGTCGTAAAACTGAAGCCTTTAAATTGAATGGAGGTGAAGAGGCACATTCAGAACTTTTGCTTGGAATTTGATAGTGATTCTGATAAAATCCCACTAAAGTAAAATTTATCGGTATTTGCAAATGAATAATCTACCTAATTGCGTGAAATGTGGTTCCGAATTGACGTACGAAGATGGAAGTTTGTATGTTTGTCCTGAGTGCGGTCATGAATGGACTGAAACTTTAGAATCTGAGGATGCTAGACCTGAGGTTGTTGTAAAAGATGCTCATGGCAATGTGCTTAAAGATGGCGATAGTGTGACCATTATCAAAGATATTAAAGTTAAGGGGTCCTCTTCTGTTATCAAAATAGGAGTTAAAGTTAAAGATATCCGTCTGGTTGAAGAAGTAAATGGGCATAATATTGATGCCAAAGTTCCGGGTTTCGGATCGATGATGCTAAAGTCCGAAGTTGTTAAAAAGAGCAATGACTAGTTCAATCTGTAAAAATTAAGAGGCTTGGGCAAGCCGGGCTCATAAAATGGGGCGGTTTTCTTGAGTTCGGGTGTGATATAAAATCTCCCAACCCTTATCTAATAACACCTTAGAAACAAGGCAAAGAATGGTTTGATTTCTGAAAAATTACGCAGTATTTACGCAGTTTAAGAAATAGTTGTCACATTTTCACACTTATGGAGTGCAATTCTGTAACAGGGTTTTTCCCTTTATGTTACAGCTGTCACAAGTGTTTCGCAGTGAAAATAAGGTTTGAGAATTATTGAGGTTGAAAATTCAAAAAATGCTGGAGCAGGATTATCGAATCATTCAGAACTTTTCGGTGGTTGAATTTAAAAAATTCGATTACTCTGATTATATTAGGTAGAGGGCAGTGCGTGTATTTGTCGTTAAAGAAAAAATATATGCAATTTAAATCTTAGACTAGCTGAAATTTTAAAAGGAGAGGGGGTTGGCGGGAAATATGCAAAAGACGTCCGTTAAACGCCTCTCTTTTTTAGATCGTTATTTAACTATTTGGATTTTTCTAGCCATGTCGGTTGGTGTAGGTGCTGGATATCTATACCCAAACATTCAATCCATTATCAATAAATTTCAGTTTGGCACAACGAACATTCCAATAGCAATCGGTCTTATCCTTATGATGTATCCACCTCTTGCTAAGGTTAAATATGAACGCATTGGAGATGTCTTTCGGAATGTTAAAGTTCTGCTCCTCTCGTTAATTCAGAATTGGCTTATAGGTCCAGTTTTAATGTTTGCTTTAGCAATTGTTTTTCTTCCTCATTACCCCGAATATATGGTGGGTCTTATCCTTATTGGTTTAGCAAGATGTATCGCTATGGTTATCGTATGGAATGATCTAGCTCGAGGCGATAGAGAGTATTGCGCGGGTTTGGTGGCCTTTAACTCCATTTTTCAGATTCTCTTTTTTCCCATATATGCCTACGTATTCATTACCATACTGCCAACATTTTTCGGATTGAAAGGAATCGTAATTGATGTTTCCATAAGAGAGATAGCCTATAGCGTTTTCATCTATCTAGGCATTCCTTTTTTAGCAGGAATTACCACAAGAGTCATTGGGATTAAACTTAAGGGAATAGACTGGTATGAGAAAGTTCTTATGCCGTTGATTTCCCCGATTACATTGATTTTTCTCTTATTTACAATCCTCGTGATGTTCTCTCTTAAAGGAGAGTATATTGTGCAGCTCCCCTTTGATGTTTTGATTATTGCCATACCGCTTGCTATCTATTTTCTTGTCATGTTCTCGCTATCATTTTACTTATCCTATAAGGCTGGAGCTAGTTACGAGCAGTCGGCGACCTTGAGTTTTACGGCTGCGTCTAATAATTTCGAGTTAGCTATCGCAGTTGCTATCGCGGTTTTTGGAATCAACTCAGGGCAAGCTTTTGCAGCGGTCATTGGACCTTTGGTTGAAGTACCTGTCTTGATAAGTCTTGTGTGGGTTTCTTTGTGGGTTAAGAAAAAAATCTATAGGATTGGGAATAAATAGAGAGAGTTATAAAATGTCTAAACCTTCGGTCAAAAGCACTCTTTTCTTATGCACGGGAAATTCCTGTCCCAGTCAAATGGCTGAGGGGTGGGTTAAAGGGCTTAAAAACGATATTCTAGAGGCAGACTCTGCTGGTATAGAAAAACATGGACTTGACCCAAAGGCAGTCAAAGTTATGTCTGAAGTTGGTATAGACATATCTAAGCAGAAATCTAAGGTAATAAGTGAATTAGCTAAAAAAGATTTTGATTATGTGGTCACGATTTGCAATGATGCCAATAAAAAATGCCCAATATTTCCTGGTAAAGCAAAACGACTTCATCATGGATTTGATAACCTGTCTATTTTAGCACGAAAAATGAAGTCTGAAGAAGAAGCCTTAACTGTTTATCGCCGTGTGCGTGATAAAATTAGAGCTTTCATTGACAATATGCCAAACAACTTGTAGTCAGTTTAGTGACTTTTGGAGAATGGTTTTTCGGTTTTTAGAGTTTTAAAAGGAAGTTAGATAATCCCAAGTATAAGAAGAGTTCCGAGAAGATATAACAAAACAATAATGATTTTTTGTATGAATGCTATAGTGATTTTCTTTAGCAAAATCATCCCTAAGAAGACGCCGCTCATACCAGCGATTATGGCTATACTTAAAAGAGGTACATGTTCTCTTGTAAGCAAATGCTGGAAACTCAAACTATAGACAATAAGACGGATGATATCCACTATCACAGAAATTACTGAATTTGTTCCGATGAATGCTTTCGTATCAAGATTGGTGTTGATTAAGAAAATACTACGAAGTGCACCCTGGTTTCCAGATAATCCTCCAAAAAAGCCACTTATGGCACCTCCGAAAAACAAATTCTTGATTCTATAGATTTTGTGCGGGAATGCTTCCATCGTCGCAAACAGCAGCAGAAGAAGTCCTATACAAATATGGAGTAATGAAATTTCTCCTTTGATTCCTAGAAAAGAATATTCTCTTATAGGAGTAAATTCAGATAGACCTTTAAGTAGTAAGGCACCTGGGATTGATGCTGCTAAGGCTGTTGATCCGAACCTGAGGGCAATATTCCAATCAATGGCTTTCCAAAGCAATCCTGTTTTAAAAACATTATGGACCAAATGGATTATTGCTGTAAGACCAATTGCTACGGGTAAGGGTAAAAATATGGCCATTACAGGCATGAGGATTGTTCCTAATCCAAATCCAGAGAAAAAAGAAATAAACGAAGCGCAGAATGTAGAAATTGTAATCAACAAATACTCTAGCACTGTTTACTGCCCCTCTAGTTTTTCTTAACTTTGTTGTCATAGCAGAAAAAGTGGAAAAACAAAATAGTTTTTACTGCAGTTTCATCCAGTCTAGTGCGTAAATACTGCGTAATTGAGCTTTACGTAGCTGAATTTTTCGATGTGAATTTATAGGTGTATGTCGAAACAAAAGGCTTCAGTCGCAAAACTGAAGCCTTAAAATTGGATGGAGGTGGAGAGAATCGAACTCTCGTCCTTAGCAAACGCCACACCAATGACTACATGCTTAGCGCCTTTTTTTAAAAATGACCTTGATGAAAGGCGCAGCACTTCAGGCCATTTTGTATCTTATATCTCGAACAGCTCCTATGAGATACGGAATTTAGAGCGTTCACACCAGGGTTAATGACGATAGATTCTAGCACTCCTGGTCAGGTTCTAGGCTATCGAGCACTCAAAACGGGTTAGGTCTTAAGCAGCTAGAAGAGTTGTATCTTCTGCAATTATATTGTTATCGGATGATTAAGGAGGCCAACCGACGTCCTCCGCATGCCACGGGTACTTTGTTTCCAAGTCGAAACCAGTACACCCCCGCTCTGATTGTATCAGAAAGTAGATTAAATAGAGGTTTTTTTTCTGTAATTTTCTCATGTCATTAATAATCAGAAGGTTTCGCTTTTGGTGGAAAGAAACCCCTATATGAATTAGAATTTTGAGTAATTTTTTTATCTAGGAGTTTGACAATACCATGTTTGAACATACACAAGACTCATTTCCTCATAAAGAGGAGACCGTTTTATCTTTTTGGGAAAAGGAGAAGATTTTTGAAAAAACAATGTTAAATAGGTCTAAAGCTCCTTTATTTTCATTTTATGATGGACCTCCTTTTGCTACAGGACTTCCCCACTACGGACATATTTTAGCTGGTACAATTAAGGATGTAATTCCTAGGTATAAAACTATGAAGGGATTTAATGTCCCAAGAAGATTTGGCTGGGATTGCCATGGGCTTCCTGTGGAAAACGAAATTGAAAAAGCGAAGAATCTTTCAGGAGCATCTTCTATAGAGTCTTTTGGTATTGCTAATTTTAATGAAGAGTGTAGGTCGATTGTTCTTCGCTATACCGATGAGTGGAAACGTACTGTTAATAGAATGGGGCGTTGGGTCTCTTTTGAAAATACCTATCGAACGATGGATCTTACTTTTATGGAGTCTGTTTGGTGGGTTTTTGGACAGCTTTTTGAAAAAGGCCTTGTTTACGAAGGTTTTAAAGTCATGCCTTTTTCTACTAAATTAGGAACACCTCTTTCTAACTTTGAAGCGAATTTAAATTACAAGGAAGTAGATGATCCATCTCTAACGGTATTATTTAGTTTGAAAGAAGATTCGAATATTCGATTAGTAGTTTGGACAACAACTCCGTGGACTCTTCCTTCTAACTTAGCTGTTATGGTTAGGGGAGATCTTGAATATGTCAAAGTTCGACAGTTAGAAACGGGTGTTTTATATATTTTAGGGAAGAAAAGTCTTTCTAAATACTTTAAAGATCCGGCTCTTTATGAAGTCGTTGATACATTTCTAGGTGTTAGTTTGGTCGGAAAAAAATATGTCCCTTTATTGCCTTATTTTAGTAAGAAAGAAACAGAGGGAGCTTTCCGGGTTATTTTGGAGGATTCGATATCTGAAGAAGATGGAAGCGGTCTAGTACATTCAGCTCCAGCATTTGGAGAGGTTGATTTTTTTGCTTGCTTAAGAGAGAAGATTGAACCTGTTTGTCCTGTGGATGGAAATGGGCGGTTTACTACTGAAGTAACAGATTTTGTTGGTATGTATGTAAAAGATGCTGACAAAGAAATTATTAAGAAGTTGAAGCAAGAAGGTAAGGTTTTACTCCATACACAACTTCGACATAGGTATCCATTTTGCTGGCGCTCTGATACTCCTCTTATTTATAAAACGGTCCGCACGTGGTTTATTGCGGTGGAGAAAGTTAAAGATAAGATGCTAAAGGTGAATGAGGAAATTCACTGGATCCCAGGACATATTCAGCACGGTCGTTTTGGAAAATGGCTTGAAAATGCTAGAGATTGGGCTGTTTCGCGTAATAGATATTGGGGTACTCCGATACCTATTTGGAAAAGTGCTGATGGAGAAATGAGAGTCATTTCTTCCATTGAGCAACTTGAAGAAAAAACAGGCCAAAAAATTACCGATCTTCACAGACATTTTATTGATCAATTAACCTTTGAAGAAAATGGAAAAGTTTTCCAACGTATTCCTGAAGTTTTTGATTGTTGGTTTGAGTCTGGGTCTATGCCATATGCGCAAAATCATTTTCCTTTTGAAAACGCAGAATCAACTATGAATGCGTTGCCAGCAGATTTTATCGCCGAAGGATTGGATCAAACTAGAGGTTGGTTTTATACGCTAACAGTGCTTTCTTCTGCATTATTTGATAAACCTGCTTTTAAAAATGTCATTGTGAATGGAATCCTTCTCGCAGAAGATGGAAATAAAATGTCTAAGAGATTAAAGAACTATCCAGAGCCAGATGCCGTTTTTAATAAGCATGGTGTTGATGCTGTTCGACTTTATCTTTTGGGTAGTCCAGCTGTCCAAGGAGAGGACTTGCGTTTTTCAGAAAGAGATGTTGAAAGAGTATTACGTCAGACTATTATTCCTTTATGGAATAGTTTTGTTTTTCTTTCGACATATGCAAAGATATCGGGGTGGACACCTTCTAAAAAGCTAGAAGCTAGTTCCATGAAAACAGAAATTGATAGATGGATGCTTTCTTTACTACAAAAGACCATTTCTGAAGTAGAAGAGGCCATGGATAGTTATGAGATCAATAGAGCCATTCCTCCTTTTGTAGAATGCATAGATCAATTAACGAATTGGTATATTAGAAGAAATAGATCGAGATTTTGGTCTGAAGAGTCTTCTGAGTATCAAAATGATGCATTTGCTACTTTATATGAAGTTATCTTAACCCTTTGTCGCGTAATGGCTCCTTTTACGCCTTTTATTACTGAAGTTATTTATCAGCAGCTACGTAAGGAAGAGGATCCAATTTCAGTCCATTTAACAGATTTTCCTAAGACAGATTCTTCTTTTAGAGAACCTATTATGGAAAAGGAAATGGCTTTTGTTCAGGCTGTAGTTAGTGGAGGACACGCTCTTCGTAAAGAACATAAAATAAAAGTTAGACAGCCGTTAGGAAAAGCTCATATGGTATCTTCTAATAGCGAAGCTTTAGAAGCTTTAAAGAAAATGGAGAATTTAATTGCAGAAGAGTTGAATGTAAAACAGGTCATATATCATCAAGAGGAAACAGCTTTTGTGGAGCTTATTGCTAAACCTAATTTTAGGGTTCTTGGTAAGAAAGTGGGTGGTAAAATGAATGCTGTGCATAAAATGATTCTTATGTTTAGCCAAGGACAATTACAGACTTTATTTTCAGGCAAGCCTGTTGATCTCGATGTAGATGGAGAAAAAATTCAACTTACTTTAGAGGATGTCAATGTAGAACGAAAAGTTCGAGATGGTGTGATTGCCCATTCTTTAGAAGGTCTCACGGTTGCTTTAGACACGACACTTAGTCCAGAACTTATCCAAGAAGGTCTTTGTAGAGAAATTATTAACAAGATAAATCTTACAAGAAAAGAGTTGGACTTTGCTATTACAGATAGGATTACTGTAGAAATAAAAGGTTCTGATGAAGTTGTAAAATGTTTTGATGTCCATGGTAAATACATCGCAGGAGAGACTCTTATTGTGGGGATCAATTTTGTTGATGAACTTATCGGTGCTCAGTGTGATCTTGGAACGGAAACTATTATTTTGAGTCTAAATAAAGTAAAATAGCACTGTAATTAAAAGGCCTTATTACTAAGGCCTTTTAATTTTTTAGATTATAATTTTGGTATTTTATTTTTTCTTCTTTGGATGAAAAGGGATGTCCCAATTGCGATTCCGGCAATAACCCATACGATACTTCTTGGTAGATTAAATAAAGGATATGCAGGCTGGTTGGGTGAACCAAAACGGCTGCCTGGAGGCCATATAATCCAATCCGGCACCCCTCTTAGGTTTTCTTGTGGTACAAATCCAAATTCTCTACTATCAGCGCTTACAGCGTGATTATCCCCTAGAGCTAAGTACATCTTTTCAGGAATAGTCAACCCAAATTGTTTGATGAAATCTTTATCTAAACTTCCATCAGGAAGCAACGGTGATCCGTTGTCTTGAAATGGCGTATATGGATACTGCTTTGGGGCACTATTTTTTCTAGTTATTTCTTTTAGGTTGAATTCTATCAAAGTGGGGTCTTCTGATGTGAAAATCGGAGCTCCCATTGTGTAGAGATCTTTGTTTCTAAAATATACGTAACGCATAGGAAAATAGGGTGTGTATTTGCTTTGAGGTTCAAATCTAGTATCAAACACCATTCCTAAGTTATAAAGAAGTTGAGTTTTTTCTGGACTAAACTGATAAAGAGGATGGCTTTCATCTAACTCTAGCGCAATACCTTGAAAAGATATTTTGTAAGCTTTTCCATAGTAAAATTCGTACATTCCGTCTGGCACATGAGGTAGTTTAGGCAGAAAGGGACTTTTTAACATGCTTTCTGGCAACCCGTATTGATAAGCTTGGCCATTTTTTACGATAAATCGAACAGTGTATAGATTCTTGAAGAGATTTTGTAAATGAGAGTCGCTAAGGGGGATTAAAGAGGAGCTAAGATCTAACGTTGGTCTCATTCTTCCTCGACCATCTTTTCTAATTTTTAAATTCTCTAGACTTGGATGATGGATTATTTCTAAATAATAATTACTAAAAGGAAGGCTTTCAATCGTTTCATTTGAAAATTGTAAAGCTTGCTGTTTATTTAAAATTCTAGACATTCCAAAGTTTTTTATTCCCCAAAAATCAGCGTATTGATTTTTGTGAGAAGGGTCATTTAATAGTAATTCACCAGTTGGCTGATTTTTACTTGTTAAAGAAAGCTTGATGGCAGGTTCGTTCATTTGGCGCATATACACAGGCGAAAAAATGCCGTTAGAGGCATAGCTGGGTGTTGAAACCTTGCCTTCAAATTGGAGAAAAGGGATGTGTTCTATGTGCTTTAGGCTTTCTATCTGTAATTCAGGGGAGATGTCATTGCCTTCCTTGTCCATTCCATAAATAAGACCTCCATAAAAGTATAGGGTGTCACCAGGCTTTCCTATTAATCTTTTTACGTATTGTTTTTTTGCGGGAAATAGATAGAAATATCTTGTGTTAACGTCTCTAATATCCATATCTTCGCCTGTAAATACGACTATTCCATTTCTTTTCACAAGATCGGGGGAGAAAAATAAATGGTCAGTGCTTAGAGGGATATTAATTCCAAACGCAGTCTTACTCACTAAGAGTCTGTCTTTTTCTTTGAGAGTTGGTCTCATCGACCCTGTTGGGATTTCGTAGGGCTCAAACCAGACTTGTCTAATAAGGATAGCAAGCGCTAGGGCAACAGTTAAGGCTACAACAAGGCTTTTTCCTTTTTCTAAAGGTGTTTTTCCTAAAAGAGATCCAGCAAGTGCTTCTAGTTCTTTAGCCTTTTTTTGGGAAAGGATTTCGTTTTTTGCCAGAATAGCTTCTTGAAGCTCTTTAAGAGCGTTTTCTAGGATAACTTTGCTTTCGTTTGAAAGGTTTTTCTTTGCTTTATAAAGATGATAGTTGTGTTTGAAAATCCGATTGCATTTTCTTATTCGAAAGAATGAAAGTACTTTTTTCATACGAAGCCCCCCGTTTAGACTTGGTACACTGTAAAGAATTTATGAAATACGGGCAAGATCTATAATTTTCTGTAAAAGCTTGGAGAAAAAATCCTTTTTATAGATCTTTTTCTCAAGGAGAACGACACTTGGATGCGTTGGATCTGCCTCGTAGGCATTTGCATAACATTCTTTTGCCGAGGAGATGTCTTTTATGGCTAGGTAATATTGTCCAATTAGAGTCATAAATCCTCTATATTCAGAAACGTGAAAAGATTCTTTTGAAGGGAAAAGTTTTTTTAGGTTGAAAGAAGGGAATATGATGGGGATTTCTTTTAGATTTTTTTTTCTTAGGCATTGATCTGCATAGTTAATTTTAGCAAAAAAATAGGTGGGATGTTTTTGATAAGATTCGTATATAAGGTCTTCCGCCTTACCTACCTGTTTGTGTTTTAAATGAAGATACGTCAGAAGATTGTCAATTATAGGGTTATCAGGATCTTCTTTTTTCCATTCCAATACGGTAGGATATGCTGCTTTTGGATTCATTTGCGCTTCTTCTAACATTTTTTGAAAATTAGATACGCTGCGTTTTTCTTTTTTAAAGTGTTGCTGTATTTGCGTTGCATTTTCTTCGTAGCAGACCTTAACTCCCTTAATGATTAAATAGGAAAGAGGAAATGTGCTGACAAAGTGAGGGCTTTTTATTTTTGTATTCATAGTTTTAGGATTGTTCCAGAATAGCAGGAAACTGACAAGAAAAAATCGAAAAATATCTTTTGGTTTTTTGTGGAAAACTTGTTCATAAGATAAATGTTTTCTCTATGGTTTTTTTGCTTTTTTTTGACTGAATCATCTTGGGTGATTTTTTTTAGTGTGGATGCTATTTTTAAGTTGTTGTGTATTAGCTGTTTGCGTATTTGTTATTTTTTTTTATTCCATGAAGTTTGTGGATTTTTTTTGAGTTTTTTTTGTTCATAACTTTAAGGAAAACTCTATTATTTCTGCTTTAACGAGCTGATTTTTAAGGAGTCCAGGTAAAAAAGTCTTCAGATTCTGCAGGAAATCCATTAGGAATTCCTAGCGAATTTTCAGGTACTAAAACCCATTTATATTTGTGATCTTTTCTAAAAACTTTTGAAAGGTCCGAATTTTTTATTTGAAACGAGAGAGATTCTTTTACGTCTTTTTTTTCGAAAGTAAATGGAATGGGTCCAATGCGCTCTGAGGGTAAAACAAGATCAAAAGCAAAAAGTGAAAATTTTTTGTAGTAGGCTGGTGATTTGATTGAAAGTTCTACGAAGTCTTGTGTTTTAGTGATTTGTTTGGTGATTTGAGCAGGTCTTCTAGGTAGTGAACTTTTTATAAAAGAGGAAAGATTTTTTCCCGTGTGAATTATTTTAATTGCATAACTAAAGTGTCCGTTGTTGGCTTCGATCCAAAGGGGAAATGCTGTTGTATCCTCAGACGGAAAGTATAAAGTAATTTGACAAGAAGAAAGAAGGGTTTCATCTTTAGGCCAGGAGCCTCTCCATGCATCACAGGGGAGTTTTGTCTTTGTTCCATTTATAAGTAGAGCAGGGTTCCAAAAAGGCCTTTGATCTAATTCTCCGCTACTAGGAGAAGGTCCTATTTTTTTTCTTTCCGTTGGTGGTACCCTTGAAAGTTTTAAAGACAGTAACCCTGAAAGGAAATGTTCAGATTCTTCTAGGTAAAGCCACCCTTTTTTAGAAAAAGAATAACATTCTATGAGTTCTAAAGAGTCAGCATCTATTTCATATTGTGTCCAGGAGGTGTGTCCTTTAGCTCCTTCTGCCATCCAAGTTTCCCAACTTTGTTTTTTTGTAGAGATCTTATTTGTTGGGATGGTTACTTCTTCTAAAATGATAGATTCTTTTTGAACTTCTCGGACAAGTAGTAGTGAAAAGTTTTTATCTTGTTCTGTAACAATGTATTCGCCTTTTTTTGCATTAAATAAGCGGTCAGCCATTGTAAAAGAGCTTAAAAAAAAGAAGCACAACAAAAGGAAGTTAAAAAAATACATGAGGGCAAATTCCTGTAATTTCACATGAAACCGGATTATACAAAAATTCTATTTAATTGAATAGATAATAAAAAGAACTAGTTTTGTTAATTGCAGGTGTTCGTTTTTGTTAAATGATAGATTTTTTGATTAAGTGATTAATTTTTATTTTTTTAGAAGGGAGTTGTAAGATTTATTTGCTTTTTCTAAATTCGTGATTTAGTTTAACATGTAGTTTACTTAAGACCTAGGGAGAGCTTTAATGGATTTTTTATTGAAATTTTTCAAGTCAGCGCCGTATCTTCCTGAAATTACTGATCAAGAGGAAGTCAAAGTAAAATATAAGTATTGGCGTATTCGAATCATGTATTCGATGTTTATTGGCTATGCTTTGTATTATTTGACGAGAAAAAGTTTTAGTGTTGTGATGCCTGGAATTATGCAAGAGCTTCAGTTGGACAAATCCCAACTGGGTATTATGGCTACGGTACTTTCTCTTACCTATGGATTGAGTAAATTTTTTAGTGGTGTTATTTCTGATCAGTCTAATCCCCGTTATTTTATGGCTTTTGGCCTTATTCTTACTGGTATTTTTAATATCTTTGTTGGGTTGTCTTCTTCTTTGTGGTTTTTTGCTTTTTTTTGGGGGCTTAATGGACTTTTTCAGGGATTTGGATGGCCGCCTTGTGTGAAATTACTTTCCCATTGGTATTCTCATTCTGAACGAGGTTCTTGGTGGTCTAGTTGGGCTGTTTCCCAGAATGTTGGAGGTTTTGTTACGCCTTGGGTTGTTGGCTTATGTCTTACGTATTTAGGGTGGAGATATGCTATGTTTGTCCCTGGGATAATTTGTATTCTAGGCGGTTTTTTCTTGATTAATCGCCTTGCCGATGTTCCAAGATCATTAGGGTTACCTACTATTGAAAAATTTCGTAATGATTATATTGATCAAAAGAAGACAGATGACGACGAGGTACAGCTTACAAGTAAAGCAAGGATGCTAAGCGTCTTAAAAAATAAATATATTTGGATATTAGCTATAGCCTATTTTTTTATTTATTTTATTCGCACAGGACTGGAATGGACGACCCTTTTTCTTGTCGAATCTAAAGGTTATAGTATTTTGGCGGCAAGTGGTATGACATCTCTTGTTGAAGCGGGAGGTTTTTTAGGAATGCTTTCTGCTGGATGGTTGTCAGATCGGCTTTTTAAAGCAAGAAGAGGGCCTATTAATATTATTTTTGCCACTTTCTTATTTGTTGCTCTTGGAAGTTTTTGGCTTTTTGCAGGACACTACAGCTGGCTAGATTCAGCTCTTATATTTATGATAGGCTTTTCTATTTTTGGACCTCAAATGCTTATTGGTGTCGCAGTTGCTGAACTTGCTCATAAAAATGCTACAGCTACTGCAACAGGCTTAGCTGGGTGGGTTGCTTATGTGGGTTCTGCCACAGCAGGCTTCCCTTTGGGTAAAATTATTGATTCATTTGGATGGGAAGGTTTTTTTGTCTCAATGTCTATGAGTGCAGTTGCGTCTGTCTTGCTACTACTTCCTCTTTGGGGGGTTACTCGAGCAAGTCTCTCTTCATCTAAAGCCTCGACTACTTGAGAATGGGATTTCTCAATTTTTCAAGTAGCTGAAATTAAAATTAAATCTATATTTGTTAGGGGTTTTTTATGAATATCTTTTCGGGCATAAGAAAGCGAATGGGCTTTTTACAAAAGCTTCTTAGTGGTTCTTTTATGGTTTTTGGGACTACAGTAGGTGCTGGTATGCTAGGTATTCCTGCTATGACTGTAGGTGCTGGATTTTGGCCCGCTTTTTTTGTCACTTTGGCTGTTTGGATTTTTATGGCGGTGACTGGACTTTTATTTTTAGAGGTAACTTTAAAAATGCCTCAGGGATCTAATCTAATTTCTTTATCTCAAAAATTTTTAGGAGAAACGGGGAAGTGGGTTTCAGGTATTTTATTCTTATTTTTGTATTACTGTTTGCTTGTAGCTTATTTTGCAGGAGGAGCTCCTCTTTTAGGTGAGATTGCTCGCTGGATGGGGATTTCATTGACTCCTTTATTTGAAAAGATTTTCTTTTTTTCTTTTTTTGGAGGAATTGTTTTCCTAGGGGTTAGTTGGATTAATAAGGCAAATCTTTTGCTTACAGGAGCAATGCTTTTTTCTTATTTATTTTTGATTTCTTTAGGTGCTGGTGCCGTAGACTCATCTAGGTTTTCAGTAGACGATTACTCTTTAGCTATAGGTGCTATCCCTGTTCTTTTTAGTGCTTTTGGTTTTCATAATGTAGTTCCACCTTTAGCAACTTTTTTAAAAAGAGATAAAAAAGTTCTTCGTCTTTCTATTATTGTAGGTACACTGTTTGCTTTAGCTTTATATCTTATTTGGCAATGGCTTGTTCTAGGGTCTGTTTCTCAAGATGTTATAGAAATGGTGAGAGCTAAGGGGTTGCCGATAACGTATGCATTACAGTCTGCTGCAAATAGTTCTAATATTTATGTCTGGGGCCAACTTTTTGCTTTCTTTGCTTTGACTACTTCTTTTTTAGGAGTTGGTTTTTCGTTTGTTGATTTTATTCAAGATGGATTCCATGAAAGTAAAAAAAAGGTTTCTCGATTTATTTGTTCTTTTTTAACTTTGATTCCTCCATTTATTTGCATTCTTTTGAATCCTTCTGTCTTTGAAAAAGCATTAGGTCTTGCTGGTGGTATCGGAGAATCTATTTTAAACGGTATTTTACCTGTAGTACTTTTTATGAAGATGAGAGACTCTTTAAAAAACGGGGAGATTCAACCTGTTTTCAAAGCAGTTTTGTGGTTTTTGGTGCTTTTGAGTATCGGTGCTTTTTTTATAGAGGTATTCACTTTACTATAGGATTATTCTAAAACAAAGGGCTTTTAAAAAGCCCTTTGTAATTTATTCAATCTGTTATAGTCCAAACAAAGATCCTAGGAATGTTACTCCAGGATTTAATTGAAAGGGTCCAATAACACTAAGTACGACATTGTAAATTGCAGGTGCTGCCCCAGAAGAAAGACGAACAGCTTCGTGCGCAAGCTGACCGAAAGCGGCAAAAGCAGCCAACTGAACGAGCAAAGATACTGTTGTTTTGTCTTTAAAAGGACGTATCCTTCCTATAAAATCATTTACATGAGCTGAGTTGGTGATGAATTCAGGTGTTTTCCAGCTTGTGTAAGATAAAGCAGTTTGACATCCGCGCAACGCTAACTCTCCAGCCGTCATAACTGCTGTCGCAGAGGCTAAAAGACCTGTAAGTCTTGCGCATCCTGTTAATGCTGTGTTGGCTATTCCTCCGAAAGAAACAGAGGGAATAGAATTAATAAAAACATTTAAATTTATATTTGTCATGTTGATTTTAATCTCCTTTTTTATTTTTTTTAGTTATTTATGAGGTGAATTATAAATTCAAAATAGAATTAATTGATATGTTTTTTTGCTGCTTTTATTTGAAAGCGCTGTAGGTTGCTTATTTTTAATTAGTTGCAAGTTGCTGATTTTTAAAAAATTAATGTGTCGCTTTGCTTAAATGGGTAGAACTTTTTTTAGATATTTTGAATCGAGAGGTGTAGGTATATTTTTACAGCTAAAGTAAAAAAGCTTAAAAGGCATTCTAGGTATAGTAGAACTTATTATTTGAGAGTGTTGATTTGTGTATTGGTAATATTTATTATTACGCTTATTTTATTTTTTTAAATTCATAATTTGTGTTATCGTTTTTAATTTGAATAGGTACTTATTTATGTCAAATATTACTTCTTTTTCTATGAGAGCTCTTTTGTGGGTTGATAAATCAGAGTTATTTAGCGTGAAAAAAGAGCCTGATCCAGACCTTTTTTGTGATTTAAAATTCTTGCAAGAGACTCTTGTTAAAATATCTGCTTTTACAGTTGTTTATTTTTTTTCCCCTTGCGTTGGGCTGCTTTATCATACCTCTAATGCTATTATAAATTGGAAAGTTGAACACATTTTTTCTGAACACCTAGAGTGTTTAGGTTTGGAGGTTCAGCAGATCTTTATTTGCGCAGTCACGAACTTTCTTATTCCTGCGTTTGTTGGCTTGGCTTTAGGCCCCGTTGGTTTTTGGGCTAGCTTTACATTCTTCGCTCTGGTTAGTCCTACATCAACGCTAGATTTGTATAAAGAAAAGAGGCTTGAAAATTGCAAAAAAAATGAGAGTAAAGCACGTGAACAGACCCCGCTTAACGAATTTACAAAAAATCAGCTAGAAAAGAAGTATCAAGAGGTCTTGGGGATTTATTCGTTTTTAACTTCTCGTGATTTAGACGTTTTATCTCTAATAGAAAAACCTAAAACAAATAATATTTCAGAAGCCGCTAATGTGGAGAAGTTTAGAAGGATATCTCGCGGCCAATCCGTTTTGAAATTGGGTTTTACTAAAGAAGCTACTTTATTAGAATTCATTAAAGTTTATAAAAAACACGGAGCTATTTGTTCTTTGAATTTAGATGGTATTCCTATTACAAACCTAACTCCTTTTTTAGATTTATGCCCAAATATTAAAATTATTTCAGCTAAGAACTGCAGTCTTAAAAATTCGCATGTAAAAGAGTTAGTTGTTCATTCAGTAGCTAAGCAAATAGAAAAATTAGATTTTTCAGACAATATGTTAAATGATGTGTCTGCTATAAGAATTGCTAGAAATATGGAGCAGTTAACCAATTTAAGTCTTTGTGGTAATGACGTGGGGGAATTAGGAATCAACTATATTTCTTCCAAGATGCGATGTTTAACTGAATTAAACTTGTCAGGTAATACAATATCAAACGAATCAGTTATAAAAATTAGTTCTATGGTTAATTTGGAGCTCTTGAGTATTGGGAAAAGCCCAAGTTATCTATCTTCAAACAAAGAATATCGTTTCAATTTCAATTATGTACGTGAATATAGCCTAGATTATTTGAAACTAGGGATTGAGTTAAGTGGAGTTCAAGCTATCAGTCGGATGCCTAAATTGCATACTTTGCATTTGGGAGGCGCTAATTTACGAGAGGGAGCCATGGAGCATATCATTAAGATGAAGAGCCTAAAGACCTTTGATTTGGCTCTAATTTTTGATGGCATCACGAATGAGGATTTTATACGTATCAGCCAAATGGTTTGGTTAGAGAATTTATCCTTAAGTATACCTACTTTCTTTGAGAGAGATTTCGAAGAGGTGTTTTCAAAGCTGCCTAAATTGAACAGGTTACGCCTATCTTCTTGTGCGGAAATGCCAGAGTGTCTAATCCATACTATTGCAAACGCAAGATCTTTGGAGAATTTCAATTTCGAAATATTTTAATAATATTGTGAAATTACTTTACGTTAACTAAAAGCTCTGCAAAATCTAAAGAACTTAAAAGTAGTTCTATGTTTTTTTTGTGCGTGAAGCCTGGCTCAAATGCGAATTTAGTTAAGCATTGGGAACTTTTTTCGGATATTTTCAATCGATAAGTATAGATTGTCGAGCTTACTATAAAGAGACTCTATCTCTTTTTTGAGATTGGTTGCTTGAGGGGCTAGTTCTGAAATTTTTCCTGAAAGAGCTTTTTCGTACGCTATCAATAAAGAGGCTTCTATTTCTTTATGTTTTTTTTCTAGTAGTTCAATTTTTTCTTCTATGGAAGAAGCTTCGTTTTCTAGAGGTTTTAGCTCCTGTGATCTTTGTTGAATTAAGGAAGCTCTTTCTTGTTTAGATGTGTCTTTAATTTTGACGTTCTTTGGTTTTCCAAGGCCATCATCCCAACCTTCTTGTTCTAAGAATTCTGTATAGGTACCAAGAAAGATTCGTTGTGTATATTTATCGCAAATAATCAGATAGTCAGTTTCTATTTTTTTGAGCATCTCTTCGCTGTGGGTAACTAATACAACGGCACCTTCAAATTCTTGAATTGCTTCTAAAAGTGCTTCGATAGATTCGATATCGAGGTGATGTGTAGGTTCATCTAATAAAAGTAAATTTGTAGGAGAGGCTAAAATTTTACCTAAAAGAACTCTGCTTCTTTCTCCTCCAGATAAAAGAGATATCTTTTTTTTTGCGGTGTCTCCAGAAAAAAGCATGTGCCCACAAAGAGCTTTGATCTGCGTGTAGTTTAACTGTATATTGGCAGAGGCTATTTCTTCTTCAATGGTGTGGTCTAGGCAAAGTCTAGAAATATGTGTTTGTCCAAAATATCCTATGCGAGCTTGTTCTGATACAAAAGTTTTTCCAGAAGAGGGGGTAAGATCTCCTGTAAGGAGCTGTAGCAGTGTTGATTTTCCCATGCCGTTTTTCCCGATGATCGCAATTTTTTTGCCTCTTTCTATTTCTAACGATACATGTTGAATGAGAGGGTGGTCTTTTGTATAAGAAAAGCAAATGTCATTTAGCTCTATCATTTTCTTTCCAGTAAAGGGGATATAATTAAAAGAAAATGAAAGGCCATCTATTGCAGAAAGCTGACTTAAAGCCGGAAGTTTTGTGAGAGCTTTAGCTTTTGATTTAGCTTGAGTTGCTTTACTTGCTTTAGCACCAAATCTAGCTATATAGTCTTCTAAGTGTTTTTTCTTTTTATCAAGAGTCAGCCTTGTTTTTTCGTGAAGCTCTTCTTCTTCTAAAATTTTTTGATAAAAATCTTCGGTGTTGCCTTTGTGTTTTTTTAGGGTTTTTCTATGTAATCCCATTGTGTGTGTGACAATAGAGTCTAGAAAACTTCTTTCATGGGAAATTAAAACACATTCTCCTTTCCAAGATTTCAGGTGATTTTCTAACCATCTAAGACCTGCTATATCTAAATAGTTTGTTGGTTCATCAAGCAAAAGGCAATTAGGCTCTAAGGCCAAAAGTTTAGCTAGTTTGAGTCGTAGGTGATATCCTCCAGAAAGAAGAGAAGGGCAGCTATCTAGTTGTTCATCGTTAAATCCAAGTCCAAATAAAATACTTTCTACTTCGTAGGGTTCTTTTTGGATGGGGCCGTCTAAGGCTTCTTCTAAAACAGTGGATTTTGTGAAGTGTATATGTTGCTCTAAGAAGCCAAGTTTATATCCTTTAGGCAGACAAACTCGCCCAGAATCAGCTTCTTCTTCTTTTTTTAAGATTTTAAATAGGGTAGTTTTTCCTGATCCATTTCTTCCAACAAGAGCGCATTTTTCTCCTTTTTGCATGCAAAAGGAGACATTTTCAAATAAAACAACACCCGAAAAACTTTTTGATAAATCGTCTGCTTGTAACATCTTTAATTTCGCACCCCAAATTGGTTTCCTGACTCATATTTTTTTAACCCTAAATTAAAAAATACGTAGGCTGATCCAGCAAATATAGCAGTTATTCCTAATAAAAGAAATAGATTTAGGAAGCTAAATTCTCTTAGTAATTCTACTGGTATAGTCCCTATAATTCCAGCTGGAATGATTGAAAACATAATTATTTTAAAAAAACCACGGTAAATGTGGGTAGGATAAACAGAGAAAAGTAAGATAGATTCGTAATATTTTTTAGTGACATCTTCTACTTGTCCAAGCCAAAAAGGAAGGCTGAACGCTATTACAGCAATTGAGGTAAATAGCAGGGAACCTAAAATCATACAAAGGATTGCAAGAGGGAATGTATAAATCGTAGTAAAGCCTCCAAATAAAACAAGAAGTAGTGCCGTCAGTAGATGCCCCCAGCCTTTAGTAAATGATTTAGATCCGATAATATGAAAAAGGATATTTTGAGGTTGTATCATAAAAGAGTCGAGATCCCCACTTAAAATTAGATGGGAAATTTTTTTTACTCCTCCAAAAAACACTTGGGTAAGCCCAA
Source organism: uncultured bacterium (assembly GCA_964455905.1). Classification (GTDB taxonomy): domain Bacteria; phylum Chlamydiota; class Chlamydiia; order Chlamydiales; family Rhabdochlamydiaceae; genus CAIJXB01. The sequence goes on from CAYVYN010000008.1 coordinate 30,507, forward strand.
AAGCTCCAGATCCTATAGCAAGAAGAGCCGTCATTTGAGGAAGTTTCCATGTTGCAATTTCTCCAAAACGAGAAAAGAATATACACCAAAGAGCAAAGAACAGAAGATTATTAGCTAAGATAAATGAGGTTTCTATTAGGAAAGCTCCACGCTGACTAATAGATGATTTTATACTTGTTTTTACTAGTTCAGTAAAAAATAGCATAGATTTATGCATCATTAACCTCCTCCAAGATTTAGGATTTTTAGCCCTTTTTTATAGGTCAGTAGCAAAAGACCAATAACGAGTGAACTCCATCCTAGATACGAAAGAATTAAAGAAAGGATATGCGTAGAAGAGATGCTGATTGCTAGAGCACTTCGTTCTCCTAAGATGGCAGGAAATGGTGTCAGGTTTGCTAGTTTTTGTATCCAATTAGGGTAAGCTGCAAGCGGAAGCATGAGCCCTCCTAACATAAAAAGAAGCTTTTGCCAGATCCAATATAGAGGGTCGACTTCTTCAATCCAAAAGGCACTAAGCCCAATTAACATTTGAAAAAGCGTGGCAATAATTCCTGCGAAGATTCCAAAAATAAACGCTGTTAGTAGTGTGAAAAAAGAAAAGGGAAGACATCTCGTTTGAAATATTGTGAAAGCAAATGCAATGATACCAAGGACTAAAAGATTCGCCATAAGAGATCCGAACGCTTTGGAAAATGTGGCTCCTAAATAAGAAATAGGTCTGGGCAAAAGATAAGCAAGGTGCCCACTTTTTAAATCCATTTTCATTTCTTCGTGTACTTCAGGTAAGCTCACAATTACCCATTCGTTAAACGCAATATACCAAAGTAACTGTGAGGAGGATAACATGTTAATAGTGTTTTCAGAAGATAAAGCTTCCCAAATACGAGAAAAAATAATCAAACAGGCAATAAAAAAAACACTTAAACTAATCAGTCCTTTGGTGTTTTTAAGCGTGTATAGAAAGGAGATTTTAAATAAAGAAATGTATTTATGCATTTTAGACATGAGATTTATTCCCGTAGAGAAGTCGTACTATTTCATCCATGGAAAGATCTTCTAGGGTCATATCTTTTACGACAGTTTGTTTTAACACTCTTTGTAAGATGGGTTCTATTTGCGTGATTTGCAAGTCTACCTTACAACTGAAACGGTGATCTTTGTTTTCGACTATTTTTACTCCAGGCATATCTACTAGAACACTTTTTTCTTCTGTCAGAAGAGAGAGTGTTTTTTTTGTTTTATAAGTTTGCTTTAGCTCTTTTAAAGAACTGTCAACTAAAAGAGATCCTTTATCAAGAACAACGACTCGGTTACAAACGTGTTCAATATCTGCAGTATCGTGAGAGGTTAGAAATAGCGTTGTTCCGTGAACTTTTGAAAGAGTATTGAGTAATGTTCGAATCGTGAGCTTGGCGTTGCTATCTAATCCAATTGTGGGTTCATCTAAAAAAAGAATTTCTGGTTTGTGTAGAAGGCTTGCAACGATTTCACAGCGCATTCTTTCCCCTAGAGAAAAAGTTTTAACTGGTTTTTGGAGCAAGGGGAGTATTTCGAAAAGTTCGACGAGTTCTATTAGTCGTTTCTTGTATTCATTAGGAGGTATTTCATAAATTTTAGAAAGTAGGTTGAATGAATCTAAAGGAGAAAGATGATACCAGAGTTGGCTTCGTTGCCCGAAAACAGTCCCGATTTTGTGACCAAGGCTTACGCGGTCTTTAGCTGGATTAAGACCTAGAACTTTCACTTCTCCCGAAGTGGGCTGCAATATCCCTGTTAAGATTTTTATAGTAGTTGATTTTCCAGCTCCGTTAGGCCCTATAAAAGCAATTCGCTCTCCTTTGTTTACTTTAAGAGATAGATTTTGAAGCGCTATAAAAGGTTTTTTCTTAGGAAAAAGGACACCCTTTAGAGTTCCTAAAATTCCAGTGGCTGGTTCATTGACCAGGAATGTTTTATTAAGTTTTTTAAGACTGATTGCTGGCTGCATGATATCTTCTCTTTGTTTAACAAGAAAAAGACTAGCAGAAGCTTGATATATTTTTCACTTTTTATATCTGTAAGTGTTCCTTTAGGAAGGGTGCTGTTTTCGAGTTTATACAAAGGGCGACTTTTTCAGGAGTGCCTTGAGAAAGTACAAATCCTCCTTTAGGTCCTGCTCCTGGGCCTATATCTACAAGATAGTCACACTGAGCGATAAGGTCAAGATGGTGTTCTATCAAGACTACTGTATTGCCGCCTTCTACAAGAGCGTGGAAAATAGAAACTAGCTTTTCGATGTCGACGCTGTGTAGTCCTATCGAAGGTTCATCAAAAAGATAAAGAGTTTTTCCTGTGGATCTTTTAGAAAGTTCGCAGCTAAGTCTTAGCCTTTGAGATTCTCCACCAGAAAGAGAGGCGACGGATTGTCCAAGCGTTAAATAGCCTAATCCTACCGAAGTAAGAGCATTTAGGATTTTTGTGATTTTGGGAATAGCAGAAAAAAAGATTTTGGCTTCGTTTACAGATAGTCTTAGAACGTCGCCTAGTGTTTTTTCTTTAAATGTCACAGATAGCGCTAGAGGATTTAGCTTAGATCCTTTGCAAGATTCACATTCAACTTGGACTTTAGGTAAAAATTGCAGTGAAACACTTCTTGTGCCTAGACCAAAACAGGATGTACACATGCCTTTTTTGTGGTTGTAACTAAAGTTTTTAGCTTGAAGTCCTCGCATTTTAGCTTCGGGCAATGATGCGTAAAGGTGTCTTAGGGGCGTGAGTAGTTCTGTATATGTACTGATATCAGCTCTAATCGTTGTTCCAACTGGATTTTGATCGAGCACAATTAATTTGTCAAAGGCGTTAAGCCCTTCGATATGGGGGTCTTGTTCTATGTTTTTATTTCGTTTTTTTGCTAACACGGCTTTTTCAGCGGCAGGACGGAGGATATCCATGAGAAGGGTCGATTTTCCCGAACCAGAAACTCCAGTAAGACAGCTAAGGCATCTTGTAGGTAAAGCTATCTCAATATTTTTTAGGTTGTGCAGTGTTGCATTTTTTATCGTAATAAAGGATTGAGATGTTCGCCTTTTACTAGGGTATCCAATTTTTTTTCTGCCACTTAGGTATGCCCCTGTTAGGGAATTTGGATCTGTTAAAATTTCTGCTAATGAGCCACTAGATAGTATTTGACCTCCCTCTATGCCACTTCCAGGTCCAAAATCGACAATGTGATCTGCTATTTCTATCGTAAGAGGATCGTGTTCTACTAAAATAAGTGTGTTGCCTAGTTTTTGGAGCTTTTTAAGCGCTTGATTGAGAAGAATATTATCGTGCGGGTGAAGGCCTATTGTGGGTTCGTCTAAAACATAAAGGCATCCTGTAAGTCCGCTACCGAGCTGTCTACTTAGGCGAACTCTTTGAGTTTCTCCTCCACTTAGTGAAGGAGCACTTCGATCTAGGGAAAGATATCCGAGGCCGATTTCAATTAATAATTCTAGGCGTTTTGAGATCTGTAAAAGAGGCTCTTCTAAAAGTTCTTTTTTTTGTGCTGTATTGGGAATCGACCTAATGAACGAAAGAGAGTCTTCGATGGTCTTTTTACAAAGAGAAGGGAGAGAGACTCCCTCTACTCTCACGTTTCTTGCAAGGGGGGAAAGCCTACTTCCCTCACAGCTTGGGCATGTTTTTTCTTTAAGAAGCAAAGAGAGAATGTATCGAATATTTCCAAGAGGGCTCTTAGTGTATTGAATGAGAAGGGGGAGCAAGCCTTTCCAGGTAAGACATCCTTTTTTAGACGGTGTAGAAGGCGCTCCTTCTAAGAAGACATGAAGATCTTCTTTGGAAAGTTGAGTCAGTGGTATGGTAGGATCGATTCCTAAATCTAAAAGGATTTTGGAAAATATTTTTATAGTTGTAGAGGTGGTGTTTTCTTTACAAACAAGTAAAAGGAGGTCTATTGGTGATAGAAGAAGTAGATCATGAAGAAGTAATTCGTCAGCCCCATATTGAAAACCTAATCCAAGACAGTCGGGACACATTCCTTGTTCTGTATTAAAAGAAAAAGAGTGGGGGGTTATGGGTGGATACGATTTTCCTGTGCTTTCTACTGTAAAAGCGAGATTGAAGAAAAGATCTTTTTGTTCCGTTGTTAAGATGACTGTATCTTTCGAAAAGGACGTGGCTACTTCTATGGCTTCAAAGATACGCTTTCGACTATCTGTATCTATCATAAGACGGTCAACAACAAGAAACAGTTCATTTTTTTTCTTTGGGTCCCACGGGATCGTATCTTCTAGTTCGTAAAAAGTGCCGTTTAGTCTTACACGAACAAACCCTTGTTTTAAGGCTTTTTCTTTAAGGTCTTCGAAGGATTCTTTTTTCGAGGCTTTTAGAGGGGTTAAAATGATTAGTTTCGAGTTTGTTGGAAGTTCCATAGCCTTATCAACAATATAAGAAGGGCTCACTTGCTTGATTTCTTCGCCTGTTTCAGGACAGAAAGCTGTTCCTAAGTGACAATATACGATCCGTAAATAATCATATATTTCAGTAATTGTTCCAACCGTACTTCTTGGATTGCCGGCGTGATTTTTTTGTTCTATAGCAATTGAAGCTAGAAGACCTTCAATATAGTCTACTTTAGGCTTTGGCATCTGTTTCACAAATTGTCTTGCATAATGTGAAAGAGAATCGGTGTAGCGTCTTTGCCCTTCAGAGTAGATCGTTTCAAAAGCTAAAGAGCTTTTTCCGCACCCGGATGGTCCTGTAAATACGGTGATTGCTTTAAGAGGTATTTCTAGATCAAGGTTTTTTAGGTTGTTTTGTTGAGCGCCTCGAATAGTGATTTTTTCTATCGGTGCGTAGGTTATTTGTTGCTTTTCTTTTGAAATAGTTTTCTTTTTCATCGCCTGAAGGAGGGCTAACCCTGTTGCTGTTTTTTGTTTGGCGATTTTCTCAGGAGGACCTTCTGAGATCACTTTTCCACCGTATTCTCCAGCTTCAGGTCCCATATCTATAATCCAATCTGCTGTTTTTATACAGTCTGTATTGTGCTCGATCAGTAAAACTGTATTTCCTTTGTCTACAAGAGTGTGAAGGACTTTGAGTAGATTGTTGATGTCATGGAAGTGAAGTCCTGTTGTGGGTTCATCAAGGATATAGAGTGTTTTTCCGGTAGAGGGCCTTGTTAACTCTTTAGCCAACTTAATTCTTTCAGCTTCTCCTCCAGATAATGTGGGGGATGGTTGCCCTAGTTTGATGTAGTCTAGACCTACTTGGATGAGAAAATCTAGTTTAGATCGTATTTTAGGTTGGTCTTGAAAAAAAGAGGTAGCTTCTAAAACAGTCATTTCTAGGATGTCATGAATGTTTTTTCCTTTAAATCGAATAGATAGCGTTGTTTCATCAAAACGTTTTCCTAAACAAGTAGTACAGGTACTCCAGGCATCATCTAAGAAGTCCATATCGATTTTAACCATTCCCATACCTGAGCATGTCATACAACAGCCCTCTTTTACGTTGAAACTAAAGCGCCCGGCGCTAAACCCAAGAGCTCTACTACTTGGGAGTTCTGTAAATAGGTCTCTGATATCATCGAAGATTTTTAGATAGGTAGCTGGATTAGATCTCGGTGTTTTACCAATAGGACTCTGATCAATAGCTATGATTTTATCAATGTGATCAAGCCCTTGAATTGATCCGTAAGAGCCTGTTGGTAGAGATGTTTCTTGAAGATGGTTTGAGATAGCTGGGTAAAGAGTATCGATAATTAGGGAGGATTTACCTGAACCAGAGACCCCTGTAATACAAAGAAAAACGCCTAAAGGGATAGCGACAGATACGTTTTGTAAATTGTGATGCGATGCTTTTTCTAAGTAGAGTTGTTTATTTGGATCTATTTTTCGTTTTTTAGAAGAGGGTAGTTTTAGCTTTCCTGAAAGGTATCCTCCTGTTAAAGATTCTTTTGCTTCGAGGATGTCTTGTATCTGCCCTTCAGCAACAATCGTGCCTCCATTTTGTCCAGCAAGAGGTCCTACGTCTACGATGTAGTCAGAAGCTAAAATGGTTTCTTCATCATGTTCAACGACAATTACTGTATTTCCTTTATTTTTTAAATGTATAAGTGTGTCTAAAAGTTTTTGATTGTCTCTTGGGTGAAGGCCTATAGAGGGTTCGTCGAGAATGTAGGTGGCTCCGACTAATCCAGATCCGATTTGAGAAGCTAAGCGAACCCTTTGCCCTTCTCCTCCAGAAAGTGAAGGGGAGAGGCGCTCTAAAGAAAGGTAGTGGAGTCCTACTTGCGATAAAAAAGAAAGTCTTTCTAGAATTTCTTTAACGAGTTCTGAGGCGATAATTTTTTCTTTTTCTTTTAGAGGTAGCGCTTTAAAAAAAAGAGCTAGATTTTGGATGGATAGAGAGCAGATTTCTTGTATAGTTTTATCACCGAGCTTTGCAGCAGAAGGGTAGGGTTTTAATCGCGATCCTAAGCAGTCTCTACATGTTGTTTCATGAAAGTATTCTTTCATTTTTGTTTTGTAAGATTCACTTTGAGCTGCAAAATACTTTTGTTTGGCTTCGTAGAGGATTCCCTTCCATTCAACATATTCTGTAAAAGTGCCTTTTTCTTTGTGAACAAAGATCATTTTGGTCCAGCGTTCTTTTGTTCCGTAAAGAAAAAGATCTTTTGCTTTTTTAGGTAGATTTTTCCAGGGCGTAGTTAGGTCACACTTAGCCATTTTGGCTAAATTGGTATAAATATTGCCGTAACGAATCGTTTGAAACGATCCTGCTACTTTGCAAAAGTCCTCTGATAAGCTTTTTTCTTCATCTATTATTTTAGAAAGATCAAATTCTTGACTTAACCCAAGTCCAAGGCAACAAGGACACATTCCAGCTGGATGGTTAAAAGAAAAGTCTTGAGGTGTTAAAGCAGGGTAGGAAATTCCGGAGCCTTTGCTGTAGGCATGAATGGAAAAAAGTTTTTCTTCGAGTGTGTCTGGCTGGAGTACTATCGCAAGCCCTTTTCCATAATCAAGAGCTGTTTGAAGTGCTTCGATGATTCTTGTTCTATTATTTTTATGGATTTGGATCCTATCGATGACAAGGTCGACATCGTGGGGTAGGAAGCCATCTAAAGAAAGGTCCTCTTCTATACTCACAAGCATTCCATCAAGCCTAATTTTCGTGAATCCTTTTTTCAGAAGGTCTTTGAACTCTTCTTTGAATTCTCCTTTTTTTTGGGAAAAATAGGGACTTAGGAAAATAACTTTAGAATTTTCTTCGAGCTCAAAGATGGCCGCAAGTATTTCTTCGGTACTTTGTCCTGTTACTCGTTCTTGGCTGATAGGACAGTATGGGATTCCTATTTTTGCAAAAAGAACTCTTAGGAAATCATAGATACCTGTGATAGTCCCAACAGTACTTCTAGGATTTTTACTGATCGTTTTTTGTTCAATGGCTATTGTTGGTGAAATTCCTTCAATACTATCTGCTTTAGGTTTAGGGAATTCTCCAAGATGCCTTCTTGCGTAACTAGAAAGAGATTCTACGTAGCGTCTTTGTCCTTCCATATAAATCGTATCAAAAGCTAGTGAGGATTTGCCAGAACCAGAAACGCCAGTAAAGGCTATTAATTGATTGGGTTCTAAAGATAAGTTAACGCCTTTAAGATTATGAACTCGAACGTTTTTCAGTGTGATTTTTTCTTGTTGCATGAGTAGGATTTTTCGTTTTTTATGTATTTTTTAAGGAGGATTCTAGAAGGACAAACTCCTTAAATACCTCTTCTGAGGATAGGGATGATAGATTAGATGTCTTTATATGTCTTTGGTTTTTTCCTTTTGTCCCTGTAAGCAAGGGATCAGTAGGTCCGTATAATGTTATATTAGGAGTCCCTAACGCTGCTGCGATATGACTTAGGCCTGTATCTAATGAAATCATAGCTTTTGCTTTTTGAATTATATAAGCAACCTGTCCAAGAGGTAGCTTAGGAAGCGCTATAACCTTTTCATTTAGCACCAGTCGTTTAGCTCTCTTTAGTTCTTGTTCATTTCCTCCGGGAATTACGATGAAATAGTTGGATTGTGTTAATTTTTCAATTAGTTCTTTCCAATTACTTTCAGTCCAAAGTTTAGAGGGGTGACTAGTAATAGGTGCTACTAAGATAAACGAGGAGGGAAGGTCAATATTTGGTTTAATAAGTTGGTTCTCGTTGATTTCGTAGCTAGGTTCGTTATTTGGCATTTCGTAGCCTAAAGCAAACGCAAATAAGGACCTTAGCTTTTCAATAGCATGATTTTTTTTGAACACTTTTGCTTTTTTTTTATAAAAGAAATGCGCTCCCCATTCAGGAATTGAAGAACCGCTAAATCCTACAAGGGGGCCTTTAGCAAAAAGGCTTAAAATAGCTGTTTTAAAGTTTCCATGAGCATCGATCACAAGATCGTAGTCAGTTTTTTTTACTTCTTGGATCATCCTGTGAATTTCTTTGAAAGTTGATTTTTGAGAGAGCTTTTTGCGCCACTGTCTATGATTTGTTTGGATTATTTTATCTATAGATGGATGCCAAGAAGCTATTTCATGGAAATTTTTATCAATAATCCAGTCGAATGAAATCCCTGGGCAATTTTTTTTTGCATCAGTTAATGCCGGAAGGAGGTGAACTAGGTCTCCCATAGAGGCTAGTTTCGTGATTAAAACTTTGGGAGACTTTCCCATTTTTATCCTTCTTCTAAATTAGCCTGCAATCTGGTTTCTTTTTTTATATAGCCTTGTCTTAGTTCTGCATAATAAACAAGAGAAAGACCAGAAGAAACGATGGCTGTTGATAAGAAAATAGTCCAAGATAAAGGCTCATTTAGGAATATCCAGCCATTTAAAGAAGCAAAAACAGGACTTAAAAGCCCCATAAAAGATAGGAAGGTAGCTGTATAACGTCTTAGCATTAAACCATAGAGGTTGTAGCAGACGATGTTAAATAGCCCAGTCATAATCACTACGCCTTTTACTACGTCAAATGTATGACCTTCTGTGATGGGTAAAGGATTCCATGGGTCGACAAAAAAGGAGTGTATCAGCGCTAGTCCACCCCCAAAAAGCATGCTAATCCCGTTAGCCATAAGGGGGGATATTTCTGTGTTTTTTAAGTTAACACGTAGAAGGATCCAACCATATACGCTAAATAAAACGGCTGCCATTACAGAAAGAGTCGGCCAAGAAAGGAAGTTAGTTTGAAAGAGTTCTTCTGAGCCAGTCTGGGTAAAAAGCACAGGTAAAATACCAATGAACCCTATTCCTAGCCCAACCCATTTCGTTTTATTCATTTTTTCTTTGAAATATATATAGGAGAAGAGGGCTGCAAAAAATGGAGATAGGCTGTAAATAAAACAAGCTTTAGCGGCAGATAGATGTTGTAAGCCCCAAAATTCACAGATGTTTGTCAAGTAGACGCTGAAAAATCCTAGAAGTAGTAGCGAGATCCACTGCTTTCTTTCCATTTTGAATTGAGATCTCTTACGGATTGCCAAGTATCCTATTAAAAGGATTGCAGCAAGCATCATTCGAAATCCTGTTAAAAAAATAGGGGAACTAAAGGTTAATGCCAGCTTTCCTAAAGAAAAGACGCTAGACCAAACGGCATACATGGCAATAATTAAGAAAATAGACATGGAAAAACCTATAGTTTAAAGAATATTAGAATCTTATCAAAAAAATAGTGTTTTAGTCAAATCAATAAAATTAACAAATAAACTATTTATTTTATTTATTTTGTTTTGTAGGATTAAAATAAAGATGATTAATTATTTGTTTGAGAACTTTAGTGGGTTATTCTTTTTGTAATTAAACGTCATCTGATGGGGATTATATATGATAAAGAGAATTGCAGTGACTGGTGGGGCTGGACAAATTGCTTATAGCCTACTATTTCGATTGGCTGTTGGTGAACTTTTCGGGAAAGATCAAGAAATTTCTTTGCATATTTTAGAGGTCCCTGAAGCTTTAGCCGCTTTACGTGGTGTTGCGATGGAACTTGAAGATTGCGCTTTCCCTCTTTTAAGAGAGATTCACATAGGATCTGATCCTATGGAGATTTTTAAAGATGTTGATTGCGCTTTTTTGGTAGGAGCAAAACCAAGGGGCCCTGGAATGGAAAGAAAAGATCTTCTAGTTGATAACGGTTCTATCTTTGTTTCCCAAGGGGTCGCATTAAATACTGTGGCAAAGAAAGATGTCGTTGTTCTTGTAGTTGGCAATCCTTGTAACACCAATTGTCTGATAGCAAGAAGCTTTGCTAAAAGAATAGACCCAAACCGTTTTTTTTCAATGACACGCCTAGATCAAAATAGGGCAGCTTCGTTCCTTTCTCAAAAAGCTGGAGTTTCCGTAGATCAGATATCCGATATGATCATTTGGGGGAATCATTCTTCTACGCAGGTGCCTGATTTTCTTCATGCAAAAATTAATGGCTCGCCTGTGTTAGATGTTTTATCAGGACAAAGACAGTGGTTGGAATCAGAGTTTTTTACCAAAGTGCAAAAAAGAGGCGCTGAGGTAATTAATGCTAGAGGGAAGTCTTCAGCAGCCTCTGCCGCCTCAGCTGCTCTAGATGCAATGCACTCTTTATTATTCCCTACAAAAAATCTTTTTTCGATGGGCCTTTCTGCTTTAGGAAATCCATACGGTATACACGAAGATCTTATTTTTTCTTTCCCATGCCAAAGTTTAGGAAATGGCCAGGTTGAGATTGTCGGGGGATTTACCTTTGATCTATTTTTAAAGGAGAAAGTTGCCTTGTCTGAGAAAGAATTACTGGAAGAAAAGCAAATGATTGAATCCTTAATTAATGGGTAGTTTCGTATGAATAAAGTTTTATTTGAAATCACGGAAGAGCAACTAGAAACTGGATTGCGAGGTTACCCTTGTGGCTACTGTCCCACTTCGTATGTCGATCCTATACAAGGCTTATTTTATCTGGGACGGCCTGTCGCAGATCTTGCCTATAAAGACCCCGAGGAAGTTTTAAGTCTTTTATATTTTGGTAAAGAAGTCGATGCCAAAGAAAAAGAATCTTTCTTATTGGAATTAAAAAAAAGAGCAGCCCTTTCTTCGAAGGTAATAGACGCAGTGGAGTCTTTGCCAAGAGAGGGGCACCCTATGAAGCTCTTTGCTTCTGCTCTTTTGATTTTAGGAATGGTTGAAGGTTCTAAAGGGTATAGAGAAGACTGTTTAAATATTATAGCTAAAATACCTCATCTAGCCGCTGTTACTATCAATTATCATGCAGGATGGGGCAAAACTCCATCTCCTAATATCAACCTTGGATATATGGAACGATTTGCCAATATGTTACAGCTTCCTAATAAGAAGGAAGCCGAACTTGCTAAAGTTTTGAAGTTGTTTAACATTTTGCATTATGACCATGGAGGAGGAAATCTTTCTGCTTTTGTCGGGAAGGCTGTGGCTTCTGGACTTGAAGATATGTATGGCTCACTAGCTTCTTCTTTGTGTGCTCTTGCAGGTCCTAGACATGGCAAAGCTAATCAAGATTGCTTAGTTTTTGTGGAAGAAATATTAAATAGGCTAGGAGAGAATGCAACAGATGCGGAGGTAGAGGCTCTTTTACGTGATAAATTACGCTTAGGAGAGCTTGTTTTTGGTTTTGGTCATGCTGTTTTGCGTGTAGAAGATCCTAGAGCGACTGTTCTTTATGAGTATGCAGATGCCCAGTATAAACAACATCCTCTTGTTAAAATAGCTAGAGCTCTTCGTAAGGTTGGCCCTAAAATTTTATCTGAAAATCCCAAGATTTCAAGCCCTTATCCGAATGTAGATGCTATTTCAGGAACTCTTTTGATGGCTGCAGGACTTACTTGTCCCGAATATTTTACTGTTTTTTTTGGTCTTTCTAGAGTAGTTGGAGTTTCTATTCAAATTGTTTATGAGAGGTTGGAGGCAAGGGGTGGCAAGGGGACTCCGATTGTTCGCCCTAAATATATTTATAGGGCTAAAGAATGAAGTTATGGATTTATTCTTGTTCTCTTTTTGTTGGACTTTCTATAGAGCCTCTTCAGGCGATTGAAGAGGCTCTTCTTGCTATCCCAACATTAATCGGACCCCCAGCTAGAAATGATTGGAATAAGATCTTCTTTTTGGAAGAGGGAACGTTTAATTCGATACAAAAAGAGTATAAGATTATTGCTTTTGGAAATTCTTACCGAGGCATGTTAAGAAGGGGTCATGTACAAGATGGTTTTTCTGAGTGGAACTGGGGATTTCGCTCTGGGATAGGTTGTATGCCTAGAGAAGAACATTGGAGCTTTGTCGCTTCTTATACCCAATTTCATAGTAGAGTGTTTGCGGGGGAAGAAAGCCAAGAAAGAGTTTTTATACCAGCTTGGAAGCAGGGTGGTTTTTCATCAGTCCCTCAGCAAGAAAGCTCTTTTAACTCTAGCTGGCGTCTTCATATTAACCTGGCAGATGTTGAGATCGGGAAAAGGTTTAATCCAGTAGGCTCATTTTATTTACATCCCCATGTAGGAATCCGGGGGGCTTGGCTTTTTCAAGAAACAAATGGAGGAGTTATTCAAGGGGATTCTATGTATGCCAACGTTTTTTTTTCTAATAACTGCGCTGCTATTGGGTTAAGGACGGGTTTAGATTCTTTATGGAAGCTTGGAAGGGGGTTGAGTTTTTTTGGAGACGGTGCTGTTGGTTTTCTTTCTAGTTATTACAATATAGGCCAAAGGTCTTCTTTACTAAATCAAGCAGATAGCCGCTCTTTAGGGGGTATTTCTACAGCAGAGTTTTCGTTAGGTATGCAGTACGAGAAATTTCTTTATGGAAAAATAGTTACTTTTCGTATGGGCTACGAAATGAATTATATTTTTAATCAAAATCGTTGGATGGATTGGGTTACCAATTTTAAGGGGGCTGTTTCAGATGCAGATAAGGGAATGGCTCTTCAAGGAGTCACCTTGAATGTAAGAGTCGATTTTTAGTTTTATAAAAGCTTTTGAGTAAAAGCCCCATGTTTATAAGATGAGGCTTTTACTCTTACACTACAGAATGTTGCAAAGTCTAACTTGACGTTGTTTGCGGGGTGATTCTACTAATCTATCGTAGTGGTTGATTCCATCGTGTAGGATATGAATTGTGGTGTATTCTTCTCCGATTCCACCACATATTACAGGCTCTCCTCCTGCTCTTGTATGTACGGCAATTGCTACTGCTGGGATTTCGTTTCCGATCATCATAATCTCAGCCTGACCGCAGTAAAATCCTGATTCTTTAGCCATAGTAACATAGTCTCTTCGATCTATGGTTTCTTCTTTAAGGAACTCTGCTTCGATCTCTTCTAATCGGCTTCTTGCTGTAGATAGTTCTTCCTCTGTAGAATACTCCATTCCCCAATTTATTATAGTTTGAAGACCTTCTTTTTCTTGAATCAAGCTGTTGTTTTTTGCCTCTAGGTAGTCTTGAATGGACTGATCTATCGAGCTTAAAATTAATTGAGAATCTTCACTTGAGGGGTTTGCATCTAACGCATCTAATAATTGAATTAATTTATCTGTTGCTAATTTTCTTAAAGAAGCGCTTGTGTAGCTTCCTATGTTTTTTTCATTTAAACCTCTTGCGATTGCTTCAAAAAGGCAGTTGCCGTCACCAGGTACGCGTGCAAATTTGAAATCAGAATTGGCTATCAAAAAATCACTAGAAAGCATGATGTCTAAATTTTGAACGACTTCTTGTAATTCGTTGTCTTGGAAAAGATTGTATAACTTTGTTGCTTTATCATGTAACTGTATGAGTGTTTTTCTAGAAATGTTTCCAGGCTCTGTAGAGTTAACTATTGTTTCGTATTCTTTTTTTAATGCATGGCCTCTTTTAGTCTGGTCTCCTTTTAGGGAGCTTCTGGTAGTTTGTTTGATTTTTTTATCTGTCGCAGATGTTAGTGGAGTAGATCCACTTGCGACGTTCCGATTAGACCACGAAAAAAAGTTTGAAAGAGAGGTTGGAAAATTCATTATGAAATTCCAAATTTTTTCTAGCTTGGATTCTATTTGAGGCCGGATCCTTTCTGGGATACTATCTAAAAGAGCATGCGCTAGGTTTGCTATGCTAGTTGTATTTAATGACATTTTTCCACCTCGCTATTAATTTAATTTATATTGTAACAGTTTTTTTATTTTCTAACAATGTATTATTTTTAAATTTAAATATAAAAAAATAGTTTAAAAAGATTATAGGTGGTATCGTTTTGTTTTTATGGAGGAATAAAATGAAAGTGGCTGTATTAGGGGCTGGTTTTTCAGGCTTAGCCCTTAGTTGGTATCTTTTACAAAAAGGTTGTGAAGTTACCCTTTATGATGCTAAAGGGATTGGTGCAGGCGCTTCTGGGATTGCTTCGGGTCTTTTACACCCTTATCCAGGAGAGGGAGTTAAACGAAGCCTTTATGCTGATGAAGCGATGAAAGAAACGCTTGCCCTCCTCCATTTAGCTCAAAAATTTTCAATAGACCAAGTAGCTGATTTTTCGGGGCTTATGCGTCATGCAACTCCTGATCAATCAGAAACTTTAAAAAAACATATTACTACATATGGAGATGTTGACCTTATTTCTAATGATTTATTTTTGATTAAATCAGGTGTATCAGTGTATTCAACTGTTTATTTGGATGGGCTTTATAAAGCTTGTCTTTCCAAGGGGCTTACTTTTTGTGTAAAAAAAATCACTCAAATAAACGAGCTTGTTGAGTATTCTCACCGGTTTTTTGCTTTGGGGGCTGGTATTTTTGCTTTCCCAGATATGCAGATAAGGAAAGTCAATCCTGTAAAAGGACAGGCTCTTATATGTGAGTGGCCTTTATATTTACCTCCTTTAGACAAGGCAGTTTTGGGAAAGGGTCACATAGTACCTCTTGGAAAGGGCCTTGTGCATTTGGGGTCTACTTATGAAAGAGGGCTCTTGGACGAAGGGACTTCTTTAGAAAATACGTTACAAGCTCTTGCCCCTTTAGCTAAAGAGCTCGTTCCTGCTTGGAATGAAATTAACCCAATAGCGGTTAGGTCAGGGATTCGCCTTGCTCCGATAGGCCACTATTTACCTTTTTTTAATAAAGTAGGAAGTCAAGATTGGGTTTTGACCGGAATGGGCTCAAGAGGGCTTCTTTATCATGCCTATATAGCAAAGCAACTGGTTGAAGCTGCTTTTTTTAACAGCTAGAAATATAAAAAGTACTATATTGGGTAATTTTCTAGGGGGTACTTGAATCCTCCTAGATAGAGATCTAATCTTAAATCTTTGCTTCGATTTTTATGCAAATAAAAGTCTATCTTTCGCTTCCTAGAAAATAGAAGAGGGATTTTTGTTTTTTTTGCAGGGGAGTTTCTTGGGTAGTAGTTAAAGCTGTGATTAATATCTGCGATAACTATAATCCTATTAGGATTTTTAGGTTTACAGAGGTTGAAAATGGAAGGGCGATTTCAGTTTTTAGGCACAGGCAGTTCTTTAGGTGTTCCTATGATTGGATGTGAGTGTTCTGTTTGTCTAAGTTCTGATTTAAAGGACAAACGCAAAAGATCATCCTCTTTGATCAAGCTTGACGGAAAAACTTTTCTTTTAGATGTCGGTCCGGATTATCGAGAGCTCGCTCTTAAATACAAAATTAACTTTTTAGATGGGTGTATTTTAACGCATTCTCATTATGACCATGTAGGTGGTTTTGATGATCTTCGTGTATACTCTTATCAAGGTAAAAAGTTACCCTGTTTGATGTTGGCTCAAACGTTTCAAGAATTGAAAGCGAATTATCCTTATCTTTTGGAGCCAACAGAAAAAGGAGGGCTGAGCAGTTCTTTTTTTTCTTGGCAGACAGTGGATTCTGCGTTTGGTTCGACTGTTTTTGAAGGCTTGTTTTTGGAATATGTTACTTTTTTACAAAAGGGCATGGAAGTCATGGGATTAAAGATCGGGAACCTAGCCTATATTTCTGATATCAAAGAGTATGATGCAAAGTTAATTGAAAGCCTTCAAGGGATCGACATTCTTATAGTAAGCGCTTTAAGAAAGACGAAGAGTCTGATGCATTTTTCTATTGAGGAAGCCTTAGCGTTTGCTTCTTTGATACAGCCTAAACAAGTTTATTTAACGCATATCGCTCATGAAATAGCGCATGAAACAGTTCTTGGGGAGCTTCCTAAGGGTGTTTCTTTAGCGTATGATGGGCTTGAAATTGCTTTTCAAATTCTCTAAAATGGATTTTTTATGGATGCAAAAAATATAATACAGCAAGAAAAGGAATTTAACCTTAAAGAGATGAAATCTGCGTATCTTGTAGGGACCTACCATTCAGGAGGAAATAAGAGTTTAGCAGAGGAGTCTTTACTTGAACTTGGAAGGTTGTGTGATACTTTTGGTATTGCTGTAGCCGGACAAATTCTTTGTGCTATTAAAAAATTTGATGCTGGCCTTTATCTAGGAGAGGGTAAACTAGAAGAGGTGATTCAGCATGTAGCAGAGCTCGACGCCAGTATCATTATTTTCGATGATGAGATTTCTCCAAATCAGCAAAGGAATTTAGAGGCTTTTTTAAAAAAACCTGTTATAGATCGTACTGAAGTAATCATAGAAGTTTTTGCGCAAAGAGCAAAGACAAAAGAGGCTCAGCTTCAAATTGAACTTGCAAAAATTAAATATCAATTCCCTCGTTTAAAAAGAATGTGGACGCATCTTTCTAGACAAAGCTCCGGTGGTGGAGGTCATGTGAAGGGGGAAGGTGAGAAGCAGATAGAAATTGATAGACGTCTTTTGCGAAAACGTGTCGATCAAATGAAGAAAGAGATAGAATCTGTGGCGGCGCATAGAGTAGTGCAAAGAAGTTCTAGGAAAAGATCTGGTATACCTACGTTTGCTCTTGTAGGATATACGAATGCAGGCAAATCTACGGTGATGAAAGCTCTAACTGGAGCCGAAGTTCTAGTAGAGGATAAGCTTTTTGCAACGTTAGATACAACGACTCGTAAGCTTTCTTTACCCAATAAACAGGAAGTGTTACTTGTAGACACCGTTGGGTTTATTCGAAAAATCCCACACTCGTTATTAGTTTCTTTTAAAAGCACCCTTGAAGAAGCTATTTTTACAGACGTTCTTATTCACCTAATTGATATAAGTCACCCTCTTGCTGAAGAGCACGCAGAAGCTACTTTGGAAGTGTTACATGAACTTGGCGTGGAAAATCAACCAATTATTACGGTATTTAATAAAGTCGATGCATGTGAAGATCAGGAGCTTTTAAGGAAATTAAAAGTAAAATACCCTAGAAGCATTACTATTTCTGCCTTAAAGCAAGAAACCCTTTTACCTTTAGAAGAAAGGATGATAGAGGAGGTTGCTTCTTTACGAACTGTTCTTCGGTTGAGAATCCCACAAAGTGAATATGCTCTTGTTAGTGATCTGATGCATGAAGGAAGAATTATAGAATCTGAGTACGAAGAAAACGATGTTTTATTGGTAGCCGAAATTCCTAAACAGCTAGAGTATAAACTTAAAAAATTTATTCGGTAATTAGTTTTTCTATCCAGTCGGAGGGTATTCCCGCTTTTTCTCTATGTTCTTGAAAAAAGGTAAGCCCTCTTGCTCTTTTCGGTGGCAATAAATCAGGAACATTTTTTCTCCAAGAGTCCCATGTAGATTCATTAGGGGCTGCCATTTTTTTGAGGTGGTGCATTCCAAAAGAAACGTGCTTGATTTCATCTTTAAGGATTTGTTCCATAAGTAAGGCAGAATCTATGTCGTCATATTTAGAAAAAGCATCCCTATAGATGGGCGCAAAGTCTAAATTAGCCATTTCAAATGTCAGACTCATCACGCTTACGTATTTTAAGGGTGATGTTAGAAAGGGAACATGCTTCCAGAAGTGTTTATAAAGCGGAAGCGATCCAAACGATACCCCTAGTTCGTTTAGCCTTTGTATGTAGATTTTAACATGCCCTTGTTCTTCTTTAAGTGTATTCGCAACACCTTTTCTGAAGTTTTTTGGGGCGTCAGGAAATGCTAAAAGAGCATAAGCCATGATCTCTACTGCAAGGAGTTCGTGGCCTGCAAAGCGGTGTAAGCAAATAGCTCTTTTATCTTTTTCTTTGAGTTCTTGTAGGCTGGGCAACCTTTCTTTTCGGCTGTGTTTTTTAAATTCCATGCCAGTAGGTCTAGTTGGGGTGTCCCATAAGATCGCTGGGTGTCTGACTTCATCTGTAAGGACAAGTGGGCAAAAAAGTTTTTCTTCTAATGTGTCAGCGCTTAAAATGCGCGTGCACCAATCAAATAGTTCCATAAGATTAGAAAAGAGCCTTTTTAGCTAAGGCTCTTTCTCCGTGTGATTATTTTTCTACGCTAAAAATAAAATAGGCAGGAAAAGCAAAGTTGTTATTAGGGCGAGGCGCTCCTACAAGGGTTACTTTTTTTCCAACTAGAGATTGTAGATTGATTGATGTGCTATAGATATATCCTACAGGTAGGTCATTTTGTCTTAAAATGTAGTCGCCGGGTTTGCATTTTACAGGCGCTAAATAAGGTTCAATAATTCCAGTCAGAGTTGTTGTCGTAAGTTTTTGCTCATCGTAAAACTCATCAATTGTACCGCTTTTATACGTGTTAACCCAGTTAAGGTATAAAGCCTCTTCTACAGGTTCCCATAATTTCATTTTGTCAGTAAAAGTGTACTCTTCAACTAGACCTTTTTTTGTTTCTAAGACAAGGGTCTCTTCTTCGATTGATTTACTTTCGAGGTAAGAAATGCGTTTATCTAAAAACTGTTCTTGAGCTTTTGCTAAAGATTCTTTGGCTTTTTCTGTAAGGTCGACAAATTCTGCATACTCTTGAATTACAGCTTGGAAGCTACTATTTACTTTATCAAAATCTATGTTTGGATACGCTTTTTGCATTTCGCTTTCAACGAAGTATTCAGCAGTTTCCATTTGTTGCTTAGCTAACTTTAACTTTGTTTCGAAGTGGCTTTTTACTTCGGGGCCTCCGCAGTTTTCGACATAGTCTTTAGCTACGTAAAAACGAGAGGATGAAGGGGCCTGGATTTCATTCCATTTGCTGTTTGTTGCACACGGTGCTGCTTTTACAGAGTCTCCGGAGTTAAGATGTGCAATAACTGGGGCTTCTAAATCTGGCTTGGAACGAACGTTTACTCTGTTCCCTTCGATCTGGTTGTCTAGAACGAAACTTCTAAAAACATACGCTTTAAGATCGGCAGGTGCTTCCACTACCCAAAAGTCGTCAGCTTCATCTATAACAGAAAGAAGCTCACCTTTAGAAAGTTCTTTTATTATAGGACTTTCAATGTCTGGTTGTAATCGTAGTCTGACTTTTTTCCCTTTTATTTTCCCCGTAAACGGTTTAAATGTAGCTTTTGGTTTTAGTTTTTTAATAGATGTAGAAATCTCTTTTTTTTCTTCAACAAAAGCTTCTTGCGCTACAGGAGGAGTTGGGAGTGTCTCTTCGGGAGGAGCTGCAGTGAAAATAGGGGGAGAATCTAGGTCAGCTAAACTTCCAGGTTGATCTCCGGATAATGAGGTAAGATAAAAAACGCAAAGCGCGCTGCAAACTAAGTTTACTTGTTTTAACATGATAACTAAACCTCCCAAGGTCTAAAATAGGTCGTGTATAAAAAAATGCTAAGGTTCATTCTAAAGTTTAGCTCTTTTTTACAGCAAGGTTTTTTATTGCAGAGATTCGTAGTTATCTTATTGTCAATTTTTAGCTTTTTAAAACGGCTAGGATGTGTTCGCATTGATTTGATCCGCAGGTGCAGCTGACAGGGGATCCTAAGAAAACGCTATATTCTTCTTGTGGGTTGTCTGGATGTATTACTTTGTAGATTTTGTTTTCTGGAGGGTGAATGATCCAAGATTTGAATGATAGTTCTTCTGCTGGAACTTCCTCTTCTTCTAGCTCTTCGTTTGGGGCTTCAAAGGCAATTCTCATGGATCTTGCGATTTGACAGTGGGGGCAATTACAGTGAGGTTCTGCTTTTGGTAATGCTTCAATATCGATGTTTCCGATTGTTTTTGTGATCGATGTGATTTTGTTAACTATATTTTTCGGTAGCTCTGGAGCTTCTTTTTTTTCAGGGTCGTGTTGAAGGATGGACGTTAAGGTTTTAAAGCCGCCAAGAGGCAGTGGTATGTCAAAAACAAATGGGGAAGGGTCTTTTACCGCGTCAAATAAAAAAGAAGCGGGGCTTGCTTGGGCGTAGTTATTATTTGGCGAAGAGGATTCTTCTTCTAAGTATTTTACATGGGATCTGAAGATTGCATCCACAAGGTCATGATTGATGTTTGGAATAGATACTGAAGACCCGTCTGCCAAGGCTATGTGAAGAGTGAGGGAGTCTGTTTGCTCTTCTGTTGTTAGTGAGCTGATGTTGTTCCATGTGGTAGAAATATAAGGCGGGATACTTAAGATTTTATGGTTGATTTTCATCGAGGTCATCTTGCTTCTCCTGTTAGGTTTTCTTGGCCTCATTTTAACCTAACTTTGTAAAATCGGTCAAACCATAAATTAGCACTCGATGGATTTGTTTGCTTGTTTTTGTTTTATCTAATTGTTTTTTAGGGTGTTGTGAATTGGAAAAAAAAAGATTGCCAAGAGGTCTCTTTCTGCTATGCTCGGCCAATAAACGAGCTTAACGAGGGAGAAGCTTATGACAAGAAAAACATTTGTTATTGATACTAATGTCCTTTTGCATGATCCAGATGCAATTCGTAAGTTTAAAAATAATGATGTGGTAATCCCTTTGGGGGTCTTAGAAGAGCTTGATGGTATGAAGCGGCAGTCTGATGAGTTAGGGAAAAATGCTAGGCAGGTTGTTCGTTATATAGATTCTTTAAAAGAAAGTAAAAAAGGTAATTTACATTCAGGTGTTGGGATTGAAAACGGGATTAGTGTTCGGGTGTATGTAGATACGCAGATCAAGGAAAAACAATCCTTCCCTCTTTCTATGGATCGAAGCGCACATAAGATTCTTTTAGCTGCGCATCAGATGAAGGAGATGGGCGGCGTTGTTGTTTTAGTTTCAAAAGATTTTGTTATGAGAGTGAAAGCTGAGGCGATTGGCATTGAAGCGGAAGATTATGAAAATCCAAAGATGTCTTTTGAAAAGATGTATAAGGGCTATCGTAAGATTGAAGTTCCTAAGCGTGAAATAGATCTTTTTTATAAGGATGGCTTTCTTGCTATGGAGTTGGAGGATTGCGCTCCTAATGAATATTGCTTGATGACATCTCCCGAGCAGTCATCTGCTTTAGCGAAATATAATATTGAATTAAAGCGTTTAGAGCCTTTAATCAAAATTTCTAGAGATATTTGGGGAATACATCCTTTAAATATGGAGCAAAAATGTGCTTTGGATCTTTTACTTCGCGACGATGTGAAGCTGGTTTCTTTAGTTGGTCAAGCGGGTACAGGTAAGACTCTTTTGGCTCTTGCTGCTGCTTTAAGAAAGGTTTTTGATGAACCAGTTTATAATCGTATTTTGGTTAGCCGGCCTATTATGCCTTTAGGTAAGGATATAGGCTATCTTCCAGGAACTAAAGATGAAAAGCTTTTTCACTGGATGCAGCCTATTTATGATAATTTAGAGTATTTGTGCAGTTCGACTGGGGGGCCTGCTAGTGGAGTAGAAACTCAGAAATGGATCATGGAAAGCAAGAAAATTGAAATGGAGGCCGTTACCTATATTCGGGGGAGAACATTACCTAAGATGTTTATTATCATTGACGAGGCTCAAAATTTAACGCCGCATGAAGTGAAAACAGTTATTTCTCGAGCTGGAAAAGGGACTAAGGTTATTTTAACGGGGGATCCGACGCAAATAGATAATCCTTATTTGGATAAGGATTCTAACGCGTTGACTTTTGTAGTTGGAAAGTTTAAGAATGAGCCTATTTTTGGGCATATTTCGCTCGAAAGAACAGAAAGATCAGAGCTTGCCGCGCTTGCTGCGGATATTTTATAAGGAATTAAAAAAGAATGCTCCTCCAAATGAAGGAGCATTCTTTTTTTTTAGTATCGTTTTTTTGGCTTTTTCACGTCGCTTGGATGTGAAAATTTCTTTTTAGGATATGATCCAAAAGCATCAGGTTCAGCTCTTTCAGATCTTCCGCTATGAAATTTACGCTCGTCTCTTCCACCTGATCTGCTAGGGCGCGGGCCTGATCTGTTAAAAGATCTGTTGTCGTCAAAACGGCGGCTAGGTCTGCCTTCTGATCTTTTTGGAGCGGAGATCGCTTCTAAAATACCGATTGTCTCAGGGCCTTCAATAGGGTTTTTGGATAAAATCCAGCCTAATAGTTTTGCTGATAGCGTTTGTAGGTCCATTTCTTTTTGAACGGATTCGATCACGGCAGGAATGTCGCTTGTTGGCACTTGACCTTTAATTTGTGCTAAAAGTCTGTGAACCTGTGATTTGCGAATTTCTTGTTTTGAAGGAATGAAGAATCTTTCTAAATGTCCACCGGTTGTTTTTTGGAATTGGAGCAGTTTGCTGTATTCTCTTGGGGTTACAAATGTAATTGAAATCCCTTTTTTGCCTGCGCGCCCTGTTCTTCCAATTCTGTGGACGTAGTTTTCTGCATCAAATGGAATGTGGTAGTTAATTACGTGAGATACGTCGACAATGTTAAGTCCTCTTGCTGCAACGTCTGTAGCCACTAATATTTTAGATTTCCCTGTGCGGAAAGAGTGAGTCACGTTTTCTCTTTGAGATTGTTCCATATCTCCGTGAAGCCCACTTGCGGCTTGGCCTCGTTGTGTTAAAACTTGGCTAAGTCTATCGACTTCTTTTTTTGTTTTACAGAAAATGATCGATTTGAAGAGGTCATTTGCTTCAAAAAGACGGACGATAGCTTCGTCTCTTTCAAAATCTTGTAATACGCAGTAATGCTGTGCGATGTCTTCGTTAGTTGCTTGTGTTTGTGTGGCTTTTACAACTATTGGAGAATTTAGGATTCGTTTAGCTAAAGATTGAATCGCTGAAGGCATTGTTGCGGAAAACATTAAAGTTTGTCGTTCTTTAGGTAAGAATTCAAAAATAGCTTGTAAATCTTCTAAAAATCCCATGTCTAACATTTCGTCAGCTTCATCGATGATGACAAGTGATGGGTTGAATGGTCCGATTTTATTTCCTTGTAGAAGGTCGAGAAGTCTTCCTGGGGTAGCAACCACAACCTGAGCCCCTCTTTTAATTGCGTCGATCTGGTTGAAAAAAGATTTTCCACCGTAGATAGTTGCTGTACGAACTTTTAAAAAACTTCCTAAGCGAGAAAATTCTTCACTTACTTGAGAAGCGAGTTCTCTTGTTGGAGTGATGACTAGAACTTCGGGAGATCCAGTGTTTTTTAAAAGGTGCATTGCAGGTAGCGCGAAAGCTGCTGTTTTTCCTGTTCCTGTTTGCGCGTGTCCAATTACATCAGATCCAGCTAAGATAAGAGGGATGACTTCTTCTTGGATTGGGCTTGGAGTTTTAAATCCTGCTTTTTTTAAAGCGTCTAGTAAGCCTTGTTTTAGATTTAATTTTTCAAAGCCGTTTTCTGTTGTGTTTTCTATTATGTTTTCTATTTCTTCTGTATGCATGTGATACCTTATGGGTTGTGGTATTTTTATTTCAGGCTTATGCCTTTGACTGTAAGCGCTTCGTCCGTCAATAAAAATCACAAGACTCAAGGTAAATCTTGAAAACCTAAGAATTGAAGCAAGCAGTCAAAATAAATGAATTTAATCATTAATCACAAAGATGATAGCATGGATCGATAATTTTAAACAGCAGAATAAACCAATTTTTCGTCAAATATCCTTTTTGATAGAGTTTTGGTGTAAAAAAACTTATGGAGAATATTTTTTGTGACAGTACTCGTTAGCATACAATCTCTTTCTAAATCTTTCGGTTCTCAAAATCTTTTTACTGACATTTCGTTTTCTTTGTATGAAGGAGATAGGATGGGTCTTGCAGGTCCTAATGGAGCGGGAAAATCGACTCTTTTAAAGATTTTATTTGGGGTTGAGAGGCCCGATTCTGGTGTTGTGGCCAAACGACAGGGGCTAAAAATAGCTTATGCAAGTCAGACTCCAGATTTCCCTTCAAAATCAATTGAGGAGATTTTAGTTGAAGCTGCTGATCGATTACCTAAAGAAGAGGCACAACTAAAAGCTCATATTTTACTAGATAGAGCTGGTTTTTCTGATTGTTTGGCTGATGGCTCTAAGTTGTCAGGTGGGTGGAAAAAGAGATTAGATATGATTCGAGTTCTTATGCAAGATCCCGATCTTGTTCTTTTGGATGAGCCCACTAATCACTTAGATTTAGAGGGTATTCTTTGGTTGGAGAAATTTTTAAAAAAAGAAAGGGTGTCGTATTTAATTGTAAGCCATGATCGTTATTTTTTAGAAAATACCTGTTCAAAGATGCTCGAGCTGAATAGGTGTTTTCCTAAAGGAACCTTTTTGGTTGAAGGTGGGTGGACTACTTTTATGGAAAGAAAGCTTGATTTTTTAGAAGTTCAGCTTAAACAGGAAAGAAGTCTTGCTTCGACGGTTCGTGATGAAGTGGAGTGGATGCGGAAATCTCCTAAAGCCAGAACTACTAAATCAAAATCTCGTATACAACGAGCCGAGCAGATGATCGAACAGTTGCAGGACTTAGGAGGACGAAATCAAAAAAAGGATGTTTCTATTGATTTTGTCGCCTCAGAAAGAGAAACAAGAAATTTAATTGTCGCAAAAAATTTAACTAAAAGTTTAGGTGGGAAACAGTTATTTCAGGGTATTGATTTGAAGCTTTCTCCAGGGAGTCGTTTGGGGATTGTTGGCGGAAATGGTACAGGTAAAACGACACTTTTAAAAATTTTAGCAGGAGAAATTCCTTCCGATTTAGGCACTATTAAATACGCTCAAGATTTAAAGCTTGTTTATTTTGATCAACATAGAGAGAAAATAGATCAAAATAGCACTTTAAGAGAGGCTCTTTCTCCTTCTGGTGATTTTATTCGGTTTAAGGGACAGGAGATTCATGTAAATGGTTGGGCTAAAAAGTTTTTGTTTTATCCAGATCGATTAAACATGCCAGTAAGTTGTCTTTCTGGAGGGGAAAGGGCCCGTATTCTATTAGCTAGACTTATGCTACAACCAGCCGACGTTCTTTTTCTAGACGAACCAACAAATGATTTGGATGTCGCAACTCTTGAAGTAATTGAAAATAGTCTTATTGAGTTTCCAGGGGCAGTTGTCTTAATTAGTCATGATCGTTGTTTAATGGATACTGTTTGCACGCAAATTTTAGGTCTTGGTGAAGGCAATGAGCAGACTATTTTTGCAGACTATTCTCAGTGGGAAAAGGCTTTTCAGGGCTCATTTTCAAAAAAAGAAAAAGAAAAGACCCCAGTTATCAAAACAGAGAAAGTTCAAGATTCTAAAAAGCTTTCTTATAAGGATAAAAAAGAGTTAGAGGGTATGGAAGCGTCAATTTTGGTACAAGAAGAAGCTCTTTTAATCCTTCAGGCTAAGCTTGATAATAAGTCCCTTAGCCCTCAAGAAACGCATGTTGTGTATCAGAAAATGGGTGAGATTCAAGAAGGGATAGATCGTCTTTATCTAAGATGGCAGGAGTTGTTAGATAGGCCTCTTACATAATTAATTATAAGTAGTGGTTCGTGTTTTTTTTGTTGATTTTCTTTTTTTTGTAATTTACATGTTGAATATTTGCTTTGCGTTAATGTTATTTATTGAAGTGGGTTAAAATGAGTGGTGTAGGCATTAATACGCTAATAAAAGAAGCTATGCTTTTAAATCATGCGTTAATCGATCCAAAAATAAGTCTCTGTGGATCTGGATCGGAGGATAAAAAGAGAGCCGAGTTTCAGATTAAAGCCTTTTTGGAGAAAGCAAGTCCTTATATGGGAACCCAACAACTGAGCCCTTCGTTAAAAGAACTCAGGGAAACATGCCGTTTAAATGGACTAATAGGAGAGTTTAGTTTAAGGGTTCAGAAGTTTGTAACCCCCATTTTAAAGCTTCCCCAGGATGCGCTTAATACTATAATTGAGTTTCTGTCTCCTGAAGATTTTAGTAAAGCTGTAGTAACATCAAAAGCCTCAAACCGATCTTTAGCAAAGGCATGTTATATCCAAAGGCTTATTAAAATCTCTAAAGGATACCCTGTTAAAGACTTTGGATTAACAGAAGATTCTTTGCTTTTATTGATAAAAAGAAATCAGGCGTTCGAAAGAAAAAAAGAGGGAATTACAATAAAGCGCTTGAATTTAGATCATGTTAAAATCACAAATTTTAGTGCCTTATTAGAATTATGTCCCAAAGTTCATAGCTTGTCATTTGTTGTTGAAGTTTTTTTTAAAAGTTTTGTGGCAGAGCAGGTTTCTCTCTATCAGAATATACGCGAGTTGAATCTAAAAAATAACCGGATAGGTGCTGAGGGGGCTAGGGCCATCAGCAGGATGCTTAATTTGACTAGTCTAGATCTTAGTAGTAATTATATAGACGCTGAGGGAGCTATAGCCATCGCGGGAATGTCTGGTGTGACAGAGCTGAACCTTAGCGAAAATCCGCTAGGCTTTGGTGGAATTAAGGCTATTAGCGGGATGGGTAATGTGACGAGCTTAGATCTTAGCTTCAATTCGGTATACTCTGCAGGAGCTATAGTCATTAGTAGTATGGTTAATCTAAAGATCCTGTGTCTTTTACGTGCTGCTATAGATAATGATGGTGCTGTAGCCATAAGTACAATGACTAATTTGATGAGTTTAAATCTTGCAGATAACCATTTAAACGACCAGGGAGCTTTAGCTATCAGTCGAATGCTTAAGTTGACCCTATTGAATCTTAGCAACAATAGTATAAGGTCTACGGGAGCTACAGCTATCAGCACGATGGCTAATCTGAAGACTCTTTATCTTAACAAGAGCCGTATAGATGTTCATGGAGCTAGCGCTATTAGCGAAATGGTTAGTCTGACGAGCTTGGATCTTAGCTTCAATAACCTGGGCGATGCGGGAGCTATAGTCATTAGTAGAATGTGTAATGTGACGAACCTCTTTCTTAAGCAAACCAAGATAGGTGATGAGGGAACTATGGCGGTTAGCAGAATAGGAAGACTCGCGATTTTAAATCTTCAGGACAACAATATAAGTGATGTATTGAAAGAGCAAGTTCGCCAAGCGCTTAAAGCTCGGAGAGTTAAAATTGAATTATGAAACCGCCCAAGCAAAAAAATCAGAGGTTTTTCTTTTGTCTAAAAAATAAAAAAAGCTTTTTAGTAAAAGAGAATTACTTCCTTGTTAGTTTAGATGTATAGAAATTACAAAAAAGTAAAGCTTAAAAAAGCTACCTAAGACGTTTTTTAGATCAATCAACAATAGATTTGAATGTTGAGATTCTTTAGTGCAACGTTTTTAGAAGTTATATTCGTTAATATCTAAAGCATCTAATCTTAATTTAATTTTTTTTGTGATGTTTTTTGTGAGAAGTATTTATTCTATATTAATAAGTGTGTTAAAAGGGTCAAGATGGATAATGGAAGAATTGATGCGCTAAAGAAAGAAGCGTCTTTTTTAAATGATGTTTTAAACGATCATGAAATGAGTTTTTTTCGATTTGAGTCAACCAATAAACGCCGAGCTGAATTTTATATTAAGGCATTTCTCGAAAAAGCATCCCTTTATATGCAAAATTCGGAGCTGAGCCCGTTTTTAGAAAAACTTAGAAAAACATGTTTTTCAAATGGTCTTGGGGAGTCTAGTTCAAAAATTCAAAGGTTTGTAACTCCTATATTAAAACTTTCAGATGACATCTTGAGTCTGATAGGAGTTTTTTTGTCCCATGAAGACCTCTATAAAATTAGCGTAACATCAAAGTCTATTTTGGCAAGGTTATCGGATACGGGAAAACTTATTAGGATCGCTAAAGGGGAGCCTGTCGAACATCTTCAGTTAACAGAAAAGTCTTTACTAGCGTTGCTAAGAAGAAACGATTCCATTAAAATACAACAGTTGAATTTAGATCGTGTTCAGCTTACTGAGATTGGTGCATTATTAGAACTGTGTACTAAAATTCACACCTTATCAGCTAACTATTGTGATTTTAATAGTTTTATGCCAGATCCACTTCCCTTTCACGCCAACATACAGGAGTTAAGTCTTCGCTGTGCTCAGATAGATGAGGATGGAGCTACAACTATTAGCAAAATGCTAGGATTGACGCGACTGGATCTTTCTTGTAACCAAGTAGGCATTGAGGGGGCTAGGGCAATTGGGACAATGTCTAATTTGAAGAAGCTAGAGCTTAGCGATAATCAGATAGATGAGGATGGAGCTACAAGTATTAGCAAAATGCTAGGATTGACGCATCTAGGTCTTTGTAATAACAAAATAGGTGTTCAGGGCTCTATAGCCATATGCGCAATGTCTAATTTGAAGAGCTTGGATCTTAGTCATAACCAGATATGCGATGAGGGAGCTAGGGCAATTGGGACAATGTCTAATTTGAAGAGTCTGAATCTTACAAGCGCCGGTATAGGCGTTGAAGGAGCTAGAGCTATCAGTAAAATGGTTAATTTGGAGAGCTTAAATCTTGAATGGAACAAGATAGGTGATGAGGGTGTTAAAGCTATCAGCTTAATGGCTAATGTGAAGAATTTGGATCTAAGTCGTAATTTGATAGGCGTTATCGGTGCTCAAGCGATTAGCATGATGTTTGGGCTGACTAGATTGAACCTTAACGGTAATAAAATAGGCGATGAGGGAGTTAGAGCAATCTCTAGGATGGGCAATGTGACGAACTTGGGGCTTCGGTATAACGCGATAAGCGCCGCAGGAGCTGGCTTTGTCGGGACAATGGCTAGTCTGAAGAGCTTGGATCTCCGATATAACGATATAAGCTTTCCTGTTTGGAAGCAACTTTCTAAAGATTTTGAGGCTAGGGGAGTTTTTTTTAGATGTAATAACAATTGATTTGGATCTTATCAATCTTGAATGGATTGTAAGTAGGTAACATGCCGTGCTTATTATTCAATCCGCAAGGTGTGTACGTAAGCATTTGTAAGCAAAGTGTTTTTAAAGGTTTTTTTAGTCTGAGAAATTAGCAGGAAAATGGAAAAGGGTTAAAGAGAGCGATTTTTTTTATAAGGCTATCTTATTTTAGTTTTTTGAGAAGTTTTTACTTTGCTGTTTTTTAAAAAAACATTTGTCTTTCTTAAAATTCAGTTTAGCATTTAGTCGTTTTTCGATATTAAATTGAAGCTAAAAATAAAATATATTTCGTTAAATTGTTTTTGTTTAACAATTCAAATGTTTTATTGTTCGTATTTTTTTGTTTGTTTTAAAAAATGATTTTTGCTATAATTTTTTTAAAAATTAAATAGAGAGTTGTATGAAAAAACGATTTTTAGTTCTAAGTACCGGTTTTGCCCTGTTTTCTATGTTTTTTGGATCGGGTAATTTGGTATTTCCTCTTCTTGTAGGGCAGCAAAGCGGCGGACATTTTCTTCTTGGCGCTTTGGGAATCATTCTAACAGGAGTTTTAGTTCCTTTTTTAGGTTCTCTTGGGATTATGCTCTACGAAGGAAGTAGAAAGAATTTTTTCTCTTCTTTGGGTAGTATTGGAACTTTTATTTTTTCTTTAATCGCACTTTCTTTAATGGGCCCCTTTGGTGTGATGCCAAGGTGTCTAACGGTTGCTCATGGAGCTATTCAAACGCTATTACCTTCTGCTTCTTTAGTTTTAACTAGTCTTATTTTTTGTGGGTTTATCTATTTGATGATAGTTAATAAAAACAAGGTCGTTCCTCTTCTTGGATCGGTCTTAACACCTCTTTTATTAGCAGCTATTGCAGCTATTGCTTTTTTTTCAGTAAGGGATAGTTCTTCTGTTTCTTTGGTAAAAGAGGCTTCGTTGCTTCATGGAACTGGAGGGTGGGATGCTTTTAAAAATGGATTTATTCAAGGGTATCAAACCTTAGATCTGCTTGCAGCTTTTTTCTTTTCTGCATTTATTATAGATCATTTGAAGTCTGTAAAGACTCAGGATGTTTGTGGTTCTAAGCTTTTTTTGCGTTCAGCTTTAATAGGGGCTGGTATTTTATCAGGAGTATACCTTGTTTTAGTTCTTTTGGGTAGTCTTTATGCGCCTTTACTTCAGGGAGCTTTACCCCAGCAAATGCTCGGAAAAATTGCGATTAAATCATTGGGTTCTTTTGGTGCACCTGTTTTGTGTGTGCTTGTTGTTTTAGCTTGTTTTACAACAGCCATAGTTCTTGTTTCTTTATTCGCTGAATTTTTAAGAAAAGAAATTTTCAAAGAAAAAATCGAGAGTAGGCTTTCTATTCTTATTACTCTGGGAATAGGTTTCTTGGTGTCTATATTAGGGTTTGGGGGCATAGCAAAAATTCTAGGTCCTGTTGTGGAAGTGATATATCCAGCTCTTATTGTTATGACAGTTGTGAATATTGGACATAAGTGTTGGGGGCTTAAAAATTCTCACTGGCCTATCACTTTTACTCTTGCTGCAAAAATTGGACTTCTTCGTTTTATTTAGACTGTGGTAGCATAGAATCTAAAATAGACAAACAGAAGAAGAAGCTATGAAAAAAAAAGTTATTTTGACAGGAGATAGACCCACAGGTTCGTTACATCTCGGACACTACGTTGGTTCTTTAAAAAATAGAGTGGAGCTACAAGACATTCATACGCAGTTTGTCATGATTGCTGATGCGCAGGCTCTTACCGATAATGCTGATAACCCAATGAAGGTTAGAGAGAATGTTTTAGAAGTTGCGTTAGATTATCTAGCGGTTGGTATATCCCCTTCTAAATCTACTCTTTTTATACAGTCTCTCATTCCAGAGCTTCCCGAAATGACTCTTTATTTTCTAAATCTAGTCACATGGAATCGTTTAAAGCACAACCCTACTGTTAAACAAGAAATTAAACAGAAAGGATTTGAGGAAAGCGTTCCTGCTGGTTTTATGATTTACCCAATCAGTCAAGCTGCTGATATTACAGCTTTTAAAGCTGAGTTAGTACCAGTAGGAGAAGACCAGCTTCCTATGATTGAACAGACTAATGAAGTTGTTCGTCATTTTAATAGAATTTATAAAAAGGAAGTTCTTGTCGAAGCTCAGGCTTTGATTCCTAAAGTAGGTAGATTGCCAGGGACTGATGGTCAAGCAAAAATGGGTAAATCTTTAGGGAATTGTATCTATTTAAAGGATTCGGCCACAGAAATTGCTCGTAAGGTAAAGGGGATGTACACAGATCCGAATCATCTTAGAGTTGAAGATCCAGGTACCGTAGAGGGGAATCCTGTTTTTACATATTTAGATGTATTTGATTCTGACAAAGATGCCTTAGAAGAGTTAAAAGCCCATTATAGAAGAGGGGGGCTGGGAGATTCTGTCTTAAAAAAAAGGTTAAATGAAGTTTTACAAGCTTTTTTAGAGCCTATTAGAATAAGAAGAGAGGAATTTGCTAAAGATCCAGCCGAAGTTATGCGTATTTTGTTAGCTGGATCTATCGATGCATCTAAGGTTGCTGCAGAGACCTTAAAAGAAATGAAAAAGGCAATGTGTTTAGACTATTAGACATTTTTAATAGAAATCCGATTTCTTGAAAAATCGGGTTTCTATTTTTTTATACTTTTTTAAGAAAGCATGTTTTGAGTACAAGTGTGCTTTTTCCTTCCCTAGACTCGACTTCTTCTGATTCATCCGTAAGCCGAATATTTTTAAAAATTTTTCCTCTTTTTAATGTAAGAGAAGATTCTTTTCCTTTTAAATCTTTAATGACATGTACAGAATCTCCATCATTAAGAATATTTCCATTACTGTCTTTTAGGGTCCATAGGGGTTTTCTGTGTTGCATTTACTTGTTATAATTACGTTTTTCCACGTAAAACTAGCTTGGAATTTTTAAAATTGCAAAAACTCGTCGGGCACAGATAAGCCCTCTTTAAGAAGGGGTGAGGACTTTGAGATTTTTAATAGATCTGTTTGGCTTTTTCTGTGAAGTGACGATAAACCAAATTGTTTTATATTTTTTATGTGCTCTTTTGTTGGAAGGCCCTTATTTTGTGCAAATCCATATTCCGGGCAATTCGCATCAATCCCTTCCATAATGGCGTTTCTTGTTGCTTTAGCTAAAATATGAGCGCAGCCTATTGTAGAAGAAAACTGCTCACCTTTAAAAATTGCACTAGATATGTTGGATCCAAAAGGACTAAAGGTGCCTTCTATAAGAAGGAATTCGGGGGTTTTTGAAAGAGATCTTACTAAATTTTCCATAGCAACAGAAATAGCTTGTAATATACCAATTTCATCAATTGTTTCGGGTTCGATTACTTCTACACTATAGGATATTCCAGGTGTTAGCAAGATTTTTTGGTAGCAAGCTCTAAGTTGTGCATCTGTGAGAGTTTTAATGTTTTTTATTTCTGAAAACAAAAGACCATTAGAAGCTGTTACTATTGCCACAACGATAGGACCAGCTAAGCAAGTCGTGCCATCTAGTCCGATTCCGGCTATGTGTTTGATTCCTTTTTGTTTTGCTAAGTTCTCATGGTAGAAAAAATCTTGTTCCAACGAAGAGTAAAAAGAAAAAGTGGCCTGAGTAGGTTCTGTTGTTTGTGTCAAAGATATATCCTTGTTACCTAGGAATGTAGCAAAATTAAGACAAAAGGTCCATCCTCTATTTTAAGGATCTTTCGAATTTAATTTAATTTAAGAATATCTCGTAAAACATAAGGTAAAATCCCTCCGTGCTTATAGTATTCTAAATCATTGGCTGTATCAAGACGACAGATAAGGGTTATCTGTTTAACTTGTTTTTTACCGCGTATTTCTAGGATGACTTTTTGATTAGGTTCTATATTGCTATCTAGGTTTAAAAGGGAAAACTCTTCATCTCCCTTAATTTCAAGGGTATCTAGGCCTTCGCCTTCTTCAAATTGCAAGGGTAATACACCCATTCCAACTAGGTTACTCCGATGAATTCGTTCAAAGCTTTTCGCTACAACAACTTTTATTCCTAAAAGAGCTGTGCCTTTAGCTGCCCAGTCTCTAGAACTTCCCATGCCATAATCTTTTCCTGCAAAAAGAATCAAGGGGATACCTCTTTCAGCATAAATTTGACAGGCGTCAAAAATAGCCATTTCACTTTCTTCTGGAAATAGTTTTGTGAAGCCCCCCTCTGTTTTTACGAGTTGATTGCGTAGTCTGACATTGGCAAATGTTCCGCGTAACATAACATGATGATTTCCACGCCTACTTCCATAACTGTTGAAATCTTCTTCCTGAATTCCTTGAGAGGTTAAATAGCGCCCAGCGGGGGTATTTGGCTTAAAGGCTCCTGCTGGCGAAATGTGATCTGTTGTAATAGAGTCCCCAAAAAGAGCTACTGCTCTCATTTTTTGGAGGGGCTTTGGTTTAGAGGGAGCTATTTCAAAGTTTTCAAAAAAGGGAGGTTTTTGAATATAAGTGCTGTTATTTTGCCAAGAGTAAGTAGCTCCTGTATTTGTTTGAATGGCATCCCAAAGAGGATTTCCAGAGGCGATGTTTTTATATCGTTTTTGAAATGTTTCAGGAGATAGAGCTTTGGCGATAGTCATTTCAATTTCTTCGTTTGTAGGCCAAATATCTTTTAAAAAAATAGGTTCTTCGTCAGGTCCGTATCCAATTGGTTCCTCAGCAAAATCGATAGAAATTCGGCCTGCAAGAGCAAAAGCTACAACAAGTGGAGGCGACATAAGAAAGTTTGCTTTGACAGCCCCATGAATCCTTGCTTCAAAGTTTCTATTACCGCTTAAGACACTTGCTGTAATGAGATCGTTTTCTCTGATAGCATTTTCGATGTTTTCATCTAAAGGTCCGCTATTGCCTATACAGGTAGTACAACCGTAAGCAACAAGTTGAAATCCAAGTTGGTCTAAAAATCTTTGAAGACCTGCTTTTTCGAGGTAATCTGTGACAACACGAGATCCAGGCGCTAGACTTGTTTTTACCTTACTGTTGACTTTTAACCCTTTTTCTACAGCTTTTTTAGCCAGAAGGCCTGCAGCAATCATTACATTGGGGTTGCTCGTATTAGTGCAACTGGTGATAGCCGCGATAACAATAGATCCGTGGTCGAGGATTATATCGTAATCTTTGTGTTGCGCATAGCCTGGATTGATTGTTCCATATGTAATAGGTCGGTTGGTCACCATTTCACTTTCGCTAAAAGAAAGCTCTGCTTTTTTATTTTCTAGTAAGGCAGTTCCTCCTGTAATATGAGGTTCTGCAACATGAAAATGGCCAGTAGAATGAACGCAGATTTTTTTAGAGGTTTCTTTTTCGTAGCCACCTTCTTTTAATGGAGATGTTAGAATTTTATGAAACGTAGGTTTGAGATCTGAAAGGTTTATTCTATCTTGCGGTCTTTTAGGGCCAGAAACAGAAGGGGTTATGGAGGCGCAATCGAGTTCTATGACACGAGAAAAATCTATTTCATTTTTTTTAGGAATACCAAAAAGATTTTGTTTTATTAAGTAATCTTTTATTGTTTTCAGCGAATCGCTCGAACGTCCTGTTAATTTAAGGTATTCGAGTGTTTTATCGTCCACAGGAAAAAAACCTATAGTAGCGCCGTACTCAGGGGCCATATTTCCTATTGTTGCTCTATCGGACACAGATAAGTTTGAAGCTCCTTCTCCAAAAAATTCCACAAATTTTCCAACTACTTTTTCTTTGCGTAAAAGTTCTGTGATTCTTATTGTTAAATCTGTTGCAGTGATGCCTTCTTTCATTTTCCCTGTAAGGTGAACTCCGATAACTTCTGGCGTTTGAAAAAAGCAGGGCTGACCAAGCATAGCAGCTTCAGCTTCAATCCCTCCAACACCCCATCCTAGAACTCCTAAGCCACCAATCATAGTTGTGTGGGAGTCTGTTCCTACAACAGTATCTAGATAGAGTAATGTATAATCTTTTTCTTTTTTTTCTGTGACAACGGAGGCTATATATTCTAGGTTTATTTGGTGTACAATACCTATCCCGGGCGGAATCACTTTAAAAGTATTAAAAGCTTGCTCTCCCCAGTTTAAAAATTCGTATCTCTCTTGATTTCTTTGAAATTCAAGTTCTAAATTAAATAAAAAAGCGTCGCTTTTACCTGACCGATCTACTTGTACAGAATGATCTATTACAAGGTCTACGGGAACTATAGGTTCAATGTATTTTGGATCTTTTCCTTGTTTTTGAGCCGCATCCCTCATTGCTGCAAGATCAACTAAAAGAGGAACCCCTGTAAAATCTTGTAAAATCACTCTAGAAACTACAAATGGAACATCTTTGTCATCAGGTGATTTAGGGTTCCAGTTAGATAGTCGAATAATATCACTTTCTGTAACTTTTTTTTCGTCACAATTTCTAAGAAGAGATTCTAATATAATTCGTATTGATATAGGAAGCCTTGAAAGAGATTTATTAAGGGCTTTTTCTAACTTAGGTAGTGAGTAGTAAAACGTGGAGGAGGCTTCTGGAAATGGAGCTAGAGTATCAAAAGGGTTGGGTAACGATTTGTTATTCATAAAGGAGCTCTTTGTGTTTATTTTTTTTTGTTTTCCTCTTCGATTTCTTCATTCATGTCTTCTTCGATTTCAGGTTCAGAAGAAAGAGGTCCTTCTAAAAAGTCTCTACAGAGAATGTATATTCCACCGATAATAAAAAGAACAGGAAGAACAATTTCCCATTGAACGTCAAAAGCTACAGTAACAAAGCCTCCGATAAATACAAAAAGAGTGATCCCGAAATCGTAATTTCGCCCCCTAAGGTATTGTTTTAAAGCTAAAGGTATTCCAACTGCTAGTAAAATCCCAGGCCACCACATTCTAGAGTAGGAAAGAGCAGCTAAGCCAACAAGAAATACTAAAAAACTAAACAGTTTTGCTTTTTTTTTGCAGACGATCTGGTTTGGCATGATACTCCTTATAAGAATTGTTTAAACTTTTTCATACGCATTTATGGCTTTTTAAGCAAGACCCTAAATGCGCGATCTAAAATAAATTTTATTATTCTATTGGATTAGAGAGGTTTTTCGTCCATGCAGCACCAGATGATATCTTCTGGAATTCCATTAACTGGATTATCATCTATCGGCTTGATTTCTTGAAAAGGGACTTCATTGGAAGGCAGAGGAATTTCTATAACTTGATGTATTGGTGAACTAGAGGTTCTTTGTTTTTTAGTTTCAGAAATCGCGTTAAGAAGTTTATCAGAATAGCTTTTTCTTTTTTTTGAAATGGAGTTATTTTTAGCGTGACTTTTGCTTTCCGCTATTTTGAAATTGTCAGCTGATGTTGTGTTTTTTTCTTTAAAAAAAAGTTCGAGCTCTTCGATAGAAGGTTGTTTGTGATATAGCGAAAAGAATGACCTTTTTAAAGAATAAAAAGTGTTTTTTATAGTGTTTTCAGAGTAGTAACTTCCGTCATTCAAAATATGACAAGATTTTAAAGGGAAAGAGCACATTTTTTCTGTGTTTTCTTTTTTTAATTTAAAAAAAACTTCCATGCATTTTATGTCAGAAATAAGCTTTGTTTTTTTTATTTGAGGACAAAGTTGATTTATCCATTTTTCTCTAATTTGTTTAACGGTCCTAGTTTGGTTTAGTACGGGATTTATTTGAGCAACTTCTCTAAATTGATTTGGAGATCCTTTTCTAATTGGGTTAAAAAATACAGATACTCCTTGCTCTGCAAGTGTGGTCATCGATTTTGTAAGACTGCTTGTTTCTTCAGATGACCAGAACTTTTTTGTTGTTGATGGTTCTTTAAATAAAAAACTCTTTTCTGATGGCAAAGTATTAGATAATTTTACCGGCGTCATAAAATTTTTAGTTCTCCGAATGGTGTCTTATCTTTTTATAATAGTTTTTCCTTATCGAGAAAAGATTTTTTTCGACGATGTAAGTATGTATATACTGGCTCCTAGCAACATAGAGGTTCCTCCTATCCACATAGGCATTGTGGGATAGTTTCCAACGATAGCCCCTGATGCAATAGGGCTTATAATTAATGCTGCAGCATTAACTGAACTAAAAATACCTAGTGTTTCTCCTTGCATTTTAGATGAATTTGATACAAGAGCCGTTGATGTGGGAGTTGTAAGTGATGTCGAGTAGCAAATAAGAAAAAGAATGGGCCATAAATAGTGAATAGAGTGATTTAGGGGGATTAGAAAAATAGACAGGGCTGTTAGTATTAGCCCACAGAAAAAAAGAGTTTCAGGTTTAAATCGTTTAATAAACGGACGGATCAAAAGACCCGCGCTTAACGCGTAAAAAGCACCTGCTAATCCAAAAAAAATTCCAAGATCTGCTGTTGTGAAATCAAATTGAAATATAAGAAAAACAGGAATAAATTCGAAAAAATAAGACCATCCAAAATAATTTAAAAACGAACAAAGAAATAAAGTTCTTAAGCCTTTATAAAAAAAAGCCTTTTTCATTTCTATGAGTCCCATATTCCAAGAAAGAGCTCTTTTAAATAGCTGAAAATGTGTTTCTTTAAAGAAAAAAAAAGTAAATATTAGATTAATTACTATAAGGACGGTTGTGGAGATGAAGGGGATGCTATAGTGAAAAGATGAGAGCATGCCACTACAAAAAGGTCCAAGAGTAAAACCCATGCCTGAAGCCATGCTGTATAGTCCAAAGTTTTTTGTTTTTTCCTCCTCTTTACTGACGTCGGCGATTACAGCTTGAACAATCGCTGTATTACCGGATGCACACCCAATTAAGAGTCTAGAGCTTAACAAAAGGGAGAGACTGTTTAATAAAACGCCAAAAAAAGCTACCAAATACCCACCTAAAGCAACTAGAAGACTTATTTGAAGTGTTTTTTTTCTACCTCTGCTATCTGAAATAGCTCCCCAGATAGGGGCTGTTAAAAATTGTGCTAATGGCATTAAAGAGAAAAGTATTCCGAGCCACATGCCTCGAATTGTGTGAGATGTGTCTGGATGAAGCAGGGGGCATTTTATATCGAAAATCATTGATGAAAAAAGAGGGTAGACTAGGCCAATGCCAAGATAGTCAATAAATCCGATAAAAAGGGCTATGTATAAAGAACGTTTATTAGAGTGATGAAACATATGTACCATTCCCAAGAATTACAATAAAAGTAACCCACCCTCAATTATGTTGAGAGTGGGTTGTTTTTTTTATTTAGCTGGAGGCGGCAGAAGAACTTTATGACTGAGTTTAATTTGTCCTCTATCATTTATTTCTAATACCTTTACCTCAAGAGGATCTCCTTCTTTAACCACATCTGTGACATTTTGCACTCTAGCGTGCGCAAGCTCAGATATGTGACAAAGTCCTTCTTTTCCCGGGAATATTTCTACAAAAGCGCCAAATGCTGTTGTTGATACAACCTTGCCTTTATATGTTTTACCTACTTCAGCTTCAGCGGTTAATCCAAGGATGATTTCTTTTGCTTTTTCCATAGACGCAGGGTTTGAAGAAGAAATGCTTACAAGGCCGCTATCGCTAATGTCAATTTGTGCTCCTGTAGTTTCTATAATCGCACGAATTTGCTTTCCAGAAGGTCCGATTACAATACCGATTTTACTTGGCTTAATTTGAAGAACTTCGATGCGAGGAGCATAACGAGAAAGCGTGCTATTTGTTTGAGGGCAAGCTTCTAGCATTTTGTTGAGGATATGCGTTCTTCCTTGTTTTGCTTGCGAAAGAGCCGCTTTCATGATTTCTTGGGTAATGCCTTCTACCTTAATATCTAATTGGAAAGCTGTTACGCCTTCTGCATTTCCCGTAACTTTGAAATCCATATCTCCAAGAGCATCTTCAGCACCTAAAATATCAGAAAGGATAGCGTATTCATTTCCTTCTAAAATTAGTCCCATGGCAATTCCTGCTATAGGATGTTTAATAGGAACTCCAGCATTCATAAGAGCAAGACAGCCTCCGCAGACAGAAGCCATAGAAGAGGAACCATTACACTCTGTAATATTAGATTCTACTCTAACCACATAAGGAAACGATTCTTGTGATGGCATAGTCATATACAATGCTCTTTCGGCGAGTTTACCGTGTCCAATTTCCCTTCGTCCAGGTGTTCCCATTCTGCCTACTTCTCCAACAGAAAACGGAGGGAATGTGTATTGTAGATAGAACTTTCTAGTCCAGTCGCCATTTAAATCTTCGTAGCGCATAGACATATTTTCTCCGCCTAGAGTAGCTACAGCTAAAGCTTGTGTTTCACCTCTTGTGAAAAGAGAGCTTCCGTGGGTTCTTGGAAGAAGGCCTTGTTCCACAGAAATGTGACGGATTTCTGTACAGCTTCTTCCGTCGACGCGGACTTTTTCTTTTAAAATCATTTGTCTCATGATGTGCGCTTGAGCTTTTTTAAAGCTGGAACTTACTGCTAGCGGTGTATAAAGAGCATCTTCTTTAGGCAAATAAAGCTCAGTTACTTCTGCTTCTAACGTGTCAATAGCTTGTTGTCTTATTTGTTTTTCTTTAATACGGAATATTTCTTGTAATTTTTTTTCGTATTTTTTTAGCAGTTCGTCTTCTAGTTCTTTTGGCGCTAGTTTGATATGCTCTCTATTTTTTGGTTTGCCAATAGCTTTTTGCCATTCGAGAAGTTTTTTGCAAATTTCTTTAATAGCAGAGTGGCCTTCTTCAATAGCTTGCATGATTTGCTCTTCAGTTAAGAAGTCTGCATACCCTTCGATCATTAAAATAGCGTCTTCAGAACCTGCTAAGATAAGGTCTAGTTTAGAAGTTTTTTGCTCTTCTATAGTTGGGTTAATGACGAAGCGATCTCCTAAAAGTCCAACACGAACAGCTCCTATTGGTTTAATAAAAGGGACGTCGGATAGCACTAATGCTGCGGATGCTCCGCAAATAGCTAGAGGCTCTGGTGAGTTTACTCCATCGTAAGAGTATACGTATGAAAGCACTTGCGTTTCTTTGTAAAAGCCATCTTCGAAAAGTGGACGTAAGGGTCTATCGATAAGGCGACTGACTAGAGTTTCCTTTTCAGAAGGGCGACCTTCTCTTTTAATGAATCCACCAAGAGTTTTTCCTGCGGAAGAAAATTTTTCTTGGTAATCAACTCTAAGAGGTAAAAAATCGATATGATCTTCAGGTTTAGGAGCTGAGCATACCGTTGTAAGGAGAAGGGTATCTTCGCATCGTAAAGTAACCGCGGCATTCGCTTGTTTTGCTATTTTACCCGTTTCGAAAATAAGAGTTTTTCCGCCAACAGAAACTCTAAGTTCATGTATTGTGTTTGGTGTATTCATGTATTTCTCGCTTTATAGTTTGTGATGTTTGCAGATTGCGAGATGAACTGACCACTTAGAGAGAAAATGTTTTTCTTTCTAAATGGACCTTTCATCTCAGACTGCGTTTTCAGGTGTTTTTTCCTGAAGAGGGCGAGTATAGCAGAGTTTTATAGAAAAGCAAAAGAAAAGAAAAAAAACAACCCCACTTTATCAAAAGAGAAAGAGGGGTTGTTTAAAAGAAATGTTATTTACGGAGGTTAAGACGCACAATGAGATTTTGATATCGTTTTGTGTCTGTAGAATTTAGGTAATCAAGAAGTTTTCTTCTTTGCCCTACGAGCTTAAGAAGAGAAAGTCTTGATCCGTGATCTTTAGGAGCCGCTTTAAGGTGCTCTGTCAGTTCTGTAATTCTTTCCGTTAGGATTGCGATTTGTACATCAGCAGATCCTGTATCTTTTTCATGTAGCTGAAATTTCTTGGTAATTTCTTCCTTAGTACCCTTATCTAAAGACATCTGTATTCTCCCTATATTGAGAGTTTAAAAGGTAGACAAAAATTTAAAAACTTAAAACATTGAGAACATTGTAACCTAACAAAGCTTAAGAGATCAACCAAAATCTTGCGTTATTTTTGCAAAGCGATAGGATTCTTGCTATTTGAGAGTTTGTCTGCTACAGTTTCTCTTCACCAATTCTAGCATAAGTTAGCTTTAAAGGTGAATAACTATGATCTGAAAAATCACTTTAAAAAAAGTTTTAGCTTAAAATGCGAGAGTGTTGTCCTGTGCTAGATGCTGATGATTTTTTTATGAGGGAAGCTCTTTCGGAGGCTAAAATTGCCTATTCGAAGGACGAGGTTCCTGTAGGTGCTGTTGCTGTTTTTGAAGGCGTTGTCATTGCTAGGGCTCATAACCTTGTTGAGTCTGTAGGTGATGCATCTGCTCATGCGGAGTTGCTTTGTCTTAGAAAGGCTGCTGAGTTTTTGGGAGGGTGGAGGCTGGGAGGTGTTACTTTATATTCCACCTTGGAGCCGTGTTCTCTTTGTGCGGGTGCTATTTTTTCTTTTAGGGTTTCTCGTGTCGTTTGGGGCGCTCCTGATTTAAGAATGGGTGCTGATGGTAGTTGGATTCAGTTGCTCTCTTTAAATCATCCTATGCATAAAGTGAGTGTTGAAAGAGGGGTGCTTGCTAGCGAGTCTTCGGCGCTTTTAAGGGCGTTTTTTCAGGAAAAAAGAAGGAGGGGTTGTGGAGGAGATATTTGAAGAAATGATTATTGGGCAAAGGAAGCGTTTGCATGCTGCTGCTAAGGAAATACTTCCTTCTGTAACCGAAGATGATCTTTTGCAGATTAATGATTTTTCTTTGCTTGAGAATCATCCTTTTGTTCGGTATGAGGAAGGCGTTTTAGAGGGGTTGTTGTCTGCTAGAATGGCGTATTTGGCAGAAAAATCTAAAATTAAGTGCGAAGTTCAGGAAAATGCTTGTTTTTAATAGTTGATTGCGTTTTACTATTTGGTTTAAATTGTAACGAATTTTTTAGGAGTTCATATGAAAAAAGAAGGTCATCCACCATATCAGAAGGTTCTATTTGTAGACTCTTCTACAGGGTTTAAATTTGTATGTGGTACAACATTAAAGACAAAAGAAAAAGAAACGTTTGAAGGACAAGAGTATCCAGTTTGTCGTTTGTCTACATCTTCTGCTTCTCATCCTTTCTGGACAAAAAGCAATCAGTTTGTTGATTCAGAAGGTCGCGTAGATAAGTTCATGAAGAGATATAAAAAACCTCTAATTGAAGCTGTTGAAAGCGCTGAGAAAGAAGAAGAAAAACCTAAAAAACGCAGCAAGAAGTAAAGTATGCAAGAGAGAATACATAAGTTGCTTTCTCGTTTAGAGGAAGTAGAACACCTTTTAGGTGAACCTCATATTCTCTCTGATCAAAAAATGTATCGCTCTATTACGCAAGAGCATGCGTATCTTTCAGAGGTCAAAGATGTTTGGGCCTCTCTTTCACAATGTGTCAAGCAATTAGAAGAAAATCGTCAACTTCTTAAGGTTGAATTTGATCCTGAGTTCGTTTCTGTCATTCGAGAAGAAATTGATCGGTTAGTTTTGGATGAGCCCTTACTGCAGAAAAGGCTTGAAACATTGCTTGTTCCTCCTGATCCTAGAGATAGTCGTAGTATTATTTTGGAGCTTCGTGCGGGCACGGGCGGGGATGAAGCTGCTATTTTTGTTGGTGATTGTGTACGAATGTATAAGTGTTTTGCTGATAAGAAGGGTTGGGCTTATGAGCTTTTAAGTTCAGCTCCTTCTGAAATGGGTGGATTTAAAGAGTACATTATGCAGATCTCTGGGGTTAATGTGCACAGATTTATGCAGTATGAGGCTGGTACGCATAGAGTTCAACGAGTTCCTAAGACAGAGGCTCAGGGAAGGGTTCATACTTCAGCCATTACTGTAGCTGTTATGTTAGAGCCGGATGAGGAAGAAAGTGTTGTTATAGATGAAGCTGATCTTAGAGTTGATACTTATAGATCCTCTGGAGCCGGTGGTCAGCACGTTAATACTACAGATTCGGCAGTAAGGCTTACGCATATTCCTACGGGAACTGTAGTTTATTGTCAGGAAGAAAGAAGTCAGCATAAAAATAAAGATAAAGCTATGCGCCTTTTGTCTGCTAAAATTGCAGAGGATAAGCGAAGAAAGCTAGATCAGGAAAGGTCCGATCTTAGATCTTCTCAAGTGGGTAGTGGTGATAGATCTGAAAGGATAAGAACTTATAATTTTTCTCAAAATCGAGTTACTGATCATAGAATCGATTTGACTTTATATCGGTTGGATCAGGTTATGGATGGTGATTTGGATGAGATTACAGAAGCGTTAGTTGCTTATAATTATAAAAACGAGCTTTCGGGCGGTGTTCAAGAGTGAAGCTTCTTGGTGAAGTTTTAAAGCTTTCTATTCAGTATTTGAAAGATAAGAGTGTTTCTTCTCCAAGGCTTGTAGCAGAGCTTTTGCTGTCTCATGTGTTAGGTCTTGCTAGGATTGATCTTTATATGAGATTTGAGTGTCCTTTAGAGGAAGCTGAGCTTGCTGTTTATAGAGGGTTTTTGAAGAGGGCTGCTTGTTTTGAGCCTGTGGAATATATTATTGGCAAAGTGGATTTTTATGGTTGCTTTCTCAGTGTTTCTAAAGATGTTTTAATTCCGAGACCTGAAACTGAAATTTTAGTGGATAAAGCGGCTCAAATTTTGCAAAAAGAGC
Organism: uncultured bacterium; assembly: GCA_964455905.1. Lineage (GTDB taxonomy): Bacteria > Chlamydiota > Chlamydiia > Chlamydiales > Rhabdochlamydiaceae > CAIJXB01. The sequence goes on from CAYVYN010000008.1 coordinate 74,094, forward strand.
CTCTTGCTAATCGACATTTAGCAGACATTTGTTGTGGTAGTGGCTGTATAGGAATTAGTTTAAAGAAGAAGTTTCCTGAGTTGTCCGTTTATTTGTCTGATAAAAGTGAGGCAGCTCTTAATATTTGCAAGAAAAATGTAGATGAAAACGGACTTTCTGTTGCGGTTTTTTCTGGTGATTTATTGGAGCCTTTTTCAGGAATAAAGTTAGATTATGTTTTTTGTAACCCTCCTTATATTGCAGAGGGAGAATATTTAGGCTTAGACTCTTCTGTTCGTGACTATGAGCCTAAAATGGCTCTGGTTGGAGGGGCGAGTGGTTTGGTTTTTTATGAGAGGTTAGCAAGGGATCTTCCTTTGTATTTAGCGCCTCAGGGTAAGGTGTTTTTAGAAATTGGAGCGGGGCAGGGTGAAATGTTGTATAAAATATTTTCATCTCCTTGCTGGAAGAAAAAAGAGTTGTCTTGTGATTTTGCTGGGCATGATCGCTTTTTTTTTCTTGAAATAGAATGAGTTTCTAGATTATCCTTTGTGGTGTTTTGTAAAACATTTATCTTGTGTAAGTATTTAGCATGTTTGGAACGTTGACAGAAAAATTTCAGCACCTTTTTGGTTCTTTAACCGGAAAAAAGGCTTTGACAGAAGATAATATATCGGATGCTATTAAGCAGGTTCGTCTTGCTCTTTTAGATGCCGATGTAAATTATTCTGTGGCTAGCCAGTTTATTAAGCGGGTAAGAGAGAAATCTTTAGGTAGCGCTGTTTTGAAGTCTATAACTCCAGATCAGCAATTCATTCAAATTATTCATGATGAATTGGCTGCTCTTATGGGTTCAGAAGAATCAGCTTTAGTTTTAAGAGGGCGCCCTTCTGTTGTTTTACTTTGTGGTTTACAAGGGGCAGGAAAAACTACTCAGTGTGCTAAATTGGCTGCGTATCTTTTAAAGCAAGATAAGGAGCGAAAAATTTTGCTTGCTGCCTGTGATTTACAACGTCCAGCTGCAGTTGAGCAGTTAAAGCAGTTGGGTAATTCTATTGGCGTTTCTGTGTTTTCGATGGATAAAGAGCAGGATCCGAGAAAAGTTGCAAAAGAAGCTCTACGCAAAGCGCAAAATGAAATGTTTGATGTCCTTATTGTAGACACTGCTGGAAGATTGCACGTAGATGAAGAATTAATGGTACAATTAGAACAGGTTAAATCTATTTTAAACCCTTCAGAGGTTCTTTTTGTAGCAAGTGCAAATACTGGGCAAGATGCTGTAAAAACAGCTCAAGAATTTGATAAGAGACTTGCTTTGACAGGCAGTATTCTAACTATGTTAGATGGTACAGCTAGAGCAGGTGCTGCTATATCAATTAGAGAAGTGACGCAAAAGCCGTTGAAGTTTGAAGGCGTAGGAGAGAAAATCACAGATCTTCAGCCATTTAATCCTAAATCTATGGCTGATCGTATTCTCGGAATGGGTGATGTGATTAATTTAGTCCGAAAAGCAAAAGAGCAGTTTTCAGAAGATGAAGAAAAAGAACTTGAAAAGAAACTACTCAAATCCTCTTTTACTTATAATGATTACTTGCAGCAGATGGCTAAAATAAAAAAAATGGGTTCTTTTAAAAGTTTGCTTAAGATGCTACCTAGTATGCCTGGCATGCCTTCTTTAGATCAATTAGAGATCGACGAAGGGGAGTTTCGAAAGACGGAAGCTATTATTCTTTCTATGACTTTAAAAGAACGAGAAGAACGTGTGGAGTTAGATCCTAGTCGCAGACGAAGAATTGCCGGAGGAAGTGGGACGCATGTTGATGACGTGAACCGGCTTATAAAGAAATTTAAGAAGATGAAAGAATTTTTTAAAGATATGCCCGCTTTTAAAAAGCAAATGCTTAAAAAAAGTGGAACAAAGGAGAGTTTTTTATGGCGTTAAAGATTCGCTTAAGACAGCAAGGCTGTAACAATAGACAAACGTATCGAGTAGTAGTAGCTGATGCGAGATGCAGAAGAGATGGTAAGTATGTAGAGAAATTAGGCTGGTATTTACCTTATCTTACTGAAAATAATTGCAAAATTGATGAAGAAAGAATGGACTACTGGTTACAACAAGGGGCTCAGATGTCTGAGCAAGTAAAAGCTTTGGCTGCAAAAAATGCTCCAGAAGCTTTGAAAAAGTTTAAACAAAGAAAAGAAGAAGTTGCTAAAGCTAAAATTTTGAAAAAAAGAGAAAAAAAAGCTGCGACTAAAGGCTAAGGGAAGTTATGCGAATCCACATACTATCTCTGTTTCCTGAATATTTTCAGGGGCCTTTTGATGTTAGCATGATTAAAAGAGCTAGAGATAAAGGGATTTTAGAGATAAACTTAGTGGACATTCGTGATTTTGCTGAAGGAAAGCATAAGAAAGTAGATGATAGGCCTTATGGAGGTGGTCCTGGTATGGTTTTGATGCCAGAGCCTGTTTGTAAGGCTATACGATCACTAAAGACACCAGAGTCTCGTGTGATTCATTTGTCTCCTCAGGGTAGTTTGCTTTCCTCCAAAACAGCAGAAAGATTAGCAACCTACGAGCATTTAATTCTTGTCTGTGGGCACTATGAAGGGATTGATGAAAGAATTTTAGAAAAAGAAATAGATGAAGAAATCAGTATAGGGGACTACGTTTTAACAAATGGATGTCTTTCCTCTATTGTACTCGTGGATGCCTTGGTTCGATTTGTTCCTGGAGTATTAGGGCACGAGGAGGCTGTATTTCAAGATTCGTTTCAGAGCGGTTTTTTTGATGGGCCTCACTATACAAAGCCTTTTGATTTTGAAGGGATGTTGGTCCCGGAGGTGTTAGCAGGTGGTAACCATGAAGAAATTCGCAAGTGGCGAAGACGCAAAGCATTAGAAAAAACAAAAAAGATTCGACCTGATTTATACGATCGGTTGGGTGTGAATCTTCAAGGAGAAAAAATATGAAACAAAATCAATTGATTCAATCGATTGAACAAGAGCAGTTGAAGCAGTCAGTTCCTGATTTTCGTATCGGAGATACTTTAGCTGTTCATACCCGTATTATTGAAGGGGAGAAAGAAAGAATACAAGTATTTACCGGAACAGTTATTTCTCGTAAAGGTAGTGGATTATCTTCTACATTTTCTCTTTACAGAGTTTCTTACGGTTCAGGGATGGAAAAAGTATTCATGGTCCATAGTCCTAGAATTGCTAAAATGGAAGTTCTCAAAAGCGGTAAAGTTCGTAAAAGTAAACTATACTACTTACGTGGAGCTTCTGGTAAGAAAGCTAAAGTTAAAGAAAGAATGCGTCCTAAAGTTTCTAAGGAAATTGTGGAGCAAACAGGTGCAGCAGAGTAGGTTTTTCTTTGAAGAGGAAGCTCAATCAAAAGGGTATTCTCTTGTTGCAGGTGTTGATGAAGCTGGCAGGGGGCCTTTAGCTGGGCCTCTTGTAGTTGCAGCGTGTATCTTGCCTAAAGAATTGCACTTTTTTTCTGCTATAGATGATAGTAAGAAGCTCTCTCCTAAAAAAAGGGAAGAGCTCTATTTTCAAATAACCTCAAATCCTCTTGTTGTTTTTTCTGTCATTACAATCACAGCGCAAGTTATTGATGAACTTAATATCTTACAAGCTACTTTTATGGGTATGCAGAAAGCTGTTGAATCTTTATCGATTCAGCCTAATTTTGTTCTTGTTGATGGAAATAAATCTCCTCAATTTAAAGTGCCTTCTAAAGCAATTATAAAAGGTGATGCTCTTTCCTGTAGCATAGGAGCTGCTTCTATTTTAGCTAAAGTAACACGGGATAGACTTATGCTAGAGGAAGATAAGAATTGGCCAGAGTATGGTTTTTCTATACATAAAGGTTATCCTACTAAAAAACATCGAGATGTTTTAATGGATATAGGTCCTTGTCCTATACATCGCTTAAGCTACTCTCCTGTTCGAAATGCTCTTAAGGTTAAAATTCCAAGTCCTTAGATTCTTTCCATTTGAATAAAATTTTTTTACACAGAAAAGAAATAATCTTTTTTGTTTAAAAAGCTCTTTGCAAGGAAATACGCTTCGTTTAGACTTTTTTTATTTAACGAGGTTCGTTCGATGAGTGCTTTGGAGCTTCTGTCATCAAGTCGTGCATTGACAAGGGAGGATGCTTTGCTTGACCCTTCTATTGTGAGAGGGGCCCGAATTCCTCTTATAGGCTCTGTAGCTTCGACTGCTATAGCTTTATATTCTTTAACTATGGCTGCTCGCTATAGTTTTTCTTCAAAAGTTATTGTTTTAGTTGAAAATAAGGATGTTAGTGAATCTTTTGCCGAGTTGAAAGGAATTGCTTTTCTTAAGGTTGCAGGCTTTCATAGCGTTAACGTTTGTAGTCTTGGATTTTTTGCGTATTTTTATCAAGAAAAAGAAGAGTGTTTTTCCGAACGATTGAGTAGCAGAAGTCTTGATTCTGTCGACTGTAAAAATATTATGCGTCAAATGGTTATTGATAGTTTTGAAGATTAAAAAACAAAGAGAGTGATTTGTGAATTGTTTTTCATGTGGTAGAACGATAGAAAGTGTATCTTTTAGAAAGATAGGATTTAGAGATATTTGTGAATTTTGTGGTGTTTGTCTTCACTCTTGTGTGGGTTGTAAATATTATCAAGTTGGCCTTTCTAATGATTGTAAAATTCCAGGAACTGAAAAAATTGTGGATCGATCTAGTAATAATTTTTGTGATGAATTTGCTTGTCGTGAAGGGGTGGGATTAGATCACCAAAAAAAAGAGACTAATCAAACCCGGTTTGACGATTTATTCAAATAATCATCGCTGTAATTTCTGTTTTTCATACCTATACGATTGGACTCATAAAAATGAAGGTCTTTAAGTTGTTTTGACGATCTATTTAAGTCTTTCTAGAATTTTTAAAGCTTCTTCGTTATCAATAAGAACGAAATTGTCTTGGTTTTCTTCGAAATTATAAACGTCGCCTTTTGCTAGATCAAAATACCACCCATGGATATTTAAGGTTCCTTCGGCGAGTCTTTTTTGAACAAGTGGGTATGTTTTTAAGTGCGCTATTTGTTTTAGCACATTCATCTGAGAGAGTTGGTTTAAAGGGCTTAGCTCTTTATTTGTAAAAGAGCATTCTTTTAGGTGGGAAGTTGAGCATCCACAAAAAGAGAGCCAGCCTCTTAAGCTATTATTTTCTAGGTTTTCAAGGCCCTTTATGACAGCGTTCATTGCCCCACAATCGGAATGTCCACATACAATAATATCTTTTACAGGAAGATTTTCTAAAGAAAAGTGAATGGCTGCCAGTTCAGAAAAGCTTCCTTTTGTATCTAAATCAAGCATAGAAGGAATGATATTGCCTACGTTTCTTATCACAAAAACATCACCTGGATTGGTAGAGGCAAACACGTTTGGTGCCACCCTGCTGTCTGAACATGTAATTAAAAGAACATCTGGAGACTGTCTTTCTGCTAAGTGACTGAAGTTTTTAATATAGTCTTTAAGACATTTTGTTCTAAATTCTAAGATACCGCGTATGAGCTTTTTCAATAGAAACCTTGATGTTGTTGTTTTTTTCTACATTCTATCAGGAAAATTACTATTTTACAAGAGTTGAGTTTTTAATTTAGATTTAAATGTTTAATTTTAAATCTTGTTTTTGTTTTTTATTATGTGTTATTATGTTTTGTTTTTTTTATTTGGTGATTTGTGGACTTTATTATTAAGCAATCATTTACTCAAAAGATTGAGTATTATCCTGTTTTTGTAGGTAATTCTGGTGAAAACACAGATAGAGCTTGTGGTGTCATTTTTTCTCGGGTTTTTTCATACCCAGAGGTTTCGAGTAATCCCTCTCAGCTTCACTTAAGGCAGTTAAATCTCCCCTCTGATGATTCACTTTTTTCAGTTGGAGAAGAGCGCAAGAAGATTGAGGACACTGATCAATGCAAAGACTTAATGGCTAGGTTTAAATCAAACCCAGGTTCTTTTCATGAGTTACTTTCATTCCATAGAGAATCTTTAAGGATTGGGTCTTGGATAAATCCAGCATTAAGGGTGAAAATGGCTCGGGTAATAATTGAACATTTTTGGCTGGATCGAAATTTTTCCGCAGTGGAAAATATTTTACTTGATTGCATTACAGCTATTTTGCGTCACAAAAATTGGATGGGAGTTTGTCCTGATTTTAATAAGATTTTGGGTTTGTTTTACGAAATGAGAGGGCATCCAAGGTGCGTTTTACCAGTATTGGATGTTGGTATTACTTTATCTGCGAAGTGCTTTGATGTTTGGTCCGAAAAAATCAAACGCAGTTATACACTGCCTCCAAGCTCTTTTGAGCATCTTTTGTTAAAGTTTAGAGAAACTGTTCCGATAGAGCAAGTATGGAATGCATGTGTTTTTGAAGCAAAATATTACCACCTTTATGAGGACTTTAAAAGAAGAGATTTTTCTATTTTTTCTATTTTTCAGGTGGAAGGGAATCGTATTCGTTATATTGAAAGAAATGGTGGTGTAATAAGTGCTCTAGAGGAACTGGCTATTTCGATAGGGGAATCTTCATTTTTAGAACCTTTTTATTCTAAGTTCATCCAGATAAGCATCGGGATGAAGATCTTGTATAAAAATTTGCCATCAGCTCCTGCTGCGCCATATTTGTTATACCAAGAGCTTGGTGGGGCTTCTCTTTTGACTCTTCAAGCTCGTTACGATGCTCTTAAGACTGAATACCCAGATAGTTTCGGTGTTTCTTTGCAGTATATTCATTTTCTTATTAGGAAAGGGGATTTTGACGCTATTTTAAGAGAGGTAGATCAGTTTTTATTTTTCCAGTCTACCTTACAGGCTATAGGCTGTACCGTAAAAAAAGATAATAGGTTTTTAGGAACACTAACCTGTGTGAAAGTAGATCTTTTTACAACTAGAGAAATGGAAGGGCGCGCAATGGAGGCTGCTTCGCGTTTTTTAGAGGCAAATCCTATGTATGGCTCCTTGTTTTTAAGAAGAGCTAAAATCTATTTAAATCCACTTTCTGCTTTTTATAATGTAGATTTGGCGAAAAAAGATTTAGATTGTGCGCAGCTCTACTTGTTTCAGAATTTAGGTTTGTATTCTGAGAAAATGCGTTTAGGCTATATTTTGGAAGATATGGAAGCTGTAGAACAGGCTAAGATGGCTTTAGAATTGAATTATGAGTTGATGTACGGAATAGAGACTCTTGCTATTTTAAAGTATCCAGATAGTTGTTTCTTAAATGTTAAAATTGATGCTTTTGATAGAGAAATTCGTTCGAGATACTCATCAGCTAGCTTAGTATATAAAGAAAGGTTGGAAGGAGCTTCTTTAGAAGACACATGGCTAAGGGCGCGAGAAATCTTTCCGGAAATGACAGATGAGGATTTGTATTCTTTTTTTTCAGGCTCCTTAGAAGTTAATGTTAGAAATATTTCTAAGCTTTTTGATCGGTTTAATCCTTCTCAAAAACATTATGCTGTTTTACGATTTCCAATTTAGATTTGGAAAAATATTCTAAATATCGTGATAATTCGGTACTTGGGATTTTTCTAGTCATTATTTTGTCTTTGGAGATAGCAATGGGTATTACAGCGTTGTGGAATAGTTTTTCTTTGTGGGTTATGCAAGCAGGTCTTCCTATGGTAGCTGCTTATCATGTTTTTTGTCTGAGTGGTTTTTTTAATGTCTCGGCCGAAGATGCTGTTGGGGTAGAAAAAATGGCTAATCTATGCTTTGCCCCAGCGCAATATTTATTTGCAGGAAGAGTCGCTATTCCTTGTAAGGCTGAAGATGGGACCGTAATTGGGTATCGTTTAGAGCAGAGGTTTAACTATGAGGACCCTTCTATATGGATTAAAACAGCCGCCGCTTATTGCGCTCTTCCTTCTACAACAATTTTCGGAACAGTTTTAAAAACCATTTCTTATTTATCCTCAGATGTACGAAAAAAGCAAACTGAATTGGCATCTAGTATAAAAAAGGGAGGCGCATTTTTTCACTCTAATAATGCGTATTATGCTTCTTTAGGGATTGAGATTATACCGTTTAGTGAAGCTGAAAAGATATCTTCTTTAGGGTATCAAAGACGGCCTGAAGATTTGCATAAGCTTAAAATAGAAAAAGAAGCTCTTAAAGATATTGTTTTTTTGTTAAATCAAAAAGAGATTGTTTATTGGCTTGACTGTGGATCTTGTCTTGGAGCTTATCGATACGGAGGAGTCATCCCTTGGGATTGGGATCTTGATATAGCTATTTTGCAGCCTGACTTTGATAATGTTAAAGAAGCTCTTTCCGGCTTAGATCCTGAAAAATACATGGTTCAGGATTGGTCGAGTAGGGACAATCCTAAAACGTATTTAAAGGTATATGTCAAAGAAGTAAATGCTCTTATTGATATTTATCATTTTGCTGTTGACGGGGAAAAGAAAGAAGTGAGATCTATTTTATCAAACGGAAAAAGTGTTTTTTTACCTAATTCCTGGAAAATTTGGGAAGGGAGGTATACAATTCCTACTCCTTTTTCTTATGTGTTTCCCCTGAAGAAGATTAGTTTTGACGGTGTGGATGCCTATGTTCCTAATAAAACAGAAAAGTACCTGCAACAAAGATATGGCGAAAACATTGCTCCTGTCAAGATATATAATCCGGTTACAGGGAATTATGAAAAAGATGAGACTCATCCCTATTGGCAAATACAATATGTAAATACGAGATAGTATTTGTATGATCCAATTAGATCCTGTTGCGTATTTTTTTGGTTCATCTACTGATAAACCCGATGTTCCAAGGCAAGGAAGCCTTGGATCGGGTAACTGTGGAGTGATTCGTTTTTTGCCTGGGAAAAATTATGAGCAGGCTTTAGAAGATTTAAAAGGGATGGATCGTATTTGGGTTTTATTTTGGATGCATAAAGTGTCTTCTTGGCGTCCTAAAATACAACCTCCTCGTTCTGTTTCAAAAAAGGGAGTTTTTGCAACAAGATCTCCTCATCGACCCAACCCTATCGGTCTTTCTTGTGTTAAGCTAGTTGGAATTCAAGGATTAAATCTTTTGGTGGAGAGTCACGATCTTCTAGATGAAACACCTGTTTTAGATGTGAAACCCTACTTAGAATATGCTGACAGCTTTTCGGGAGTTGCTTCTGGTTGGCTAGATCATGTAGGGGTATTGTCTCCAAACAATGTGTGTTTTTCTTCTGAGGCTTTAGAGCAAATCTCTTTTTTTGAGAAAGAAGGTATAAAGGATATGAAGGAGAAAATAGAAGAACGTCTTCGCTTTTTTACGCAAGAAACGGATTCCAATAGAATTGAAAAGTTATTTTCGCAATTTTATGTTCTAGCTTACAAGTCTTGGCGTGTGATATTTCGAAAAGAAGAAGGTGTTGAGGTTTTGTTTTTTTTTAGTGGTTATGATAACAGTGTTTTAGCAGGAGATGAAGAGTCTCGTTGGGGGGATGTTTTTTTACATAGGAAGTTTATCGGTATTTTTAGTAAAAAAATAGAGTCTGGTTTTTTTAGCATACGATTACAGGAGAACGCAAATGGGTAAAATTTTTAAAAGAGGGATGCTTGCAGTTGCCCCTATTTCTCTGACTTTAGCTTTACTGCTTTGGCTTTTTAATGCACTCGAAGCTCTTTTTAAGGTGCCTGTCGAAGCTCTAATTGGTAAGGAACATTATTTCACGGGTTTGGGCATCTTGGTTGCTTTTTTTCTGATTCTAATAGTCGGTATGATTATTAATAATTGGGTTATTCAGAAGATTTCAAAGTGGTTTGATTCTCTTTTGGGTCGCATTCCTTTAGTCAAGACGCTTTATAATTCGATTGTGGAAGTCATGGGGCATTTTCGAACAAAAGATAATAGTAAGGAAGGGCAGGTTGTTCTTGTTGAGATTTCAGGATTAAAGCTAGTTGGAATTGTCACAAGGAATTCTTTTGAGGAAGGACCCTTAGGTGTTGGTGAGCAAGATGACGTGGCTGTTTATTTTCCTATGAGCTATCAAATTGGAGGATATACCGTAATTCTACCAAGGTCTCGAGTCAAAAAACTCGATATGACGATGGAAGAGGGGATGCGATTTACAATGACGGCAGGTGTTTTGTCTCAAGGGAAAAAAGGATCTTTTTCTAAGCCTTAAATTCAACAAAATGTCATGTTTTTTTATTTATTCTGTTTTTAGTTAATTAATATCTTGAATTATTGTCTTTTCAATAGTATTTTAAGGTATATAAATTAATTGATGGCGAATGTATGTCTTGTGGTACTATTCTTGTTACGGGTTGCAGTGGGCGAATGGGTTTTAAGGCAGTTGAATGCTTTATGAAAAATTATCATGTGGTTGGTTTCGATGTGTTTTTTGCTGGAGATTTCCCGGGGACTGAGCTGGTCAGTGTGGATATGGCTTCGGATGAAAGCGTTGATTGTGGGTTAGACTACGTCAAAAAGAAATATGGAAACAAGCTTGTAGCAGTAATTCATTTAGCTTCTTATTGCAATTTTAGTGGAGGAGGGTGGAGTAGCTATCAAAGCATTACGGTGGATGGCACGAGAAGGCTTTTAGATGGGCTTCGTCGCGATTTTATTTGTGAGCAGTTTGTTTTTCTTAGTACTATGTTCGTACACGCTCCTTGTTTACCTGGCGAGAAAATAACAGAAAATTGGCCCGTTGAACCTAAGTGGCACTACCCCAAATCTAAAGTTCTTGTTGAAAAATTGATGTATGAGCTTCGAGGAGAAATGTCCATAGTATCTATGAGAATTGCTGGCGTTTATGATGATCGGTGCCATTCGACTCGTTTAGCTAACCAAATTCAGAGAATTTATGAAAATCAATTAGAGGGTCATGTTTTTCCTGGTGATATATCCCATGGCGTTGCTTTTGTTCACATGGATGATGTTATAGAGTCGTTTCGGTTGGCTGTTGAAAAAAGAAAGGAGCTTCCCTCTGAGCTTACCTTGCTTATTGGAGAAGAAGAAACTCTCAGTTATGATGAACTCCAAAGGAGATTTTCTTATTCAATTTATGGAAAAGAGTGGAATACAGTTTCTCTTCCTAAGTCACTTGCTAAAATAGGCGCTAGAATAGGGCGGTATTTGCCGTTTAGGAAAAAATCTGTTATCCAAGCTTGGAGGATTGAACTTGCAGACGAGCACTATGAATTAGATGTTAGTAAGGCCAGAAAGTTTTTGAATTGGATCCCTAAAAGATCTTTGAAGAGCACCTATCCTTTATGGATTGAGGAACTAAAAAAAGAGCCTTTGGCGTGGTATCATGAAAATAAGTTAACTCCGAGTTCTTGGGTTGCAAAACAGAAATCGCGATAGGTCTTTTGTTCGAATTCTTTTTGTTGTTTTTCTGTCCATCTTTTGAAAAGAATAGTAGAGCGGGTTTTTGGAATCGGTTTTTTTTGAGGTTTGGCTATAGCTCTTTTTTCTTGTTTTGATTTCTTGATTTGTCTTGGTTTTTTAGTGATATAGACTCTTGTTTTAGCTGGTAGTTCTTCAGTTTTCTTCGTTATTTTTTCTTTCCCTTTATAGATTGTTTTTTGTGGAAAAATAGGGGTTTTTCTTTTTTTTTAGAAAAAAAATGAAAAACGTTTGCGATAAAAGATCGATATTCGCTATAGTCTTGGCATCTTAACGA
>CAYVYN010000009.1:0-18610 GCA_964455905.1 uncultured bacterium
AGCAGATCCTGGTCATGAGCACCGCGCGGCCCAAGCTCGTCGTGGCCAACAACGTCTTCGCGCACGCCGACGATCTTCTGGGCATCGTCCGCGGCGTCAAAACGCTTTTGCCCGACGGCGGCGCGTTCGTCTTCGAGGTGCAGTACGTCGTCGACATGGTGCAGCGCGGGCTGTTCGATATGGTCTATCACGAGCACCTCTCGTACCACTCCGTCGGTTCGCTGCAGAAGTTTTTTCGCCGGCTCGACATGACGCTGGTCTCGGTCGAGCAGGTCGACACGCACGGCGGCTCGATCCGCTGCACGGTGCTCAACGCCGAGGGCCCGCCAACGGCGTCGGTGCGCGCGATGATCGAGCTCGAGCGCGCGGCGCTGACGACGCAGGCGTGGGAGGCGATGTCGGTGCGCGTCGCGCGCGCGGGCGTGCAGCTGCGCGGCTATCTCGCGCGCATCAAGCGCGAGGGGCAGCGCACGATCGCGGGCTACGGAGCTCCTGCCAAGGCCACGACGTTGATGCGTGAGCTGCGCCTGGGCGCCGATTTGATCCACCACGTCGTCGACGACTCGCCGTGGAAGCAGAGCCTGTGCATGCCGGGCACGCAGATTCCCGTCCAACAGCTCGAGCGCGTGAGTGGGCTCATGCCCGACGGTAGTTGCAAGACCGTCTATCGCTTCCCCGACGTGTTCGTGATCTTCGCGTGGAACTTCGCCGACTCCATTCTCGACAAGCTCCGCCGCATCGGCTTTTTCGACGGGCGGCGCAGCGCGATCGTGCCCCTTCCCGAATTCAGAGAGGTTTGGTCATGAAGATTCATCACGTCTACGAGATCCATCGCACGGTCGAGGAGGGCAAGCCCGACGCGTTCACGATCCGCTTCCGCCTCAAGGACGGCCGTCGCGCGGGGCGTCTGGTCGAGCCTGGTGAGACCATCGACCAGGCGCTGCAAGTGGTCATCAAAGGTGAGGCTGAGCTCGAGAAGCTCAGCGCTCAGCTCTGCGTCGAATCACCACCTATCATGCGAGGCGAGACCAAGTGACTAACAATTTCGTGCAGCGGCAGGACGTCCAGGAGATCGTCGACGGGCTCGGGGATCACGCCGAGCAGTTCGCCGGCAAGAGCGTGCTCATCACCGGAGGGCTCGGGTTCCTCGGCCGCTACTTTTGGGCGGTGCTCGAGCACCTTAACGCTACGACGCTCCGGGGTCGCGAGGTCCACGTGATGCTCGTCGACTCGATGATCGCCTGCGGCGCCGCGGTGCCCCCCGAGCGCGACTCCAAGTTTGTCCAGTTCTTCAAGAAGGACATGTCCGAGCTCGACGTGCCCAAGTACAAGGTGGATTTTGCGCTGCACTGCGCTGGCATCGCGAGCCCGTTCTACTACCGGCAGCACCCGCTCGAGACGATCGACGCGGCGATGTCGGTGCGTAATACGCTCGAGATCGCCAAAGCCAACCCGGGCTGCAGGGTCGTCTTCTTCTCGAGCTCGGAGATCTACGGCAACCCGGACGCGGCGCACGTGCCGACGCGCGAGAGCTACAACGGCAACGTCTCGTGCCTCGGGCCGCGCTCGGTGTACGACGAGAGCAAGCGGCTCGGCGAGACGCTGGTGCGCGCGTACAACATCGCGCACGGCGTGCCGGGCATGATCGTCAGGCCCTTCAACGTCGTCGGCCCAGGCATGCAGCACACCGACTACCGCGTGCTGCCGAACTTCGCGGCGCGGCTGGTGCGCGGCGAGCCGTTGCAGGCGTACGGCGATGGTAAACAAACGAGGACGTACTGCTACGTCTCGGACGCGATCGAGGGGTTCCTCCGCGTGCTGCTGCTCGGCAGCCCGGGCGAGCCCTACAACATCGGCAACCCGAGCCCGGAGCTCTCCGTGCTGCAGTTCGCCGAGCGCGTCTCCGCGGCGTTCGGCTCGGACTTGAAGGTCGACGTCGTCGAGCACCCGGACACCTACCCCGCCGACGAGCCGCAGCGCCGCTGCCCGGACATCACCAAGGCCCGGGAGCAGATCGGCTACCAACCGCGCGTACCACTCGAGGAGGGTCTCCGGCGCTTCGCGGCGTGGGCGCAGGAGAATTACCCACGGTAATGCGCCCACGTGTTTCCGACTCTACACGTCGCGCGTGTCGCACGCACAAGTGGCGACGTGTTGAGAAAAATTGGTACCTGCCCGCTTGCCCGACTTACGCGCAACGTCAGTCGGGCTTCGACACGGCGGCGCAGATTATTGAGCAGTGCGCCTACTGCGGCGTGGAGAGAAAATCAAAATGAGCATCATCCTCATCGGCCACGGTAAGTGGGGCGCGAACTACGTGCGCACCGCGCCCGACGCGGGCTGTGTCGTCGACGTTTGTATGTCGCGTCCACCCGACCTTGACCAACTCGCCAAAACTCACCAAGGAGTCATCATCGCGACGCACCCGCCCGACTCGACGCGCCTGGCGATCGAGGCGCTCGAGGCGGGCCTGCACGTCATGATCGAGAAGCCCGCAACGCTCGACGTGCGGAGCGCGAAGTGGCTCGTCGAGGCCGAGCGCAAGTCGGGCAAGATCGTGCTGGTCAACCACCAGCACCTTTTCGCGCCCGGGTACGAGGAGCTGCGCGCGCGGCTCCTCGCGGACGATGCCCACGCGAGCACCCACATCGTGCACAGTCAAGCAGGCGGTCCCGGGCCCGTGCGCGCCTACTCGGCGCTGTGGGACTACGGCCCGCACGACGTGTCGATGGCGCTCGACATCATCGGCCCTGCCAAGCTCGAGACCATCAGGTGGTACGATCTAGAGGGATGTGGGGACATCGTCTTCGTCGGGGAGCGCGGGTGGGCCGATCTCACCGTCTCCAACAAGTTCGTCGAAAAGCAGCGCTGGTTCGCCGTCGACCACTTGAACTACTACGACTACAAGCACCCGTTGACGCGGGGTAGCTTCGACCACGAGGTGTGCCTGCCCGTGCCCAACCTCGGCGAGCTCCCGCTGACCCGCTCACTGCGCGCCTTCGCGGCAGCCGTCGCCGCGGGCGGCACCGACGACCGTCGTTTCGGGGCACGCTGGGCGCTCGACGTCGCGCGGGTGCTCGCCGCGGCCGAGGCTTTTGCTTCGGCGCCGCCGATCGTCTAACCTCGCTACTCATGGTGATGACTGCCGTGGCGATCGACTGCGAGACGTGTTCCCCCGAACGTCCATGTTTTGAGTGCCTGCTCCTGGACAGCGAGGGTGCAAATTTAGCGATTTCGCAGCGACTCGATACAATGGCGCGAGATGATCACCGACGAGCAGAAGCAGTTCGACGCGCTTGTGGCGGAGATCCGCCAGCTGCGGCAGCAGTGCGAGCGCCTGCTCGAGCGCCTCACTGCGTCGACCAACACCAACCTGCAGTTGCTTGGGCGGGTCGAGAAGCTTACGAAGCAGGTTGATCGCCTCACCGACTCACAGCTGACGCTCCGCCAGCGCCTGTCCGACGCCGTCGATCAGCGCCAGTACGCCGTCGACGCGCTCGCGCACATCCAGAAGCTCCACGAGCAGCTCGCCGAAAAGGTCGGCATCGTCGGCGCCGCCGTCGTCGAGGTCGGCGACAAGGTCGATGCCACGGGACAGCACAAGACGCTGCCGACGTCGCCGCCGAATGACAGCGGACCGCTCGTCACGCCCGCGGATCCGTGGTACGCGCGGCTGCTGTTTCAGTTGACGCGCGCGCCCGGGCGCACGCAGGTGCTCGCGATCGTGCTGCTCGTGATCGCGCTTATCACGGCGCTCGTCGTGTCCGGCGAGCAGGTGGCCAAGTGGCTACCCAACCGCGTGCAGGGGGAGACCAAGATCGAACCCGAGCCGGAGCCCGAGCGGCGCTCGCGCCAGAAGAAAAAGGAGAGCCCCGATGACCACCCGTAACCCGGAGCGCGAGGGCGCGCCGTGGAAGCAAGACATTATCTTCCCCGTCGGCGCCGATCCGCTCGCCGTCGCGGCTGTGATCTGCGCGATGGACGCGTGGACGCGCGGCGTGCGCGAGTCGGGCGGCGCCAACCGCGGCCCCGAGGTCGAGCAGTACCAGCTCGGCTGGCGCGCCAACCGCGGGTACCTGCTCGGCGAGCGCTGGTGCGCCGCGTTTGTCCGCTACGTCTACGAGAAGGGCGCCAGCGACGTTGGTCTGATCTCGCCGTTCGTCGGCTGGCGGCGCGCCGACCGCGACAAGGCGGACACGGATCTGGCGAGCGCGACCAAGTGGCTCGAGGCGGCGCGGTGGCTCGAGGGGCTCGGGCAGACGCGTCTCGTCGACTCCCCGGCGTTCGGCGACGTCGGCCTGTTCGTCGACCCCAACCACGTCGTGCTCGTCGTCGACCCCGACCCGGGCCCCGCGGCGCGCGCTCGCGCGGCGGCGCTTGGCATCGAGCGGCCGATCGTCACGATCGAGGGGAACTTCCAGAACCGCGTCGAGATGGTGCTGCGCGACGCGAGGGATTTCCGCGCGTTCGTGCGCGTGGTAGGCTCGACGTCATGACGCAAGAGAAGCTGGACCTGCTCTACAAGTTCTTGACGACGAGTCCACTCGTCGCCGCGCTCGTCGCGTATCTGATCGTGCTGCTGCGCGCCAAGACGACCGAGCTGCTCAAGACGCGCGACGAGCACCAGCAGCAGGAGGCCCACGTCGCGGTGCTCGCGGCCAAGGAAGATCTCGCTGCCGAGAACATCCCCGATGGTAAGGCGGCCAAGACGCAGGCGCTCGCCGCGCTGCGCGCGTCGTTCCCGAAGATCAGCGACGCGAGAGCCGAGACCTTGATCCAGGCTGCCGTCGCCGCGACCCCGGGCGCGGGCGCCACGGGCGCCGCCGAGCGCGAGAAAGGATCTGCGTCATGATCGCTCTTCGATCTGTTTTGCTCGCGATTGGCCTCAGCTTCGCGCTGGCCGGCTGCATCACGTTCACCGACGCAGCCTATCGCACCAAGGGCTCCGTCGCGGTCGGCCTCTCGACGGCAGTGGAGATCTGGCAGGAGCTCGACCTGCAGAAGCAGCGCGATCTGATCGCCGACGCCAAGACGCGGACGGAGATCGACGCGATGCTCGCGAACTACCGCGCGGGTGAGCAGGCGAAAGTCGTCAAGGCATTCAAAGCGTGCCGCCACTCGCTCGCGGCGCTGTCCGCGGCGCTGCGCGGCTACGAGGCGGGGACATCAAAAAAGCCGCAGCTCGAGGCCGCGCTCCGAGAAGCCTTGACCGCGCTCGGCGAGCTCGTCGCGGCGATTCGTGCAGCGGGCGGCAACCTCGATTTCGCCAAGCTGCTGGCGGAGAGCTAACCATGTGGGCTGAAATTCTGAAGATCGGCGCGGCGGGAATCGGCATGATCCTCGACTACGCGACGGCGAACGAAGCGCGTAAGGCAGAGCTCCGCGCCCAGGCGAACGTCGACGAGGCCGCGGCGTACGATCTGATCGACAATCACCTGCTCGACGGGAACAAAGTCATCGACGACGAGGTTGACAAGAAGTTCGGTCCTCGCCCGACGCACCTCTAGTCGTCTTCGGCCAGGACTCTCAGACGGTGCGATTTTTTCATCGCGCGAAATTCAATCTGACGTATTCGTTCGCGCGTCAATCCGAACATCTTGCTGATCTCTTCGAGCGTCAGCCCGCCCTTGTCCGCGACGTCGATAGAGCAGGTTTCCGGCAGCGCGTCGACCTCCGCGCCGGGGAAGTTCAGCTTGATGTTGCCGCTGTCGACGACCTCGAGAAACAGGTGGTGCCTGCAGGAGACGAACGGGCAGGGGCGCTGCGCGTTCGTACCACCCGGCAGGCACTCCCGTCGCGTCGCGGGTAGCGTCTCCAGCTCCTCGATCATCTCGTCGCGCTCGGCGATCGTGAGTTTTTTGGTGCGAATGGTCCGGCGGACCTTGGGTGGACGTTCGTCGTTCACTCCCGCCGGAGTGTATCACTTTTGGTTTTTTACTCGTTTAGCGTTCTTCCCTTGTCAAATAAAAGTTGACACCCGGGAGCTCGTCGTGGCATTGCCTGAAGGGATGCCCGATCCGTCCGAAAAGAAACTGACCCAGTTTGGCAAGTTGCTCGAGAAGCAGAAGCTCTCGCAGTCGCAAATCGCCCGTGACTTCGGATTGAGCCGCTACTACGTCTGGCAACTGTGCTGGGGTTTGCAGGTGTCGGGACCAAGCCGTCAGCTCCGCGAGGACATCGCCGAGTGGGCCTGGAAGTATTTCAAGGTTCGGATCGACGAGAAGAAGTGGCCAGAGCCGAAGCCTGTCGCAAGCCAGCGCGGCGCAGCCACCACAGCCCGATCCCTACCGCGTCCCACACGTCGCCCTGCAGCTTCTGGTTCTTCCCGCACCGCTCGCTGATGATCTGGAGCTCCGCCTCCCCTAAGTCCGACTGACAGCGGGCTCGCGTCACCTCTTTCTTCGCGCTTCCCTTCCACTCGTGAGGCAGCACCAGCGTCGCGATGCAGTCGGAGAGCGTCAACAGCGCGCCCGACAACAGCGTCGCTTTGAGCAGATCGTTGGCGTCGCCCTTGGCGGCGCGACCGCCGTACGTCTGCTGGTACTCGATCACCAAAAGGTCAAGCGGCTTGACCATGCGCGCCGCCGCGCCGCGGACGATCATGACGCGCTCGACGAGGGGATCACCCGGATCGGTGCGCACGATCAAAACATCCGTGAGTCGAGCGTTCTCCCAGACGACGACCCCTGTGCCGCCCAGACCAGGGTCGATCGACACGAGCCTCACGCGCGGTCCTCGACCCAGCGGATCTTGTTCTTGCCGTCCTTCTGGTACTTCTCGGGTTTGACCGGCACCAGTCGCCCGTCGATGCGTAGCGGATCCGCGCCCTTCCACCACCGGCGAAACGCCGTCGCCTTCGACGTGCACGGGATGTCCGGCATCCACTTGTTGAGCACGTCGACGACGATCTGCTGCTGACGATCGGCGCGCGCTGTCAGCGACGCGTCATCGGGGTGCTCCACGATCGGCTCGTCGTGGAGAAACATGATCGGTCGCGAGCCGAACAGCACCGAATCGGGCATCGCGTAGCACTCGCGCGCGAGTTGAAAGAGGATCTCCTTCATGGCGTCCGCCACACGTCCCTGGAAGTAACCGTTGGCGATGGCGGTGAAACGCGCGCCGCCGCGAACGCGACCGGACATGAGCTGCTCGATAGTTCCCTCGCGCGTGTCCTCGTCGACCTGCTGGCCGCAGTAGCGAAAGTACTCCCGGTTCTCCGGGTAGGTCTCGAACCAGATCGCGCGAACCTCTTTGGCGAAGGCTACTTGGTCCTCCCACGTCGAGCCGTACTTACCGAACCATTTTTTGTGCTGCTCTTTCTTCATCTGCCCTGCGGCGTACGCGACGAACGCTTCGGCGCCGAGACCGCCCGGGAAGCCGAAGTTTCCGATCTTGGCGAACTGCCGGGCGTCGGCGACCTCGACGTCGCCGTCTCGCAGACGAGCCTGCGCCGCGTAGGGATCGAGCCCTAAGATGTTGGCGCCGAGGCGCACATGGAGATCGGGTCCGTTGTTCTTGTGTTGATCGACGAGCATCTCGGCCATGTGCGACCAGCCGAGAAGATCGAGGCAGTTCTGGGCGTGCGCGCGGAGCTCGATGGTGTCCGCGTCGGTGCTGACCATCACCCAGCCCCTGCGCGGGACGATCGCAGGACGGACGTCGCCGTTGCGCGGCGGGTTCTGAATGTTGGTCCCGTCGCCGTTGCTCTGCGCGCTGCAGCTGGTGCGCCCGGTCTCCACGAGCTCGTTGTACCGGCAGCACACGGGGCGCACGGTCGCGGCGCGCAGCACCGGCCCCCACTGCCCGAGGTGCTTCTCGAAGCTGAGCGACTCGGCGAGCACGTGCAGCGCGGGGTCGTCGGTCTTCTCGAGCGTCTCCTTGTCGGTCTGCGTCTGTCCGGTAGGCGTTGACGGGACCGGGATCTTGAGCCGCGTCAGCGACGCCTCGATGCGCCTGCGGATCTCCGCCATCACGCGCGAGCGCTTGCCGAGCTTGTCCGGCGCGCGGAAGATCCCCGTGTCCTCGAGCGCCGCGTGCATCTTGGCGATCTCCTCGATGCAATGAGACTCGAACTTGTCGACCGCCGCGGGCTCGGCACGGATCCCCCAGCAGCTCATCAGGTGCAGCGCGAACGCGCTCCTAGCGCACTCGGCGAGGTTGGGGAGATCCCCGCCGCGCATCTCGCGCATCTCGTCGCGCTGCGCTTCCCAGACGCGTAGGTGCCACTCGGCGTCGCTCAACGCGTACTCGCGCGCCTCGACGGGCCATTGATCGATCGGAACGCCATCGAGCAGCCCGTACTTGACGCGCCAGGTGTCGACCTTCTCGAGCTTGGTTTGGAAATACAGGTCAACCAGATCTGCCAACGTATACGTCGCCGGCTGAACGCGCCCGCGAACGCGCCGCCACTTCCGCATCCCCGCGGCGACGTCGATGATCTTCTGACGGCTGATCGTGCAGTGGATCCTGCCCTCGGCGTACGCGTCGAAGATGAGCGGCACCAGCTGCGGCATGTCCTCCGACGCGCAGGCGAGATCGAAGGGCGCATTGTGAATGGTGATGTGTTGGGTCGGATCCGAGAGTTTACGGTGGAGCCGCAGCAGCCCGTGATCCCGGAGCTCCAGGTGCTTGTCGATCGCTTCGGGCTCGCGCTCGCCCCACGAGAAGCAGACGATGCGCGGCGCGAGCATGCCCGGTTTGATTGGAAACGTCTCGGTGTCCATCGCGATCAATTTCATAGGGCGCGCCGCGGGAGGCTCGAACCCGCGTAGCTGCAGCTAGGACCACCGCGCGCCTGTTCGCCGCGTCCGGCTACTTTTACCCCACGGTCGACGCTGCCGGCGGCGTGAGGCCCGCGGCCTTGTAGTCGTCCTCGCTCGGCAGCATCCACTTGTGGCGCGTGAACTTGCCGCCCGCCTGGGTGTCCTTGTTCCACGTCTCGGTGACGACGATGTCGCCCGCGAGCGGTTGCTCGGAGCCGCAGATCATTTCCACCGATTGCTCGGCCTCCACGTCGGAGACCTGGTTCATGTCGACGCCCATGACGGCCTCGACGAACTGCTTGATGTTGCCGAGCGCCGCGTCCTTGTCGAGCGTGACCATCCAGCTTGGTTGCGTCCCCTTGGCCATCTTGCCGTTGTAGGAATGCAGGATCTTGCACTCGACGACGAAGAACGGGATTCCCTTGCGGGTTTTGTCGCTTTTGATCCGCTGGATCTCGACGACGTACCGATCCCCCGCCGCGAAATACAGCCCGCCCTCGGTCGACTTCGCGGTCTTGATGCCTCCGAAAATACCCATGTGCTCTCTCCTCTTAAACGGCCGCCGCGCGATTGCGGCGCCCCTACGGGGTCCCGACTATCGGAACCCGATCTTTGTCGCCGCGAGCAGCTTCTGTCGCTGCCCGAGCGCTTGCTGCTGAAACCTCGCGTCCGATAGCGCCCCCGCGAACGCCGCGCGCTGCGCGTCGTTGTTCTGGCACACCTCGAAGACGATCTCTTTTGCCAGCTGCCCCCGCCGCGCGTTGCGCCCCAGCAACTGCTCCCATCGCGCGCCGTTGGCGGGCGGCGCGACCACCAGACCGCGGGAGAAGTGCTGCAGGTTCTTCCCCTCACTGTGCGCTGCGATCGACGCGGCGCATTGGGGGCCTGTGTGCGTCAAAATGCCGTCGTCGCCGGCGCCGTAAACAGTTTCCCCCGCGGCGCGCAGCGCCTCGCCGAACGCCTGGTGCTCGTACCAGCAGATCCCGGGCGCGTCCGCGGTACGCTCGTCGAGCCAGCGCAGCGCCTTCTTTACCGCGAAGTCTGAAAGCCACACGGTTCGCACCGGCGGGCCCTTGGGCCAGCGCTCGCGCGCGATCTTCCACTGCTGGTACGCCGCGCACTCGAGCGATCGCAGCTCACCGCGCGCCGCCGCGGCGGCGATCAGCATCGGCGAGTCGAGACCTTCTTTGGATCGCCCCGACATCACGTCGCGCAACACCGAGCCCCACGCGGCGCGTTTCTCGATCCAGTCCAGATCCTTGCCACTCGCGCCCCAGTCCCACTCGTAGCGGAACCCCAGCGCCAGCTCCCGCGCCTTGCGCGCGATGTCTTTTCCGTCGGCGAACTCCTCGTCGCCGATGCGCCACAGTCGCAGCAGCTCGTCGAGCTGCTCGCGCACCACGGCCGGGAGCTCCCACTCGAGCGCGTACAGCTCGATAGCCCCCGCGAACGAGTCGCCCTCGGTCGCGACCACGCCGGGGCTCGCGATCAAGCGGCGACGAAACACGCGGCGCCCGAGCTCGCGCTTCTGCGCCGACGGGCTGGCGCTCTGATCACACAGCGCGCGCTCTTGCTCCCGCACTGCCTCGCCCATCAGATCGACGATCGCGCCCGGCGGGCAGGGCGGCTCACGGCCGGTCGGCTCCTCAAGCGCTCGCGACCAATCTTCTGCCTCACGCCACTGCAGCGGGACGGGGCTTCCGTTGCCCAGGCTCGCCGCGGCGAGGTGCTGGAAGTCGCGCGGGCTGTCGTTGGCGATCGTCCCCGACAATACCACCACGATAGTCTGCGGGTGCTCCTTGAGGTAGCGAAACAGCCGCTTGGTGCGCGTCGACGACGGGTGACGCGCGCAGTGCCCCTCGTTGAGGATGATCATCCCCGGCGCCTCGCGCTCGAGCATCCCCGATCCCTTCACGCTGGATAGCTCCTCGTACGCCTTGACCACGAGGCGATCGAGCGGCAGCAGGAAGTGCCGCCCGTAGCGCGGGATGTCGATGTTGAGCAGTTGATCACGCAGCCGCGCCTTGGTGAAAAGAACCACGCGCCCCGCGTTGGGGAAAACGTGGGGCAACAGCAGCGTCGTGAGCTCCTTGCCGTGCCCGACGCCGATGGATCCCAAGGCCCCCGAGCCGCGCTCCGCCTGCCACAGTGCCGCCGACTGAATCGGCTGCAGCGCCGCCGAGCCGCTTGCGCAGAGCTGGCAGGGCACGCCCGGTGCGTCTTCCAACCCGCACCGCCCGGGAACATCCGGCCGCAAAAACAGGGGGGTCAGATCGGGCGCCGCGTCGACCTCGAGCGGCAACCGCTGAATGCGCCGCCAGTCTTGGCTCTTGCCGATCGCGCCGCCCTCGTAGCCGTCGGCGTGCGCTGCGAGCCGGCGCTGCACCTCCTCGGGCGTAAGCCCGCCCATCAGGCCAGCCCTTTTTCTTCGGCGAGCCATTCGGGCAGGTAGATCGTCCCGCACTGCCCGCGCTTGTCGAACGTCACGCCGGGTTCGTACATCTCCGAGAGTGGCAGCCAGTGCTCATCACCCTCAATCACGCAGAGCGCCGCGCGGGCCGTGAGCGCCTTGACGTCCTCCACCTCCACCTCGACGTAGTCGCGACGCGAGTCCTGACTGCGCTCCGCGTGCGGCGCGTCGGTGCGCTGGGGAACAACCTTGGCGAATCGCCCGGTCGGCGGAGGCGCGGGCTTCGGATCCTCGACCTCGAGGAGCCGAGCCCGCGCGCCCGTGGCGCTGCCCGCTTTGTTGCGCGCCTCGCGGGACTTCCGCTCGGCGCTCTTCTGCTTCAACTTGTCGAGCAGCATCTGTTCCTCCGACGAATCGGGCTAGCGGGTGCCCTGAACGACCAGCGCCGCGTGCGGGATCAAGACCTCGAGCGCGACGCGCGCCGCGCGGGAGTCGCTGCGGACGATCAACGCCGCGGGGCACGAATCGAGGCGCGCGCGGATCGCGCTCGCGAGCGCGCCGTCGGCGGTGTACTCGATCTCGCGCCAGTCGGAGACGCCCTTGCCGGTCTTGGCGTTGACGTACTCGGCGGCGGCGGCCTCCTCAGCGGCGGCGAGCCACTCGGAGAGCTCCACCGCGGTCGCGCCCTTGGTCGGCAGACAGTCAACGAAGAGCACGGGCGCCTCGGGCGGCTTTTTGCGACCTGGTCGCGCTTCGGGTTCCCACGCTGCCTGCGCGTCGAGCGACTGCTTGAGTGACACCGACGCCTCGGCGATCTTGGCCTTGGTGCCCGCGTCGCGCAGCTTCTGGCGCTCGGCCTCGAGCGCTGCATCCTCGGCTTTCTTCTTTGCCTCGGCTTCGGCGCGCGCGCTGGCTTCGGCCGCGAGGCGTTTCTTCTCGCGCGCCTTTTCCAGTGCCGCCATCGCCGCGGCCTCTTCGTCGCCATCTTCGTGCGTACCGACTTGATCCTGCGCGGCGTGACCGTCGGGGATAGGCGACGCGACAGCGTCTGTCTTTTTGGGCTTCTTCGCCTTGGTCTTGACCTCGGCGTCGACCGCCTCGATCTCGGCCGGCGACGACGTCCGCGAGGGCGCGTCGGGCGGCAGGATCGAGAACGGGCTGGCGGTCTTGGCTTCGACAGGTGGTGCTGCCGGAGCCGCGGCGGGGGTCGCGGCGGGGGTCGCGGCGGGGGTCGCGGCGGGGGTCGCGGCGGGGGTTGCCGCGGGTTGGCCCGTCTGCGCGGCCTTACGGGCGGCGAGCTTGGCGAGCAGACCGGCGCTGCCGGCGGGGGCGGTGGGGGTGGTTCCGTTGGTCGTGCTCGTCGAGCTCATTTTCAGTCCTCCAAAAATTCCCAAGTTGAGGCCGCAGCGCGCGCGATAATGGCACCCGCCAAAATCGCCGCACGCGGCCGTGTTCGGTTCAAAAGCTTCAGCGTCCGCGTGGGTCGCCATGCCGACCATCCTGCGCACCAGCGCCTCGCGACGCTGCCAGCGCTGATCGACGTCGTCACGCGTCCACAGGATCGGGCTCTCGTTCGGGCCTGGGGACCAGCGTGTCTTCGGATTGTTCTCGTTGCGCAGGGCGTACAAGTGTCGGAAACGCACGACCTCAAGCGGTGCGATCAACTGAAAGAGCGATCGCGCGTAGGAGAGCCCCTGCGTGTTGTCGTCGAGCTCGTGGCGCTTCTTGACGTAACGAAAATCAGAGGTCGACTTGAGATCGTCGACGCTGATCGTCCGCTCGTCGAGCGCCTCCATCCAGTCGGGGTAGCCGACGATGCGCGGCCCGCCGTCGTAGGTGGCAGTGATCAGCTCCGCCTGGACGATCGCCGCGCCGGGCTTGGGGAGCTCTGGCACCATCACGGCGAGCAGCTTGGTCCACGGCCCCTCGGCGGGCTTCTCGCCGCGCAGGTGCGGCTGGACGTAGCGATCGTCGATGTCCGTGCCGGCGGCCTGCTGCTTGGACTGCGGCTCCTTCTCGGCGAACAAATACGAGAAGCCCCACTTGCGCTCGCAGCGATCGAAGAGATCGATCTGGCTCGGGCTCGTCTGCTGGATGACGCGCAGGCGGCGGGATCGGTGCTCGTCGTTGATCGTCGCGATCGACTCGTCCGGCTCAGGGTAGTCGCGCTTGCCGGACTTGACGGGGAGCGCGCGAAGCGCGGAGAGCAGATCCGAAGGCGCGGGGTTCGACACGGGGGAAACTACTAGCGGCTCGGCGGCAGACGTGTCAACTAATAATTTACATGTTGGCGAATTTGCTCGCGCCGCGACGCACGCCAGATCTGTGCACAGCAACCAGCCCGCGTCCGCCTTGTGCCCGCGCAGCTCCCGGGCGTAGCCGCGCCCGCCGCACTCACAGGTCACCATGACGCCAGTTCGACGAGCACGCGCGCGAACGCGATCGGCGTCGCGATGTTCTGCGCTTTAGAGAGTCGCTTCACGGGCGCCTTTCCTGTAGCGCGCGCGCGCGAACGCTCTTCCTTGCTGTGGAAACCCTCGTCGAGGCGAACGCGGTCGAGGCACGGTCCCCAGATCAAGTCGAAGGGTCTGGTGTGCCCGCGGTAGTAGAGCCACGTCGCCTTGCGCGCCGGGTGCCCGTAGTGACCCTGCTCGACGCAGCACGTCCAGCCCATGTCTGCTTCAACCCACCCGCCGCTCTTCGGAGGGCGCGTCAGGCCAAAATGAGCGTAGGCGTGACTCGCCTCTGGATGCTCGAGCACGCCGCCGCAGCGCCGGACGCTCGCGAGCGCTGACGCGAAGCACCCGCCGTCGTCGCCCTTGATGCGGCGCACGCGCGCGGACGGTCCGCCGGACCAGTAGCGACCCCAGCGCTCGCAGGGCGGGTGCGCGACGACGCGATTGTCGCCGTCGTACAGGCGCGCGTCGCGCTCGACGCCCCAGACATCGAGGCCGAGCTGCGCGTAGACGCCGCGCGTTTCGACGAAGAGGGCGGAGATCACAGCCGCACACCGAGCGTCGCCAAGATCTGGTTCACTAACGCTTGGTTGTTCCCGCACGCCGCGCACATCCGCAGCTGCATGCGCCAGTTCGGCGCGACGAAGCTTCTCGTGATGGCGCCCGGGCCGATCGTTTTGCGGCAATGAAAGCAGGGCGCGACCTGCGGGCCAACGGGGATCACTTTCGTTCTCCGACGAGCTTGATCAGCAGCGCGCGCAGCTCCTCGTTGCGCGCGGTGAGCGCGGCATTCTCCTTCTCGAGCTCGATGACGCGAGCAAACAGCACGGGCTTGCGCACGTTGGCAGCGGTGCCGTTGCGACTCTCGCGCTGACCGTCAATCGTCTGCCTGGTGCGCCGAGCCAGGCGGCACTGGGGCGAGCAAACCAAGCGCGTCGGTGATCCGTCAAAGTTGGAACCGCACTCGATGCAGGTTTTCACATACCACCTAGCTTGTTCATCTTGCGCCAGTAGCGACGCTCGGCGCGCGGTTTCTTCCTCGAGAAGAGCGCGAGCAGCACCGCGATCGTCGCGAGCCAGACGCGCCCGTCGTACTCGTACCGCGTCGAAGTGAAGACCCAGTCCATCAGCGGCGACCTTCCCAACGAACGGCGGCCTGGTAGTGTTCGATTCGCTGACGCATGTCCAACGCTCGGGCGTCCTTCGTCATGGGCGTGTACGTTCCCTTCCAAGCGGAGTCGATGCCGATGTTGCGCGCGATGTTGGTGGAGTCCGCGGACGCGAAAGGAAACTGCTCAAAAATTTTCGGGTTGAGCATGCGCAACCCGTGCAACTTGCAGATCGGCAACCCGTCGACGCAGATCGCGTCCATCGCCTCGGTCATGCGGGCCCACCAGTCAGCAGAGCCCACCTTAGAAAATTGACCCGAGCTGCCCAAGCAAACGCGCGGGCACTCCTGCGCCAGAATCACGAGGCGCTCGATCGACTCGTGTAGGTGCCACACGGGAGCGCCAACGTGGAAGCCATGCGGCCACTCTTCGAGCAGTCGATCGTTCGCGTCCTCGTCGCCGTCGATGACGTCGGGGATCACGGCGAAGTCAAAACCAGGGCGCTTTTTCAGTTCCGCAACCCACGCGTAGTAGTCCGGCCAGTGAATTTTTTGCCCTCGACGCCACGCCGAAAAAGCCCCGTTGTCGAGAGCGAAACTGGAGGCTGCCTCCACTGCAACAGCAACCTGCGCCTGGTGCATAAAAGACACGAACGCGTGTCCGCTTTTCACGGCGTACACGGCCGCGGTTTGCGGTGTGATCGGCAGCCCGTGATAATGGATCAAGGAACGTCCCAGTAGCGGTGGTCTTGTCGTGATAGCGCCCAACGCGGGTGCTTTTTCAACCAATCGAGGCACCGTCGCAACGACGCAGGATCCTCTCCGAGCTGCGTCCCCATCGGTTGCACGTAGCGGTACATGAAGTCCGTTTGGTCGTCGGGCCACTTCTCATACCACTCGTCGAGCGAGAGACCATTGAGACCTTCGACGATCTTGACCTCGCTGCCGTAGCGCTGCTGAAACTGCTCCGCATCAGCAGAGTGGGGTGAGACGCTGATCCAATCAACGGGTGGGATCAGTCGACGAACTCCGGACGTCGCGACCGCCGTCGAATAGCCGCGCTGCTTGAGGGCGCGCAATAGCGGGAGTAGATCGTGGTCGGTCGGCTCACCTCCCGTGATCCAGACCCACCCGTCTCGATCGCCGTTTGGGATCACAGCCGCGACCTGCTCGACGATCTCTTCGGCGGTCGCGCGCGTGTCGACTCGGTAGTTGGTATCGCATTGCGGGCAACCAACAGAGCACCCACCAAGACGTACGAACGCCATTTGAAAGCCGCGCAGGTGCCCTTCGCCCTGCAGCGTCCAGAACACGGGATTAGGTGCGAGCGGGTACCTCATGAGATCCCTAGCTCCGCCGCGCGCTGCAGGAACAGCGCGAGCGCCTCGCGGTACGGCAGGCCCAGGCGGGCGTGCTCCGCGGCGGGCGAGATCTGCCGCGTCGGGATCTCGCCCCACGCTTCGGGCGCCTGCCGCCAGGGCATCAGCTGCCGCACCTCGGCGCAGAGCATCTCGTAGTCGGCGGCCTTGACCTCGGGGCTCCACGGGTACTGGAGCTTGAACCTCTCGGCCACCGCGCGCTCGACGTCGGCCTCGAGCTCGCGCAGGCGCTCGAAGCCGGGCAGGTACTTGATCGGCGAGACGACGTCGCTGATGAACGCCTCGGCGGCGTCGTGCATGAGCGCCTCGCGCTCGTGCCCCGGGGCGACGACGCGCGAGACCCAGACACTATGCTCCGCGACGGAATATCCGTCGTCCCGCGCGCAGAAGTCGCACGCGCCAGAGTGCCGCGGGAGCATCTTGATCACGCCGTCGGGCTGCTTCGCCCAGCAGTACTCACCCTGGTGCGTCGTGTGCCCCGTGTAGCGCGCCTGGCGCGCGAGGGACACGGCGACGTCGAGGAGCGTGATGACCGACGGGTCGGGTTCGAGGACGGAGAACAGGGCCCCGGAGCGGAGCTGGATGACGCCGTTGGCTTTCATTTGAACCTTCGCGGATTTTTGAGACGTTCTTTTGTCGTGCCCGCCGTCAGCTGGTTGTACGTCTCGAGCATCAAGCGCGATCAGGTCAACCGTGTCGCCGAAGACGTCGCGGCTCGCGAATTCCTCCAACAGCGCCCGCGCCTCGGCGAGCTTGGCGCGCAGCAATGGCGCCTCGTCGGCGTCGGCGTCGTGCTGTGCGCGGCACGCGTAGACATGCGAGAACAGTTCGAGGATCGGGAAATCGCTTCCGCAAGTGTTACAGGTTCCGAATCGCATCTACTTCGCCTCCGCGGCGGGGATGCCGGCTGAGAACTCTTCTCGAAGCGTGTACAGGTCGAGGCACGTCGCGCAGTCGACCTTATTAATGTCGTTTTGCAACTGCGGTTCCCATCTGCTGCACACCGTCGATCGCCGACCACACGCTGATCGAATGTCGCCGGGCTGTCGCTGCCAGTGAACGCGCATGCTACCCCTCCGCGCTTGAGATCGCGCGCCACGTGTTGCCGCGACGCTGGAGCGCGCGAACGATCATCCCAGCGGCGTGTTCCGTGTTCGCGTTTTTCATCGTGTCCACCAGTGGCGGCGCAATGAGCACGATATGAGACGGGAGCTTCGGCATCTAACCGCCCTCCTTGGCGCCGTCGAGCGCGGCCAGCAGTTCATCGAGCGCGGACGATTCTTCTTCCGTGTGCGCGTACGCAGCGGCCCATCGCCCCGCCGCTATGGCTACCGTGCGCAGCCGCTTCATCTCCGCCTCCAGTCGCGCGATCTTCGCGGCGTCGGCGCGCACTCTTTTGAGAAGACGCGGCAGCGCCTCAGATGCGCAGTCGTGGCACACCGCAACCTCGGCCTCCGCGCCGAGTTCGAAAATGAACTCGTGGCCACATACCGCGCACTCGGGTGGGTCGATAGCGTCGTCATCGTATGGCGTTTCGAGTCTCGCAATCTCTTCGTCCGTGGCGCTACTCATGGCGATCCTCCGCTAGTTCGAGCAGGCCGACAGCAACGCAGCGCTCGGCGTTTCGCATGTCGGCATCCCGCTCGCGCTCGACTTCCGCGAGGCGGGCGCGGAGTGGCGACTGTAGGCCTGAACGGCATTACGGCATATCCACGATCAAACTCACTTACAAAAAATATCATTGGATCCGTCATTTTGAGGGCTATAAGCTCCTGCCTGCAATTGGCGGCCTTTGCACGTCATGCACGTGATTCGCCCCGAGGGAAACGAGGAGAACGTGGGGCCGCCGCACTTCGGACAAGGTGGCAGGCTCACGCCAGCACCAGCGCCGCGCAGGCGACCAGGACCAGTACCGCCCACAGGGTCGCGCGGCGCTCGGACCGCGCGGCGCGGAGCTTCTTGGCGCGCTTGAGCGCCAGGCCCGAGAGCGCGAGCGTGACGGTGTTTCGGGTCGAGATCATTTCTTGCCCTGTTGCAGCGCGAGCGCGGCGTCCCACGCGGCGACGCAGCTTTTGGCCCACGCGATCTGCGGCATGGTCCCGTCCTGCGTCTGCGTCGCGCGCTCCTCGCACGCGAACGTCACGTTGTGGCGCCACCAGGGCTGCGGCATGCGCTCCTCACCGAGCCCCTGAATGCTCGACTCGACGCGGATCGCGTACGCGCCGCACACGGGGCACTGCTGTGGGATCTTGTTCTCCTGCGTTCGCTGCGCCCGCGCGGCGTTGGCGCGAACCGTTTTCGTATTCACGTTGTCCAGATTCCTCATCTCTTCCCTCCAGTTACAAGCGCAGGCGCGCAGGTTAAAATTGCAAAACATTGCCGCCGATCACGAGGACGGGCTTCAATTTGCCAGCCTCTTGATCGCGTCGACGACGTCAGATGGGTGCGCCTTCTCGCACGCGCAGTCCAGGCGCGAGGCGCGCTCGACGGGGCGC
>CAYVYN010000010.1:0-10209 GCA_964455905.1 uncultured bacterium
GTGAAGCTGGACCAATAAAGGGAATGTCACCAAATTCGAGCTTGCCTGCATTTTCGATGAAATAATGAGAATCAGCTCATATACATACGCCCATAGGTTTATGAATCTCAGAGAGAATCTTGGCTCTTAGGCGAGTATTGCTTACCCCTATACTCACAGGTATACCAATTTTCTGAAGAATCTGAGCTTGGAGAAATAGGGCGAATTGTTTCTCATCCATACCCTTATACTTTGGAATCCCTGTAATATCAGCCCATGACTCATCAATACTAAAACGCTCGATCCCGTTGCTCCACTGAGAAAGAAATGCATGCATACGATCACTGACTTGCCCATAATAGCTCATATCAGGCGGGAGCATAACAAAGTCTCTCTTGGGAATCATCCTCTCAGCTTCCCAAATAGGAGTACCCACTTTGACACCATACTTTCGGGCAAGGTAATTGCTCGTGATGATTATATCTCATCATACGCATACACATTTATCTCTGAGTTTTGGATCACGCATAACTTCACAACTTGCATAAAAGCAGTCGCAATCAATATGGGCGAAGAGTTGTTTTGAGACATTGAACTCCATACAAGTATTTTAGAGCTTAAAGATGCTATTTCGCATATTTGCGTATCACGCCTGTCACGACTCAAAATACTTTCAGCTCTTCTTTTGGATAAAAATCTGGATATTTCGAATTTCCTGCATGGAGATAGTGTCCTCGTTTGTCTTTCTTGAGATATTTCAGAGTAAACTCACGGTCTACTTCTGCCACGACTATATCATCGACTTTCGCATGAATACCTTTATCCACTATGACAATATCACCTGTATGAATCCCCGCATCTATCATGCTATCACCTGAGACTTTTATCATGATGGTGCTCTCGGGATGCGGTATAAGGAAAGTATCAATATCAATATTGTGGGCATTTTCTTCATCTCAGGGGGATGGGAAACCTGCTTTGACTGATTCGTATACCTTCTGGGTAAAAAAACTCTCCTGAGGAACAAATAAATATTTATCTTTCACAAAATATCCTGCCTCCACGAGACGGCGGAAGAGATAGGTCACACTCCCTTTTGATTTGAATCCGAGAAGCTCTCTCATGCCTTCAAAATTGGGGAGTTGTTTGTGCCTGCGGAAGTACTTTCGCAGGATGGCTATATATTGAAGGTCTTTCATAAATCAGAATTGAACAATTGTTCAGTTGAGTATATGCAAAGAAAAAATAATTCAAGAAACGAATTTATACCCAGGGTCCGCTCACTATTTCTGTTTTTTTGTTATTAAATACTTATTTCTTCTTGTGGCAATGATATTGCCCGTGCTTAAGTCACCACTTTGCACAATTAGTCTTGCAGGTGTGACATCCTTTTTTATCTGTTCTTCACGGGTGAGCATACGCCATACTACCAACTCAGAGAAGAGCGATTAAGAGGAATAGTAATATTTTTTTCATGCTTGTATTATATCAATAAACCCTAAATACAATAATCAGACGCACTGAGGGGGTGATCTTCTACACAACTAGACAAATCATCTAGTTCTGATTGAACATCTTCCAATTCCGATTGAACATCTTCCAATTCCGATTGAGTGTCCTCTAATTCTGAATCTACCTGTCATTTTTGATAAGACAACTGGTTATATTCATCCCTCCATTCTTCTGCAGTATATCAATCAACTTTCCCTAGAGAGCATCCTGCCAATAGACACCCCAAAGATACAATGATGAAGAGTTTCAACATTATTTAAGGAGTTTACTAATAAAGTTAAATACTTGTCATCTTAAAACATTCTCATTTGGATTCACACTACTAAAACTCTCAATTAGTCAAAGATTTTTTGCATGCTTTACAACCTTTTTCTGCCAATCAACAGTACCTGGATAGAATAAATCTGTTCCAGCTATATCAACATTGTAATCTATGCCTAATGCATTAAATACCATAGCTAATCACTCTGATAATGTCACTTTCCCCTCTGGTCTGAAATAAGCGTTTTCCTTTGAAACTATGCCATTCTCAGAAGCTACCTCAGCCACTCTGCACGCCCAATTATTAGGTTTCTTGCTAGATACATCTTTATATAGTCACTTGCATGTGTAATCTTCTTGTAAAGAGATAGATTTTAGCTTGAGAGCAATTCAGATAATCTCTTGTCTTAGTATTGTTCAATTCAAATTATAGTCAGAAACATTATCTACTTTTGCAATGATGCCAAGACCAGCTAAATGATTAGCGTTATTTAAAGCTTCTGTGCTGTCATAATAATTGATTTGAGGAGCTGTAATTATTGCAGTTTGATTGTTCTGTGAACTAATAACAATCCCTTTGTAGATACAGTTAGTTTTACTAGTATTCCACTCATATCATGACTCACAATAACATTTATCTCCAATATCGATTGTGTGGTCTCAGTATATATCTTCACAGGTATCAAGTGCATATTCATCATTAGCGTCTTCTACACTCTGAATATCAATAACTATGTCAGTTGTTTTTGTTTCATTATTTAAAACAAACTTATCTCATCTATTCACTTTTTGGTCAGTTCCCAAATTAATTACAATATTTTTGCCCACAAAATCCTCAATCTTATACATACCTACTGCATATCTCAACTCCAACACATAGTAATCATGAGTATAAGATGAATACACAAGTACCTTATCTGCCTCTTCGTCATATTTAACTAATAAGAAGTATGCTGAATATGATTTTTCTTCACATTTACCTGAATCGCTATTTAGTGTATAACCATCATTACATACACACGCATTTTTTAAATAACTATATTTGCTGTGTATACCATAAACTGAAGAACACATCATGCACTGATACTCTCCGAACATATCTTTGCCCAGAGTATAACCAGAGGAACATTTACAATCTCATGATAGACTGTCATATTCTGATCAATATCATAGTTGCTTACTGCAATAATTACTTCAGCTTATGCATGACAACTTTCACATAACATCTTTTCAGAATACCCATCACCTTGTACAACTACATTTCCCACTTAAAGAGTCATAATTAGCCATTACACCATAATCATCCCTACAGGCACTGTCCATACTTACGCAGGTCGAACCAAATATACCATCTCTCATAACATATCAACTCATGCATTTGCAATATCAAGGTGATGATTCGTATGCCATAAAACCAAACTCACTACAACTAGAGCCATAATATGCAAATGAAAACGGAACTAATAAAGAGAAAAGGAGAATGATTTTTTTCATAATGTAATTATAAAGCACCCAGCAGGTTTACAATCGCTATCAAAAAGATGAGTAATATGGAACCTCCATTAATAAAAACTTTTGTCATGTTTTTTTCAGTATTAATCCTTAGCTTTTCCATCTCTGCCTCTTCATAGTCATTTGGCTTTTCTTTTAACAGTACTCTTATTTTTTTAAGTTCGTCATTTAATCAAAAAACAAATCTTGAATTTAATACACCATAATTCATGCTAAATGCTCTCAAATCGCAATAGATAATTATAAGGAGAGAAACAACGATTGTCTCGAAACTATCGTAAATACCATCGTAAATAGCAATTACAATAAGTACTGCAATAACATTTATAGCAATTACCCATAAATAGCCCAACACCTTCATCCAATTAACATCCTGCCAATAGTTTTTAGCTTCAATTGCAAGTCAACAAGAATCACAATACCTAGCTCCTGGCTCTAATTTACTTCCACATTTAGTACAAAACATAATAGAATATTAACCAAATAACCACTGAAAGAAATATACAGAAAGACCAAATACAATAGATGCTAAAACTAAGCATAGAAGAGTATATCCCAGTATTTTTCTAACTTTATCATGTATATCTGGTTCACTTTTTATAAATTTAACCTTTTCTTTTTCTTTTAGGGGAACATCGTTTTCTACATTTTTACTATCTGGTTCTCTGAAAGTAGAAATAAGAGCCAATACAAATGATATACCAAGATGTTTATAAAATGACTCTGCTGAATACTCAGGGTCTATGTATAACAGGACTCACCATATAACATTAATTGAGGAGATAACGATACTCCAAATAGATAGATAAAGATAATTCTTTCACAATCCAAGTTTGTACTTAGAATATGAGTAAGTAGCACTAAATACTCATAGAGGAGGTAAGATTATTCCCAGATAGATATTTGACAAATTAATAAGTTTATCAAAAAATCATTTGTTCGTTTTCCCAGCAATGTATAATCATAATCCCCAGCATGATAAATAGGTAATCCATAAAATGATGCCATTAGAAAGTCAAAATATAAAATAGGAAAATACTCCAAAGAAAGCTCAAAAAAAGATTATAACCTTATCAAGGTTTATTTTTACACCAGTGCCGAAGCTCTCTCATGATTTAGCTTGTTCTGTATTATTCTTTGCATTTGAAACCTTTTCTCAACATCAAGGGCAAAATTTTGCTCATTTCCGAAGCTGTATACCGCAAGATTTACAAAGCATAATTAAATATTAACTTAGATCAGTTTATGCATTTACTACGCTTATCAATAAAAACGAATCTATTTCTTGCGTATATATGACAATAAGGTCTTAATAATAGCGATAGAAAGTAGCTGAAAAGACAATAAATAGAATATCCCCTGCCCCTGATAAATAGAATTAACTAAAAGATCTGCTTTGCTCGCCTCTCTATGTGTTCAAAGCTTGCATGAATAACTCATTGGCATCTTAGAGCATATTATAGCTGATTGTAGAATATGTAAAACCCCCGCGTTTTAGTCTCGTTATGATAGTAACTAGGATTCTGTTCGTACCCCCTTACCGTTAGAATTTTATTGAAATACTTTGTTTTTCAGAAAAGTACTCTAATATTGTTTTTAGAATTAATATTATATATGAAAAAATTTCTTGCCTGGATTGCTCTAGTTCCCTTAATTTCTATCGCTTATACGAGCAGTGATTTATCAAATGCCACATTTCTTGTCCAGAAAGGAATAATAACTCAACAATCATCAGATGCAGGGTATCGCCTTGATGATAAAATAACCCGAGCAGAAGTTATAGGTATAGCACTTAAAATCAGATGAACTACGCTTCCTGATGATTATCAGTGCAGGAAATATTTTTCTGATACTATAAAACAAGATTGGGTCTGTCGTGCTATTGAACTAGCTAGCGATGGTGACCTTATTTCTCGTAGCAATGCGAAGGCGAGACCACAAGACTCTATAACTCGAGCAGAAGCGTTTGCTATACTATTTAAGGCATCGGATTTGACCCCCTTTAAAGAATATGACACTTTCTCATCAATGGATGTTGATGCTTCTCAATGGCAAAAGGACCTTTTTGTAAAAATTAGAAACACCGATATTGAAGTGCCTGGTACACAGTATCTTTCTTCGGGTACACCTTCATCTCCGTATAAGTTTTTTCCTAATCGACTTGCTACTCGTTCTGAAATATTTGATTTTGGAAGTAGATTATTGGGTTGAGTTACACCGAGCAATCAGGTTCCAACTAGTACAAAAACAATAACAGTTGTAGATTGAGATACTATCCACTATGGTGACTTAAAGATTCGGATGATCGGTTTAGATGCACCAGAATCAAACACATCTCGTTATGGCTATGTAGAGTGTTTTGGTCCAGAAGCTTCAGCTCACTTAAAAACACTTTTACAAAATGCGACTGATGTAACTATTGAAAAAGATGCTACTCAGGGTGAAACCGATAAATATGGACGGACTCTTGCTTACATATTTTATAATGGAGTCAACATTAACACTAAAATGATTTTAGATGGCTATGCATTCGAATATACTTACGATAATGCATATAGGTACCAAAGTGATAATAAAAATGCTGAGCAGGTGGCAAAGAATGCTGGTATTGGTCTTTGGTCAACCTCGACTTGTTCAGGAGATAGGAAGAAGGGCACAACTGCTGGTACTACTACTGTCACACCAACCTCAAATGCTTCATATACCTGTGGTACAAAAACCTATTGCTCAGAAATGACTACTTGTGAAGAAGCGAAGTACTATCTCAATAGTTGTGGTCTTTCTCGTCTAGATGGAGACAAAGATGGTACACCCTGCGAGTCTGTTTGCGGATAACTAGAAACAAAATTCTACACAGGAAAAATTCATTAACTCAATCTATATCTATGAAAAAAATAATAACAAAATTTTGCACATGGTTATTTAGAGAAAAATTACAACTACAAAATCATTGGTGGCACAGACTAATAAAAGTAATATTTTTGGTAATATTTTTCATAACATCAATTGGGGCATATATTGGCATAATGATTGAGTCAGACCGCTTGTTTCTCAATAAACACAATATTACAGTGAATAATTCTATTATTGAATTTACAGAAAAATATGAGTGACCAGATAACATAAATACAATACCAAAGTTTTTTGAGCAAAAAGGTAAATTTGGAGTTTGGATTGAGGATAAATTGGATTATGTTTCTTTGTATTCTTTATGAGAATCTATTTGTCTTAAATCAGTAGAAAAAAACATAGATATTATAGTAGATCGTTTATATCAAGATTATCAATCTAGACTAAACTACTGAGAGAAAGGTATAGGATATTTGGCATTTAATGATTGAATCAAGAAAAATTTGGAAGATAACCCAAATAGAAAATGTTACTTCTATAACTTTTCAACATATGATCAAAACTTAGAGAATATTGAGAATTTATCTGAGAATATTATCAACTATAAACCGAATTTTCTTTTTTACCTAGAAATAACCATCGCAGTGTCATTAGTAGCGTTATTATCGTTTATATTATTTGCCCTAGTGTATTACCACTTGATTTTGTATATTGTTTACGGGAGCAAAAAATAGACTCTTATCCTCATCGCCAAGTCAGAATAAAGCTGTATAATGAGGTGAATATTACTATTTCAATTTATATGAAAAAAATAACTATTAGAGGTTATAAAAATCCTGAGTTAGCAAATTTTGTTGTTTATCTTAGGTCACTAGATAATATACAAGATTCCTGTGCACAAGAAATAGAAGAAGGAATATGAAAATTATACCCTGAAAGATACTGAGTATTACCCGATTCATACTGACCCCAGTATATGATTGGCTCAAGAAACAGAACTGCATTAGTACAATGATTTAAAAATTGACTCTTTCCGATATTTGTTATACAAGAAATGTATTGAGAAACGGATGAAGATATACATTCAACAACAAAAATACTTAAATATGAGGAATATTTAAAGAGTTTTGAAGGAAAATTTTGAGATGTTGAACAGTACATGAATCTTAAATTCGATACAGACGATTGAGATAAAGAGTACAGACATTCTACTATTTATTACAGTGTTGATATAGAAAAGGTTAATTTTGTTATTCGAGAAGATTTGGCTTTTTGGTTATTTGACAGAACTAATTCACAATATGAAACCTATAAAAGCTCATACTATCAAATAAAAATATTGGTACAGATAATCTTTAGTGAATTAAATTCTTGAAATCCAAATTATCTTATACTCGATCTTACTGAAATAATGATAGAACATACAGTATGAAACAAGAAAGTTTCTAATTTATGAACCGATTATTCAATTGATTTATTGAAAGCGATATATTTATTACAGGAGATTTGAGCTCTTCAAATATTAAAAATTCATGAATTAGTCTTGGGACACTTTCAAAAATATGGTGAAAATGTTCATGATTTTGGTATATCAGTGAGAATTCATCCATTATTTTATGAGCTATTTCAGACAGATAATGATAAAAATGTTAACTTTGATTTTAAAAAATGTAAATTGCTATTTCAAGAGAAATTGGAACAAGAAGGATACACTATAGATAACCAGAATTCTACTGACTATGACCCATATGTAAGTCTTCAAGATAACGATAATAAATATTTTGAGATAAGTAACTGATTATTTAAATATGGTGAGCTCTTTTTTGACCCAGCTAAAGATGGCTTATCTTTACTACAGAAGTTTATTGATGGTAAAAATGATCTAAAACAAGATGAAATAATAAACGAAATTTACGGATGAAATACAGATAATTGTTCTGATAATTTTAAACAACTAATTTCGAGACTAAATAGAAAATCTCTAAGTATATTTGGTTTTAAATTGTTAAGTCAAAGAAACGGGTATATCATTTTCTTACCAAAAAGTAACCTAAATACTCAAAAATAACTCCCCCAATACCAATATTATAACTCATTTTGTACCCAGAAAATAACCTGGCATCAGTACGATAAAGCTAATACCTCGCGAAGTGTATTAGCTTTTATTTTTATCACCAAATTACTATGTCAGATTACACGACCAGCGACTTATCGATCGCATCAGCTTTATTGTGCTCAAATTTCCAACTTATGAGTCTTCATAAGCAAGATGGAAAGGGGTATTTTCACTTCGACCATTCACCAGAATTAGACGAATTCGTGGAGGATTACTTTGCCAACCGTACTCTCGTCAACCCCCTTGCGTACTCCTGATCTACTAGGGCGCTCAAGAATTATCTCTATAACCAGAGATAGCTATGACCACAGAAGATATACAAGAATACCAGACTATCTATCAGAGAGTCTATGGTCAGGAGATTTCCTACCAGGAGGCGTATGAACAGGCACACGCTTTGGTAACCTTCATCGAGTATTCCTGCAAACTCTAATTCTAACTTATTAATATTATGCAACCAATTACAATCAAAGATTATTTGAGTGAAAAACATATCAAATACCACGAACACGGAAAAGAACTCATCACTCATTGTCTCTTCAATGACTGTGACAAAGATTCCAAGGGCAATGAAGCTCATCTCTATTTTAATGCCCAGACGGGGCAATATCAATGCAAGAAATGTCTCACAGAGGGCAATATGCTTACTCTAATGAAACAACTGGGCGATAATCCAGGTGACTATGAGATAGCAGGTCATGAAAAAGTGACTTTTGAACCCAGAGCCACCGCAAAGAAAAATACCATTGAAGAAAAGGATGTCCTGAAGTACCACAAATCACTTCCAAAAGAAATCAGAGAGTATCTGATAAAAAGGTGAATAAATGAAACAATCATCAATGAAAAGAAACTCGGGTATGGCACATTTCATGGTCAGACCTGGATAACCATTCCCATCCGTGACAGGGATGGGGAAATACTCTTTTTCAAGCTCAGGCGGTCCCCAGAACGAGAGGAAGGTAACAAGTATATGTTTTACCCTTCTGGTAATGAAGCTCAGCTCTACGGTCAAAATTGCCTCATAGATAATGATGACTATGTTTTTATCTGCGAAGGAGAATTTGACCAGATGATACTCGAGCGAGAATGACTCCCCGCCATCACATCCACGGGATGAGCTGGGACCTTCAAATCAGACTGGATTGAATTCCTCAAGGATATTAAAACCGTATTTATAGCTTTTGATAATGATGAAGCTGGAGAACTCGGGGCAAATAAGCTCGCAAATACTCTTAATGCACGATTTCCATATATGGAGATAAAAATAGTGAAGCTTCCTCCTGAAAAAGGAAAGGATATATCAGAGTATTTTTTACACGGTGGGACAATCGATTGACTCGTGAGTACATATAGTGAGACGACCCTGGGAGTAAAAACAGATGATTTCTCTCCAATGGGTATCACAGATATTCAAAATGTACTCTCACTCACCATCAGAGAGGATAATATCAATAAAGTTGTTGTATTTCTGGCAATGCTCTCAGCGTTTACTGATGATTCTCAGATAAATATTCTTCTCAATGCTCCTTCTTCGAGCGGTAAATCCTATATACCACTTCAGATCGCTCAGCTTTTTCCAGAGGATGCAATCATGAAGCTTCAATATGTCTCTCAAAATGCTTTTTTTCATGAAAATGGAGAGTATGACAAAGAAAAAAATGAGACTCATATTCGGCTCGATAGAAAAATTATCATCTTTATAGATCAGCCACGAACCGAACTCCTGGCGAGACTTCGCCCACTCCTCTCACATGATGAGAAGGTTATGGTGAGCAAAATCACTGACAAATCTGGTAAAGGCGGGAATAAGACAAAAAATGTCGTCATACATGGCTATCCGACAGCTATATTTTGTACTGCGAGTACGCAGATGGATGAGCAAGAAGCGACGAGATTTCTCTTGATTTCACCAGAAACAACACAGAAGAAACTGCAAGCAACCATCGAAAACAAGATATGTTATGAATCAGACAAAGATG
>CAYVYN010000011.1:0-10180 GCA_964455905.1 uncultured bacterium
TAGCTTTTCTTAACTGCTTCAGTGTCTTTATCAGACTCGCTCGTTAAGATGCCAAAACTATAGCGAATATCGATCTTTTATCGCAAACGTTTTTCGTTTTTTTTTCTAAAAAAAGTATTTTTCATAGAGGAATCCCTATAGAAATAGGAGAAAAAGAATAGAAAATCTAGCCTCTATTCCTCGTAAAAAGACAGCCCTCAATCCTGACTTGGGCCAAGAAACGCTAAAAAAATTTCTTATAACAAATGTATTCAGGCTCCCACATTTCCTCTTTAACCCGGGCTTCTATTTCTGAAGGCGACAGAAAAGGCGCTACGCCAGATGCGACGGCTTCAGCCGCAACGGCACAAGCTATTTTAAAAGATACTTCCCTAATCTCGCGTAAAGGCGGCAAGAAATTCCCCCCTGAGCTATTTTTTGCAGGAGCCATTTCTGCCAAAGCTTTCGCCGCCACCATAAACATACGATCTGTGACTTGCAAAGCTCTTGAAGCTAAAACTCCTAGGCCAAGGCCCGGGAATACGTAAGCATTATTAATTTGATCAACTCTAAAGTCTTTTCCCTCTTTTTTTATGCAAGGAAAAGGACTCCCAGTTCCAATTAAAGCTCTACCCCTTGTCCACTCCATCAAATCAGAAGGAGTCGCTTCACTCAACTGCGTTGGATTAGACAACGGAAGTATGATCGGGTGTGTTACATAAAGTGCCATTTCACGAACAACTTCCTCTTGAAAAATCCCTCCCTGTCCGGAAACACCTATAAGAATTGATGGATGCTCTTTTTTCACAACCTCTAATAATGTATTACCTTCATAGCTTTCAGACTTAGCAAATACTTCCTGAAAAGGTTGCAAATAAGAACCTTTTCTTAAAACACCGTGCTTATCAACTAGGATAAGATTTTTTAAAGCCTCAGATTCTTCAAGCCCTGATTCTTTCATAAACTCAAGAAAAAGCCGAGCAATACCACACCCAGCAGAACCAGCGCCCACAATGACTATTTTTTGCTGATTTAGTTGCTGATCAAGCGTAGCTAGGGCGGCTAAAACAACACCAACCGCAATCGAAGCCGTCCCTTGAATATCATCGTTAAAAGAACAAACAACATTTTTATATCTCTCTAAAAGAGGTAGCGCATTAGATTGGGCAAAATCCTCCCAGTGAAGCAATACCCCAGGAAATCTTTTTTTGATAGCGTAAATGAATAAATCAATGAATTCCTCATAATCACTTCCGCGAAGTCTTTTATGCCGAGATCCTAAATAAAGAGGATCTGCTAATAAGTGTTCGTTATCCGTTCCTACATCCAATAAAACTGGTAAAGTTTTACTCGGATGAATCCCTGCACAAGCCGTGTATAAAGAAAGTTTTCCTATGGTAATCCCCATCCCACCAGCACCCTGATCACCCAAACCTAAAATACGCTCTCCATCAGAAGCGACAATAACCTTCACACCATCTAACCTTGTGGATTCTAAAATTTCGTCCATCCGATGACGCTGAGTATAAGAAAGAAAAAGACCTCTAGGGCGTCTATAAATTTGACTAAAACGCAAACACCCCTCCCCGACTGTCGGCGTATAAATAATCGGCAACATCTCTTCTATGTACGTCTGCACTAAATTATAAAAAAGAGTTTCATTGGAGTTTTTCAGCTCAGACAAATAAATATATTTTTCAATAGGAGAACTTTTAGTATTAAAAGCTAAATAACATCGCTTCTTCTGCTCTTCTATATTAGAAACTGCTGGGGGAATAAGCCCGTGCAACTTAAAAATAGAGCGCTCCTCTTCAGTGAAAGCCATTCCCTTATTCAATAAAGGATCAGCGATAAGATCATAACCTTCTTTGTTCACTTGTAAATACTTCATAAGCCTGGATGAATCATGGATTGTGGATCAACTAAAGAATCAAACTCTTCTTCTGTTAAAAACTGCAAATAGATCGCCGCTTCTTTTAAAGAGATATTTCTTTCAAAAGCTTCATGAGCAACCTTAGCAGCTTTATCATACCCAATCTTGGGAGTTAACGCAGTCACAAGCATCAAAGAGTTTTTAACATAACCTTCTAAAACAGGCTTATTCGGCCTAATCCCGGTCACTAAAAAATCAGTAAAACAACTACAAGCATCACTAAGCAAAGTCACTGAATGTAAAAAATTATGAATAATTACCGGTTTGAAAACATTGAGTTCGAAATTACCCTGAGAGCCTGCAAAACTAATTGCAGCGTCATTACCAAAAACCTGGGCAACGATCATATTTACGGCTTCACACTGGGTGGGATTTACTTTGCCTGGCATAATTGAAGATCCAGGTTCATTTTCAGGAAGAAATAGCTCTTGAAGACCGCACCGCGGGCCAGATCCCATCCAACTAATATCATTTGCAATTTTCATTAAAGAGCAGGCTAATGTTTTAAGTGCTCCGCTGCCAAAAACAAATGCATCATGAGCTGCCATATGAGAGAACTTGTTTTTAGCTGAAATAAATGGTAAGCCTGTATTATCTGCAATTTTCTTAGCTACTTTTTCTGCAAAATCGGGATGGGAATTTAACCCAGTACCAACAGCGGTACCTCCTATTGCTAATTGGCAAAGATTTTTCAAAGAGCTTCTAATTCTTTCTTCGTTTTCTTCAAGCTGCGAGACATATCCTGAAAACTCCTGACCAAGTGATAGTGGCACAGCATCCATCAGATGCGTTCTGCCAATTTTAATAATAAAAGCAAATTCCTGAGCCTTTTCATCAAGAGCTTTTCGCAACTTTTCTAACATAGGTAACAACCTATATGTAAGCTGACTTACAGCAGCTACATGCATTGCGGTTGGGAAAGTATCGTTCGAAGATTGCGAAAGATTTACATGATCATTGGCGTGAATGATTGTTTTATCCCCTCTTTTTCCCCCAGCTAATTCAATTGCTCTATTAGCAATCACCTCGTTAGCGTTCATGTTAGACTGAGTACCACTACCTGTTTGCCAGATACGAAGAGGAAACTCTTCATCCCACTTTCCTTCTAAAACTTCCATGGAAGCTGCAATAATATACTTTGCTTTTTCATCAGATAAAAGCCCTATTTCCCTATTAACTTCTGCAGCAGACTTTTTGATCATCCCCAAAGCATGTATCATAGATCTAGGTAAGCGGTCATATCCTATGGGAAAATGAATTAAAGAACGAGCCGTCTGAGCGCCATAATATCTTTCTTCAGGCACCTCAATAGGTCCCATACTATCAGTTTCTATTCGATGTCCCATACATGCACCTTACAGTGAGTTAACTATAAGATCACTTTCTTTTGCTTTCTGTTTTTTGTCGATATTTTTTTTAAATCTTTCCTCTGAATTTTAAAGAAAAAACAAGCAAGCATTATCCAACAAAGCAGAAAATCCAAATCGATATAGATATAGTTTTTGACTAACTGAAGCTTAAAAAAAGCTCATATTCAAGCGAATATAAAAAAAACTAGAGTAAATTTTATATTGATGGCTTACAGGAAATGCAGCATCAAAACTAACATTTAAATTTTTAGGACCATAAAGGCGAAGGCCTATCCCCGTTGATGTTAAATAGGCAGAAGAAGGCACATCATGAATAGACCCATTGGTATATACTCCTCCTTGATCTACAAAAACTAGGAACTGTAAAAAATCCTTCCACTTCTTTTTCATGGATTTACAAATCTGATCTCTTAAAAAAGGTATAGGAGTATAAAACTCTAAGTTTGCAAAATAGCCACAATCTCCAATAGCCACCGATGCAGGATAACCTCTAACAGATCCAATCCCACCAATAGCAAACTGCTCTGGAACTGGAAGTAAATTAAAAGACCCTTGCGCTGAGGTCGTCAAAAGTAAGGAACAGTCTTTAGGCAATGGTTGTATACGCTGAAAATTAGTAGATAAAATAAAATACCTTGCGCCAGAACCTTTTCTGCTAGAGCGAGAATCCACAGCCTTATACCCACCTAAGAAATCTGGAATTCCTCCTCTAATAAAACCACTAAAAAAATTTCGGCCAAGAGTTGCATCTACGTAA
The DNA here is from genome assembly GCA_964455905.1 of uncultured bacterium. GTDB lineage: Bacteria > Chlamydiota > Chlamydiia > Chlamydiales > Rhabdochlamydiaceae > CAIJXB01. The sequence continues at coordinate 4,040 of CAYVYN010000011.1, forward strand.
TCCATTGACAAGCCCGAACGCAAAACTCTTAGTTTATCAAAAGCAATAGACTCACCATCGGATAAGTTGTCCATCTGTTTAATATCTAAATTCACAAAAGCTGTTGAACTAAAACTTCTAGAGCGAGCTATTGGCAAAGAAAGAGCAACGGTGCCAACCTCTGAGCAAGCTGTTAAATCTAACGATTTCAACTTTTGTATATTAGAAAATGAATACAAGTAAGAAAAACTAATTCTAGAACCATAACCATTTAAGGCTAAAGAATACACTGGGTTGAAAAAATAAAATACAGGAGGGATTCCAAAAGAAGTCATCAGAACTAGTTTATCTCCGCTAGCGAGTATATTTCCCACGTCAATTTCTGAAGAAATTTGATCATAGGTAGTCGCATTCGATCCCCAGTTGTTATACCCTGCAGAAAAATCAAAAGGGAACTTATCTTGGATCACTAAATATAAAGAAACGCCCCCCACAACACTGCTTTTTTTTAAAACCCCTTTAACAGTGAGACAAAAGTTTTCATTTAAAAGCGTAAGGCTCTTTATAAGATCGTTATAGTTAAGAGCTTTGTCTTTAAGGTGGGAAATAAATTTCAGAATATATTTTGTTTTGTAAGAAGTATTGCCTTGTATTTCTATATCAACAAGATTTCCCTCTAAAACCTGTAGAGTCAATTCCTGATTCACTATTTTTTGTACAGGAGGGTATGTCCAAGCTAGAAAAAAACCTTTTTTTGCATAATAACGATCAATGTTTTGACAAAGCTCTACTACATCTTTTCCAGTAAGCTCTTTCTTACAATAAGGAGCTAAAAGGGAGGACACCTCTTTTTCTGAAAGAACCGTATTCCCTTTAAGAACAATAGACTCAATATGCACAGAAATACCAGCAGGGATATCTAAAGTTTCCTCTGGAATATCTATTTCCAAAAGAGGAACTTCTTTTTCTGGGGAAATTTCTTCGACTTTAAATTCTTGTTCAACAGCTCTTTCCACAACCCCAGCAGCTCCAGAGGCACGAGCTGCTTCTAACTGCCCCATCGCAATATGAGCCAGACAAAAAGCAAATAGGCAGATTTTTCGATTCACGGACCATTACCCCATCAAATTGATCCGCTAAAAATGCGGAATATGAAATCGGATTGTATTTTGGTCTCTAAAAAAAAACAACGACATTTATTAAAGGAAGTCGGAGGAAGAAACTAAAGATCCATAGCTTGATAAACGAACGCATCTTCATTCGTTAGATCAAACACATTCTCAAACTGTGTCATGACTCCAGTATTTTGATAAGAAAGAGGGCTGTACCCAATACCTAATGTAACAGGATTCATATCGTCAACTGAAGCAAAAAGACCTTTCGGTGGCATTTTCGGCTTATGCGAGCAATTAACTAGATTCACCCCATTTATAAATACTTTACATGGCTTATTACCTGGAATATATGTAATAGAAGAGGTCGGAATAGCTCCCGACAAAGAAATAACCTTAGAAGCACCCAGTACAATTGACCCTCCCAAGGTTAAGTTTAAGGGATAATTTTGAGTCCCTACAGAGCCCTTAAGTGAATTCATAACAGAAATACCATCTCCTAAAAACATTTTTTGCCGGATGCTAGATTTTGAAATCGGCCCTATAGAAACGAAATTTACATTATTAGCTATAACTATTCCTCCTAGCAAAATCAATCTGGCTGAAACCTGAAAACCTGAAGAAGAGCTCAGATTTACATCATCACGAAAAATAGCCTTACCTATGCCTCCAGTCATCAAAAAACTAGAAGCTTGAATATCTCCTAAAGACACCTCCGCATTACTTTGAATTGTTATATCTTTTAAGGGGACCTTTGCACCTAATTTTCCTGTAGCAAGGGTTGCTTTTGGCCCTGTGTTAATCGTTAAAGACTGAGCTTCTACTCCTACGCCATCAACAGTATTTACCTCTAGATAACTATTATTTATTTTGGATAAAATAGAAAACGTAGTCATTTCTTTTGTTAGGGTAATAGGAGAAAGAACCTCTAAAGCAGTTCGCACGCTAACGTCCTCTAAAAAAGCATTCCCAGCGTTCAAAATACGAATCCCCCTTAAAGGCACGCTATTGCCTAGAGTAGATAAAGTAATGACTCCAGCTTCGCCCGCTGCAAAGGTAAAAAAACCAGGCCCTTCAACAATACCAAAAGACACATTTGCACCGAGTCCACCATCTGCTATCGTAGATATGTAGCTATCTTTGGCAATAATTGTTTGAAGATTATTCACCTCTATAGCCCCACTTTTTGTAGAAATCGTCCCTCCTTGAAGCATTAAAATTCCCTGCTCTCCCGGTGGCGCTGTAAAAGTAATTCCCACTCCAACTTCATTCATACTAAGAGGAACTTCTTGTATGATTTGATTAGCACACAAAACAACTGTTGAAAGCGCATTTTCAATTGTAGCAGCAGATACGATGGAATCTACAGGATTACACTCTATAAGAGGATCCGTTCCCCCTGCCGTAATTCTAAGCGTGGTTGGGTCTAAAAGCCATTTTCCCGTCTGTCCTTTAGGAGAGAACGCATCCATAGTAGCTTGACCTACCAAAAGACGCCCTTTGCTAGAGGTTTCAATAAATCCGCCATTGCCACCATCTATACCTCCCCTAGCAATCACGACTCCATCAAACTGTAAACTTTCTTGAGAGATCAAAACAACACTGCCTCCAGGCCCAGTACTTTCACAAGAAGCTTTTAACTCAGATTTGCGGTCAACAGTGATAGAGTTTCCTTCTACCAGTATATTGCCTCCCCCTAAATGACCTGACACATTAAAACTAGCCCCCTCGACAGCAACTTCTGATCCATTGACCCTGACCATTCCTCCAGAGCTTTTCTTGTTTGATGCATCAATAGAACCTTCTATTTTGATGTGATCAGCCTCAAGGCTTATATGATCAGCAACAAGAGAGCTTGCTGCCACCAAAGAAATCTCTCCTTCTTCCATGATAAAAACCTGACCACGCTCTACTCCTTCATGATTTACAATTTCATGAATTACTTTTCTTGCGATAGGAAGCCTCATTGAGATTTCTCCGCCCTCAGCCTGTATAGATCCCAAGTGCCCAATAAGGGAATTTTTAATATCACCCTCTACAGTAAATTCCAAAAGACCATTTCCTAAAAAATCTAAAGTAACATGCTCCGCTGAAGCTAAAATAACCTTACCTGCCGTCGCCTGGATCTGTCCTAAATTTCTAATAACAGGCGCAATCAAAACAACTTCTCCTCCAGCCCCAGCTGAAAGCAATCCTTCGTTATAAATTTCTGATAAGTAATTTGTGTCTTCTAGATGAAAACAGAATCTATCTTGCAAAAAATCTTCATTAGAAATAGCTAAAGTAGAAGCGACTAGAGAACCAACGCTTATAACAGCTTCTTTGCCGAAGTATATACCATGAGAATTCAATAAAAAAACCTTCCCATTACTTTCAATGGAACCAAGAATTTGGGAAGGACTTTTCCCTTCCACCCTATTTAAAACGGCAGAAGAAGCTGAAGGCTGAATAAAACGAACTTTTTCTCCTTGTCCGACATTAAAACTTTGATATCGAATAACAGATTTATGAGAAGCATCAATGACCATAGTGTCAGGAGTAGAGGAATCCATGTGAACTCTCCCCTCTTCTACAATAGCTCCTTGCGGTAAACTACTTAACAACCTTGGCAAACAAGCCAAAAAAAAGACCATTTTTTTCACTAAGAAACTCCCTAGTCAGCTTAAAAACTTAGTTTTCTAATTCATACCCAATCAATTTTTCTAAATCTTTATCTAGATATCGATTGATGTAGCGTAGATCATCATTAGATATCTTCGGATATTCTTTCACCTCAAAGGTATCGCTAATCACATGACTTGCTTTATAATGCTCTAATACAGGCTCAAAAGGATCTGCTGCTTCTAATCCAAACAACTGAGCTATTTCTGCAATCACTTTTTCTGGCTCATCCCTTACTGTTTCATACTGCAAATAGTATATATTATCAACCAACTCTCCTATGGCTAACATATTGCGAATCCTTGCCGTTCTTAGTTGCATTACATTTTTAAAAGGAGATCCATCTCTTGGATTACATTCAACGTATTTGCGATCAGGCTCAGCATCCCATGTTGCTCTAATAAACTTGCTAAAATCTTTTTTTACACTCTTTTTAAATTCTTGGCTGGTATGGTAGGGTTTTTCACAAAAGCTATGAAGCCAGTCATACGGATTACGAAATATGACAATAAATAAGCAATGATCGTTTTTCCGATAAAATCGATTTTCACCATATTTTGGTAAAACATTTTGAAACCACTCCCCTTCTAGCCAAACAGGAAAATGCTTAGAACTAAACGCAAAATAAGGAGGAGCAAAATGAAAGTTCTTAATAATTAAATTCTGCAAATAATTCGTCCCAGAACACCTCTCCCCTAAAAACTGCACTTGTGTAATAGGAATAGAACCCTCTTTCTTAGCCCCTATCCCATAAGTCACATCTAAAGCATTTAACAAAGAGCTGCAGCCCAAAATAACAGAACCAAAAATACAGCGCAAAATCCCCATAAGACTCTCCTTAAAAAGAAAAACATCACCTTACGAAATTTTACTTTCAAGCAGCAACAAAAAAATAAAAAGACAAGAAAAAACTAGCTAGCTCTTTTTTTAGAAAATCGCTATAAGCATCCAATAATTTCCAATCTTTTTTTAAAGGACTTTATGAAAACCATAAACAAATTCTCTTTGTTACTAAGTCTACTTCCTTGCTTTCCCTCTCAAATCTTTGGGGAAGAAATCAATGAGCCAATTCAAAGGAACTCTTTTGACGTATTTATTCCAGATCTTTCTCCAGGATTTGAAATAAGCGGTGGAGTAGTTTTCCTAAAACCATCCGCCGGAAACCTTGGATGGGGCGTTATCACAAACTTTCTTCCTTTTATTACGCCTACTTGGCACGTCGAAGAAATCAACCCCAACTATCAAGCAGGGTTCTCCCTAGGAGCCCGTTATATGTTTGCAAAAACAGGCATTGATACGCAGGCTCACTGGCTACATTTACAGACATCCGATAGTCAATCGGCTCAAGTAACTCCTACTCTCCAGTGGATCTCTCCCTTCTCTCAAACAGGCCCAGGAACAGCGGATACGGAGTACGACCCAACAGGAGTGGGAGAATTGGTTAGGGCTCATGCAACTGTCAATTTTCATTACGACGTTTTAAATCTAGATGCAGGCATCTATTTAAATGTTGGTCAAAATGTACAAATGCGTTTTTTTTCAGGCCTAAGTGGCGCAAGAATACAACAACAGTTAGTTTCTACCTTTAAAGGGAATCCAACTCCACCTACGATCTCATTAGATAATAAATCGAAGTTTAAAGGCATAGGTCCTCGACTTGGCTTTACTACTTCCTACAAGCTTTATAAAAGTTTTCAATTTTTAGGAGAATTTGGGGTAGGACTTTTATTTGGTTCTATGCAACCAGCTCAATACTACTTTAAGGGATCCTCTTCAGCCCTAAAAGACCTCGGGATTAGCGTCAATCATGAAAAAATCAGTAGTAAAACGATTTCTCAAACAGTACCTAGTTTAGATGCTAAATTAGGATTTAAATACGGGTACGCTTTTTGCAAACAATACATCCTATCCATAGAAGCTGGCTATATGGGAGCTTTCTACAACAACCCACTAAGTGGCTATGAAACAAACGAAAACATTCTGCCGTTAGAGCTCGGGTCTCTTTCGACAGGGAGTATGAAACACGTTCAAAGTGATTTTTCTGTGAATGGACCTTATGCAAACTTAAGCCTCAAGTTCTAATATAAAAAACCTCCTCTACAGTTATTCAAGCTAGAGGGGGTTTTTAATCAAAAAAATACCAATATGCACATAAACAAAAAATGTGAAAAGGGGCTGTACGCTTCCTACATGAAAAGACTAGCTAGTGTGACTAGCTTAAAACTTTGAAAGTAATTTCTTAAGACTTTTGTCTTGGATTAAAAAAACTGGAATTATTTTCAAAAAAATCAGGACAAAAAAAATCCCTCTAGATTTATTCAACCTAGAGGGCATGTAAAAAAACCTTGGCAGCGACCTACTCTCCCATACTCTTGTGTACAGTACCATC
>CAYVYN010000012.1:0-5639 GCA_964455905.1 uncultured bacterium
GGTTCTGCGACGGGTAGATGACGCAGTCGGCGAGGTGGAAGAGATCGCCGCGCACATAGCGCCAGTCGTTGAGCTGCTGGGCGCAGAGCCGCAGGACGCCGGGCGGAGCGAACTCGAGGTAGTCGGGCTCGTTCCACGAGATCGCGACGTCGGGCGCCATCGCGGCGAGCGCCGGTAGCGCCTCGAGCGGCATGACGCCGAAGCCCCATTCGGTGGTCTCCTGCGCCTCGGGCGTCGCGCAGAACACCATGACGGCGTGCCCCGCGGCGGCAAGACCGCGCGCCAGGTTAAAGAAGCTCGACTCGCTGCCGGTCAGGCCCTTCTTCGTGTAGAGCTCCGACGGGATGTACGGCCCGCGCGAGCCGGTCGACATCTGGCCATAGATCATCGCAATCGTCCGCGGCATTAGGCGACTCGCTTCCAGGGGTGCAGCGGGTTGATTTTGTTCTGCTCGGTGATGGTCTCGAAGAGTCGCTCCCACTCCGTCGCGACGTCGTCCCACGAAAAATGGCGAGCCAACAAGGCACAGCTTTGCGCTTGATCACACCAGTAGGACTCATCGGTCAGTAGGCGGACGACCTTGTCGACCCAGATCTTGGCGTGCCCCTCGGTGAGCTCGACCAACGACGCGGGCAGCTTGACCGTCTCGGCGAGCGCGGCGAGCTTCGACGCGACGGGCACGGCGCCGGCGGCCTGTGCCTCCATCGCCGTGACGCACGACGTCTCCTGGAAGTCGGTGAGGTAGCCCCAAACTTTCGCCTGCAGAAATGCCTCGGCAAGTTGCTTCTGGTTGACGCGCCCGTGGTAGACGGCGCCCGGGGTCGCGGCGATCAAGTCGCGGTAGCGCTGGATCTCGGCGAGCTCGGCCTCGTTGCCCCGCGCGCGAGCGAACTTCTCCCAGGTCTCGAAGCCGTAGTAGATGTGGAGCTCGGCGTCCGGAACCTGCTGACGGATCCACTGCAGGTTGTTCAGCGCTACGTCGAGGCGACGCGGTGGCGAGCTCGACCAGATCAAATGATTCTTCCGCGGCGCGAGCGAGAAGCCCTCGAAGCGTGAGAGATCGATGCCGTTGCGCGTGACGTGCACCCGATCTGGGTGCAACACGGGGTACGCGTTGCAGAAGAAGCTCTTGTGCCACTCGGACAGACACAGGATCCGGTCGTAGCGCAGGAACGCCCGCTCTTGCGCAGCGCTCGGCTCGCCGACGTGAATGTCGTGGACCCAGAGCAGCTTGACCGCGGCCTTGACGTCCTCGCGCAACACGGGCGCGTAGTCGCGCGAGCTGATGAACAGATCGCAGTCGCAGCCCGCGAACGTCTCCCAGCGCAGGTACTCGACACCGTCAACGACGCGTGGCGTCGGAGGGCAACCGTAGACCAGGACGCGCCAGCCCCGCGCGGCGAGGAGGCGGCACATGTTCGCCGCCGCCGTCTCGCTGCCGCCGATGCCGACGGTATTCGGCGTCTCGCCGTCCCAGTCCTCGATGTTCTGCCCGATCCAGAGGACGAGCGTCTTGCGACCGTCGCTCTCCGCGCGGACGGGCGACGCTTTGCCGAAAGTGCCGTAGCGCGCGGTGTCGACGGGCACCGTCGCTGTCTGGAGCTGCGTCCCGAGAGCGCGCATCCTGGCGATGGCCGGGTGGTTGCGCACGACGCCGGGGGCGAGATCGAGGAGCGCCGTCGCCGCGTCCGGTCGCTTGTCGACGTAGTAGATCTGTTTCCAGGTCTGGATGAAGAACATCGCCAGCGAGTCGGCCGGGATCGCCTGCGGCGGCTTGGCCAGATCCTCCTGATCGTTGAGCGTGATCGTCTGCTGCGATCGCGGGGGAGATTGACTCAAGTGCGCCTCGTAGATTTTCAAGTTGTTGGTCAGCACGCCCGGACCGACGCCGCCGCCGCCCGGATCGTCGGGGCACGCCTCGAGCCCCTTGCGGCATGATGCGGCGGCCTCTTCGACGCGCCCGAGCGCGTTGAGCGAGAAGTTCAGCGCGATGTGCGGGTAGTAGAGGCGCTGCATCGGATCGGTGCCCAGCATCGTGTCCGTGTTGCCGATCGCGAAGCCGCGCTCGGTCAGCGCGATGCAGTCGTGGTGCATGCCGCGGATCTGCGCGACGCGCGCCATGCCGAAAAGACCGTCGGGGCTGTCCGGCATCTCGACCGCGGCGACGGCGAAGTGGTCGTAGGCTTTCTGCTGCGCAATCTCGACGGGCACGGCAACGCACCCTGCCTCGTAGAGCGACGCGATGGCGATGTGCGCGTGCGAGCGCTCCTCGCCCCAGCCGCTGACCGCGACGTAGCGCTCGTAGAAGTGGAGCGCCTTTTGCGCGTCGACGAATCGGTACTCCTGCCCGAGATAGAAGAGCACGCGCGGATCAACGCGCCCGTCCTGGCGCTGCTGGCGCGCGTACTCGCGCAGCAGGTTTTTCAGGTTACGGTTCGGGATGCTGGCGCGGTCGGCCTTGCGGCGGTGGCGCACGATGATCTGATCGACACGCTCGTTGCGCCCGCGTCCAGGCGCCGGGAGCAGCACCTCGTGGATCGGGTTGACCCACGTGGCGCTGCCGCGACGGACGATGCGCTCGCGCCACTGACGGTAGCGCGTGCGGCCTAGATGATCCTGCGCGTAGTCGTACGCCAGAAAAACTTGGTCAAGGCTCTTGACCTCCATCTGCTGGCACACCGCGCGAAGGTGCTCGCCACCTTCCAGCACGTCGTCGCTGTCGAGCCAGAGAACGAAATCCCCCGTCGCGCGCTCGAACCCCGCGTTGCGCGCGCCAGCAAAATTCGCGAGCGCGACGAGGCCCGAATACGGGGGCGGCCCGCCGAAGACGCGGTTGCTCGCCTCGTCGTCGACGAAGAACTCGCTCGGGTGCGTTTGCTGGTTCCAGTCGATGACGAGCGCGCCGAAGTTTCGAGCGACCTCACGCGTGCGGTCTTTGCTGCCGGTGTCAACGACGATGATCTCGTCGACGTGATGTACCGCCGAAGCGAGGCACTGCGCGAGGTTCACTTCCTCGTCGCGCGCGATCATACAAAGCGAGATCTTCATGCGTCCCTCAAGGCTTCGGTGATCATACGCCCGAGCTTCTGCCACGCGTACTCGGGCACGGGCATCTCGTTCATCTCCCAACTCTCGACGTTGGCGCGGCGGAGCTCGAGCAGCTTGGCCAGGTCCGCCTTGCTGTAGCTCAGGTAGATCCGCAGCGTCTGCGCGCCGAGCCCACTCGGGGCCCCGGCCACGATCGCGCGCAGCTCCTCGTGGCGGACGTTGCCGGCCACCTTCTCACTCGCCTTCTTCATCGGTCTCCTGGGATTCGTCGAGCACGTGCTGCTCGAGCACCATGCGCACGTGATCGCCGAGCTTGCGCCCGCGCTTCTTCGCGGCGCGCCGGAGCGCGCGCTTGAGCGTCTGCGTTACGCGAGTGTGGATAGTTTCGAGCAGCACGGCGACGTGTCACAAAGTGCCACAACGTGGCACGCGTGCACAATTACAAATTGTAGCGTGTCTTGACGTAGCCCCAGATCGCGGCGCGATCAGCCGCAACCACGTTGCGATCGAAGACGATCATCTCGTAGAGCTCCATGCGCGAGCCAAACGTAATCGCGTTGGAGACGTCGACAAATGCTCCGATGGATGTTTGAAACCCCGTGTACGGTCCCACCGTGCCGCCAGTCCCCAGCGTGATATCGGCGCCGTTGAGAGTCATGTTGTAGCTTGCCGTCAGCGTATTGGTCCCGCCGTTGTAGCCGAGCGAGTGCAGCTTGAGCAGTTGGTCTTGATCGGGTATCGAGTAGCCGACGGTCGCTGTTGCCACGGTGTTGTCCGCGCTCGCGGTAAGCTTGGTATACCCGCCGAACGTGGTGATCTCCGAGATCTTGGCGGTACCTCCATTATTCATGAGGTACATGATCCACGCGTCGTTCACGCCCATCGTCGCCGTAAAACGACATACGACGAAGTGCGTCGACGGTCCCGACAGCGCCAGCGCCCAGCGGAGACCTTCGGCACCCGTGAACAGAAAATACGGCTTGCCATTGTTGCCCGTCCCCATGGCGGGCGCCTTGGCGGTGACGTCCTGCACCGCGTCACCCGAGACGCCCGAGACCTGATTGAACCAGCGCGCAAGTTTGCCGCTGATGATTTCGACGCCGCGATCAGCACGCAGCCAACACCGACACCCCGCCATGGAGCGTGGGTCGAACTCTTTTCGCGCTGCCGCTACGCCGTGCATCAGCCCGCCGTCAACCAGAGGCCCGTCGACTGCGCGACGACGCCGCGCGCGCCGAACGCGTTTTGGATCACGACGCCCGTCGGCGATCCGTCGACGAAGCCCGTCGCGCCGCGGATGTGGATCGGGTAGGAGACGCCCGCGCCGCCCGCGGCGTCCTTGATGACCGCGACGGTGCCGGGGACTGCGTTAGCTGGCAGCGTGATCGGCACCGTGGCGCCCGTCGACGTGATGAGGACCCAGTAGTCGCCCGGGTGCAACGACGCGCCCGTGGCGCCGCTGACGTTTCGCACTGAAAGCTGCGCACCGCCGAGGTAGCGCTGCAGCACGCCCGTCGTACCGTGGGTCGGCCCCGTCGCGCCACCACCGCCGCCACCACCGGCCGGACCCGTCGCACCTTGCGGACCCGTCGCGCCCTGCGCTCCCGTCGCGCCGCCGCCCGCCGAAGAGACACGGGGCTCGGCGCGATACCAGAGACCCGTCGCCTTATAGACGAAATTCGCGAGCTCGCCGGTCGCGCTGCCGACCCAGACGTTGCCCGCGCCGAAGTCGTTGTCGATTTCACCTGCCCCCAGGGCCGCAGATCCCGTCGCGACGCGTACGTTGAGCGGTCGATTTCCACCGCCCCCGCCCGCGCGAACGCCCAGCACGCGACCCGGGACGTCTGAGTACGGGAGCCAGACCACGCCGGTGACGCCGCCTAGTCCGTAGATCCACCGATCTCCTGCGGCCACGCCGATCGAGACACCCGTCGCCTCTCGCCACCCGTCGAGCGCGAGCCCGCCCTGGATGACCTGGTTGACGCCCGTCGTGCCGATTGTTGCGCCTGCAACACCCGTCGCACCGCGCGGACCCGTAGGACCTGTCACGCCCTGGACGCCCGTCGCGCCCTGGACGCCCGTCGCGCCGCGCGCGCCTGTAGCACCTTGCGGACCCGTCGGCCCCGTCGGACCTATGGGTCCACCCTCGGGGCCCGTGGGTCCTTGTGGTCCGGTCACGCCGACGCCCGTGGCGCCGCGCGCTCCGGTCGGACCCTGTGCTCCGGTCAGACCTTGCGGCCCCGTCGCCCCTTGAGGCCCCGTCGCGCCGGTGAATCCGCGAGGACCGACCGCGCCGTCGATGCCCTGCGGACCCGTCGCGCCACGGGGGCCCGTCGGTCCGGTGACGCCAGTAAAGCCGCGAGGCCCTACGGCGCCGTCCGGACCTTGCGGACCCGTGACGCCCGCGCCCGTTGCGCCTCGAGCTCCCGTCGGACCTTGCGGACCCGCGCCGCCCGTAGGTCCGAGCGCGTTGAGTGCCTTGATCGCGGGGAAGACCGCGTTGCCCGCGGCCATGCCGCTCGAGTTGAGGTGTACACCCCAGCCGACGAACCCCGTCGCCTGGCGCGAGTACATCGTAGCGCCGACCGTAT
>CAYVYN010000013.1:0-3571 GCA_964455905.1 uncultured bacterium
GAATTACACAAACCGGTTTTCAACAACCAAGTTCACAACTACGTTTACGAGCAACGCTGCAAGCACAACAACTATTAAACCTAACACGGCCCATGTAAGAATATCGCGACCCTTTTTCCTCTGATCCTCGTTAGATTGAGCAGTCATATACATGTAGCCACCATAGATAATCATGATAACTGCCACAATTCCTACCGCATACAAGGCACCGAATAAGATTTTATTGTAGATGGACTCAGTAGTACAGTAAACCGGAAGTTGTTCATTCACATTGAAACCGCTTCCAGAAATTTGCTTTTCTAAGTCTGTGCAAGCGGTACTTGCTGCAGTGACAACATTAATACCACTCAACATTAATAAACCGCCAAACGCGAAAGCTGTAATCCCCAACACCACAAATATTTTTTTTATATTTTTCATTTCTTCGAAATTTATATAACTACGTTTGTTTGAATTAATCTTTGGACAATCGCAACAATACTAAACGCCATTAGTGAAACTATTAGTCCTACTATCGCCCAAGTGATTGCGGCTTTTGCTTTTGTTAATTCTGTTTCGTTGCCACTAGCCAACACCATTCTGAATCCTGAAATGATGATAATAATCACAGCCACCATACCTATAAGCGCAAAAAGAATTCTCAAAATAGTTGCTAATAATTCTGGGAGAGTGTCTCTCTCAAGAGGATTCCAAAAGTCACCAATCTTTTCATCAAGCCCTTTATCAAATTTACTACTAACGTCTGTATTAATGTTCTCATTCGGGTTTCCAGTGTTTGTATTAGCGTTAGCGTTAGCATTCGTATTACTAACAGCGGCTCCACCGGCGGTAACTTTTTTTGCTAGTCCAGTGTTTACCACCTGTGTAAAATCATCCCAACGCAGGTTCGGACTAATGGTAAGAGTATTGCCATTTAGATTTTCGAATAAATTAGTAACTGTTCGTGTATAAGTTGCATCATATTTATTAAAGTCGGGGTGTTGAGCGTTTTTATTTACTTGTTTGAAATCTGCACCGCTCATGTATGTGGTGGTCGATGGAAAAACGAATCCTCCATCGCTTTTACCTGTCTCATCTTTCACCTCAGCAAAAACATTCCACATTGGAGATTTTCCATTTACGTTTCCGATAATACATCCCAGAGTCCTAACTGTCACCGTCATCTTTACACTTTGATCTCTCTTAGTGACTTTTGCAGGAGTTGTAGAAAAACTATTAACGATAGGAATACATTTTTTAAACTCGTCAGGAATTTCCGTTGCAGCATTTGTAGTTAAAGGCTGAAAGAAAAGTGTTGCGCCAAATATTGATGCAAAGAAGATAAACAAAACAGTTGCAACTGACAAATTATATAGTTTTAACTTTAAATTAAGATTCATCGTTTTAGAGAATTCTTTGGATAATAGTAACGATTGCGAAAGACATAAAGGCTACGACCAAACCAATTATGGCCCAGACTATTCCCTTCTTAGCCTTCTTTAACTGATCTGGGTTATTGCCCCCGGTTAGCATGCGGAAACCTGAGATAATAATTACCACCACTGCGGCCATCACTATTAGACCTAAAATAATATAGATAATCTGGTTAAACACACCTGGTAATGTAGATACAGGGAATGGATTGGTTATTTCTGGAACAACCACAGTAGACGCTGTAGGCGTGCTCTTGTTGGTATTCGCGGCATTATTATTTGCTGCCGGTTTAGCATTAACGTTTTTATTATTCTGAGCGATTTTTTGTACTAAAAGTGTTTGCATAGTATTAATATATTACTTACCACCATTCTGAATGTAATCAAGTGGGCTTGATAAAATACTTCCGCCACTTTTAACACCAATACTCAGGCTACCTGCAAAAATTGCGTTAATAATAATGAAAGCGGCTGCCACCAAAACCAATCCTATAACAGCGCCAGAGATTCTACCCTTAGCTTCTTTAAGTTGTTCTTGACCTTGAGAATAAACCATCATGAATCCAGCGTAAACGATTGCTATTACAGCAATGAACCCCGCCATCGCAATGAGGTAGTTAATAATAACTACGAAGGCAGAAAATAGGTGACCAATCTGACAGGGGTTTGTTGCTTCGTTCCCACAAGGTACAAAACCACCCGCATCACCATTCTGAGTTGTTGTAGTATTAGTTTTTGTAGTTCCACTTGCGCCTTGTTGAGCTGTGGTGGCCCCATTAGCTGCGGTAATAAGTTTCTGCGCAGCTTTATTTTCTTCCTCTATTGCAGACTTCTCTGCTTGTGAATCTGTTTTCTTAGCAGCTTTAGCAGATGCAAAAGCAGTTTGATATACTGCTATCAATCCACTACGTGTTGTATCTGAAATATTCTGCGCTTCTTGTTTAGTTTTCCCTTGACTTAAAGCTGTCTGATAAAGTAGCGAAGCTGTTTGCTCAGCAATTGTTGTAGCTTCTGCTGATTGCGCCTGCACAACAACTACAGGTTCGATCTGAGCATAGACCATCCCTAAAGTCGCAAACAAAGATGCAGCAATAATTGCTTTGCTTAAACTAGTAGCTACAACATTTTTTATTCGACTGAGTGTTTTTGTCATTCGATTTATTTTCTTATCAAAGATAGCGTGCCTGCTTGTGACTGTGCTCGAGTCAAAGCTTGTTCAACTGGCTGGCCACGTAAGACAATGTTATCGATCATGTCACCTATGATTGCATCAAACTTTGCTTCATCTGCTTTATAAAAAGTTTTGCCGGTTAAGTTTGCATGAGCGAATACTCCAATTTCAACATCGCTTGTTTGTAACTCAATCAAATCACGGCGTGATGATGGTTGCTTGTCTGTCTTATAGTATTTATCCAAAGAATCTTTGCTAGTAGCAAATTTCAAGAAGTCCCACGCCCAAGCTGACTGCTTACTTTGCTTACTAACTACTTCTGCGAAGTAATTAGAGTAGTTAACAGTTGGGTTATCAAGATTGTTTTGAGGGACTGGCGCAACATCGTAATTTAAATTTGGTGCTTTAGCATCAATCTGCCCACGAGTGTATGAGTACCCGTATAGGAATGCAGCTCTTCCATTTGCGAATGCATCAGTTGAGTAATCACTGTCTTCGTTCCACGTATAGTTTCCTCCAGAAGGATCAGAGAATGAAGTGTAGAAGCTCACTGCTTCTTCACCAGGATTTACTTGGTTACCACCCTTGTTAACGCTGCCAGCAAACTGAGGAGAGCTTCCATCTGCAGTCCAAGGGATTGTTCCAGCTTGAAGCATCAATAAATAGATAACATCCACTCCACGGTTAACATTAGAGTTTGTTCCTATTGCAACCCCACTACGACTAAAATAACCATTAGAATCTTGGCGTGTAATTTTCCTTGATTGTTCAGCAAGTTGATCCCAGGTTTTTGGAGGAACTGCGATCCCTGCTGTTCCCATTAAATCTTTGTTGTAATACAACCCTAAAGAGTCTACCCACAACGCTGTGCCGTAAATTTTATTATCTTTAATCAGATCGGTTACCATTGAGTCCACGAAAGCTTCTCTATAATCTTTCACTGTAAAAACTTTGTCTGGTGCTGGAGTAATCTTATCCATATATCTTG